>JAGARO010000010.1 GCA_017622215.1 Clostridia bacterium
GGGCGTTATAGCGGAGTCGGGAGGAAACTTTTTCCTTGACTGGCTTGCAACCTGGAGCGTATTTGACAGATTTTTGGCTGTTATGATAGGCTTTGTAATAAACTATGCCTGTTATTTTTCGGAAATTTACCGTGGCGGTATTGAATCAATCCCTGTTGGACAGTATGAAGCAGGTCAGGTTCTCGGTATGAAAAAGAACCAGATTTTCTTCAAAATTGTTCTCCCTCAGGTAATTAAAAGAATTGTTCCGCCTATGAGTAATGAAATTATTACTCTTGTTAAGGATACTTCCCTTGCAAGAATTATTATGGTTTATGAAATTATCTGGAATGCCCAGAAGTTTATTAAAACTGACGGTCTTATCTGGCCTCTGTTCTATTCAGGTGCATTCTACCTTTTATTCAACGGTTTACTTACACTTCTTTTCGGATACATTGAGAAGAAGCTTGACTATTACAAGGGTTAGGAGGTGGAGATATGCCTGTAATTTCTGCTAAAAATATTAAGAAAAGCTTTGGTAAGCTTGAAGTTTTGAAAGACGTTTCAATGGAAATCAATGAGGGTGAGGTTGTTGCAATAATCGGCCCCTCGGGTTCAGGTAAAAGTACCTTTCTCCGTTCCCTTATCCACCTTGAAACTGTTGACAAGGGCACAATTGTAATTGACGGGGACGAGGTTGTAAAAGACGGGGAATACATTAACAACGAAGTAACAAGAGAAGCCTACAAAAAGCTCGGTATGGTTTTCCAGAATTTTAATTTATTTCCTCACAAATCAGTTCTTGAAAATGTTATGCTTGCGCCTGTCATGGTAAACGGTGAAAGCCCTGATACTGCAAAGGAAAATGCTATTGAAATTCTTGATTCAGTTGGACTTAAAGACAAGATTTCTGCCTATCCATATCAGTTATCAGGCGGTCAGCAACAGAGAGTTGCCATTGCTCGCGCCCTTGCAATGAATCCACACCTTATGCTCTTTGACGAGCCTACATCGGCTCTTGACCCTGAGCTTACAGGTGAAATTCTTAAGGTTATCCGCGAGCTTGCAGAGAAGAAGATGACAATGGTTATCGTAACCCACGAAATTGAGTTTGCAAAGTATGTTGCAGACAGAATAATCTTTATGGCTGACGGCTATATCGTAGAAGAGGGTAGCGCTGAGGATGTTATCGACAATCCTCAAAACGAAAGAACAAAAGCTTTTATAAGCGGTTTCAGAAGATAAAATGCTTCGCAGTGTTATAAATTCCTGCGGAATTTGTGATATACCTTGAGGTGTGGTATTTTACTTCGTAAAGTGATATGTTGCCTGTGGCAACGTGAAAATAGGAATATAAAAACCTCTCGAAAATTCGAGAGGTTTTTTGTGCTTATTTTGCGAAGTCAACAGCTCGGGATTCACGGATTACATTAACCTTAATCTGTCCCGGATATTCCATTTCGTCTTCGATACGCTTAACGATATCCTTTGCGAGAATGATTGCATCATCGTCAGATACCTGTTCAGGCTTAACCATAATTCTGATTTCACGGCCTGCCTGAATAGCGTAGGATTTATCAACGCCGTTGAATGAATTTGCGATATCCTCAAGGTTTTCAATTCTCTTGATATAAGACTCAAGGTTTTCGCGTCTTGCTGCAGGTCTTGCGGCTGAAATCGCGTCAGCAGCCTGAACTAAAACAGCGATAAGTGAGTTTGCTTCCACGTCGCCGTGGTGAGCCATAATAGCATTAACGATTTTTTCGTTTTCCTTATATTTCTTGGCAAGGTCAGCACCGATTGCAGCGTGGGAACCTTCTACTTCGTGGTCGATAGCCTTTCCAATGTCGTGGAGAAGTCCTGCACGCTTAGCAGCTGCAACATCACCGCCCATTTCAGCAGCCATAAGGCCTGCAAGGTGGGCAACTTCTTTTGCATGAAGAAGTACGTTCTGGCCGTAGCTTGTTCTGTACTTAAGTCTTCCGAGAACCTTTACAAGGTCAGGATTTAAACCGTGTACACCTGTTTCAAAGCAAGCCTGTTCGCCTTCCTGCTTGATAATCTGTTCAACTTCCTTTTTGGACTTTTCAACAGTTTCTTCAATTCTGCCAGGATGAATTCTGCCGTCTGTTACAAGCTTTTCAAGGGAACGTCTTGCGATTTCTCGTCTTACAGGGTCAAAGCTTGAAAGAATAACAGCTTCAGGAGTATCGTCTATGATAAGGTCAACGCCTGTCATGGTTTCGATTGCCCTGATATTTCTACCCTCACGGCCGATAATTCTACCCTTCATTTCGTCGTTAGGAATTGCAACAACAGAAACTGTGGTTTCGGCAACGTGGTCAGCGGCACAACGCTGAATTGCGCCTGAGATAATATTCTTAGCTCTTGTGTCGGCTTCTTCTTTAGCCTGTGTTTCAATTGTTTTGATGAGGATTGCAGCCTGATGCTTTGTGTCCTCTTCAACTTTCTTAAGGAGAAGATTTTTGGCGTCTTCAACACTCATTGATGCAACTTTCTCAAGCTGGGAAAGTTCAAGGCGTTTAACCTGTTCAATCTCTTCCTGTGTTTCTTCGGCTTTTGCAATCTTCTGGGCAAGGACTTCTTCCTTTTCCTCAAGATTGTGTGCCTTTTTGTCAATTGTATCTTCCTTTTGCTGGATACGATGCTCTTGTCTCTGGAGGTCGGAACGGCGTTCCTTTATTTCCTTTTCGAGCTCAGCTCTTTCCTTGTGTATTTCTTCTTTTGCTTCAAGCAACTTTTCTTTCTTAGCATTTTCGGCAGCTTTAGCTGCACTTTTTTTAGCGTCTTCTATAATTCTTTTAGATTCTTCTTCAGCACTGCCAATCTTAGCTTCAGCAGTATTTCGCCTATATGAATAGCCCCACTTAAATCCTCCGAAAGTTCCAACGAGGACAAGGACTCCAAGTATCAAATATATAACAATTTCCATTATAGTAACGCACACCTCCTTTTAATATTTATTTCAAAACATTAAAAAGAAATACAAATGCAAGTAAAAATACAAATTATATGCTATCACTAGATATTGTACTTTATTTACGGCTAAAAGTCAATATTTTTCTTAGAAATCGCCTATGTAGTATTCAAGGCTTCCGTTTTCAAGATAGTTTGGTCCGATATACCAGTTATCCCCTACTTTTATAACTGTTTTCTGCATATCAAGTCCGCCGTTATCAGCAGCTATCTGTCCCTCAATTGTGAGGATTGCAGATACGCTTGCTGTGATAAGATAGGCATCTGTTGCAGGAATAAATTCATAGAGAACATTTTTGTCAATGTATCTCTGCTTGATATAATTATTAATTTCAGCAAGCTTTTCCTCTGAAAGACGCTCTTTATCGGTTACGATTGCAGAACACTGCATTCCAAGTTCCTTATGGTTGTCAGCTGTTTCGTAAATAGTATCCTTTGCATCAAAAACTGTTATAATGTTTTCAGGGTAAATGTACTTAAGCACATTTTCATCCCCTGTGCTTACAAAATCACAGAGGTACTTAAGAGGTGTGCCAAGCTCTACAATTGTGGCGTCGCCCTTGTCTGCTGTTTTATCAGTTTTATTTCCGCAACCTGTAACAGAAAATACAAGTACAAATACCATTAATAATGATAAAAGTTTTTTCATAATTTCTCCTCCCCGGATGATTATATTTCGGAAAAAACTCCTATTGCTTTGCCTCGGATTTTATCACCGTTTTCATAATTCTTGAGAATTTCTGTATCGAGAATTACAACTTCTCCCTCACGGGCATCGGTGGTTTTCTTAAACAAAACAAGATCTCCTGATTTAATTTTATCGGAAAGCTGCTCCTTTCCGTTATAACGAACTGCGTAATCATATTCAATCGAGGCTGTAACAATTCCCTTATACAGATTTCTCAGGGATACCCTGAATAAATCAGAAATCAGTACTACTGTTTCAACAGAGGGGGTCTGGAATCCCGTTTCCCACTTGGAAACAGTTGCCCTCTCTATATTTAATCCATAGGTCGAATTAAGCAATTCAGTAAAATCCTTTTGGGTCAGGCTTAGTTTTTTCCTTAAAGTTTTGATTGACTTACCTATGTAGTGCATTTATAATCACCTTTCTAAATCTTAGCATAATTTTGTCGAAAAATCAACATATTTATCATATTTTGGGGGACGATTGGTGTTGACTGTCCCATTTTAAGAATGATAAAATAATTGTGTCGGGTTCGACACATAATATATTATAGTGTTGATGTCTGTTGTTTTTGACTTAAAAATTATAATACAAGGTGAGTGAAAAAAATGACGGATTTTGACGGATTTAAAAAAATTTTTACTGGTAAAGACAAAAAAATTTTGGGGGAATGTGCTTTTTGTAAGGGTGAAATCCTTGGGGAGAATGAATTTGTTACAGACAAATTTGGTAATTTTTTCTGTAATGAGGACTGTTTTAAGGAAAATTACGGATACAGATTGTATGATTAAAAAGGAGGAATGATTCTTGAATAAAACAGAGGAATGGCTCAAGCGTGGTTGGAAGATAAATGATGAAATACAGTTTCTTATTCAGGAACGCAGGAATTTCGCTGAATTTCTCGGACAATGCGGAGCTATAGATAACAGGGAGTTTTTAAACTATGAAAAAACTCTTAATAACAAAATTACGGAGCTTTGCAAAATAAAGAATGAAATTGCAGAGGCAATCGGCAGGGTGGAAGATGTGCAGTATCGCACGCTTCTTACACTCAGGTATCTATCTTTTAAGACGTGGGAGAAAATTGCCGAAGATATGTTCTACAGCGACTATTGGATTAGAAAGGCTCTACATAAAAAAGCCCTCAGGGCTCTTGAAAAAACAATTTCTCAGGAGGAGGATAAAATTACATTGACAAAAGGAATTCCTAGTGTTAAGATGAACTTATCGGGGGTGTAAATATGAAGAAAAAACCATGGATTTTTCTTATTCTTATCTTAATACTTGTGGGAGTTGCAGTATGCTTATTCTTCCCTGAAAAGGATGCTCCTGATTTTAACCCGAAAGGAGTTGTGATTTCGGAGGTTGTCTTTGATAAGCCTCACAGCGCTGACAATTACTGTGGCTACGACAAAGAGGGCAGAGTTGTTGAAGAATATGCTGAAAATCATGATAATGTGGCTGTTATAAGACGGCATAAGTATGACGGAGAGGGCAACAAGATTCTTACTGTCAGCTATGACGAAAATGGTGATATTTCGGGTTACATAAGCTATGATTTTATTGATGAGGGTAAGCATACAAAGATGTATAGCTTCACACCATCAGACGTTCTTCTTTATGCTGATGAATATGAGTATGACCATAACTGGAACACTCTTAAGTATCAGCATTACAACGAAAAGGATGAACTTGAAAGCTACACGGAGTTTAAGTATGACGAAAACGGCATACAGACAGGATATGTAATTTATGACAGGGACGGAAACGTAACTGAAACCTGTGAATACTAAAAAAGGAAGGTTCTAAATGAACCTTCCTTTAATTTTTAAAGTCTTAATTATTCAGCAGGTACTACAGCTTCTTCTGTAGGAGTTACTTCTTCAGCCTTTTCAACTGGTGCAACAGTTTCTTCAGCGATTACCTTGTCTTCGCCTTCAACAGGAAGTTCTGTAACAGGAGTAAGGTCTGCTGTGATTAAAACCTGTTCTGTAGCTTCAACCCAGTCAACCTTTGCACCGAATGCTTCGGAGATTGCACGAACAGGAACCATTGTTCTGTCTGCTTCTGTAACAAATGCAGGAACATCAAGTTCAACTACATTGTCGCCAACATACATTTTCTTGTCGCCGATTTTTAAGTTGATTGTTGTTGTGCCTCTTGTAGCTGTGATTGCTTCTGTTGCTTCATCGTATTCAACTGTAGCACCGAGTGCTTCAAAGATTGAACGGAGAGGAACTAAAGTTCTGTCATCCTTGATAAATGCGTTCTGTCCGTAAACAGAGCAGTCAAGGTATGCGTTGTTGATGTAAACTGTAACACCTGTAACGCCTGCAGGAACAGCAGGAATTACAACTTCAGGAGCTACAACAGGAGTTTCTTCTGTAACAACTTCAGGAGCTACAACAGGAGCTTCTTCTGTAACAGCTTCTGTAACTGTTTCAGGTGCAACTTCAGTAGCAACTTCATCAGCAAATGTAGGTGAGATTGCAGAAAGTGCAAGAACAACTGTGAGTGTTAAAATAAGTACTTTTTTCATTTGAATTTCTCCTTTATATTTTATTTACCAGGTTATTATAGCACTCATTTATTATTTTTTCAATAGTTTTTAACAAAAAACCCACAGGAGAGTTTTCCTGTGGGACATTTTTATTCCATTGTTTTTCCTAGAAAGCCTGCAGCAGCCTCCGCAAGCTTTGTCTCAACTTCGCCGATATTTCCCTTGTCGCTCATAAGAAATACTACTGAGCCGATTGTGTCGCCGTCATAAATTATTGGCGCTACAACCCCTGCTTTATAGTTTTCGTTTCCGTCAATTACCTGAATTGATTTATCCGATGTGTTTGCCATAAATACAGTCTTGTCAGACATAACCTTTTCAAGGTCAGTCGAGATTTTTTTGTCTGCAAGCTCCTTTTTGGATACTCCTGAAACTGCAATTATTGCGTCTTTGTCGGAAATTACAAGGGGCAACCCTGAAGTCTTTGATAAGGTTTCAGCGTACTGGGTTGCAAATTCCCCAAGCTCGCCGATTGGCGAATACTTTTTGAAAATTACTGTGCCGTCGCTTTCTGTGAAGATTTCAAGAGGGTCTCCTTCGCGGATTCGCATTGTACGGCGAATTTCCTTTGGGATTACAACACGACCCAAGTCATCTATACGTCTTACTATTCCTGTTGCTTTCATTTTAAAAACTCCTTTTTTTGATTTTCATAACTATTGTTTGCAAAAAAGGAGTTTTTATGTAAGGAAAATGGTGGAAGAGAGCGAGGTTCAAAATTTAACTGTTGTTTTTGGCGTATCGTTAAAAAAGTTATGTGGTTTGTGCATACTGTTTTTGTTGACTTTCTGTTTATCCGTGGTATGATAAAGGTGTAACAGAAAGGAGATGTTTATATGTTACATAAGGTAAAGATTATGCTTGATACTACTGCAGATGTTAAGGATTTCGTTGGAATCTGCGAAGGTATTGAAGAGGATGTTTCAATCATCGACGGAACAAACAAGAACTACAAGGTTAACGCTAAGAGCTTTATCGGTGTTCTCTGTGCTCAGTGCGATTTTACATCACTTTACGCTATCTCTGAGGCTGACATCTACACAAAGATTTCAAGATTTGCAGTAGAGGAAGCCTAAACTTCCATCTAATACAAAAGCCACTCGTTTGAGTGGCTTATTTTTATGCGATAACCTCATATAAAGTTGAGGCGTCGTTTTTGCCTACAGTTTCCTTAACGTCTGTAACTCTGATTTTAAGGAGCTTCTGGCCGAAACCGATTTCAATTTCGTCCCCGACTTTTACATCATAGGACGCTTTAACAACCCGACCGTTTACGGAAACTCGTCCGCCGTCGCAGGCCTCGTTTGCAACTGTACGGCGTTTTATAAGGCGGGAAACCTTAAGATATTTATCAAGTCTCATCTTTTTCTTCGTACCTTTCAAATTCCTTTATAAATTTTTCAGTTCTCTTTTTAAGTGCAAGTTCAGGGTCAATTCCTGTGAGGCAGGAAACTGAAACTATATCAAATAAAATTCTTCCGATATAATCCTCTGCGATTTCAGGTTCTTCGTTCTGGGCAAGAACTTTTAAAAGGCCTGAAACTGATTCGGCTGCAATATTCGGTGAGTTGAACACGAAGCCGTGTTTTTTAGCCTTGGACTGAATTTTCTTTGCCCTCATAAGAGCAGGAAGAGAAGGAGTAACCTCTTTAAGCTCCTGTGAAATTGTTTTCTGCTCCCTGTCTTTTCTTTTGATTTCATCCCATTTGTCAAGGACTTCTTCTGCTGTATCAGCTTTAGCATCCCCGAAAACGTGAGGGTGTCTGTGAATCATTTTTTCGCAGACTGCGTCAATAACATCATCAATAGTATATTCGCCTTTTTCCTTGCCAATCTGGGCGTGGAATACTACCTGCAAAAGCAAATCTCCGCTTTCGTCAGCCATTTTTTCGTTGTCCTGTTCCTCGATTGCCTCGATAACCTCGTAGCTTTCTTCAATCATTGCATTTTTAATGCTTTCGTGGGTCTGTTCAATGTCCCATGGGCAACCGCCCGGGGAACGAAGCCTTTCAACAATATTAAGTAAATCTTCAAAAGAATATTTTTTCATCTGTATGTCTCCCTTATTTTATAAACCAAAGTTTTTCAGCCAGCTTTTCTCCCTTTGGAAGTGAAAGCAGGTCTTCCTTGTGAACTGCCTTAAGAAGCACAATAGAAAGGAGATAAACTACTCCGCCTATGCCGATTGCAAGGATTGTGGCTATTTTCCCTGCGCCGATTATTCCTGCAATAAATGAATAGCCGAAAGCTGTTACAACCCCCATAATTCCTGCGGCGGCAAGTGGCTTTAATATTATATCCAATGGATTGAATTTTACTTTAAGAACTTTTACAATACAAATTATATTAAGAACTGCAATTACTCCGTAGCATAAGTTTGTGGCGATTGGTGCGCCGTCAATTCCCCAGATTGGAATACCGAAATAGTTTACAGTAACCTTTACAATTCCGCCGATAAGCATTGTGAAAACAGGGAAATATACCTTTCCTGACGCCTGAAGTATGCCGTTTGTAACCTGCACAATTCCAACAAATATAACTGCAATAGCAAGCTTCTGAAGAAGCAGATACGCGTCGGAGTCTGAATATAAAAGGGCGAGAATTTCCTTTGAAAGAACACTTAAGCCGATTGCACAAGGCATTGCAAAAAGTGAGGTTATACGAAGAACGCTGTTGATTGTGGTTCTTGCCTCAAGGTCTCTTTTTTCAGCGTAAAGTCCTGAAATTGCAGGGACAGCACTCATGGAAATTGCAACTACAATTGCAAGAGGCAGGTTAAACATTGTCTGCGCCTGACCTGTGTACATTCCATAGAGACTGTTAGCCTTTTGTCTTAAAAGCTCTGCACCTTGCCAGCCGTTTTCAAGTGCCTTATGTGCAAAGTCGGTGCCCTCTGAGAAGAGGTGGCTGTAGCTGTCAAAAACCTCAGGGTTAATTACAAGTCTGTTCATAACTGTTGCAAGGTCAACAAGACTTGTAAGGCTTGAAACAGACGCACCGATTGTAATCGGGATTGCGATAAGCACAAGCTCTTTTAAGATGTCCTTGTAGGTTCTTGTTGCCTTAATTTTATTTGCATTTCTCTTTTTAAGAAGAGTGATTACAAGCATAAGAAGAAGAGATAAAATTGTGCCTGCTGTAACACCTAAAATTGCGCCTGATGCGGCGTACTGGGTTTTAACAGCAGAATTTTCAACTGTTCTTCCTGTAAAGTCAATTATATTTGTGTTTGGGTTTACAGCCATCTTCATAACAAAGTATGCACAGATATAGCCTATGCAGAGCTTTGCTAAGGCTTCGATTACTTCGGAAAAGGCTGTAGGATACATATTTTGTGTGCCCTGGAAATATCCTCGGAATGCGCAAACGATTGCAACAAAGAATACTGCAGGTGCGATTGTGCGGATTACCATTGCGGCGTCAGGGTTACCTAAAGCTCCTGCAAGCTGATTGGAGAACAGGAGAAGTATAACTGTTCCTGTAAGACCGATACAGCTTAAAAGGTAGAAGGCTGTGCGGAAGATTTTTTTGGAATCTCCTGTCTTTCCTAAAGCCTCAGACTCCGCAACCATTTTAGATACAGCTGTCGGGAAGCCTGCTGTGGCTATAATAAACATAAATGTATAAATCTGGTAGGCAACATTAAAAAGACCGCTGCCATCCTTACCGATAAGCTCATACAGCGGAATTTTAAAGACTGCACCGATTATTTTAACTATTAAATTTGCAATTGCAAGAATCATGGCACCTTTTATGAAGGTCTGACCTTTATTCTTCAATTAAATCACCTCTGTTTCAACTCTATAATTATATTATAATCAGGGTAAAATTACAACTCTTTTTTGGAATTTTTAGGCATTATGCTTAATTTGTGAGTAATAATATGTAATAAATTATCAAAAAATGTAAAAATACTTGAAAAAATTTTTTATTAGTGATAAAATTATATGCGAAAAAATTAAACTTTAGGAGAATTTATATGATTCAGAAAAATTGGGCAATCAAACAGTTTGACAAGGCAGAGGTTGTAAGACTTGCAAAGGAAACGGGAATTTCCCCTCACATTGCGATTATACTATATAACAGAGGTATTCAGGATGCTGAGTCCATAAAGAAATTCCTTGCCTGTGATTTGAGCGATTTACACGACCCGTATCTTTTAATGGATATGGATAAGGCTGTTGAGAGAATTAACCGTGCAAAGGAAAACGGAGAGAAAATTACTATCTACGGCGACTACGATGTTGACGGTATTACAAGTATTGCTATTTTATATAAACAGCTTCAGAGAATGGGTATTGAAGTGGGCTACTATGTGCCTGACAGAAATACTGAAGGTTACGGTGTTAACCGTGAGGCACTTGATAACATTAAGGCTGATGGCACAACTATACTTATCACAGTTGATACAGGTATTACTGCTGTTGAAGAAACAGTTTATGCCCGTTCTATCGGAATGGATATAATTATAACTGACCACCATGAATGTAAGGAAACTATTCCTGATGCTTTTGCGGCAATTGACCCGAAGCGTAAGGAATGTAAGTACCCATTCAAGCATTTAGCTGGTGTAGGCGTTACATTTAAGCTTATTCAGGCCTTAGAGCCTGAAACACCTGTTGCTGAGCTTATGGACAGATACGCAGACCTTCTCTGTCTTGGTACAGTTGCAGATATTTCTCCTCTTGTGGACGAAAACAGAATTATGGTTAAGGTTGGTCTTGATAAGATTGCCAATACTGAAAACGTTGGACTTAAGGCACTTTTAGATGTTGCAATCACAAACGGAAAGCCTGTTTCAACATCCACAATCGGTTATGTTATTGCCCCAAGAATTAACGCGAGCGGTCGTCTTGGCTGTGCTTCCCGCAGTGTAGATATGTTTTTAACTGATGATAAAAATAAAGCTGTGGAACTTGCTGAAGAGCTTTGCCGTGAAAATATCATCCGTCAGCAGACTGAACAGCAGATGTTCAAGGAAGCTCTTGAATATCTTGAGGCTCACCCTGAGATTAAAGAAGATGAGGTTATTGTAATTCCTCACGAGAACTGGCATCACGGAATTGTTGGAATAGTTTCTTCAAAAATTACAGAAAAATTCTATAAGCCATCAATTCTTTTTGCAGTTGACGGAGAGGTTGCAAAGGGTTCAGGCCGTTCTATAAACGGTTACAGTCTTTTTGAGGCTCTTGAATATTCCTCCGACCTTTTAGACAAGTTCGGCGGACACGAGCTTGCCGCAGGTCTTACTATGCAGACTGCAAATATTGAGGAATTCAGAAAGAAAATCAACAGCTATAAGGCTGAAACAGAGGCAGAGGAAGAAAAGGTGCCTACAATTAACATTGATGCCTTTATCAAGCCTGCGTTTATCAGCATTGAAACTGTTGAGGATATAAACAGCTTAAACCCATACGGTGTTGACAACCCACCGCCTGTGTTTGCTGTGAGAAACATAAAAATTCATAAGATAAGCACTATGAGCGAGGGCAGACATTTAAGAATGACTCTCTTAAAGGACGGAAAATATTTCGATACTGTTGGTTTCGGTATGGGAGATTATTTCGAGTATCTTAAAGAGGGCGATATGACTGATGTTGCCTTTGGAATGGATATAAATGACTATAAGGGCTTCAGAAATGTTCAGCTCATTTTAAAGGATATAAGAATGGCACAAAATCAGGAGTAGTGTTTTATGTATCAGGAAGAACTCAGTAAATTACTTGAAAAATTAAAACTGAATAATCCTAATGCAAACACAGACCTTGTGACAAAGGCATTCTGGTTCTGTGTTGAAAAACATAAGGGACAAAAACGTGTTTCGGGTGAGGACTATGCGACTCACCCGATTGCTGTTGCAAACATTTTAGCTGAAATGGAAATGGATAGCTATTCTGTTTGTGCTGCACTTCTTCACGATGTTGTTGAAGATACAGAAGTAAATCAGGAAGAAATTGAGGAAGAATTCGGGGATATTGTAGCTCTTTTGGTTTATGGTGTTACAAAGCTTGGAAAAATTGAAAACCTTTCCAAGGAAGAGGCTCAGATGGAGAATCTTCGCCGTATGTTCTTTGCCATGGCGGAGGATGTAAGGGTTATTCTTATTAAGCTTGCGGACAGACTCCACAATATGAGAACTATGAAGGCTATGCCTGAACCGAAACAGCGTGAAAAGGCGAGAGAAACCCTTGAAATTTATGCTCCCCTTGCTCACCGTCTCGGTATTTCAAGAATAAAGAGCGAGCTTGAGGACTTGTCGCTTAAATTTATTGACCCAATCGGCTACTATGAAATTGTAGATAAGATTGCCCAGAAGCAGGAAGAAAGAGAACAGTATATTTTAGAAATAATTGAAATTCTTAAAAAGCGTCTCTCTTCTGCAGGAATTGACTTCCATATTGCAGGCAGAGCAAAGCATTTTTACAGTATTTACCGTAAAATGTTTATGCAAAATAAAACTATTGACGAAATCTATGACCTTTTCGCAGTCCGTATTATTGTGGATTCTGTGGAGCATTGTTATGCCATTTTGGGTCTTGTGCATGAGCTGTTTACCCCTGTGCCAGGCAGGTTTAAGGATTATATTGCTATGCCGAAGCCAAATATGTACCAGTCCCTCCATACAACAATGATTGGACCTAAGGGTACACCTTTTGAAATACAAATCAGAACATGGGAAATGCACCATACAGCTGAAAATGGTATTGCTGCCCACTGGAAATATAAAGAGGGTAAAAACGGTGCTGACGAAAACGACGAGAAGCTTGAATGGATTAAAAATCTTCTTGATATTCAGAAAAATACCACCAACAACGAAGAGGTTATGAACGCCTTAAAGATTGATATGTTCTCCGATGAGGTGTTTGTATTTACTCCTAAAGGAAAGGTTGTATCACTTCCTGCAGGGGCTACGCCTATTGACTTTGCCTACGCAATTCATACTGCAATCGGTAATAAGATGCAGGGCGCAAAGGTAAACGGAAAGATTGTAACCTTAGATTATGAGCTTCAGAACGGGGATATTATTGAAATTCATACAGCAAACAACGGCAGACCGAATATGGACTGGGTTAAGATTGCAAAGACCTCACAGGCACGAAACAAAATTAACCAGTGGTTCAGAAAGGAAAACCGTGAGGAAAATCTTGAAAAAGGCAGAGAAATCCTTGAAAAAGAGCTTAAAAAGGCAAATATTCCTATGGAATATCTTGAGGACGATGCCTTTACAGAGCCAATCCTAAGAAAGTACGGCTTCAGGCAGATGGAGGATATGATTGCTACCATCGGCTACGGAAGTCCAAACGGCGGAAAGTTCATTACAAAGTTCAAGGAACTTGCTATCAAGAGATATAATGATGAACACAAGGAAACTGAAGAATTTAATCCGATTATTGAGATTAAACAGACTGTTAAACCTAACCAGAGCGGTATTTGTGTTGAGGGGATTGATAACTGTCTTATTAAGGTTTCAAGATGCTGCAGTCCTGTGCCGGGCGACAGCATTGTGGGTTATATTACACGAGGCAGAGGCGTTGCTGTTCACAGAGCAGACTGTATAAATATGAGAAACCTTGAAAATCAGGGCAACAGCAGATTTATAAGATGCTGGTGGGCAGGAGATGTGGCTGAAAAGGAAAGCTTCCGAACTGACCTTTGTGTTACAGCCGAAGACAGAGCAGGTCTTCTTATGGATATTATGGGGGCTGTAAGCTCAATGAACCTGAAGTTCAGCAGTATCAACGCCCGTTCAGGCAAAAATAATGTTGCTATAATTGACATATCATTTGATGTTTCAAGCACAAGTCAGCTTGATATTGTAATTAAGAAGATTGGTGCTGTAAGCGGAGTAATTTCAGTACAGAGGAGACGTTTATGATAATTGAAAAGCTTTCACTTGGAATAATGAAGAATAATTGTTATCTTGTATATAACGAAAATACTAAAAACGCAGTGGTTATTGACCCCTGCGTTTTTCCTGACAGAATTTACAATGAAATTAAGATGCTTGGACTTAATGTTGAAATGGTTTGCTTAACTCACGGACATTATGACCATATGTTAGGTGCAGAAAAAATTCTTGAATACACAGGTGCACCCCTAGCTGTGCATCCTCTTGATGAGAAAAATCTTACCGATAAGGAATATAACTTAAATTATGAGAATCATTACGGAAAGATTGACCTAAAGGCAGATATTCTCTTAAACGAGGGAGACGAAATTGATTTGGACGGAGAAAAACTTAAGGTTTTACATACTCCGGGACATTCTCCGGGAAGTATCTGTTTTTATACAGAGGGAAGTCTTTTTTCAGGGGATGTGCTTTTTAACCGTTCAGTTGGCAGAACTGATTTTATCGGCGGAAGCACAGAAGAACTGATTAAATCAATCAGAGAAAAACTTTACACTCTTCCTGAAAATACAGTTGTTTACCCCGGCCACGGTGAAAATACAACTATTCTTGAGGAACGAAAGGAAAATCCGTTTGTAAATGAATTATATTGATGAACCATGGGGAATTTTAACGGGGATACGCCCTGTTAAGCTTGCTGTTTATTTATTCAAAGATGGAAAAGACGAGGAATATGTAAGACAGTATTTCTTAAATGAATACAAGGCAAGCCCTGAAAAAACTGAGCTTGCACTTGATATTGCAAAAAGGGAAATGGAGCTTACAAAAGATATGTATAAGGACGGAATAAGTCTTTATATAGGTGTGCCATTTTGCCCCTCCCGATGTCTGTATTGCTCTTTCATAACAAGTGCAAATAAGAATGTCAAGGTTATGATGCCACAGTTCGTGGAATGTTTAAAGAAAGAAATTTCATATACTGCAAAGCTTGTGAAAGAGTTTGGGAAAAGGGTTGAAACTGTTTATGTAGGCGGTGGAACGCCCACAACTTTAGAGGCGGATATGCTCCGTGATGTTTTTGAATGTCTGTATAAGGAATTTGACCTAAAAGATATGAAAGAATTTACAGTTGAAGCAGGTCGCCCTGACACAATCACCAGAGAAAAGCTTATGGCTCTCAAGGAGTTTAATGTGGACAGAATAAGCATAAATCCACAGACTATGAACCAGCAAACCCTTGATATAATCGGAAGAAAGCATACCCCTGAGGATATAATAAGGTCCTTTAATCTGGCAAGGGATTGTGGCTTTGACAATATAAATATGGATTTGATTGCAGGGCTTCCCGAGGAAACCTTTGATATGTTCAGGTATTCTCTGGAGGAGGTTGAAAAGCTTTGCCCTGATGATACCACTGTTCATACAATGAGCATAAAAAGGTCCTCAAGACTTAAGGAAAGGATTGAAGAATTTAACTTAACCCACGGTAATGAGGTAGGGAAAATGGTTGATTTTTCAAGAGAATTCTTAAAGGAAAAGGGGAAAGTTCCCTATTATTTATACAGACAGAAAAATATGCTTGGAAATTTAGAGAATGTGGGATATGCAAAGCCTGATAAAGTCAGCCTTTACAATATCTATATAATGGAAGAGGTCCAGAGCATTATAGCAATGGGCTGTGGGGGAGTTACAAAAACTGTTGACCCTGCCTTAGACAGAATTGAGCGTATTTTTAATGTAAAAGAGCCAAAGGATTATATAGAACGCATTGATGAAATGCTTCATAGAAAAGACGAACTTCGCAATTTAATAGTGTAAAAAAGCAGAGGATTAAGTCCTCTGCTTATTTATTATTTTGTATAAAATCCAATAGACGCTGGAGTTTTCCTTTTTTGCTTTTTCAAGGTCTGAAACGGCTTTGTTTACGTCCTGGATTTCAATTTTAAGACTGCCGTTCATAAGCTCCCAGATTATGTCGTTTGGACTTTCAAGAGCCTTTAAAACAGGTGTGTTAAAGAGCTTTTCTTCGGCTGTTCTTCTATTTTTAAGTCCCTCTAAAACCTTTTTGCCGCCTACGTAAATCCATCTCTTAAATTGCTGACTTGCACCCTTATAATCTCCGTTATTAAGGAGAGTGAGAAGAGTGGAGGTGGAAAAAGCATTTATACCGATGTTGAAGACGAAACTTACAAGGGCGTCAAACTGATTGCTGTTAAGTGGAACTTTTACCAGGGAATTAACAGCCTTTTCGTAGTGCTTTAAATCTTCTTTAAGCAGAGCCTCTGCTTCTTCAGGAGTAATTGTGGTCTGAGGAGTTATTTTACTTCCCCTGACCATTCCTGTATGGCCGTAGCCAATTGTAAGGACGCCTGAGGGACAAAGGTAGGCTTTAAGTCCCAGACCCTCAAAGGATTTTATAAGCTCAAGCCCCGCCTTACCTGTCTGCATTCTTTAGCTCCTTAAGATAAAGGTCGGCCTGAAGAGCAGATTTTGTAAAACTGTTGTTTTTCCACCATACAATAAGGCTTGTGATAATTGTGGCAAGGAGGGACAATAGCTGATAAACTGTGTCTTCTTCAATTGGGAGGCTGTCTTTTCCAAAGATTGCTAAAGCCTGATTTATTAAAGCTATGTACATAAAAAATGTTCGTGTTATTGTGGAAATTGTAGGTCTGTATTTCATATTTTTCTCCTTTACAGAAATATATTTTCGCTTAAGCATTTTGTGTAAATGTCTTTTATGCGTTTACTTGTGAGGGCTGTTATGTTATTTTCGAAATGAGGGTTTTGCCTGCAGTAGTTTTCGTAGCAGGTTATATCTGTTAAAATCTGGTCGAAATGCTCCTTGGTGTGTTGCTTGTCGTGGAGTATTTCGTCCCCGAATCGCAATATTCTTGCTCTGCACTGCACTGCAAAATTCCTTGAAACCTCTGTTTTGAAGGCAATAAATTCATCCGACAGACTGTTTAAGGAATTGTGCATTTCCTGATTTAGAGCTCTGCCGATACATCGGGCAAGGGCGCTCCAGGGATTGATTTTCACAGGGGTTACCTGAATTAAAGTCAGTAAAATGAGAACTAGAGTACAGCCTCCTGCTGTAAGGTCTTTGAGGGTCATTCTTCGGCTCCTGACTCATATTTACGAACTGTATAAACCGGTACAATTTCGTTGTTTACAAGGCTGAACCTTTCCTCTATGTATTCATCTCCCTTAAGTTCGGGATAAGGAATGTTCTTATATGGATAGTAGCCGTTTTCTCTTGCGATTTCAGGATTTTTATTGAGATAGGATAAAAGATTTGAAAAGCCTGTCCTTTTTCCGTTAACAACAATATATCCATTTTGGGGAACATTTGTTATATTTTTTTCATTTATAAATTTCATTAACATATTATTCACCTCTTAAAAAACTGTTTTTGCCATTACTTTTATAGAAAGTGTTAGTTAGTGTATCAATAAATCCGACTTTCAGGTCCGGTTTTCTTACTGCAGGAACTAAATCTAAAATGAGCTTGTTGTCCTGAAAGATTTTGAAACTGTAAACTAAACCAACAGTAGAATAAGAACCGGTGCTTGTTTGAGAAAACAGTTGCAGAAACCCTTTTGTTGGAGCGTTAACACAATTTATGGTTTCATGGATGTTTTCTTCAGGAATGGAAAATCGTGTTTCTTCCTGGGAAATTCTTTCTATTATAAATGTGTTTTTATTAAAGAAATAACTTCCTTCAGGAGTTGTAACAGATTTTTCAGATATATTAAATCTGTGCTTAGTATAGGTTGGAGTCATTAATTGCAAAGAAAAATCGGATGCCCCATCCTGACTTAAGAAATTCAGGCAATATGGATTTCCTAACAGATATCTTTTATTGCTTGCAGGTTTATATACCAGCTCTATTCTTGTTCCTTTTGCGGGAAGCTCTATTTCGCCTAAATCCAGATGTGAGGATGAGACAATTTGGATAGAGGGCACTTGCTCGTATCTGTATTTAAAGATAAGAGCCATTCGATGGATATTAAACATTGGCATCTTTATACCTCCTATTCAGGAATATATCCTATAGACAGTGCTCCCGCAACCCAGCCCCATTTATCGTATTGGAAGAAAATGTCGCATCCGACTCCTGTTATGTCCGGTAAGCAGTTATTGAAAAATAAATTTGTGCCATAGCTTACAGCAGGTTCTCCTTCGATTGTTGCGTGAATCAGAATCTGGTGGTGCTTTCCGTCAGTAATTTCGGGAAGAACAAAGTCTATGTTTTCTAAAAGTTCTATTGAGTAGACTTTGTCCGGAAGAAGATAGGGACTCTCAAGAGGAATAATATCATGCTCCATAACCCCTTTTGCCTTTACACCTGTGTTTATGTAATCCTTTTTGTCCTCATCCCATATATACCAACAGGCATCTTCACCGATTTTTGGGACAGAGTGGGACATTAGACTTGTAATTGTGTTTATATATTCCTGCCAGATTTCAGGTGTAGGTGCAAGTGTTTCTGTAATATCCTCATTATAAGCGCCTTTAGACACTTTTATTGGAGCAAGAGAGGTGGATAGAATGTCTGTCCCATTTTCTTTTGAAGAACCGAAAATACCAACATAAACTGTTCTGTCAGTCTTTAAAGCTTCCTTTGGAATTTTACACGAGTCATCAGTTACCGGGACAGTGTAATTTTTATCTCCGCTGAAGACGGCAAATTTATTAAAGCTGTCCCATTTTGGTGAAAAGGAAAACTTACATTCATAAGTATTTACATTTCCTGTGTATACTACAGTGTTTGTAAAAATAATTTTATCGTCATTTACTGCATAATTAAATATCATATTTCCGCCTCCTTATACAAAATAAATATCAATGTTTTTGTAGGTCTGACTGCCAAGGGCGCAAAGAGCAATTTTATTGTCCCTTATCTCGTAGTAGATATGGGCGTTATCAGTATCAGCATTTAATATTTTGTCTGAATTTAAGTCGTATATGCGGACAGGAAATTTGTAGTTTTCATATGCACTGTGCTGAACCAAAGCAAACATAAAATTAAAGTCTGAATAGTCAAAATCAGGGGTATAGATTGTGTTCTCATTCTTAACTGTTATGTTTGACAATGTGATTTTCTTTATATTATTTCTGCCAAATGTTACAACCTTGCTTTTTGCATGGGCTCTAAGGTCTGTAAGGACTCCGGTTGAGGAAATTTTTCCAAGGAGAATCGGATGGACATGGTTTGTGTCGGCAGGTCTGGATGGAGAACTCATAAAGGATATAATGTTTGTTTCCTCGTTGTGTTCTGCATAAATGTAATTTGTTTTGCCTGCTATGATTTCAACCTCTGTGCCATCATCGTCCACCTCAACAGTTGCACCGCTTGAGAAAAATCCAATGCCTTTGCCGATTCTGGCGATGTTATCTTCCACTGTAACCTTAAGCCCATTCATGCTTGTTCCCGCCTCAACAAGTTCTTTTGTGAGACTGTTTAAGTCTTCAGGGGCATAGGTATCCTTTGTTAAAAAAGGGGAAACCCCTGAGCCTGTAATCTTTTGCACGATACCATTTATATCTTCAGCTCCGTAAGTTTCCCCGTCTAAAAAACTATATTTATATGCCATTTTATCACTCCTTTTTTAATCTTCTAATATAGGCTCCTCGCCAATTCCTTCTCCTCGTTCAGCCCACTTGCTTACACCGATTATCTTCTTTGTGATGCAGATATTCTTGTCGCCAATCCTCATCTGTACTCTTACTGTGTCCCCTAAGTTATAGTCCCTGCCGTGAATAAAGTCAGAGGTTTTAACTGTAACACGTTTTTTTCTGCCCAGACGCTTTATTTTATCTTTCTTTCGTTCTGTGCCTGATACATTTATAGTTCCCTGAAATGCAAATAGTCCTGTAAGGTCTCGGTCGGTGCCTACGGTTGTGTTTCGG
The DNA here is from genome assembly GCA_017622215.1 of Clostridia bacterium. Classification (GTDB taxonomy): domain Bacteria; phylum Bacillota; class Clostridia; order Monoglobales; family Monoglobaceae; genus RGIG8709. The sequence continues at coordinate 19,990 of JAGARO010000010.1, forward strand.
GTAGTATTTATGTAGTCTAAAATGTCGTGGGTATAGCATAGATTATGGGCGTTGCGATTTTCAGGAGAGAGAATAATGTCCCTGATTTCTTTACCTTTCAGGAGGCTGAAAATCCATTTTTTATTTATAGTGTCAAAGGTAACGCTGTGGCCCAGATTCTGTGTATCAAGCATCTCGCAAACAACCTCTGAAAGATTTTCGTTTTCATAGATTGCACAGGTTATTTTGGAGGTATTTTCTATGGATTCTCCTAAAATGAAATGACTGTCGTTAAGACGTACAATTGAAGAATCTATAAATGAAGATTTTATAAGCTTTCTTACACTTGACTCTAAAAATGCGTCATTGAAGGTATTGCTATCGGTAACTCTTTTTGTGAGTATAAAGTTCATTGTTCTTCCGTAGAGAGTCAAATCTTCTTCGTATACCTTGGTTGTGATTATAAATGAATGGCCTTTATAACAGGCAACAAGAAAATCTGTATCAAGAATTTTATGTGCCTTTTCACTTTCCTTTGGAATGTGGATTTCTGCTGTGCCAACCTTGTTAAAATACTCTGTGAGATTTACAGAAATAAAATCGGGGACGCTGCAGAGGAAATCAAAATGAAAATCATAAAAAAATATTTCTTCCATTACATTCCTGCCTCCCCGAAGAGTATATCGTGTTCAATTGAAAGGGAGATGTCTATGTTGTCAGCAACGGCTGAAATAACATTTTCCCCCGGTACAAGACTGAAATTATAGAGGAAGCTTGTGTCTGTAAGATAGGAGAGGAGGTTTTCTCCGTCCTGCCTTTTTACAGTTCTCCTTTTAATATCAATAATAATCTCATCCCCTTTTTTGAGAGGAACTTCTGAAAAAGCAATTTCTGTGGCTGTTGTGGAATTTGTAAGGGTAACATTGCCCTCGATTTCATCCTTGCCCTTGTAGAAAACATAAACCTTTGGACAGGTAGAAATATAGCTTATGTTATCTATGATTCTTGTGTTTGTTCTCTGGGAGAGGACTGCAGGAAGAGAAAATCCGTTTTTGATGTTTTTTTGGGTATTAAAAAGAGGATAATACTCTTTTTCAAGTTTTGTAAAATAGGGATTGTCGCAGACAAATTGTACTGCAAAAACCTTATATTTTCCAACTGTTTCGCCCATTTTAAGCTCCTGACAATAACAGGCGATTTTTCTCTCAACGCCATTATGGGACACAATAAGCTCTCCCTTGTGGTAGAGAATTCTTATAATTTCCTCCATTGAAATGTCCGGGTTAATTTCATAATCACAACTCATTGTGATAACTCTTTCCCTGTCCTTTTCGTAGTAGGTGCTTTGTCCCGGGATTGTAGGAAAATTGTAGCTTTTTCTTGTCTTTTCAATAAGGCCTGTGCCCTCAATACTTGTGATGTGAATATAGCCCTTTGAAGAACCGCTAAATGGGATTTCTCCCTCATTGTTACGGTAAATAATATCCATTATGCTCCACCTCCGTTTATGCCTGCTGCACGGATTACAGCAAGAGTTTTCTTCATCTGATTGACAGTCTCGGTATTTGTCATACCTGTGCCGTTTATGTTTATGTTGTTTGTGTTATTCACGTTGGAAACTCTGGTTGTGCCTGCAGTTTGCGGAGTCAGAGAGGCGGTAAAGGTACTTATTTTCGTGCGGATTTTTGCAAGCTGACTGTCAAGCTCGTGGATAAAAGCTGAACCGAAGTTTCGGGCGGAAACTGTACCGCTTGTGAAAAATCCCTCGGGAACCTGAAAACCCACAGCCTCAAGCTTTTCTCTCATATAGTCAACCGATGAATCTACAGCTTTTCCGAAATCCTCTGAATAAAGCTGTGCAGAAATTTCCTGGGACAAGTTCTGCTTTTTGTCCCATCCTGAAATGAAGTTCTTAAACTGTGAGTCGTCAACGGACAAAAGTACGTTGGAAAAATTCAATGCTTCGGAGATATCCATTGAGGCAATTTCGTTGAAAAATGCCCGTGCAATTTCATCTGAAAAGCCTGATGCTCCGATTTTGTTTTTAATATTTAAGATATTGTCCCTGTATAAAGTCAGCTTTCGTATGTCGTTTTCAAAGTCGTTGAGATAATTAAGACTTTCTGTTTTGCCTCCGCTTTTGAAAGTAAACTTTCCGAAGTATCTGCCTCCGAAGTCCTTAAGCTTGTTTTCAAGCTTTTTCTGAGAATTTATTACCTGTTCGATTTCGGTTTCAGCATAGGAGGCAATGTCCTTGTAGATTGCCTTTATTTCCGATTTCAGGGTAGTCATAATTGACTTTTTAGCATTGCAGGTACGCATAAGCTGGTTTATGTATTCCCTGTCGGAAAGCTTTTGCTCTTCAAGGATTTTGCTGTTTGTAAGCTTCTCAAGTCGCTCTTTTTCAGCGTTAAATTCTTTTATATTTTCAAGGTTTTCCCTTGAAGTGTTATCTGTGTTTGCCATACTTCTCCTTTCTACATAAGCTTTCCGAATTCCGCACCGATGTCGTTGTCGGGTTCTGTGGACGGAATCCGGAATTGCCTCTGCAGTTTTGACAGCATTGCCCGTTGCTCCTTGTCCTGAATTTTTGATGGATTTATATTGCGGATTTGCATTACCTCACAGATACGGTTGTCGGGGGTAAGCCCTTTAAAAAGACTTATAAATTTCCACCAGTGAATGGGGGTTTGATTCAGGTCTATGCCGTATTGGGACAGAAAGGCTGAATAAATTAAATCTCCGTCATAAGAAAAGTCAAGGAGCTTTTTTGAATTTTTCTCTGTGGGGGCAGAGGGGGAAATTGCATAAAAATTAAAAAGTTCCTTTATCGTTTCCTCCAGAGAGGGAGGAAGAGTCCTGTCTTTGAGGCACAGGGAAATTATTTTTATATATTTATCCCAAAGAGGTATATTGTCGTTTGTCATTATCTCCTCAAAGGAAATCCAGACCTTATGGCTTGTATTTATTTTATATTTTTTATCCCTGACAGTTATGAAGTCGGGCAAAGTGTCAACTAATATATTCATAATTAGTTAAATGAGATTGTAGCGAAATTGTCGCCTGATGTTGCAACGCCCTCGATAATTTCACCGCAGGCGCTGAAGCTTCCGCTGTATGTGTATGCGTCTGTGGAGTCGCCTTCTTTGTTAGGAATTACAGAGAAGCTTCTCTTTCTCGCCTTGTAACCGCCGTCAACCTCTTTTGAAAGGTCAACAACAATAATTGAACGGACAGCGTCTGTGCCTGTGATTTCCTTGTCGTGAATCTGGGCAATATCAAGATGAACAGGGTTTTCAGAATGCATATCAAAGGAATAGCTGATTTCAGTTGAGTAGCCTACAACTGCTGTCTGCTTGAATTCCTCGTCAATATACTGTCTTGAGTATTCAATTGGATTTTTTTCTGTTGTGATGTCAGTAAACTTTGACATTCTGTGATAAGTTGCTACGCCGTTTTCCATAACTTCGTAAAAGGCAACTTTCTGGGCTCTTTTAACTAAGCTCATTTTTATTTCTCCTTTTCATATACTAATCTTAATTTGATTTCATACACTGCAGATTTACTGTCAGTTTTCTTCTGTGCTCCTGAAGATAAAACTTCTAACCACAATGGGCTTATGCCCTTAATTTCAGGGAATTCCCCCTTTTCGTTTTTTTCGTATATCCACTCTGAAAGCTCTTCAAAAAGCTGTGCGGAGTCAAGATTTGTGTCGCAGAATTCGTCTGTTACAGCTCTGTACTTTAAGATAAAGACATACTGAAAAACTGCCTCTCCGTCTGCGTAAACCTTAACGAGAGGAGTTTCGCCTGCAGGGAAAATTCCACAGGCGGGAGTAGAGTTTGGTAGATAGTCCGGGTGTATTGTAGTATTTTCCAGGGGCTTAAAATCAGAAAAAAACGCTACTGTTTCGTGAATCAGATAAATTCCCCCTTTATTTTATAGTGAGGGCGTGTGCCCCTTAAATTATTATAAACCGCTGTGATTTTATAGGACTTGTCCTTAGGAGGATTTTCCTCGCTGGTTACTCCCCGTAGGATATAGTCCTCAGGGCTTATTTTAATTGGCTCATCTGTAAAAATTCTTACAGTAATTGTGTCTGAGCCATGGACGGATATGTTTTCATACACTGTTTTTTCATATTTTTTTGAGAGTTTGTTATGGTGATAGACCGTTATTTTATTCAAGAATAATACCACCCCTATAGAGATAATTTGTATTCCCGAAATAAAGCTTAACAATCCTTAAAATCTCCATTTCTACTGGAGAATTTTCGTATGAAACGCTGTAGCCGTCATTGTTTTCCGAAGAAATTCCAAGCCTCTTGCCGTTCTCATAGAGTAGGTCTGAAATATGACAGATGCAGGGCTTTAAGCCAGGTGCATCGATTTCTTCAAGAGGGGAGTTTACATATCTTAAAAGACAGTATTCTCCGCGGGTTTCCCATAAGGGAAACTCCGCAGATGGAATTTTCGAATTACCGTTTTCTATGTAGAAATTGTAATCAACTATCATAGTTTACGCCTTGAACTGTGCGAGGACAACCTTAGAATCGTTAGAAAGAGCAACAGCGTAGAACTTATCTACTGAAATATCAGTAGCTCTCTTTAATGCCTGACGTGTTACTTCTACGTTTGTATCTCTCTTGAGGTATACTGTAACAGCAGGAGCTTCAGCTTCGTCAAGTACCTGGAGCTGTACGATTGGGTTAGTGAATGTGCCGTCTTCTTCGTTCTTTAAAACCTTGTTTGAAACAACAATTCTTGTGTTTGCAATCATACCGATTTCTCCTGTGAGCATAACGTTACCCATATACTTGTCAGCAGAAATAAAGTCAGCATCCTTTCTTAAGTCTGTCATCTGTTCAGGGTGAATGAACATAACCTTTTCTGTGTTAACTTCTTCGTTGAACATTCCAAGGGCAGATACGATACCTGTATAGCCAATCTTGTTGTCTGTGCCGTCAAACTTAACTGTTGCAGTAAGAAGAACGTTTAATGCGTCGCTGTCAAGCTTTGCAGCGATTGACTTTGAAATCTGTGCGGCAGCTTCGCCAACAGGGTTACCGTAGCCTGTGATTAATGCTTCGTCTGTGATTTCAACAGCCTTAAGAGCCTTGCTTACAGTTACAGTTGTTGTAGATGCCTGAAGGTCTGACGGAGAAACTTCGTCGCCCTCTGCTACAGCTGTAGCATCACCGATATATGTGTACTGCGGAACCTTGATTGAATCCCCCGGTGTGCCAAGTAATGTTTCGTCAATTCTTGCAAATGGTGCAACAACCATTCTGCTCTGGATTTTTGATGAAATAAGGTCTGAAAGTACCTGTTCGTTAATTTCGTTGTTAAACATAATTAGTCTCCTTTTTATTTTGTAAATTCGTTATAAAGTGAGGGATTTTCAAGGTATAGCTTTACCCTTTCGGCATAGCTCATCTTTGAAAAATCCTTCTTTGTTGTGTTGCCCTGAGCAACCTTTCCCGTAAAGCTTGGTGTTTCACCGCTGAAGAGATAAGGGTAGGAGTCTTTAAGAGCCTTTACCTGCACAGAGATTTCTTCCTCACCGTTTAGAAAATGGCTTATAAGTTCAGGGTTTTTGACGCCCTCCTCCTTAAGATAACGGTTAAGTTCCGCAGTTTTCTTCTCATTTCTTAACTCTTCAAGCTCTGAAATCATAGCTTCGTTTTCTTCAGCTCCCTTTTTAAGAGTTGCAATCTCGTTTTCGAGAGCCTGATATTTTTCCCGGCTGACATAGTTTCCGTCAGTCAGGTTAGCAAGCTTTACATCTTTATCCTTAAGAGCGTCCTCTAAGGAAGTGTAAAGCTCCTCTGTTAGAATTTCTTTTAAGAATTCCATATTGCCTCGTGTGTCACAGTTTTTATATGTGGTGTCTCCACTGACAGCGAAAGTTTTTGTCCCATTCCGCAAGGGAAAATTTTATTAAAAACAACTGCCCCTCGAGTCAGGCTGTTGGTTTTAAGCATTTTGTTTTGCGATTTCCTCTTCCTCGCCGAAGTACCACATTCTCATTTCATAAGGCTTCATAATGCCCTGTTCGAGAAGTGAAAGCTTTTCTTTGAATTCTGTCTGACGGTCAGCAATAATGCTGTCGTCAAAGTCAAAGGAGAGGTAGTAGTCCCCTCTTGGTGCAAGGTTATAGAGAGAAATGTAGGCGTCGATTACGCCGCAAAGCTCTGTAAGTGCATTTTTGAGATTTGCCTGAATTTCAGCCACATGAGCATAGCTTCTCTGCTTTGATGTGCGGATTTCCTCTGCAGTTTTATCCTTGTTTTCAACATTGGATAATGTGCCGTAGGTAAGACCGCAACTAAATTCAATCTGTCGTAAAATAAGGTCAAGGCCTCGGATGAGGTTCTGTTCCCTGAGGGTTGGTGTCCAGTCCTTAAATAAGGCTTCGTCAGAACTTATCATTCTGTATAAACGCTTGTCAGGGAGAATTCTTGTGCCGTTTCCGTCACGGAATACAGCTGTATCGTCAACGTAAACTGCCCTTTCCCCTGACTTGAATTCCCAGAGCAATCGTGAATACTGCTTGTCAGCTTCACGGATTAAAGAGGTTGCCCTTGAGAATACTGAAACTCCAAGAGGGGAGTGGGTGTCAAAGGTGTTTGCCATAGGCATCTTAAAGTATGAAAACAATGGCTTTTTAAGGTTTTCAATGGTTGTTTCAGCCTGAAGATTTTTCCATTTCGGAACAGAACTAAGTGGAATTTCTGCTCCAAGGTCCCCCTTTGTTGTGCTTACAAAGGCTGTGTTTCTCACCTTGTAGAGACCCTCTTCAAAATGGTGATATTCAAGGCGTGTGTAGTAATCGTTTCCATCCTTGTAGCAATCTCTGAAAATTGCGCCTGTTATGTTCCCTGAAGAGTCAAAGGCGGTAGGGATAAAGCTGTCTGCCTGAATGACATCAATGCCGATTGTGCCGTCCTGAACATAGGGCTTGAAAATTACACCACCGCCTGCACAGGCAAGTTCAACTGTGGGTTTTATAAGGGAAATTAAATCCTGATAAGGCTTGTTGATAAACCTTGCTCTCTCCGAGCCTTTTACCTCTGAACTGAAATTTAAGGCTACAAGTCTTGAAATTTCATCGGAGATTGAGGCTGGAAGTCCAAGACTTTTTACATCTTTTTTAAGCCAGGATGCCTGCCCGCTGTACATGGAAAGCCACTCTGAAATGTAGCCTGACATTTCGTGGGACATAGCCTTCCCTAAATTCTTTTCAATAATTTCTGTGTTCATATTCATCTTCCTTCTGAATAAATTTTTAAGGTTCATTATTTACTCCTTTTTTTAAGTATTGTTGATACAAAATATCTCATATCGTCCATTGCGTGGTCGTTTTCTTTTATTACCGTGTCATTCCCCTTTTCTGTATCCCAGGAATAAGAGGAGAACTCCCCGATTATGTCCTTGCACTTTGAGGAAAACATAAGCTGTCCCCCTGACAGACAGGAGGATACGTTTCGTATTCCGTCTAAAACAGAGTTGTTAGCTTTCCTTACGGGGAATCTTCCGCGTCGTTTTATTGCAGTTATAAAGCTTGAGGCCGAGGGGTCAACGATTACAGCGCGAATGTCTGTATCGGCTGTAAGTTCCTCAAGCTTGTCGCAATATTCTTCGTCTGTTAAAAGAGAATTGTCTCTTCCGTTGTGGTAAAATTCCCTGATTCTGTATGCAATGTTGTCCCGTGAGATGCCCCAAAGGCCCATTGAACAGGGGTTAAGGGTTCCATAGTCAATGGAAACATAATAATCTTTAAAGGGAGGAAAATTATCGGTAATATGTATATCGGGGCTGAACATAGGATAGACAAGCCCCTCGGCTCTTGTCCATTTTCCTAAAATGTATCTGTCGTAAAGGACAGTCCCCGCGTATTCCTTTTTTAAGTTGTCAACAAAGCTTTTCGAAAGAAAAGGGTTGTCGTCAATGGTGTAATTCTGACAGAAAATGTCAGCGTCGCTGTCTAAAAATTTCTTAAACCAATGGGATGGGGAGTCGGGGTTACAGGTTCCGTCAAAAAGACTTGTTGGCTTGTCAAGACGGGATTTGAGCATATTGAAAACTGCCTCGCTCCAGGTGGTAATTTCATCGCCATAGCAGTATTCAACCCCTGCACCCTGAAGTCTTGATGCCTGACAGGCCTTGTCTGCCCCTAAAACGAAACAGTTTCTCCCGAAGAGATTGACTGTATTGTTTCCTGTAACTCTTCCTACAAGGGACTTGCCGTAGATGTTTCGCATAGGTGCTAAAATGTTTCTCTCTACAGTATTTTTTGTGTGTCCCATTATGAGAATAATTCCATTGCTTCCTGCGTTTTTAATACGCTTGGGAATAAGGAAATAGTCAAGGTAGGTCTTTCCGCTTCGTGTAGCACCGCATTTTATGTTCCAGCGGTGGTTAGCGTTGTTCCAGAACTCCTTTTGTTTAGCCGATAGCTTCATTGTCAATCTCCTCTATCAGCCCTGAAACCAGAGCGTCAAGCTCTTTTTCGGTCTCATCGGTTTTCCCGTTCCACCCCTCGAAACAGCTCGTAAGGGTGAACTTTGCACCGTTTAAGGTGTCCTTGTCATACAGCCTAAGCTGTATAAGGTCCTCACACTTTGTAATAAGACATGAAATCTGTTTTTTAAGAGGGCCTTTATATGAAAGCATTTCTTTAACTGAATTAAAACCCAGTGCCAGAGCAAGCCCTGACAGATTGGGAGGCGGGGGAGTGTCATAGATATATCCTCCGTTTTTGTCTGTTAAAGGACTTCCGTCGGAATTATAGAGGAGAGTTTTTTCGCTCTTCCTGAAATATTCCTCGGCAGCTGCTTTTAATGTTTTTTTGCTTAGAATGTTACCAGCTCCTTTCGGGAAAAGAGTAGCACAAAACCTACCGCAACAAACAGAAACAAATTATTAACACAGAGGAAAAAAGTTCATAGAATATAAGGAGAATATTTAATATTCCAATAAAAATAGAAAGGAAGTTAGAAATATGCCAGAAATTCAGAATCAGGCCAGCCTGACCTACCTGTATGGCGGGACAAATCAGGGCACGGCTCTTTCAAATGTAGCCACCACAAATCTGGAAGGGCCTGTTACTATCAATAAAACAGCTCTTCAGGATACTTATCGCGGCGGCACGCAGATAACCTATATTGTTACAATCACAAATTCAGGAGAATGCGGAAGCGTTGGATATACTCTGACAGATGATTTAGGTACATTCACAAACGGAACCTGCACCTCCACACCTCTTAATTATGTTGGCCCTGCCCAGCTTTATGTGGGCGGACAGTTCTATTCAGTCCTGACACCGACTGTAGCACAGGGCTTGGTAACCTTTGATATTCCTGCCCTCCCTTGTAACACTTCAGCAATGCTCATTTATGTTGCAGAGGTAAATGAATGTGCAAACCTTGCGGTTGGCGCATCTATTGAAAATACAGTAACTCTCACAGGCGGTAACCTTTGCGAACCTTTAACAGATTCAAATATTATCGACGTGGCTGTTTACGCCGATGTTGACATTATTAAGTCAATGACACCAAATCCATTCGTATCAGGCGGTACACTCACCTATACCTTTGACCTTTTCAACTACGGTAACACAGAGGCTACGGATATTGTCTTAACAGATGTATTCAACCCTGCCCCTGAAAGTATTGCAATTACTGTAAACGGAGAGGTGCTGTCCCCTGCTTTATACAGCTATACAAACGGTGTTCTCACAATCCCTGCAACTGCAGGAGTTACAATTCCTGCAGCAGACTTTGTGCTTAACAACTGTTGCTATGCAACCACAGCAGGTCAGACCCAGATTGTTGTTACAGGTGTTGTAAGAAGCTGTCCAACCGACGGCGTTACAACTAACCTTTGTCCTTGTAATTCATAAAAAAAGACGGGTTATCCCGTCTTTTTTTATGCCCGCTTGACGAAAAGTGGTATTTGGGTTACTATATAGAAAAACTGTATGGAGTAAAGATTATGTTTGAGTTTCTGTTCCCGAAGAAATGTATCTTCTGCGGGAAAATCGGCAAATACAAATTCTATAATGTCTGTAAAGCTTGTTACGATAAAATAGAGTTCTGTAGCGACTATGAGTGTTGTACCCGTTGCGGAACGCCTCAAATCAGTATGGGCGAAGAAAAGCTTTGCTATGACTGTATGACAAGGACTTATTTTCCCTGTAAGAGAATTGCGTCAGTTGGTGCATACAGAAATGATTTCAGGAACTGTATTTTAAGATTTAAGAACGGAAAGACTTCCTACGGCAAAACTCTGGCTTATTTTATGGTTAAACGGATTTGCGAAGTTTATAAGGAAATTGATTTTGACATAATTGTGCCTGTACCCTTTGATAAGGCAAGACAAAACAGCCGTGGCTATTCCTCATCTCATATTCTGGGAAAAGAAATTTCGAAAATTACAAAAATTCCTTTTGAGAGAAAGGCCCTTAAGAAGATTAAGAAAACTCCAAAACAGACAGCCCTTAAATATAAGGAAAGAATAGAAAATCTCGCCGACGCATTTAAAGGATATGAAGATAAGGTAAAGGGAAAGACTGTGCTTTTGGTTGATGATGTGTGTACCACAGGCTCAACTTTAAGGGAATGTGCAAGAGCCTTAAAAAGAGCAGGCACAAAAACTGTTTACGGAATAACAGCGGGAACAACTGTGAGATTTGGGGAAAAGATAAATAAGTAAAATTTTGGCATATCCTAGGATATGCCTTTTTTCTTTGGACTTGCAAAATGATATAAAGAGAGCATAAGATTTCAAAAAAAGGAGGAAATCTTATGGTTGAAATCATTGCAGAAGTAATTAAACCGTTGTTGTTTTTAATATCTTTTATTTCCAACGGAAACTATTTTCCGAAGCCTCTTACAGCTTCTGAGGAGAGGGAGTATATTAAGCAGTACAAAGAGGGGGATATGAAAGCTAAAAATGAGCTTATAGAAAGAAATTTAAGGCTGGTTGCCCATATTGCAAAAAAATATTCCTCTGTTACCTCGGATACAGACGATTTAATTTCAGTGGGCACAATCGGTCTTATTAAGGGAGTGGAGAGCTATAATTTTGACAAAGGAAAAAGGCTTGTAAGCTATGTGTCCCGCTGTATTGAGAATGAAATTCTTATGCTTTTAAGAAGTAATAAAAAACTCTCGGCAGAAGTGTCCTTGTCAGAGCCTATCGGCGCCGATAAGGAGGGAAACCAGATACTTTTAATGGACGTTTTAGGTTGTGAGGATGAGAGCTTTGCAGAAGAGCTTGAACAGAAAAACAATATAAAAAAGCTCCGTGAAAACATAAAAAACAGATTGACCAACAGAGAACGGGAGATAATCGAACTTCGTTATGGAATGAAAAACGGACGGTGCTATACCCAGCGGGAAGTGGGGAAAATGTTAAATATATCAAGGTCATATGTGTCGAGAATTGAGAAAAAAGCAGTTGAAAAATTGGGCGCAGGAATTATTGAAAGGTATTGATTTTTATGGTGTTTGTGTTATAATTAGTCTATAATACTTTTCACAAAGGAGAAGTTCTTATGTTTAATACCTCGAATCTTTCAACTTTATATGTTTCACAGAAAAACGGTAATGACCGAAGCAGAGGTTTTTTACCTTATGATAACGGCTGTTTTATGGGCCCTGTAAACTCAATTGAACTTGCATTAAACACTGTTTCCCAGATGAGAATATTTGGCGCAAATCAGCCTGTTACAATCAAAATACTTGATGAAAAGTACGAGATTTCAAGCCCGATTGTTCTTGATAAAACTCACAGCAACCTTACAATTGAGGGGACTGAGGGAACTTTAATAAGCGGTGGAATGGAAGTTTCAGGCTTCAAAAAGGACACATTCAACGGCGTAGAATGTGTGTCTGTGGATTTATCTGATAAGGGCGAACCTGACTTTTCAGACTTTTATGTAAATGGAAAGGCTTGCGAAAGACCAAAATTTCCTGAAGAGGGAACACTTTGCCCTGAGGCAGTTGAAAATAATGAGCCTTGGGTTTGCTCAAAGTGGTTTGTGGCAAAGGAAGAGGATTTTAAGACAATTAAGAACTTTAAGAATAAAGAAGATTTATGGGTAAGCTTTAACCATTACTGGATTGATGAACATACTCCTGTGGAGTCAGTTGATTTAACTACAGGCAAGATTGAATTTAAGTATGTTTCAAGATTTACACTATTTTTAGATGACCCTGTATCTTCCCCTGAATATTACATTGAAAATGTTGCAGAGATGTTTAAAAAGCCTAATCAATGGTACTATGACAAAAAGGCGAAGAAGCTTTATTATATCCCCGAAAATGCTGATGAGGAGATTGTAGGCTACATACCTCTTACAAATAAAATTTTTGTAATTAAGGGCGAAGAAGATAATAAGGCAAAGAATATCTTTATTAGAAATCTCTCTTTAGCATATACAAAGGGTGAGTATGTAAGCACAAGTACCCCAAGAATTCCTCACCCACAGGGAGAGGTGGGCTACGCCTCCGACTACCAGTCCGTATGGAGTGGCCACGGCGGAATTGAGTTTGAAAATGCCTGCGGTTGCAGTGTTGAAAACTGTAAGCTTTACTGCTTCGGTGCTCACGGTGTTGTAGTTAAGGACGGCTCTTCAAGAATAAGAATAACAGGAAATGAAATTACTGACCTTGGCGGTGGCGGAATTACTATGTCAGGGGGAGAGGCTGGCAGTGATACAAAAACACATACTTTTGGCAACACAATTTCTGATAATACAATTCTCCGTCTTGGCAACAGATATTCTGCATCCTGCGGAATTTTAATAAGACATTCCTATGATAATATTGTTTCCCATAACGAAATCGGAGACCTTTATTACAGCGGTATCTCCTGCGGTTGGGTATGGGGATATGCAGACAGTGTTGCAAAGGGCAATATTATCGAAAAGAACCATATTCACGACCTTGGAAAAGGTAAGCTTTCGGATATGGGCGGAATCTACCTCCTTGGAATTCAGGAGGGTACAATTGTTCGTGGAAACGTAATTCACGGAATTGATTGTAACCACTACGGTGGCTGGGCTCTTTATGCAGACGAGGGCTGCAGTCAGGTTATCTTTGAAAATAACCTTTGCTATGATACAGCCGATGCTTCATTTGATTTACACTTCGGATATGGAAATGTAGTTAGAAATAATATCTTTATAAGACTTACAGGTGCAGTTGTTCTTGCTTCAAGACCTGCGATAAATGTAGGCATAATTGCCGAAAGAAATATTATTGTTTCCAATAATGCACCAATCTTTAAGGTTGGTTATCTTAAGAGGGACTGTGGAAGTATCGGTATGATTTCTTCAATGAATAATCTTGTTTACGATATAAGCGGAAGAGACGCTGTTGCATTCAGAATGATGGATGCTGAATACAGCATAAAGCAGGCACAGGAAGAATTTGGAATGGATATTGGCTCAGTTTGTGCCGACCCTATGTTCATTGACTTTGAAAATAAGGACTTCAGGCTCAAGGAAAATTCACCTGCAATTAAAATGGGATTTGTGCCTTTTGATATCAGTGATGTAGGTGTAAGAAGATAAGGAAAAGAATTATGTACAAACTTAAAGAAGTTGAAATTTTTACAGACGGTGCCTGTAGCGGAAACCCCGGTCCCGGAGGCTATGGCGTCATATTAAGATATAACGGCAGAGAAAAGGAGCTTTCAGGGGGAGAGGCAGAAACTACAAACAACAGAATGGAGCTTACTGCGGCTATTGAGGGACTTAAGGCTCTTAAGGAAAGTTGCAAAGTTACCCTATACAGCGACTCAAAATATCTTGTGGACGCTGTGAATGAGGGCTGGGTTTATAAATGGGAAGAAAACGGCTGGATGAGAACAAAGAGAGAACCTGCTTTAAACCCTGATTTGTGGGAGGAACTTCTTGCCCTTATGGATGAGCATGAGGTTACTCTTGTGTGGGTTAAGGGACATGACGGACACCCTGAAAATGAGAGATGCGATAAACTTGCAGTTATGGAAACTGAAAAACACAGAAATTTATAAATAAAATCACCTAAAATTTTTTAGGTGATTTTTCGGTATTGTAAAGGAGGGACAGGCTTAATGAAAAAGGTTGCAATCGGTATGTCGGGAGGCGTAGACAGCAGTGTTGCTGCGGCCATGCTTCTTGAAAAGGGCTATGAAGTGATTGGGATTACTATGCTTTTGTGCGAAGAAGGAGCCTGCCTGTCATCTGTAGAAGAGGATGCAAGAAAAGTTTGCGAAAATCTTGGAATTGAGCATCACGTTGTAGATTTCAGAGGCGAATTTAAGGAAAAAGTTGTGGACTATTTTGTGGATGAATATCTTGCAGGCAGAACTCCGAATCCTTGTATTGCCTGTAATAAGCACCTGAAATTTGATGCGATGCTTGAAAAGGCAAAGGAGCTTGGCGCAGATTATATTGCCACAGGCCATTACGCAAAGGTGCTTTATAACGAAGATACGGGAAGATATTATCTTAAACAGTCTGACGCTTCGGAAAAGGACCAGACCTATGTTTTATATAACTTAAAACAGGAACAGCTTAAGCGCCTTCTGATGCCTTTAGGGGATGTTGAAAATAAGGAAGAAGTAAGAAAATATGCTGAAAAGCTTGGACTTTCCACAGCAGGAAAGCCTGACAGTATGGAAATTTGCTTTATCCCTGATAATGACTACGCAGGCTTTATTGAAAGAAACAGGAATTATAAGGCGACAGAGGGAGATTTTGTTGATAAGAATGGAGAATTTTTAGGCAAGCATAAAGGAATTATCCACTATACTGTGGGACAGAGAAAGGGTCTTGGCGTAACCTTCGGAAAGCCGATGTTTGTAACTAAAATTGACGCTGAAAATAACAGAGTAGTATTAGGCGAAAAGGGAGAAGAATTTTCGAAGGGACTTCTTTGCGACAACCTTAATTTTATAACAGTCGAAAAAATTACAGAGCCAATTAAGGTTTGGACAAAGGTCAGATATTCCGCAAAACCTGCTTTGGCAACGCTGTCAATGGTTGACGAAAACACAGCGAAAGTTGTATTTGACCAGCCACAGAGGGCGGTAACTCCGGGACAGGCTGTTGTTTTCTATGATGATGAAAATATTGTCATAGGCGGAGGAATTATTAAATAATCTGGGAGATAAAAATGGGATTTTACGATATAAGACGGAAAATAATTGAAAAAGAATTTGGATTTCTTAACGGAAAACAAAAGGAGGCAGTTTTCACAACTGACGGACCTCTTTTAATTCTTGCAGGTGCAGGCTCAGGAAAAACAACTGTTCTGATTAACAGGATTTATAACCTTATAAAATTTGGAAAGGCTTATAATGCCGAAAGAACTGTTGGAGAAAGAGAAGAAGAGATTTTTCAGTGGTACTTAGAGGGCGAGATTGACGAGCTTCCTCCTGAACTTGAAGAAATGCTTTGTGAGGACACTGTAAGACCTTATAATATTTTAGCTATAACCTTTACAAATAAGGCGGCTGCAGAGCTTAAAACAAGACTTTCAAAGAAGCTGGGGGACTGTGCAGAGGAAATCTGGGCAAGTACATTCCATTCAATGTGCGTTAAAATTTTAAGACGCTTTGCAGACAGAATAGGCTATGAAACAAACTTTATAATTTTTGACACAGCGGACCAGCAGACTGTTATTAAGGATTGCTTAAACGAACTGAACTTTGACAGTAAACAGTACACCCCAAGGGCAATTCTGTCAAATATAAGCCGTGCCAAGGATCAGCTTATTTCTCCTCAGGAGTATGAGGATATAAACGGAAAAGAGTTTTACGGAAAGATTGTGTCAAGGGTTTATGAACTATATCAGGAGAAGCTAAGACAGTATAACGCCTTTGACTTTGATGATTTGATAGGGAAAACTGTGGAGCTTTTTGAAAAGAATTCAGATGTTCTGGAGTATTACAGAAATAAATTCAAATACATATTAGTTGACGAGTATCAGGACACAAACCACGCCCAGTACAGACTTGTAAGCTTGCTGGCTGGAAAGTACAGAAACCTCTGTGTTGTAGGTGATGACGACCAGAGTATCTATAAGTTTCGTGGCGCAGATATCGGAAACATTCTAGGTTTTGAGGACGAATTCCCTGATGCAAAGGTTATAAAGCTTGAGGAGAATTACCGTTCTACACAGAATATTTTAAACGCTGCCAACAGCGTTATAAGAAATAACCGCGGAAGAAAGGGTAAGGAGCTCTGGACTGAAAATGGAGAGGGCGAAAAGATTACAGTTTTCCGTGGAGAGAATGAACATAACGAGGCTTATTTTGTAGCCGATTCTATTAAGAAAATCTATGACGAGGGCGGAAGCTTTAATGACTGTGTAATTCTTTACAGAACAAATGCCCAGTCCCGAGTTTTAGAAGATGTGTTGCTCCGTTCTGCAATTCCATACAGAGTTTTGGGAGGCCTCAGGTTCTTTGACCGAAAGGAAATCAAGGATATTACAGCCTATTTAAGACTTATCCAGAACACAAATGACGATGTAGCTCTTAAAAGAATTATAAATGAGCCTAAGCGCGGAATAGGCGATGCCTCTGTGGACAAAATGGAGGAGATTGCAAGAGAAAATACAATGAGTATTTTTGATGTGTGCAGAAAGGTTATGGATTTCCCTGAACTTTCCCGTGCCCAAAGCAAAATTATACAGTTTGCTGATATGATAGACAGGCTCATCGAACTTAAAGGCGACGAAAATCTGTCCCTTGAACAGTTTGTTGAAGAGGTAATGGATAAAACGGGGATAGTTGAAAGCTATAAGGCGGAAAAGACTGTGGAATCTGAAACAAGGATTGAAAACCTTAAGGAATTTATTTCCATGGTACAGGAGTCTGTAAGACAAAACAGCGAAACTACTTTAGAGAGTTTATTGGAAGATATTTCTCTTATTTCGGATATTGATAACTACGACGAGTCCCAGGAAACAGTTACACTTATGACTCTTCACAGTGCAAAGGGTCTGGAATTTCCGTATGTATTCCTTGTGGGGATGGAGGAAAATCTGTTCCCAAGCCCAAGGGCAATCGGAGAAAGTGATGAGCTTGAGGAAGAAAGACGACTTTGCTATGTTGGAATTACAAGAGCGAAGAAAAGACTGTTTTTAACTGCAGCCAAGGTAAGAAATATTTATGGCTCAACACGCTTCAATCTTATCTCGAGATTCATTGATGAAATTCCTGATGACTATGTGGAATTTATAGAGGAAAAACCGAAGAAAACAGCTGTTTACGGCGAGTTTGATCATATTTCCGTGCCTGAATTTGAAAAGGTTGCCTTATCTTTCGGACAGACCCAGTCCAAAGAGAAGAAGGCGGGGGCACCAAGCTTTAATGTGGGAGATAAGGTTAAGCATCGTAAGTTCGGTGTTGGTATAATTAAAGAAGCAAAGGCTATGGGTGAAGATATGTTCCTGTCAATCTCCTTTGAGGAGGCAGGGGATAAAAAGCTTATGGCGGCCTACGCTAATCTTGAAAAGGTGGAATAGATATGTACGGTGAATTTGCCAGAATTTATGACAAGCTCCAGAGTATAAACTATGAAAAATATGTGGAGTATATTGAGAGTATTTTCAGGAAATTTGATAAAAAGCCTGAACTTGTCCTTGATTTAGCCTGCGGTTCAGGAACACTTACCTGTCTGATGGCTGAAAAGGGCTATGATATGATAGGTCTTGACTTGTCCCCTGAAATGCTTGATATTGCAAACGAAAAGGCAAAGGAAAAGGAACTTGATATCCTTTTTATAAATCAGGATATGTGCGATTTCGAGCTGTATGGCACAGTTGACGCTGTAATCTGTTCCCTTGACGGAGTGAATTATATTACAGACACTGAAGATTTGAAGAAGGTTTTTGCACTTGTGAAAAACTATCTGAATCCTGACGGCATAATGATATTTGATATAAATTCCGAGTATAAATTAAGACAGATTTTAGGAGAAAATACCTTTGTTGAGGATGAAGAGGGTGTTTTCTACGTGTGGCAGAACGAGTTTGATGAGGAGGAGAAAATCTGCACTTTTATTCTTGATATATTTGAAGAAGATGAGGATGGAAAATACTCTCGTTTTGAGGAATATCAGGAAGAGAGAGCCTACTCCACAGCTGAACTTGAGGAGATTATAACGGAATCAGGCCTGCCGAAGCCTGCTTTTTACAAAGAATTTTCTTTTGTCAATCCTGATGTCGAAACAGAGCGTATTTTCGGTGTTATTGTGAGGGGTTGATGCCTTGACAACACAGGAAAAATATGGTATATTTATTTTACTGGTTGAAAAACCAAGGACATAAGAATGGAGATTTTGAATTATGCAAAAAGGAAAAGTAAAGTGGTTTAATGCTGAGAAAGGTTTTGGCTTCATTGAAGGCGAAAACGGAGCTGACGTATTTGTACACTTTTCTGCTATAGCTATGGATGGCTATAAGACATTAGAGGAAGGCGCAGAAGTTGAATTTGAAGTTGTCGAAGGTGCTAAAGGTCCACAGGCTGCTAACGTAACCCGTGTTTAATCTTTTTTATATACGATAAACAAATCAGACTTGGAAACCGGCTCTTTATTTTGAGCCGGTTTTTTTCTTGGAGGAATTATGGATAAGATTACAAAAGCCGTTACAAAAGACGGATTTTTAAGAATGTATGTTGTAAATTCAAAGGAAACAGTTGAACAGGCAAGGCTATATCATAACCTGTCTCCGCTTATGAGTGCAGTTTTAGGCAGAACACTTACTGCGTCAATGCTTATGGGCTCAATGCTTAAGGGAAAGGACGATACAATCACTCTCCAGATAAGAGGCGGCGGTCCTGCAGGAATGGTTCTTGCTGTGTCTGACAGCGAGGGAAACCCAAGAGGCTATGTCCAGAATAATGCTTTAGAGCTTCCGCCAAATGATAAGGGGAAGCTTGATGTAGGCGGAGCAGTGGGCACAACAGGTTATATGAGTGTAATTAAGGACTTAAGACTTAAAGAGCCTTATATAGGAAAAATACCACTTCAGACAGGTGAAATCGGCGATGATGTGGCGTTTTACTTTGCCCAGTCCGAACAGACTCCTACGGCAGTAGCTTTAGGCGTTTTGGTGGATAAGGATATTTCGATTATGGCTGCAGGTGGTTTTATCGTACAGGTTATGCCTGATTGTCCTGACGAATATTTAGATAGACTTGAGAAGAAAATTGGCGAGATTAATTCTATAAGTGAGATGCTTAAGAACGGAATGAATAACGAGGAAATCGTAAATTATGTTTTAGATGGCTTTGAACCTGAAATTCTTGAGGAAAGCGAAGTAGGCTATAAGTGTAACTGCTCAGAGGACAGAATGACAAGGGCGATTATAAGCCTTGGGGAAAAAGAAATCAGAAGTATGATTGAAGAGGACGGACAGTGCGAAATCAACTGTCAGTTCTGTAGAAAAAGCTATAATTTCAATAAAAACAGTCTCGAAAAAATGCTTGAAATAGCTAAAGAGAAAAAAATTGAAAAAAATTGAAAAATTTTTAAAAAAACTATTGACAATTTAAGGTTAAGTATGTATAATAGTTTTTGTTGTCGCGGTAATGCGACGACGGTCTTATGTGTGGGCGCATAGCTCAGCTGGGAGAGCATCTGCCTTACAAGCAGAGGGTCATAGGTTCGAGCCCTATTGTGCCCACCACACATGCGGTCCGGTAGTTCAGTTGGTTAGAACGCTAGCCTGTCACGCTAGAGGTCGTGGGTTCGAGCCCCATCCGGATCGCCAATTTTTTTATTTGCCTCTGTAGCTCAGTCGGTAGAGCAGGGGACTGAAAATCCCCGTGTCGGTGGTTCGATTCCGCCCGGAGGCACCACTTTTTATCATAAAATGATAGAATGGTGAATATTATTAAATATGCGGGAGTGGCTCAGTGGTAGAGCGTCACCTTGCCAAGGTGAACGTCGCGAGTTCGAATCTCGTCTTCCGCTCCAAATGATAAAAGACGCAAATTTGCGTCTTTTATCACTTAAATTTAATATGGCGCCATAGCCAAGTGGTAAGGCAGAGCTCTGCAAAAGCTTTATTCCCCAGTTCAAATCTGGGTGGCGCCTCCAAAAATCCTCGTTCGTAAGAACGGGGATTTTTACTTATCACCTATTCACTCTTCACTTTTCACTAAAAGATTTCGTCGATTTTTGGAAAGTAATAAGTAATAGTGAATATGGAAGAAGTTAAGGTAGCTTTGCTTTCGCAAAGCTTATTTTTATATGTCATCCAAGCTGTACGGATTTTTCTGTTGTTGACAAAGTTTATTTAATTTGATATATTTAGAAAAAATAAAAAGAGGGTAACAATAATGAAATTTTTCAAGATGGGAGTGATTTTTTTAATCGGAGCATTCCTCCCGGCAAAAGCAACTGCATTTTGTCCTTTTCTCTTGATACCTTATGCAATTATCGACATAGTTTATAGCTTAATTATAATGAAAAAATAAATAAAATCCTGTCTTTTGACAGGATTTTTTTGGTTGGGAAGTATGCCTCAGTTTTATTTTGAAATAATAAAACTGAGGTGAAATTATGAAATCAATATGGAATGAGAATGCAGAGAGAAGAAGTTTTTCTCCTCTCAAAGGCGATATAAACACAGATGTTCTAATTATCGGCGGAGGAATGTGTGGGATACTTTGTGCATATATGCTAAAAAATGAGGGAGTGGATTGCGTTCTGGTGGAGGCAGACAAAATCTGCAGAGGAATTACAATGGACACCACGGCAAAACTCACCCTCCAGCACGGACTTATATACAATAAAATAATGAAGAGATACGGCACAGAAAAAGCCTTTCTTTATTATCAAAGTCAGAAGAAAGCCCTTGAAAAATTAAAGGAAATCAGCTTGAAAATGGATGCTGATTTAGAAAATAGTAATTCCCTTGTTTATTCTTTAAATGACCGTGAAGTGATTGAAAATGAGGTTTTGGCACTTAATAAATTGGGGTGCAGTGCTAAATTTTGCGAAAAAACAGAATTGCCATTTGATATTGCAGGTGCAGTGAAAATTGAAAATCAGGCAAACTTCCACCCCCTAAAATTTGTTTTTAATATCTCGGAAAACCTTAAAATTTATGAGAACACGAAAGTTATAGAACTTGGTCCTGATACAGCCGTAACAAACCGCGGAAAAATCAAAGCAAAGAAAATTATTGTGGCAACCCATTTTCCGTTTTTAAATAAACACGGTGGCTTTTTCATAAAAATGTACCAGCACAGGTCCTACGTTTTAGCACTAAAAAATGCGAAAACAGTAAAGAATATGTATGTTGACGAAAAAGATGATGGGCTGTCCTTCAGGAGTTATAAGGATGTGTTGCTCCTTGGCGGAGGAGGGCATCGTACAGGGGGAAAAGGCGGAGGCTGGACGGAGCTTGAAAGGATAAAGAAAGAATATTATCCTGAGGCAAAGATTGTGACAAAATGGGCGACACAGGACTGTATGACACTTGACTCAATTCCCTATATAGGCAGATATTCAAAGGGGACCCCTGATTTATATGTAGCAACAGGTTTTAATAAATGGGGAATGACCTCGTCAATGGTGTCGGCTATGTTGCTATCTGATATGGTTCAGGAGAGAAAAAATGACTGCGAGTACCTTTATTCTCCACAAAGAAGTATAATCCACCCCCAGCTTGCAGTAAACGTTTTTGAGTCGGTAAAAGGGCTTCTTACCCCAACTGTTCCAAGATGTCCTCATCTGGGCTGTGCCTTAAAGTATAATAAAGAGGAGCATTCCTGGGATTGCCCCTGCCACGGCTCAAGATTTGAGGAAGAGGGAAATTTAATAAATAACCCTGCAACCAAAGATAAATAAAATCCTGTTAAACGACAGGATTTTTTAATTGCTAACTATTGTAAATTTTATACCGTTATGATATAATATTTCATAATATTTTGTTTTACGGAGGGCAATTATGAAAAAGGCATACGTAGTAACCCATACCCATTGGGACAGGGAATGGAGATATCCTGTATGGGAAAACAGACAGTATTTAATAGATATGATAGATGAACTTCTTGAAATTCTTGATACACAGCCTGAATATTCATGCTTCTTAATGGACGGACAGTCTGTAATTATTGAGGATTATCTTGAATTTAAGCCTGAAAACAGAGAAAAGGTAGAGGGCTATATCAAGGCAGGCAAAATCGATGTTGGTCCTTGGTACACTCTTCCTGACCTTTATCCTGTTGCAGGGGAAAGTTTGGTAAGAAACCTTCTTAAAGGGGACAGACTTTCCAAAAAGCTCGGCAGACGCTTAAATGTTGCCCACGAGTCATTTGGCTGGGGACAGACTGCACAGTTCCCACAGATTTACAAAGGCTTCGGACTTAACTTTGTAGTTGTAGCGAAGAATGTTGCAAAGGACAGATGCCCGAACTGTGAATTCCTTTGGGAAGCTCCAGACGGCACAAAGGTTTTTGCAACCCGTCTTGGCGAACACGCCAGAGCAAACTTCTTTATGAATGCATTTTTAGCTATTACAACTGATAAGGATTATAACAGCAACGAATACTTTATGAAGATTGGTAAGGATGGACAGGTTTACCACGAAGCTGACGGAAAGGGCTATTGGGAGGATTACTTTGTAATTCAGGATAATGGCAAAATCCACGAAGGCAGACTTAAACAGGCAGTTGAGCTTGCATGGAAGTCAATGGATGAAACAGTTCTCCCTGAAAACAGAATTTTGATGAACGGTTCAGACTCTTCAACTGCACAGCCACAGCTCGTTGAGATTATCAAAAAGGCACAGGAACTTTTCCCTGATATTGAGCTTAAGCTTTCAACTCTTGAAGAATATGTGGAAGATTTTGTAAAGCTTGTTGATGAAAATAAGCTTATAACAATCAAGGGTGAACTCCGTGATGGCCCTGCCTTTAAGTGCAGTGCAAACGCTCTTGCTACAAGACCAAGGATTAAGATTTTAAATAAGAGAGTTGAAAATACAATCTTCAAGTTTGCAGAACCACTTTCTGTAATGGAAGATAAGTATAATAAGCCATTTATTGATAAGGCTGTAGATTATCTTCTCCTTTCACATCCACACGACAGTATCAATGGCGTTACACAGGATAAGACTGTTGATGATACAATGTACAGACTTAATCAGGCTTTAGAACTTGCTGAGGCTGCGTCAAACACAGCTTGTAAGAATATAGTTAAAAATATTGATTTTTCAAAGTATGATAAAGAGGATATGCTTCTTGTACTCTTCAACACACTTCCATATAAGAGAAATGAAGTTGTAAAGCTTTATATTGATTTCCCTCAGGATATGAATGTATGGGAATTTGAGCTTTATGACGGCGATAAAAAGCTTGATTTCCAGGTTGTTTCAAGAAAGGAAGTTGTAACACCTGTATCTAACTTACATACAAGACCGCTTCCTTATGAGGTTGACCGCTTTGAAGTTATTGTTGAAACAGGAGAAATTCCTGCTATGGGCTATAAGACAATTAAGGCTGTTAAGACTAAGGATTTAAACAGAAAGACTGTTTTCTGGCACGATATGCGTAAGTTTACAGGCAAGGAACTTATCACAGGCGTTAACACAATGGAAAATGAATTCATTGCTGTAAAGGTTGAAAATAACGGTACGGTTACACTTACTGAAAAGACCACAGGCAAGGTTTATACAAACCTTAACTATTTTGAGGAAACAGGAGACCAGGGTGACTACTGGATTTACTATCCTCCATATCATAATAAGACATTTAATACTCTCGGCTCTAACGCTGAAATCTGGTATGAAGAAAATGGCGAGCTTTCAGCAACAATCTGCGCAAAGGTAAAGATGAATGTTCCTGCCTTTGGTATTATAAATAAGAATATGGTACAGGGCGAAAGTAAGAGAAGTGATGAGCTTACAGAGATTGAAATCGTTACATATTATACTCTTAAGAAGGGTGCTAAGGCTGTTGACGTTAAGACAGTTATAAATAACACAGCTATGGACCACCGTATGAGAGTTATGTTTGATACAGGGATTGAAACTGAAATCGCAAAGAGTGCAGGTCATTTCTATGTTGATGAAAGAAGCACAGTTCCAGCCGGAGATAAGTATTATCCTGAAATGCAGACACTTCCAAAGGGCTATTTCACAACTCTTGAAAACGAAAAGGGAGGATTCTCTTTTGTAGATAATTCAACTTGTGAATATGAGGCAAATAAGGACGGTAAGCTTGCAATAACACTCTTCAGAGGCGTAAGAAATATTATCTGTACAGAGTTCAGAAGTGCAGGTGCATTCCCTCATGAAAATGGCGGACAGTCTTTAGGCGAGCTCACTTTTGAATATGCACTTTATCCATTTGCTAAAAACGAAACAGGTATGCTTGCAGAAAGAATTTCTGCTCCTGTTAAGAATGTGCAGACATCAGTAGGTTTAGGCACAGGAAAAGATAACGCATCATTCCTTGAAATCCCTGAAAGCCTTGTGCTTACAGCTCTTAAAAAGGCTGAAGACAGCGATAAGGTGATTATAAGAGTTTATAATCCTACAAAGGAAACTGTAAGTGGCGAGTTCAAGTGCGAATTTAAGAACGCTAAAATCGTGAACCTGAACGAAGAATATGAGGCTGAAACTGACCTTAAGAATGTAACAGTAAAACCACATCAAATTTTAACAATTGAGGTAGAAAAATAATGAACGAAATTTTAAAAAGTGATTTTTTTGAAACAGGGAAAGATGGAGTTAAGAAAATCTGGACTCCTGACGATAAGAAGATTGATATAGTTGAGTTTGAGGATAAAAAACTCTGCTATGTTAAGAGCGGTATGGGTTATCCTGCAATTTACCCAATGCACGAAACACATTTTGAGCCTAAGGCTGAAGCAATCCTTATGGATTTGGACGGAACATCTGTTCATAGCGAAAGCTTCTGGATGTGGGTAATTGAACAGACCACAGGAAGACTTTTAGGAAAGCCTGACTTTAAGAAAGAGGCAGAGGACGAGCCATTTATTTCAGGCCACTCCGTATCTGAGCATCTCCAGTATATGATTGATAAGTACGCTAAAGGCTCAAGCCTTGAACTTGCAAGACAGTACTATTTTGAAATTGTAAATTACGAAATGGACGAAATCTTAAAGGGCAGAGGAAAGCAGGACGCATTTACTCCTGCACCGAACCTTAAGGAATTTTTAACAACAGTTAAAAATGAGGGAATTAAGATTGGTCTTGTTACAAGCGGACTTTATGAAAAGGCAATGCCTGAAATTATTTCAGCATTCAAACAGCTTGATATGGGTGACCCTGTTGACTTCTATGATTCAATCATAACAGCAGGTCAGGCACTCCGCAAGGGCCAGACAGGTACTTTAGGTGAGCTTGCACCAAAGCCACATCCATGGCTTTACGCTGAAACCGCAAGAGTAGGCCTTGGAATTCCTTTTGAAAACAGACATAAGGTTATCGGTATCGAAGACTCCTCTGCAGGTGTAGTTTCAATTAAACTTGCAGGCTTTAGCTGTGTAGGCATTTCAGGGGGCAATATCGAACAGGCTGGCGTGGGCGACCTTTGTGATTATAAGATAAATAATCTTATGGAAATGCTTGATATAATTTTATAATAAGAAAACGGCAACTTGGATGTTGCCGTTTTTCTTGACATTTTTTGTGGTTATGTTATAATTTTTATATCAAATTCATCGGGAGAATTTTAAATTATGGTTGGAATTTATGGGTTTGCAGACCTTAAATTTAAAATACATTATAATTACTCTTATTTTGAGAGGCTGGCAAAGGATTACAGGCTTGAGGGAGAGAATTTTGACGCTGAAATTTCTGTAACAGAAACTGAAATTCAGGCTGAAAATCTTGAGGGGACTTCGTCTGTAGACTATCTCGAAAGTCTTGCGATTTACAGAAAGGTTGCAGAGAAAATTATTGACTTTTCAGGTTTTTTAATGCACGGCGTAGTTGTAAATGCAGGAGGAAAGGGAGTTGCTTTTCTTGCCCGCTCAGGCACAGGTAAGTCCACTCATGCGTGGCTCTGGCAGGAACTTTTAGGGGAAAACCTTGTGATTATAAACGGAGATAAGCCATTAGTTCGGCTTATAGACGGCGAATTTTATGCCTATGGAACTCCTTATGCAGGGAAAGAAAATATTCATAAAAACGATAAAGTAAAGCTCACAGACGTTTTCTTTATAGAAAGAAACGAAAAGAACTTTGTAACTCCTTGTGAGGACATCTTTAAGCGTCTGGCGCAGCAGATTTTTATCCCGAGAAATGAAAAGATGCTTAAAACCCTTGAACTTATTGATGCTTTTTCAAAAAAGGTAAAATTTCACGTAATTCATTGTAATAAGGATATTGAAGCAGCTAAAGTTGCATATAGCAAAATAAAAGACTAATTCCCATTCGGAATTAGTCTTTTTTGTGTCTTAAATTTCAGCACTTGTTACTTCGTGAATAGCGTCTTTAAGTTCAAACGGGAGACCTGTTGTCATAATCTTTGCAAATGCCATAGCAAAATCAGTTTCGCCGATGATTCTGTTGTAAGCATCTTCCTTTAAGAAGTTAGCAGCAGAAGACTTTGCAAGAACATCAAAAATTTCTTTTTCAAGGTCAATCTTGCGAAGCTGAATAGCCTTGATTTCAACTGAAATTTCCTTGTCAGCCTCAAAGTTTTCGATGTAAATTAAAGTAGCTGTTTCTGTAATTTCAGCCTTAAATTCAAGCTCCTTGCCAGCCTGCATTACCTTAATGCTGTCATAACTTTCAACATTTTCAAAAGAAAGAACATACTTTCTCTTTGGAGAAATTGCAAGGTTTCCGCGAGTTGAGATTGTGAAGTTTACGTCCTTGCCATACTTTAAGTTAAAGTCTGTATAGAGAATATCTCCCTTTTCAAAAACAGGCTCCTGTACGTCGTTGTCTTCATATAATGAGAAGCTGTTGTCAGCACCTGGGAAGATTTTAACTTCAAATCCCTCTGGGTTTGATGTATCGTTAATTTCGTCTGTAAGTATAGCAAGAGGAATAATACCGCCCGCCTTAACCATAACAGGAATATCATCAATTCCACGGTAGAGAGTATAGAACTTTCCACCCTTGTATCTCTTGTTTGTGAAGAGGTCGAACCAGTCGCCTTCAGGGAGATATGCGTTAGGGAATACAGCTGTATGTGTAACGTCGTCGAGCTTCTTTGTTACAGGCATAACAAGCATTTCCGTACCGAAGAAGAATTCGTTTCTGTTTGCATTGTTAATTGGAACTTCATAGAAAAGCGGAGCAACAAGTGGTTTACAATCTTTATGAGTACGTTCGTTCATTGTATAGATATATGGGATAAGCTGATGTCTTAATCTCATATATTTTCTGAGAATGTGCTGTGCTCCAATTGACTTTGTCCAAGGCTCTTTCATAAGGAATGGGTTGCTGCTTGAATGAAGTCTGAAAATAGGAGAGAAGATGCCGTACTGAATCCATCTTACGTGGAGTTCTTCGTCCTGCCAGCCGTTCATATGTCCGCCAATATCGTGGCTCCACCAGGAGTAGCCGATATTTGAAGCAGTTGATGTAAAGAATGGCTGGAAGTCAAGACAATTCCAGTTAATAGCAGTATCTCCTGAAAAACCGATTGGATATCTGTGGCTTCCCGGTCCTGCATAACGTGAGAATGTAAGAGCACGCTTATTGCCTCTTGAATTGTCTAAATAGTGGTAGTGGTTAAGCATCCAGAGTGGGTCAAGGCCAGGGATTTTTGTGGCATCGCCCTGCTGCCAGTCAAGCCACCAGAAGTCAACACCTTCATCTTCTAAAGGATGGTTAACATACTTAAAGTATGCGTCAATAAACTTAGGGTCTGCAATATCAAATGCAACAGGCTCCTCGTTTTCTACGTCAACACCCATAGCCTCGCCGATTGCCTTATAGCACTGTTCGTAGGCACGGATACCTGATGCAGGATGCACGTTAAGAGCATTTTTAAGGTGGTTGTCAGCGAGGAATTTAAGGAAACCAACGTGGTCAGGGAATAATTCCTTGTTCCAGGTAAATCCAGTCCAACCGCTTCCGTATTTCTTTGGAATATCAACAATGTGCCAGTCCATATCGATGATTGCAACAGAGAATGGATAGCCCTCTTCTTTGAATCTGTTGATAAGTCCCATATATTCTTCCTGAGTATATTTATGGTATCTGCTCCACCAGTTACCAAGCGCAAAACGAGGTACAAGAGGAGTAGGACCTGTAAGCTTGTAGAAGTCCTTAAGACAGCCATAATAGTCAGTTCCGTATGTGAAAACATACATATCAATATTGTTGTTTACTCTTGGAACAACAGTATTATCTTCGTTGAGAATTGAAGTTTTTGAATCGTCAATAATTCCCACCTGGAAAACGCTCATAATACTTGGTTCAAGAGGAACTTCGCCGTTTGTAGCGTCAAGAGTTCTGACTGTACCAGGGAGAGTTCCCGTAGGATTGCCATAGTACCAGGTCTCTGACGTATCAATTCTGTGGATGTTGAGTGTGTTCTTTGAGAATGGTTTTTTATAGTATGTAAGAATGAATCTTGATGTTGAGATAACAATTTTTTCTTCTGTATCCTTAACAGTAAACTTCGGAACATCAAAATCACGGTTAATTACAGTCTGTGTAGCACGATCCTCGAACTGTCCCTCTTCGGAATATTCAAGTCTTATAAGGTTCTCGGTAAGAACAGTAAAACGCCATTTGTCGCCCTGAACAATGGCTTCTTTCTTGCTTTTTGGTGTAAGTTTAAGCTTATCCATAGGTATCACCTCAAATGATAAAATTGTAATTTCATTTTAGCATATATATATTTTATGTCAATAAAAAACCAACAATTTCTTGTTGGTTTTTTTCTTTATTTTTTCTTTTCAATTTCAGTTTTACAGTCCTCGTTTGAGCATACCCATTTAATTGGACCTCTGCCCCTGAAAGGACGTTTTTTCATAATCATGCTTCCGCACTTCGGACACTTTTCGTTAGTAGGCTCGTCCCAGGAAATAAAGCCACAATCCCTGCCCTTTTCACAGCAGTAATATGTCTTTCCCTTAGGAGATTTTCTAACCTGAATTTTGCCTCCGCAGTTTGGACAGCTAACGTCAAGCTCAGGCACGATTGACTTTGTGTTCTTACACTCAGGGTATCCCGGACAGGCAAGGAACTTGCCGAATCTGCCCTGCTTAAATACCATAAGTCGTCCGCACTTTTCACAGGCAACGTCAGATACCTCATCTTCAAGTTCAATCTCGCCGATTTTGTCTTCAGCGTCCTTTAATGACTTGTCAAACGGACCGTAGAAATCAGTTAAAATTGATGTCCATTCTGTATCACCGTCTTCAATTGTATCAAGCTTTTCTTCCATATTTGCAGTAAATTCAACATTTACAATATCGGAGAAATGCTCTTCCATAAGCTCAGTAACAATTCGTCCAAGCTCAGTTGGGTAGAGGGTTTTACCCTCTCTGCCAACATAACCTCTTGCGGTTATAGTTGTTATTGTAGGGGTGTAGGTAGAAGGTCTGCCGATACCGTCTTCTTCCATAGCCTTAACAAGAGAAGCTTCTGTGTAACGAAGAGGTGGCTGTGTGAAGTGCTGTCTTGGAGCAAGCTCCTTAAGCTTAAGCTCTTCTCTCTCACTGATGTTCGGGATTTTTCCTTCTTTTTCGTCCTCAATATCTTTTGATTCAATATAAACAGCCATAAAGCCGTCGAACTTAACAGTAGAACCTGTTGCTGTTAAGAGATGCTTTTTGTCTGCAACAATTTCAATTTTAACTGTGTCTAAAACAGCGTTAGACATCTGGCAGGCAACAAATCTGTTCCAGATAAGACGGTAAAGCTTGTATAAATCAGGCTTTAAGCTTTCCTTAAGCTTTTCAGGTGAATACTGCATAGAAGTAGGTCTGATTGCTTCGTGAGCGTCCTGAGCAGCCTTTTTAGTCTTGTAGAACTTTGGTGTTTTTGGTACATAGCTGTCGCCGTAGGTTGCACCGATGAATGCACGACATTCGGACTGTGCATCAGTGGAAATACGAAGTGAGTCAGTTCTCATATAGGTAATGCGTCCCATTTCGTAAAGCTGCTGTGCTGCAACCATAGTACGCTTTGTTGTAAAGCCAAGCTTTCTTGCTGCCTCCTGCTGGAGTGTACTTGTTGTAAATGGCGGAGCAGGCTGACGCATTTTTTCGCTTTTCTGCACAGACTCTGCAACGTAGGTTGCCTTTGAAAGCTCTTCTGCAATAGCAGTTGCAGATGCTTCATTTGTAATATCAGTCTTTTTCTTACCCACAGGTCCCTGATACTTTGCAATAAAAGGAGTTTTGCCCTGACTGTTGGTAAGCTTTGCCTCGATTGTCCAGTATTCCTCTGAATTAAAGGCTTCAATTTCCTTTTCCTTGTCAACTATAAGCTTTGTAACAGCAGACTGAACACGGCCTGCAGACAAGCCTTTTTTAACCTTTTTCCAAAGGAGCGGACTGATTTTATAGCCCACGATTCTGTCGAGAACACGGCGAGCCTGCTGGGCGTCAACTAAATCCATATTTATACTGCGAGGGGCAGTAATTGCCTCTTTAACAGCATTTTTGGTAATCTCGTTAAAAGTAATTCTGCAATCCGACTGAGGGTCAATGCCTAAGATTGATGCAAGGTGCCATGAAATTGCTTCTCCTTCACGGTCGGGATCGGCTGCCAGATAAACTTTGGCTGCGTTCTTTGTTTCCTTTTTCAGCTTTGAAATAAGGTCGCCCTTGCCACGGATTGTGATATAGTGAGGCTCAAAATTCTTTTCAATGTCAATACCAATCTGGCTCTTTGGAAGGTCTCTTAAATGTCCCATAGATGCCATAACGTTATAGCTTGTACCGAGATATTTTTTAATTGTTTCTGCCTTGGCAGGAGACTCAACTATTACAAGATTTTTTTTCTTGGGTGCCTTTTTAGTAGTTGCTGGTGGCATATTTAACCTCCGATTAAGATGTATTTTCCGCCGGCTTCCTGAGATAAAACCCCGTCAATTGTAAGAAGCATAAGCTTCCCTGACAGAGTTCCTATATCAATGTTACAACCACTGATTATATCATTTATATAGGCGAAACCGCCGTTATTTTCGATGAATTTAATTATTTCATCCTCAAGGTTGTCTCCCTGGGAAATTTTGTCTTTTGAACATCCTGATATGTGTGAGAGACCATTGTCTAAGAGTTCAGGATAAAGTGTTGCGTAAGAACTTACTATGTCATAAGTATTTGTTACAATTCTCGCTCCGTCAGCAATAAGACTGTTTGGGAGTTCAGAATTTGAGAGAACAGGACTGCCTGGAACAGCAAATATGTCCCTGTTGTTGTCCCTTGCCATTTTAGCGGAGATACTTGTACCGCTGGCAATTTTACCTTCGCAGACCACGGTTGCATAGGAAAGACCAGTTAATATTCTGTTTCTCTGGGGATAGAGGTATTTACCTCCTGAAAAGCCGGGAGGTCTTTCAGAGATGACCATACCATTTTCTAAAATTTGGTCATACAGCTGTCGGTTTATTGCAGGATAAGGTCTGTCGACTCCACCTGCTAAAACAGCCACGGTTTTGTTCCCTGATTTAAGTGCACCTTTGTGAGCCGCCCCGTCAGTCCCCATAGCCATTCCTGATACAACAACCATTCCGCATTTACCAAGGTCATGTCCCAAAGTTTCGGCATATCTTACACCGAAGTCAGAGGGAGTTCTTGTACCTACAACTGAGATACAGAAGTATTTGTTAAGGTTAAGCCTTTCACCTTTGGTAAAAAGTATCCTCGGCGGACAGTCAATGTGTCTGAGTAAGTCAGGATACTCATGGTCGTTAAAAGAGAGAATGCGAATATCCTGCTCCTTACAACGCTGAATAAGTGATTCTGCTTTTTCAAAAGATTTGTCAGGGCCCTTTAGACCAAACAGCTTTGTTTTTTCAACATCAAAAAAGTTTGTTGTATATAAGTTTTCAGCAGAACCAAAGGTTTCGATGCTTTTGTTAATAAGTTCAGGCTCAAAGTTACAGACAGTAACAAGCCATAAATCATATTTATCCATAGTATTCCTTATTTTTTGAATTTATACATAGTTATTGCGGCGGCAACAGATGCGTTAAGGGATTCAACATGTCCTTCCATATTAATCCGTACATTAATGTCGGAGCCGGAAAGAATATCCTCTGATACACCGTGAGCTTCGTTGCCGATTACAATAGCAGATTTTTTGCAAGGCTCGATTTCCTCTAAAGATACAGAAGAAGAAAGAGCGGTTGCGTAAATTTTATATCCATTTGATTTTATGTTTTTTATGAAATCATAGTTTTTTTCAATTTTAAAATTAAGACGGAAGAGGGAACCCATTGTGGAACGCACAACCTTAGGACTGTATATGTCCACTGCGTTCCCGCAGAGAATTATGTCATTAAATCCCATAGCCTCTGCAGTACGAAGAATTGTGCCCATATTTCCAGGTTCGGAAATTCCGTCCAGTATAAGAAGTCTGTCGCAGTCCTCGGTTTTTTCATCCATAAATTTTACAACGGCAAGAATTCCCTGTGGAGATTCTGTGTCGGAGATGGAATCGAATATGTAGTCGGGAACAAGGTAGATGTTTAGTCCCGAACGGTTAAGACTGTTATATATATCGGTATTTTTGTCCCTGAAGCTGTGTGAAATAATAACATAGCTTATTTTTTCAGGAATATCTCGGATGGCCTCTTCTGCAATCCTCTTCCCCTCAACGATAAAGCACCCCATTTTTTCACGACTGCTTTTTTTTGAAAGACTTCTGACTAACTTTATTATTTTGTTGTCCTTACTTGTGATTTCAAGTATCATTTTAAAACCTCGTATGACTTTAAGATAGGTAAAGTTCTGTGATTTTATTCCTCTTCCTCATCATCGTCTTCGTCGTCCAAGCTGTTTTCATAGTACTCTTCTTCGCGGCCAGCATACTTTACATAATCAATTACCTTATCAACAAGTGCCAAAAGGATATACATAAGTGTAATATTAAGGATAAACGGGAAGATTGTTTTTCCTAAGTAGAGTGCAAGCAGGTAAGAGAATGATAAGGCCTTGTACGTAAAGAGATAGGCTGTGGAAGTAATAAGAACATTCCCTACAATGTTAACAATAAGCTTTGAGTATACACAGCTTAAGAATGAAACTTTTTTGTTATAATGGAAAAAGCTGTAAATCATACTGCCGATACCGTAGGCAAGGGCAATCTGAGGAATAAAGTTAAATGGATTC
This sequence comes from Clostridia bacterium, assembly GCA_017622215.1. Classification (GTDB taxonomy): domain Bacteria; phylum Bacillota; class Clostridia; order Monoglobales; family Monoglobaceae; genus RGIG8709. The sequence goes on from JAGARO010000010.1 coordinate 53,263, forward strand.
AGGAGGTATATCATAAGGTACTGTAAAAGTCCAAAGAAGAATGAGATGACTGGACTAAAATACCTTGCAAACAGAACTGATGTCAGAAAACTGAATGTAATAAAGAATTCTGAGTTTATTCTGATTTTTGCATAATAAGTAGTAAGATAGAATATTCCAAGGAGAATTATTGCCGCAAAAAGAGCATAGTCGATGTCTTTTTTATCAGATACAACAGGAAAGCGCTTCTTAACCAAATAGTAAATACAAGCGCCTAATGCTGCGAAAACAAACAGCCAGCTTATGTCAAATTTTAAAAGCGAAAGGTTGTCAAAATTCATTGATAAGAAGAAGTTGTATAATGCTTCGACAAAGGCGCTAAATGACCTGGAATAAAAATTAAATGCAGATACAAAAAAATCCTTAATCATAAATTATCACTCCTAAACTTTTGTTATAATAAGCACAAAAAGTTATACCTGCGCGCAGGTATAACTTTTTTATTATCTTACTTTTTCAACTAAAGCAGTGAAAGCAGCAGGGTCAGATACTGCAATTTCAGCAAGCATCTTTCTGTTGATTTCAATATTGTTCTTTTTGAGACCATTCATGAATGCACTGTATGTCATGCCGTTCATACGAGCAGCAGCATTAATTCTTGCAATCCATAACTTTCTGAAATCTCTCTTCTTCTGTTTTCTATCACGATAAGCATAAGAGAGTGATTTCATTACAGCCTGATTAGCAGTCTTGAATAATTTACTCTTAGCACCTCTGTAACCTTTAGCTAATTTCAATATCTTTTTACGTCTCTTACGAGTGTGCATAGCACCTTTAACTCTTGCCATAATTTAAGGCTCCTTTCAATAATTCGATTTATTTGTATGGAATCATGCTTCTTATTGTAGCAGCATTAGCGCTTGATAAGAATCCCATCTTTCTGAGCTTTCTTTTTCTCTTTGTAGACTTCTTGTTAAGAATGTGTCTTCTGAAAGCCTTAGCTCTCTTGATTTTACCGTTTTTAGTGATACCGAAACGCTTAGCGGCACCCTTATGTGTTTTGATTTTAGGCATATCAAAATCTCCTTCCATTAGATTAAAATTCACGACATAAAGCCGAGTATTTACTTAATTTTTCTTTGGTGTAATGAACATTGCCATGTTTCTGCCTTCTAACTTGATATCCTTATCCACAGCACCAAATTCAGCCATTTCCTCTTTAACTCGGTTAAGCAAGTCCTTGCCGATGGAGGAGTGAGTAATTTCTCTTCCTCTGAAACGTACAGAAACCTTAACCTTGTCGCCGTTCTTTAAGAACTTGATTCCCTGGTTGATTTTAGTCATAAAATCATGTTCATCAATATTAGGGCTTAATCTGACTTCCTTAATGTCAATGACCTTCTGCTTTTTCTTTGCTTCCTTGTCTCTCTTTGCAAGTTCGAACTTGTACTTACCGTAGTCGATTACCTTGCAGACAGGCGGTTTAGCCTGTGGAGCAATCTTAACAAGGTCAAGATTGTGTTCAGCAGCAATTCTCTGTGCTTCCTTGCCGGAAACAACTCCAAGCTGTTCGCCGTCAGGGCCGATTAAACGAACCTCAGCGTCCTTGATTTCCTCATTAATCATTAATTCTTGCTTAGCTATGTCAAAGCACCTCCGCAATAAAAAAGTGTGAAAACATAGAGTTTCCACACTAAATGAATCAAATGAATTGATAAATCCTTTTGCCATAAGCTAAGGAGAGAAGTGGAAACCTCTGCTTTACCTGAGTATAATACCACTATCTTCCTGATTTGTCAACACCTTTTTCAAAAAAATTTTTCGACAGACAAAAGAAAGGGACAAACTATTTCCCGGGAAATAGAATACACCTGCAATATATAATGTAGAAAGAGGGGAATAATATATGTATAAGAGTTATAAAAGAAGAAGTTTGGAGAATAATAAGGAGTAAATAAGGATAAATGTAAAAAAGGCTTGAAAAAAGTAGAGATATGTAGTACAATAAATAAAAACAACTTAAGGAGAGATTTATAATGGCTGAAAAGATTACAAAGGATACAATTATTTTAGATGTTTTAAGAATTGACGCTGAAACTGCACCCTTCTTTCTTGAAATAGGAATGCACTGTTTAGGTTGTCCGTCTGCAAGTGGCGAAACCATTGAACAGGCATGCGCGGTTCACGGAACAGATGCTGACGAATTAGTAAGAAAAATTAACGAATTCCTTGAAAGCAAAGAAAAATAAAAAAAATAAAAATAGCTATTGACAAAACAACTGTGTTTATGTATAATAGGTAAAGTGTTTTGTTGGATGTGGGCGCATAGCTCAGCTGGGAGAGCATCTGCCTTACAAGCAGAGGGTCATAGGTTCGAGCCCTATTGTGCCCACCACATTTTTTATACGGAGAATTAAGATGGAGATTAGTTTATTACCTATAGTAAATGCCGAAGGCAGGGAACTTGCGGTGAGCGAAAACCTCGATTTTTCGGCAAAAAATGAAGTGGGAGTATGTTTCCCTAAACCTCTTTCCTTTACAGGAAAGTTTGTTAACACAGGAAACGGAATTGAGCTTACCGGAAGAGGTGAGGTTGATGCTGAGTTCACCTGCGACAGATGCGGAGAGGTTTTTGAAGACAAAATTACTTTTGAACTTGAGGAGTGGTTTATTAAGGCGTCAGATGAAACAAACGGCGACCCTGATACAATAGTTCTCGAGGGAGATATGGTTGATTTAGGAGAGATTGTTTATAGGAATCTTTTTATGAATCTTCCTATGAAAGTTCTTTGCAAGGAAGACTGCAAAGGCCTTTGTGCAAAGTGCGGAGCAAACTTGAATCACGGTGAATGTAGCTGTGATAAGAGAGAAGTGAATCCCGCTTTTGCAGATTTAGATAAACTTTTGTAGATTATGCAGAGTAAAATCTGTTGAATATTATTTGAGAGAGGTGTAAAAAAGATGGCAGTTCCAAAGAGAAAGACTTCTAAAGCAAGAAGAGATAAAAGAAGAGCAAACTGGAAATTGTTCATTCCTGGCATGGTTGCTTGTCCTAAGTGCGGAGAATTTAAGATGCCTCACAGAGTATGTAAGGCTTGCGGTACTTATAAAGGCGAAGAAGTAATTAAGGTTGAAGCTTAATTGTTTATTAACTTGCTTGAAAACGGATAACCAAGAGGTTGTCCGTTTTTTGTTTTGCAATTTTTTGTTGTATTTCCACGAAATTTGTGGTATAATGAGCAAAAAATGAAGAAAAGGAGGCTGGGGATGAAGTCTGAGGAATTTTATAAAAGATTTATGTTTATTCCAATCATACTTATAATTATAATTCTTTGCATTATCGGGAATAAAATTATAAATAAGTATGATGTAAATGACAATGTTGTCGCTGTGGACGAAAAAAGAGAGCTTCCTGAAACTCCCGTTGAAATACCGCCGGGATTTAAGGTTATAAATATAAATACAGCTGACGAATTTACTCTTGAAACCCTGCCTGAAATCGGAGAAACCCTGGCTAAAAAGATTGTGGAAAAGCGTACAGAAATGAACGGTTTTCGTGATATCTATGATTTAACAAACGTTGACGGAATAAGCCGCACAGTTGTTACATATATTTCAAATCTTATAACAGTTGACGAAACTGAAACCCGGGAAGAACCTGAAAACACAAACCTTATAAACATAAATACAGCGTCTTTGGATGAGCTTATGACTATTGATGGGCTTGATAAAGGCAAGGCAAGGCTGATTATAGAAGACAGAGAGAAAAATGGGGAATATAAGTCAACCCGAGATATAGTAAGAGTAAACGGAATAGGTAATAAAACCTATTTGAAGATAAAGGATAAAATCACTTATTAAGGAGATTGTTATGTCAATTTTTAATTTGAACGGTAATCCAAATGTAAGAGGAATACAGAAAAATGACCCTGAAAAGAGAGCGTTTTTCGAGTTTACAGATATTTATGGTTTGAGATTTTTTAAGATTATGGGATTATCTTTGCTTTATTTCTTCACAAGCATCCCGTTTTATATCTTAACAACCCTTGTTGTAGTATTCATATTCCAGCTTTTTGCAACTGCAGCCCCTGAAACTATAATGTTCCTGCTGGGTGTTGAAACCCTTACAGATAGCGTGTACCTCACAGCTTCCACTGTTTTCAGCGGAATTATAGCAGTTTTCATCTGTGTATTTTTTGGTGCAGGCCCTACAACTGCAGGCTTTCACTTTGTTTTAAGGAACTATGTAAGACATGACCACGCCTGGATTTTTTCAGACTTTTTCGGTAAAACCTTTAAGAATTTCGGACAGGCGCTTTTGGTCTGGCTGTTTTCCATGATTGGACTTGTTCTGCTTTCAGTTGCCTGGATTTTCTATTCCTCAATGGGCGGAGTTTTTTCATACCTGGTGTATGTAGTTTACTTTTTCCTACTTGTTTTTGTAATGCTTCACATATATATTTATCAGCTTATGGTTACATTCAAGCTTGGAATTAAAGACCTTTATAAAAATGCACTTTTAATGGCATTCGGCGGTTTTTCACAGAACTTTTTGACACTTCTCATTGTTTTAATTGTTGTAGGCGGAGCATTTTTGCTGTTTATGAATATAGAAAGACTTTTATTGTTCTATTTCTTGTTTGCACTTCTCCTGCTTGGCTTTGCAGGGCTTATGTATAACTTCACAGCCCACTTGTCAATCAAGAAAATTCTGCCAAAGGAAGAGGATTATTCCGAAGAAATTTAGGGTGGTGTAGTTATGAGAGAAGAGATTTATATGATTCCTGTCAACGACGGGGTTGACAAAGGAACAGAATGTCCTTTCTGTGCAATGTATGATAAGCTTGAGGGCGATATTATAAAACAGATTATGGGCTCAGCCTATATGGATGAGGATGTAAGGCTGAAAAGCGACGAGCTTGGATTTTGTAAAACTCATATAAGACGCCTTTATAATATGCGAAACAGCTTAGGCGTTGCCCTTATGATGCACACTCATCTTAAAAAGGTGCTTAAGGACATTGAAAATATGGGAACTCCAACTAAAAAAAGTCTTTTTGGAAAAAAAGAAAAGGATATTTTTGAGGAATACAGGGAAAAGAAAAACAGCTCCTGTTATATCTGCGATAAAATCGAATTAAGTCTAAAAAGATACGAAGAAACTTTTATAGCTCTGTGGAAAAAGGACGATAAATTCAGGGGAAAGGTAATGTCATCAAAGGGCTTTTGTGTTGAACATTATTTAAGAATGATGACAGTTGCCGGCAGAAAACTTTCGGAAAAAGATTTCAAAATCTTTTTTGAAGAAATGACAAAGCTTTTTAATGAAAATATGGCGAGAGTTGACGGGGATATTGATTGGTTTGAGAAGAAATTTGACTATCGTTACAGCGCTGAAAGCTGGAAGAATTCAAAGGATGCCCTGCCGAGAACAATCCTTAAGGCAATGGGCTATAATGTAGAGGAGGATAACTTAAATGGAGACTGAAAAGGTAATTAAAGAAAGAAGAAGTACAAGAGGATTTACAGCTGAAAAAATTTCTGATGATGCAATAAACAAAATTGTTGAAAGTGCATTTTATGCGCCACTTGCAGTAAACACAGTTTCCTGGCATCTGACAGTTCTTAAAAATGAAGAAGTGATTGACAGACTTGCTGGTGAAATCAAGGAGTTTTTAAGTATTGACCCTGCAGAACACGTGAAAAAACGTCTTGCTATGGACGGATTTTCGCCATTTTATAATGCTAAAACAGTTATCGTTATGACTGTGGATGAAGAAAATAAATACTCCCACGAAAACGCAGGCGCCTCAATCCAGAATATGCTTTTAACAGCCAAAGATATGGGCATTGACAGTATCTGGGTAGGTATGGGAAATGTTTATCTTAAGACTGAAAAGGGAAAGAAATTTTTAAAGGATATCGGTGCTCCTGAGGAGTACGAAATAATTGCCTGCTTAGGTTTTGGATACAGAAATTATGATGTTCCAATGCCTGATAAACACCTTGGCGAGTATGACAAAATTGTAAATGTAATTGACTAATATAAACCCTTACGGAAAAGCGTCCGTAAGGGTTTTATTTTTTTGTAAAAAACCTTGCCAAGAATATAAAAAAAGTGTATAATATAAATTAAAATGGGGGTGTGTATGTGAGGAAGGTTACACCTGAAGATTTAATTGAAAAAAATAACGCAATAAACAGCGTTTTACATATAAATTCTAAGCGCAAAGAAAAACCAAAGGCTTTCGTTGAAACCTATGGCTGTGCCCAGAACGAAAACGATTCCGAAATGATAAAGGGAATGCTTGAAAAAATGGGTTATGAGTTTTGCAACTCCTACAAGGACGCAGACTTCGTTTTGTATAACACCTGTGCGGTAAGAGAGAATGCGGAACTTCGTGTTTTCGGAAATCTTGGTGCATTAAAGGGTGAAAAAAGAGAAAGACCTGACCTTATGATAGCAGTCTGTGGCTGTATGATGCAACAGGCTCATATAAGGGACGAAATCAAGAAAAAATATAAGCACGTGGATATTGTTTTTGGAACTCACGCTCTCTATAAATTTCCACAGCTTTTAGAAAAGGCATTAGCGGGAGAAAAGGTGGTTGACGCACCTGAAGAGGAAATTGCAATCTGCGAGGATATGACCTATGTAAGAGAGGGTTTTCCTGTTGCAAAAATCCCGATTATGTATGGCTGTAATAATTTCTGCACCTACTGTATTGTCCCTTATGTAAGAGGCAGGGAAAGAAGCAGAAACCACGAAAATATTTTAGAGGAAGTAAGACAGGTGGCAAGTGAGGGCTATAAAGAAGTTATGCTCCTTGGCACAAATGTAAACTCCTACGGCGGAGATAACGGAGAAATGACTTTTCCGAAGCTTTTGAAAGAGGTTGCAAAGGTTGATGGCATTGAAAGAATACGCTTTATGACCTCTCATCCAAAGGATTTATCAGATGAACTTATTGAAGTGATTGCAACAGAGAAAAAGGTTTGCAACCAGCTCCACTTACCTGTTCAGTCAGGCTCCGACAGAATATTAAAGCTTATGAACAGGAAATATACTGCTGAAAAATATCTGGAGATTGTAGAGAAACTTAAGAAAAAAGTTCCTGATATTTCCCTTACAACAGATATAATCGCAGGCTTCCCCGGGGAAACAAATGAGGACTTTGAGGAAACCTTAAAGCTTCTTGAAAAAGTCAGATATGACACAATTTTTTCTTTTATTTATTCAAAAAGAAAGGGCACTCCCGCAGCTGAAATGGAGGACTGCCTGACTGAAGAAGAGAAGCACAGGAATTTTGATAAAATGATTGAGCTCCAGAATAAAATTTCCAGGGAAATAAATGAGTCCTATGTTGGAAAAACAGTGGAAGTTTTGGTGGAGGGAGAGTCGAAAACAAATCCTGACATATTAAGCGGAAGATGTGAACAGAATAAGATTGTAAACTTCAGGGGAGAAAAATCCCTTGTGGGAAATATAATAAAAGTTAAGATTACAGAGGCTAAAACCTGGTCTCTGACTGGAGAAAGGACAGAATAAAATGGAAAACACTTTTGAAAAACTTATAATAAATAAAGCAGAGGAACTTGGACAGCTTATTGCCGACAGTCCTGAAAGACAGAACGCAATGAATGCAAACGATAAGCTTTTTAACGACAAAGAGGCAAGTGCTCTCCTTGACAATTATAATAATAATCGCAGAGAGGCTATGGACAAGCTTTCTGACCATGAGCCTACAAAGGAAGAGCTTGAAGAATTCAGAAGATATATGAGCGAGGAATTTGGAAAACTTGCTAAAAATCCTGTAATTGCAGAGTATATGGAAGCAAATAAAAAGTATGATTCCCTTGTGGAAAGAGTTAATGCAATTCTTACTTTTTATGTAACAGGTCAGGAAGCTGAAGGCTCCTGCAGTGGTAGTTGTGCAACCTGCGGAGGATGCAGATAATAAAAAGGGGTTGAGTGTATGGCTGGATTTACACCCATGATGCAACAATATTTTCAGATAAAGGAACAGTACAAGGACTCTATTCTTATGTATAGGGTGGGGGATTTTTACGAGATGTTTTTTGAGGATGCTGTAAAAGCCTCAAAGGCGCTTGAACTTGTGCTGACAGGAAAGGACTGCGGACAGGAGGAAAGGGCTCCTATGTGCGGAGTTCCTTTTCACGCTGCCGATACATATATTTCAAGACTTGTAGAGCAGGGCTTTTCAGTTGCAATCTGTGAACAGGTTGAAGACCCTAAGCAGGCTACAACGCTGGTTAAAAGAGATGTAATAAGGGTTGTAACTCCTGGTACAATTATGGATTCTTCTGCCCTTGACGATAAGAAGAATAACTATCTTTGTGCTCTTTTAATTGACGAAAAGGGCTTTGGTATTGCCTTTGCAGATATCACAACAGGTGAAATTATTTCTTCTGAAAATAGCTCCCTTGAAGAAATTTTAATTCTTAACGAAATGGCAAAGTATCAGCCGTCAGAGGTTATAGTAAACCTTATGGCTTACGAAAAAAGTGAGCTTATTGAAAAGATAAATGAACGCTTTGGAGTAACAGTAAGAAATTACTATAACTGGGCATTCGACACAGATGAAGCGGGAAAGAAAATTGCTGAAACCTTAGGCGAGGACAGCGGACTTGCTGAAAAGAAAAGATGCACAGGTGCAATTGGTGCACTGCTTCACTACCTTGAAGAAACCCAGAAAGCTGAGCCAAAGAATTTAAGAGATATTGAGGTGTCCGCAGAGGACGAATATATGAACCTTGATATGTATAGTCTCCGAAACCTTGAACTTGTTGAAACAATGAGGGATAAAAAGGCAAAGGGAAGCCTTTTAAATATTATAAATAAGACAAAAACCTCAATGGGTAGCCGTATGATGAGAAGATGGCTTATCCAGCCTCTTAAAAACTGCGTAAAAATAAGACAGCGCCACGACGCTGTTGAAGAGCTTAAGAATAAGCCTATACAGAGAGAAGAAATAATAGAACTCCTTAAGGGAATTCAGGATATTGAAAGAATTATCGGACGAATTACATATAAAACTGCAAACTGTAAGGATTTGCTTGCAATAAGAAATTCCTGCAGTTACCTCCCTGAAATCAAGAATATTCTTACAGGGCTTAAAGCAGGGGTTATAGAGGACCTTGCAGAAAATTTGGATACCCTTTCGGATATAAGTGAGCTTATTGATATATCCATAAATGAGGAAGCTCCTATTTCTTTAAGAGAGGGCAATCTTATAAAAACAGGCTACAATAAGGATATTGACTACTACCGTGAGGTTATCCGAGACGGAAAACAGTGGATAAAGGACTGTATCGACAGAGAAAGAGAAAAGACAGGTCTTAAAATCAAAGAGGGATATAACAGGGTTTTCGGTTATTATCTTGAGATTACCAAGGCACAGAAAGCTGAAGTGCCTGAATATTTTATAAGACGACAGACCTTAGCCAACGCGGAAAGATATATTACCGAGGAAATAAAGTCCATTGAAGAAAAAATTGTTGAGGCAGAAAGTAAGATTGTTGCAATGGAATACGAAATGTTCTGCCAGATAAGAGACAGAATTTCCGAAAATGTTGCAAGAATTCAGGAGACAGTCTCAATCATAGCACAGGTGGACGTACTTTGCTCTTTGGCTTATGTTGCCGAGAAGAACGGCTACACTAAGCCATATATGAATATGGGCGATAAGATTATAATAAAGGACGGCAGACACCCTGTTGTTGAAAAGATAAATACGAAGAATATTTTTATTGCAAATGACACAAATCTTGACTGCGGAAACGACCAGATTTCTATTATAACAGGTCCTAATATGGCAGGTAAATCCACATATATGCGTCAGGTGGCGCAGATTGTGATTATGGCACAGATGGGTTCTTTTGTCCCTGCAAGCCATGCAGAGCTTGGAATAATAGATAGCGTTTTCACAAGAGTGGGAGCCTCCGACGATTTGTCAGCAGGCCAGAGTACATTTATGGTTGAAATGAATGAGGTTGCATATATTTTAGACAATGCAACCAAAAACAGCCTTATCATACTTGATGAAATCGGCAGAGGTACAAGTACCTATGACGGTTTAAGTATTGCCTGGGCAGTTGTAGAGTTTATTGCAAACCATAAAAAGTGCGGTGCAAAGACACTTTTTGCAACTCATTACCATGAACTTACCGAGCTTGAAGAAAAAATTGAGAATGTTAAGAATTACTGTATAGCTGTAAAGAAAAACGGTGACGATATAATCTTCCTCCGAAAGATTATAAGAGGGGGAGCAGACGGAAGTTACGGCATTGAAGTTGCAGGCTTGGCAGGCGTTAAAAAGGATGTTTTAAAGCGTGCAAAGGAAATTCTTTTAATGCTTGAAGAAAGAGACGGCAGAGAAATTACAGTTTCCAAAAAGAAAGAAAAGAGAGAAACAGGACAGCTTGGTTTTATGGGCATAGAAGAAAATGAAATCATAAGTGAGATTGAGAATATGGATTTAGACTCAATGTCTCCTATGGATGCCCTGACAAAGCTGTATGCTATTAAAGCGAAGATAAAAAATATGTAAGGAGGTAAAGGCAATGGCGGAAATAAAGGTACTCCCAGGGTTAATTGCAGACAAAATCGCTGCAGGTGAAGTTGCAGAAAGACCAAGTGCAGTTGTAAAAGAACTTGTGGAAAATTCCATTGACGCAGGGGCAACAAAAATCTCTGTGGAAATCCGAAACGGCGGAATTAAATATATATCTGTTGAAGATAACGGCAAGGGAATTAAAAAAGATGAAATTGAAACAGCTTTTCTTCGCCATGCCACATCAAAACTCCGTGAAATAGAGGATTTGGAAAAAATCCGTACAATGGGCTTTAGAGGCGAGGCTCTTGCAAGTATAAGTGCAGTTGCACAGGTGGAGGTTATATCCAAAACTGCAGACGCTCCATCAGGCACATATATGAAAGTTGAAAGGGGAATTGCACAGCCAAAAGAGGATATTGCCTGTAATAACGGTACAATAATGGTTGTGGAAAATCTTTTTGAGAATGTTCCTGCAAGAATGAAGTTTCTTAAAAAGGACTCGACAGAGGCAGGCTACATAAGTGATGTTGTGTCAAGAATAGCTATGGCACATCCTGAAATAATGATAAAAATGACAGTTGACGGAAAGGAACTGTTTGCCACCAACGGCGACGGAGATATTAAGAACGTAGTTTTAAATGTCTACGGAATTGATTATGCAAAGGCTTTAATTGAAGTTGACTATAAAGAGGGCCCAGTGCATATTACAGGTGTAATCGGTAAACCTGAAATTGCAAGAGGCAACAGGTCAAGACAGACAATTTTCGTAAATAAAAGATATATAAAAAATTACGGCGTCGCAAAGGTTGCCGAGGAAGCATACAGAAATGCAGTTATGGTGGGAAAATTCCCGTTCTTTGTGCTGAATATTGACTTGCCGTCGGAACTTGTTGATGTAAACGTTCACCCTGCTAAAACAGAGGTGAAATTTGCCAACGAAAAGGAACTTATGGAGGCAGTTTACCACTCAGTTAAAAATGCACTCTTTAAGGATACAACTCCTGAAAAGGTGCAGGAAAAGAAAGCTGAAGAGGTAAAACCTGAGCCTGAAAATAACACAGTCCAGTTCCGTATGAACTTTAAGAGTAATTTTAAGAGAGAAGAAGCTTCGAAAAAAGAGATTGAAAATCTTCTTAGTTACACAGTAAGAGAGGAAACAGCTGAAGAAAAGTCGGAAAAGGATTTTGAGGAGATTTTGGAAATTGTTGAAGAAAAAGAGCCTGAAATCCCTGTAAAGCTTGTGGGACAGCTTTTTGATACATATATCCTATACGAACAGGGAGAAAACTTTTTCCTCCTTGACCAGCACGCAGGCCACGAAAGACTGCGTTTTGAAAAGATTAAAGAGGATTATATTAATAAAAAGAAATTCGGGCAGGTCTTAATGATTCCTGTTGTAATGAATGTAACTTTATCCGAAATGGAAATCATAAAGGAATACGGCGAATACTTTGACCGTATGGGCTTTGAAATTGAGGAGTTTGGAAATGACGGAATTGTTATAAGACAGACCCCGATAATAACAGACGATAATGAAATTAAAGCCCTCGTTTCTGAGATTGTAACAGCCTTCGACGAAAAGAAAAAGATGGCTTTTGCAGACAGAGAAGAGGCTGCCCTTGATATGATTTCCTGTAAGTATGCTATAAAGGCCAACCATAAGCTTACAAGCTACGAAATGGAAGATTTGATTTTAAGAGTGAATGAACTTAAAGATAAAGGAATAACAACCTGCCCGCACGGCAGACCGATACAGGTTGAATATACAAAAACAGAAATTGAGAAAATGTTTAAGAGAATAGTATAAGGATAGAGGCTATGAAAAAGGTTGTTGCAATCGTAGGACCTACGGCGTCAGGAAAAACAAGTTTGTCCATTGAAATTGCAAAAAAATTCGGTGGAGAGATTGTTTCCTTTGACTCAATGCAGGTCTATAAATATATGAATATTGGAACAGCAAAACCCACAGAGGAGGAAAAAGAGGGCATACCTCATTATATGATTGATGAAGTTGAGCCAACCGAACCTCTTAATGTTGTGGATTTTACAGCTAAAGCAAAGGCGTATATCGAGGATATTTTAGACAAAGGAAAGCTCCCTGTTTTAGTTGGAGGCACAGGTCTTTATGTTGATGCAATCGTAAATAACACAGAGTTTTCCGAAAGCAAAAGGGACGATGAATACAGAGAAAGTCTGATGAAGCTGGCAGAGGAAAAGGGCAATGCCTATGTCCACGAAATGCTTAAGGAAATTGATATAGACGCTTATAACTCTATCCACGAAAACAATATAAGACGAGTTATAAGAGCTCTTGAGGTTTATCATACTACAGGCAAAACCTTTACCCAGTCAAATATTGACTCCAAAAGGGACAGAGTTTATGACGTGCTCTTTTTAGGACTTGATATGGACAGGGAAACTCTTTATGAAAGAATAAACAGACGAGTTGATATGATGCTTGATGAGGGACTTGTGGATGAAGTTAAAAGTATTATGGAAATGAATTTAGGAGAAGACTCCACAGCTATGCAGGCAATCGGCTATAAGGAAATTATAGAATGGCTTGAGGGAAGAGTAAGCTTTGAAGAGGCTGTGGAAACTCTTAAAATGGAGAGCCGTAGATATGCCAAAAGACAGCTTACATGGTTCAGGCGTAATAAAGAAATAAACTGGCTTGATTATAAAAATGCAGTAGCTTTAGGGATAGAGCTGACTGAAAAATTTTTAGGTGAATAATATGTCAAGAAAAAAGAAAAAAATGACGGGCAGTACCGTCGTTAAGGGTGTAATCTTAATATTTGCGCTGTATCTTATAGTGAGCTATATAATTTCTCTTGGTTCAAATACCAAGGAATATATAGCCCAGAGCGGACAGATTGAGGAAAGCGTAAGCACACACGGACTGATTTTCAGGAACCAGACTCTGGTTAAGTCCCCATACACAGGCTATATTGAATACAGCGTTTCCGATAACCAGAAGGTTCGCGTAGGGGAAAGGATTGCCTATGTTTATGAAAATGAAATCAATCCCGAACTTAATAATGAGCTTAAGGAAATAAATGAACAGATTGAAAAGCTTGAGGCAAGAAAAAGCGAGACGGAAATGTATATAAATGACCCGTCAAAAATTGAACAGTATATTTCCGGGGAAATAGGAAATATATACAGAGCCTCATACCATAAGGATTTTTCGGAAATAAGAGAAATTTCCACAGGGATTGAAAGTCAGGTTTCAGCGAAAAAAATTCTTCTCGGAGATATGAAAACTGACGACACAGAACTGAATAATCTTAAAGCTAAAAAGAAAGAACTTGAAGCAAATACAAGCAATAAAAAATACGGTATCTACGCACCGATTTCGGGAAGCTTTATGTCAAAGCTTGACGGTATGGAAGAAAAGCTGACAGTCAAAGCAATGGAGGAGCTTACACCGAAGAGCCTGAATAAGCTTGATAAGGAAAAGATAGAGAATAAGTCGGAAAACAAGGCTGAAAAGGATAAAAACTTCTGTAAAATTGTAGATACATATAAGTGGTATTACGCCGCAACCATTCCTGCAAAGGAAGCAGAGGTTTTTTCTACGGGAGAAAGCGTCAAGCTTCGTTTTTCAAATATATCGGGAACTGCAGTTGACGGAAAAGTGCATAAAATTTCCGAAGAAGAGGGCGGAAAGGTTGTTATAGTAATCTCCTCGGATAAGTACGTGGAGTCAGTTTATTCAATGTCAGAGGCAGATGCAGACATAATAAGAAGAACATATTCAGGAATAAGAATTCCGTCAAAGGCAATTCGTATAAAAGACGGAGTAAAGGGTGTGTATGTTGTAAGAAACAGCACCGTAAAATTCGTTGAGGTTGATGTGCTTTATGCTGACGGCGGATGGACAATTGTAAGAGAAAATAAGGGCATAAAGATTTATGATAATGTTATAGTAAGCGGACGAAATCTGTTTGACGGAAAGGTGCTTTGATATGATAAGGGAAAATATTGAAACTGTCAGAGAAAATATAAAAAAAGCAGCTGAAAGAGCGGGGAGAACCCCTGAGGATATTTTGCTTATAGGCGTAACAAAAACAAAGCCTGTGGAGATGATGCAGGAGGCAATTGATGAGGGGATTACGGATATCGGGGAAAACCGTGTTCAGGAGATAATGGAAAAGTATGAGCATATTAAGGGTGAACCCAAGTGGCATCTTATAGGCCATCTCCAGACAAATAAGGTTAAATATATTATAGATAAGGTTGACCTTATTCACTCGGTGGAAAGTATTTCTCTTGCAGAGGAGATAAATAAGAGGGCTGAAAAAATCGGCAAGGTACAGAAAGTTCTCCTTGAGGTAAATGTATCGGGAGAAGAAAGTAAGTTTGGAATAAGCCCTGAAAATATTATGGAATTCTGCGAAAAAATTTCAGGATTTAAAAACATAAGAGTCAGCGGACTTATGACAGTTGCACCATTTACAGAGGACGAGAAAATTCTGAGAAAGGTTTTTTCGGATTTGCGAAAAATTTCTCTTGACATTTCGACAAAATTTTATGATACTATATATATGGAAGAGTTATCAATGGGAATGACAAATGACTATGAAATTGCAATCGAAGAGGGTGCAACAATGGTCAGGGTCGGAACAGGGATATTCGGAAATAGATAAAATATAATCAGGAGGTTTTAAGATATGGGATTTACAGACAAATTACTTAATATGATTGGACTTGGCGATAACGACGATATGCTCGAAGAGGAGTTTATTGAAAACAGCGAGGCAAAGAAAGAAGAAAAGGAAAAGAAGATTAACTTCGGCTTTGGCGAAGAAAAGAAGGATAAGGTTGTTAAAATCCATACTACAGCACAGCTTAACTTAGTTGTGATGCAGCCTGAAAACTTTGAAGATGCAAGAGATATTGCAAACCACTTAAAGAATAAGAAGCCTGTTGTTATGAATCTTGAATTTGTTGAAAAGGAAGTTTCAAGAAGAATTGTTGACTTCTTAAGCGGTGCAGTTTACGCTGTTGACGGCAATATTCAGAAGGTTTCAAACGGAATTTTTGTTATCACACCATATAATGTTGGAATTATGGGCGATTTTAAGGATGAGCTTGCAAGCAGGGGAATTTTCCCTTGGGGTAAATAATGCAGGTAACTGAAGAGGAAAAAATTCTTCTTGCCCGCGGAGAGGATACAGTAAGACTTGCGTCGAAACAGTATTCTGTTAAAACTCTGGGATTTTTAACTCCCGCCGAGGCAGTGTTCCTTGGTAAAAACATAAAGGCTCCCCTGGATGTAAAAATAATGTTCTACGGTGGCTATGAGGAGTGCGAAAGAACGCTTTTTATAGCTATGCCCGAGTTTTTTGAAGAGGAATATAAGGAAGAAATTTCAGTCCTTGAAATAACAGGCAGAAATATAAACGAGCTTTCCCACAGGGACTTTTTAGGTAGCCTTATGGGACTTGGCGTTGAGAGGAAGACTGTAGGAGATATCCTGGTTTATGAGGATAGAGCCTATGTTTTTATCCTTAAGGATATGGAAGATTATATCCTAGAAAACGTAGACAAAATCGGCAGACACGGTGTAAAAATCAGGAGTGTTATGCCTGATGAACTTGTTTTGCCTGAAAAAAAGACAGAGGAAATAACCGGAACAGTTTCTACTCCCCGCCTTGATGCGGTTGTTGCACTTTGCACGAGGCTGTCGAGAGGAAAGGCATCTGAGCTTATAGAAACAGAAAAAGTTTCTGTAAACTGGGAGGTTAAAAATCATATTTCCACAATGCTAAACGAGGGAGATTTACTTTCTGTTCGTGGCTATGGAAGATTTAAACTTGATAAAATTAACGGACTTTCAAGAAAAGGCAGAACTCATATTACAATACAAAAATATATTTGATGGAGGCGGTTTTTATGTTAACACCACTTGACCTTGAAACAAGGACTTTTGTAAAAAAATTCGGAAAGTATAAGGCGGAAGAAGTTGATGAGTTTATGACTGCCCTCCGTGTAGAGTATGAGAAACTCTACAAGGAAAATCTTGCACTTAAAGATAAGGTATCTATGCTTTCTGATGCAATTAAGCAGTATAAGAGCATGGAGGATACACTCCAGAGTGCAATTATTGTTGCCCAGAACACAGGGGAAGAAGTTAAGCGTAATGCTTATGCAAAGGCGGAAAATATTGTTAATGATGCTGAACTTAAGGCAAGTACAATTATTTCTGATGCTGGCAAAGAGGTTACAAGAATTAACTATCAGTTTGAAGAAATGAAGAGAAGTGTTGAGATTTACAGAGCAAAGATGGTTTCTCTTATTTCATCACAGATGGATATCCTTAAGGGCTTTGACACAGAGGGAATAAATACAGAACTTTCTCATGAGGAATATAATATTCCTGAATATGCAGAGGAACCTGCTAAAGAAACAGAAGTTCCTGAAATTGATGTAGAAGAAGTAATCGAAAAGATAAAGAGAGATACAATGGAACTTCCTAAAATCGTTATGAACGAAAATGGAGAGTATGTTCCTGCGGAGGAAATTGAATAAGAAATTATAAAATGTTTTGGGACGTAATGTCCCAAACATTTTTGTTTACAGACAAGGTGATTTTTGTGATATATATTATATTTGCAATTTTAATATTCATCCTTGATTTTCTCTCCAAGAGATTTATGGTAGCCTTTCTTTTCGGGAAAGGCTTTTTGGAGGTTTTAGGGCTTTCAACCACAAACTTCGGTAAACTAATCGAAAACAGAGGCGGAGAAAGTTTTGAAATCATAAAGGATGTATTTAATTTCACATATATCGGTAATAAAGGTGCAGCCTGGGGGATTTTCGGCGGAAAGCAGACCTTTTTGATTGTTGTAACAGCTGTTCTCCTTGCGGTTATAGTAATAGTTGCATATAAATACCGAGGAAAATCCAGGACGCTGAGTACAGGCCTCTCCTTTGTAACAGGCGGAGCTTTAGGCAATCTTTTTGACAGAATTTTATACGGAGAAGTAGTAGACTTTATTGATTTTGAAATAATTGATTTCCCGATTTTTAATGTAGCAGACATCTTTGTCTGTATCGGTGCAGGTCTTGTTTTAATATATTTTATATTTTTGGAAAAAGAAGAAAATGGAAAAAATTGAATTTATTAGCAGTGAAAACAATTCAATAAGAATAGATAAATTTCTTGCAGAGGAAATGAAGGAACTTACCCGTTCCCATATACAAAAACTGGTGGATGAGGGCTTTGTTTTGCTTAACGGAACTGTGCCAAAGAGCAATGCAAAGGTAAAGCAGGGGGATAAAATCGAGGTGAG
Source organism: Clostridia bacterium (assembly GCA_017622215.1). Taxonomy (GTDB): domain Bacteria; phylum Bacillota; class Clostridia; order Monoglobales; family Monoglobaceae; genus RGIG8709. The sequence continues at coordinate 71,120 of JAGARO010000010.1, forward strand.
CATACCTGATGCAGAGGAAATTGACGTGGTACCTGAGGATATTCCTCTTGATATTGTATATGAGGACGACTGTATGCTTGTAGTAAATAAACCACAGGGCATGGTAGTGCACCCCGCCGCAGGAAACTATACAGGAACAATGGTAAATGCTCTCCTTTATTATTGCGGAGATTCTCTGTCAGGGATAAACGGTGAAAAACGCCCGGGGATTCTTCATAGAATTGATAAGGATACAAGCGGACTTTTACTTGTGGCTAAAAATGATATAGCCCATATAAAACTGTCGGAACAGATTAAGGAGCATAGTCTGACAAGAGAATATTTTGCTCTGGTTCATGGCAATATTAAGGAAGACAGCGGTACAATCGACGCCCCAATCGGCAGACACCCTGAGGATAGAAAGAAAATGACTATAACAGATAAAAACTCAAGGGAAGCCGTAACTCACTATTTTGTGGAGGAGAGATTCGGTAAATATACTCTGGTAAGATGCAGACTTGAAACAGGAAGAACACATCAGATAAGAGTGCATATGTCGAAGAATGGACATCCAATTGTAGGGGATAAAACCTATGGCGTGAAGAAAGAGGAGTTTTCCTTAAAGGGACAGCTTCTCCACGCTCATAAAGTAGGATTTATTCACCCAATAACAGAAACATATATGGAATTTTCAAGGGAAGTTCCGGAGTATTATGAAGAAGTTTTAAGAAAACTCAGGAGTAGATTGTAATGGATAAAAATTATCATGAGGGACATAGACAAAGGCTGAATGAAAAGGCAAGGGTAACAGGCCTTGAACTGCTCCCTGAACATGAACAGCTTGAGAAAATCCTCTTTGCAGTAATACCAAGAGGAAATACAAACGAAATTGCCCATAGCCTGCTTGATAGGTTCGGCTCAATCGCAGGGGTGCTGAGAGCTGATAAGGAAGAACTTAAAGAGATTGAGGGCGTAGGCGAAAAGACAGCTGAATTTTTAACAGATTTGCCTGTGATTTTAGGAATAGTTGAAAGAAAAATGTCTGAAAAGGCAGAAATTTTAGATACAATCGAAAAACGCGGACGCTATTTGAAAAGTTTGTTCTTCGGAAAGCTTGTGGAGAATGCCTATATGGTAAGCCTGACTTCTGGATTTGAAGTAATTAAGATAAATAAACTGTCCGAGGGAGTAACAGACGAAACCTATATTTATAACAGAAAAGTTGCCGAGCTTGCAATAAAGGATAAGGCACATTATGTAGTTTTAGCCCATAACCATCCGGGCGGAACGTTGAAAGCGTCAGCCTCGGATGTGGCAAACGCAATGGGGCTTAAGAAAGCCTTAAAACAGTTGGGGATAGAAATGCTTGATATGTTTGTAGTTGCAGGCGGAGAATATTTAAGTATGGCAAAGGAAAGACTTATATAGTAAGGAGATGAAATTATGCCTTTTGAAGTTGTTTCAAAATATAAGCCGTCAGGGGATCAGCCAAAGGCTATCCGTGCGCTTACAGAAGGAATTGAAAAGGGCGAAAGATTTCAGACACTCCTTGGTGTAACAGGCTCAGGAAAAACCTTTACAATGGCAAATGTTATTGCCAATGTGAATAAACCAACTCTTATTCTTGCTCATAATAAAACTCTTGCAGCCCAGCTTTGTAGCGAGTTTAAGGAGATTTTTCCCAATAATGCTGTGGAATATTTTGTAAGCTATTATGATTATTACCAGCCTGAAGCTTATATTCCCCATTCAGATACATTTATCGAAAAAGATGCCCAGACCAATGATGAAATAGATAAATTAAGACACTCTGCAACAGCAGCCCTTTTTGAAAGAAAAGACGTAATTATTGTTGCATCAGTGTCCTGTATTTACGGTCTTGGCGACCCTATTGACTATAATAATATGGTGGTGTCTTTAAGACCGGGAATGGTTAAAGACAGAGATGAAATTATTGCAAAGCTTATTGAAATTCACTATGAGAGAAATGATTTTGAATTTACAAGAAATAAATTCAGGGTTCGCGGAGATGTCCTTGATGTTTTCCCGTCGGATGCCCACGAAAGTGCAATAAGAATTGAATTTTTTGGTGATGAGGTTGAAAGGATTTGCGAGATAAATCCCGTAACAGGAGAAGTTACAGCAATCCGTAAGCATTGTGCAATCTACCCAGCCTCCCACTATGTAACAACCCGTGAAAAAATGGACAGGGCAATCGTTACGATTAAGGAAGAACTCAGGGAAAGAGTAAAAGAGCTTGAGGAAATGGAATGTTTTGTTGAGGCACAAAGACTTCAGCAAAGAACAATGTATGATATAGAAATGATGTCGGAGGTAGGCTTCTGTCAGGGCATAGAAAACTACTCAAGACATATAAGCGGACGAGAGCCGGGAAGCCCGCCATTTACACTCCTTGACTATATGCCAAAGGATTTTCTTTTGATGGTTGATGAATCCCATGTAACAATCCCACAGGTAAGGGCGATGTTTGCAGGGGACAGAGCGAGAAAAGAGAACCTTGTAAAATATGGTTTCAGACTTCCAAGTGCTTTTGATAACAGACCGCTATGCTTTGACGAATTTTATGAAAGAATAAATCAGGCAGTGTTTGTAAGTGCAACCCCTGCTGATTTTGAAAAGGAAAGGTCAGCACGAATTGTAGAGCAGGTTATAAGACCGACAGGACTTTTAGACCCGAGAGTTGATGTAAGACCTGTTAAGGGACAGGTTGACGATTTGTATAAAGAGATAAGACAAAGAACTGAAAAGGGAGAGAGGGTACTTGTTACAACTCTTACAAAGAAAATGGCTGAACAGCTTACAGACTATTTTCAGGAAATGGGAGTTAAAGTCCGCTATCTTCATTCAGACGTTCATACTATCGAAAGAATGGAAATTATAAGGGACTTAAGACTTGGAGAATTTGATGTCCTTGTGGGAATAAACCTTCTCCGTGAGGGACTTGATATACCGGAGGTTTCTTTAGTTGCAATTTTAGATGCTGATAAAGAGGGCTTTTTGCGTTCAGAAACCTCCCTTATACAGACAATCGGTCGAGCAGCCCGAAATGCAGAGGGCACAGTTATAATGTATGCAGACGAAATAACTGCCTCAATGAAAAGGGCAATTGACGAAACAAACAGACGAAGACAGATTCAGGAAGAATATAACCGTGAGAATGGAATTGTACCTGAAACAATCAAGAAAAATGTTCACGAAATTATTGAATCCACAGTTTCGGGAAAATCAACTGTTCCAAAGACAAAGTCTAAGGATAAGGACAGCGTAATTAAGGAACTGACCATAGAAATGAAGAAAGCAGCCGAACTCCTGCAGTTCGAGCTTGCAGCACAAATCAGAGATGAAATTGAAAGATTGAAGGGTTAATATGCAGAAAAATCTTATAATTAAAGGTGCAAGAGAAAATAACCTGAAAAATATTGATATAACAATCCCAAAGGATAAGCTTGTGGTTTTTACAGGTCTTTCAGGTTCGGGGAAATCCTCCCTTGCCTTTGACACAATCTATGCCGAGGGACAGAGAAGATATGTAGAGTCCTTGTCCTCTTACGCAAGAATGTTTTTGGGAAGAATGGAGAAGCCTGATGTAGATTCTATTGAGGGACTTTCCCCTGCAATTTCCATTGACCAAAAGACAACAAGTAAAAATCCCCGCTCAACTGTGGGCACAGTTACAGAAATCTATGACTATTTAAGACTGCTTTTTGCAAATATCGGCGTGCCCCATTGTCCAAAGTGCGGAAAGACAATTAAACCAAGGTCTGTTGACCAGATTATAGACGCTGTGGTGTCTTTGCCTGAAAGGACAAGGATACAGGTTTTAGCCCCTGTCATAAGAGGTAAAAAGGGCGAACATATGAAAGTTTTCTCCGATGCAGTTAAAAACGGTTTTGTAAGAGTGAGAATAAACGGGGAAACTACGGAACTGACAGGTGAAGAAATACGCCTTGATAAGCAGAAAAAACATAATATTGAAATAGTGGTAGATAGGCTTGTGATTAAGCCTGATATGGGGAAAAGACTTTCTGATTCTCTTGAAACAGCTTTAAAAATGGCAGGCGGTCTTGTTATAATTGATGTAATTGACGGAGAGGAAATGCTTTTCAGTGAAAATTATGCCTGCGAGGACTGCGGAATATCTTTGGAAGAGCTTTCTCCGAGAATGTTCTCCTTTAATACTCCGTATGGTGCCTGCCCTGAATGTATGGGACTTGGTGAGGTTACAAAGATTGACCCCGACAGGATTTTTGTAAATCCTGAACTTAGCATAAATGAGGGCGGAATTTCAGCATCAGGCTGGTCAGGAACAAGAGATAATTCCATATCCAAGATGTATTTTAAGGGGCTTGCGAAACATTTTGGTTTTAGCCTTGATACACCGATTAAGGATTTGTCCGAGGAAGTTAAAAATATAATTCTTTACGGAACACAGGGTGAAAAGGTTCACCTAACCTACGAAACAAGGTTCTCTAAAGGGGAACAGTACAGTGCCTTTGAGGGAATTATTCCAAATATGATGAGGAGATTTGACGAAAGTAACTCCGAATGGACAAAACGTGAAATTGAAGAAAAAATGGTAGTTTCCAAGTGCCCGAAATGTAAGGGTACACGCCTTAAGCCTGAAGTTCTTGCAGTTACAGTAAAAGATAAAAATATAAATCAGGTAACAGACCTGTCTGTTTCAAAGGCATTTAAGTTCTTTGAGGAACTTGAACTTACAGAAAAAGAGGAAATTATTTCCAGGGCAATACTTAAGGAAATAAGGGAAAGACTTAATTTCTTAAATAATGTAGGTCTTGATTATCTGACACTCTCTCGTTCTGCAGGCACACTTTCAGGGGGCGAGGCACAGAGAATCCGACTTGCTACCCAGATAGGCTCAGGTCTTACGGGAGTGCTTTATATTCTTGACGAGCCAAGTATCGGTCTGCACCAGAGGGATAATGATAAACTTATACAGATGCTAAAACGCCTCCGTGATTTAGGAAATACCCTCGTGGTTGTTGAACATGACGAGGAAACAATGCTTTCTGCCGACCATATCGTAGATATCGGTCCCGGTGCAGGTATCCACGGCGGAAAAATTATAGCAGAGGGCAACGCGGAAACCATAATGAAATGTAATGACTCTGTAACAGGTCAATACCTTTCAGGAAAGAAAAAAATTCCTGTTCCGACAAGCCGAAGAAAAGGCAGAGGAGAATTCTTAGAAGTCTTTGGAATGGAACAGAATAACCTGAAAAAGGTTGATGTAAAAATTCCGCTGGGCACATTCACCTGCGTAACAGGGGTTTCAGGAAGCGGTAAAAGTTCTTTTGTAAATGAAATTCTCTATAAGGAGCTTGCAACAAAACTGAACCGTGCAAAGATTAAATCAGGTAAATTCAGGGAAATGAAAGGTCTTGAATATCTTGACAAGGTAATTGATATTGACCAGTCTCCGATTGGCAGAACCCCAAGGTCAAACCCTGCAACCTATACAGGACTTTTCGGAGATATCCGTGAGCTTTTTGCCTCAACACAGGATGCAAAATCAAGGGGCTATAAGTCAGGCAGATTCAGCTTTAATGTTAAAGGCGGAAGATGTGAGGCCTGCTCAGGCGACGGAATTATAAAGATTGAAATGCACTTTTTACCTGACGTTTTCGTGCCTTGTGAGGTTTGCGGAGGCAAGAGATATAACCGTGAAACCCTTGAGGTAAAGTATAAGGGAAAGAATATAAATGATGTTCTTGAAATGACAGTTGAAGAGGGACTTAAGTTCTTTGAAAATATCCCGAAAATTGCAAGAAAGCTTAAAACCCTCTATGATGTAGGTCTTGGCTATATTAAAATCGGCCAGTCCTCCACGACTCTGTCAGGTGGCGAAGCCCAGAGAGTAAAACTTGCAACAGAGCTTAGTAAAAGGGACACAGGCAAAACAATTTATATTCTTGACGAGCCTACAACGGGACTTCATTCGGCTGATGTTCATAAGCTGATTGAGGTTCTTCAGAAGCTTGTGGAATCGGGAAATACAGTTGTAGTTATCGAACATAACCTTGACGTAATTAAAACAGCAGATTATATTATAGATATGGGCCCTGAGGGTGGCGATAAGGGTGGCACAGTTGTAGCCACAGGCACGCCTGAAGAGGTTGCAAAATGCAAAAAGTCATACACAGGACAGTATCTTAAGAAAATTTTGAAAGGAAACTAAAATTATGAAACCAATTAAATTAACACCTGCCTTTAAGGATTATCTTTGGGGCGGTACAAAATTAAGAACAGAATTCGGAAAGGACTGCGACTTTGAGAAGATTGCAGAAAGCTGGGAACTTTCAACTCATAAAGACGGAGAAAGCACAGTTGTAACAGGTGAACATAAGGGCAAAAAGCTTTCTGAATATATTGAGATAATGGGCAAGGAAGTTTTAGGAAAGAATGCTGAAAAATTCAGCTATTTCCCAATTCTTATAAAGTTCATTGACGCCAAGGACAATCTTTCAATTCAGGTTCACCCTGACGATGAATATGCCCTTAAAAACGAGGGAGAATACGGCAAAACAGAAATGTGGTATATTTTGGACTGTGAAGAGGGAGCTTTCCTTTATTACGGTTTCAATAAGGAAATCACAATGGATGAATTTGCAGAAAGAATTAAGAATAACACAATTTTAGAGGTACTTAATAAGGTTGAGGTTAAAAAAGGAGATGTATTCTTTATTAAAGCAGGTACAGTCCATGCTATCGGCAAGGGAATTGTTATCTGCGAGATACAGCAGAACTCAAATACAACCTATCGTGTTTATGACTACGACAGACGAGATAAGGACGGAAACGCAAGACCTCTTCACACAGAGAAAGCAATTGAGGTTTCAACCTTTACTAAGGCTCCTGAAAATTCAGGGGTTACAAAAATCAGCGAAGATGAAATGTGCCTTGCAAAGTGCGAATATTTCACAGTTGATAAGGTTGATGTAAAGGGAGAGAAGAAGATAAAGATTGACGAAAACAGCTTCCGTTCAATTATTATCACAACAGGAAATGCAAAGCTTTATTCCGATGGAGAAGAAATGGAGCTTAAAAAAGGCGACAGCGTATTTGTTCCTGCCTTTAACGGCGAAATCGAACTCGAGGGTGAGTGCGAGGCTGTAATTTCTTATGTATAATTAAAAATGCCCCCTGCAGATTGCAGGGGTTATTTTTTTGCCTAAAAAGTTTGCCTTTTCTATTGAAATGTACCTTAAAATGTGATATAGTATATAAGATTATAGTGGTTTATTATGTAAATTTACCGAAAGGGTGAAATATATGGCAACAAAGAAAAAGTCAATCCCCCTTATTCCCTTAAGAGGATTGATTGTTTTTCCGGGAATGATTCTGCACTTTGATGTAGGCAGAAGAGCCTCAAAAAACGCAATAGAAGAAGCAATGTCAGGGGATAGACTTATAATGCTCAGTTTCCAGCCTGATATGCTTATTGAAACACCGAAAAAAGAAGATGTTTCCAAAATCGGAACACTTGCCGAGATAAAACAGGTTTTAAAGCTTCCTGACGGAAATATTAGGGTGCTTGTCGACGGTATAAAAAGAAAGAAAATCACAAGGTTTTACGATGGCGAGGATGCACTCCATGTTACAGTTGATGATGTAAATGAGCTTCCTTTTGATGATGCTCTTTATGAAAAGGTGCTTATGCACAGGATTCAGCATCTTTTAGAGGATTATCTTGAATTATATGACAGAATTACCCCTGAAACCATAAATGCAATTATATCAGTGGAAGACCCTGGCGAGCTTGCAGATGTTACAGCTGCAAACTTCCCTCTTAAAGCTGAACAGAAGCAGGAAATTTTAGAGGAAACTGATGTCCGTGCAAGACTTGAAAAGCTTATCTCAATTCTTGAAGAGGAAATTCAGGTTTTAGAGGTTGAACGACAGATTGCAAAGAAAACACAGGATGCAATTGATAAAAATCAGAGAGAATATATGCTCCGTGAACAGATGAAAGTGCTTCAGGGCGAGCTTGAAGAATACGGAGATAAAAGTGATGTAAAGAAATTCAGGGATATCCTTGATAAACACGAACTTCCCCAGGAGGTTGAAAAAAAACTCCGTGAAGAAACAGATAAAATGTCCAAACAGCCTGCACATTCACAGGAATATGGCGTTATACAGACTTATATCGAATCTGTTTTAGCACTTGAGTGGACAAAAAAATCTCCTGAAATTACAGATGTCAAAAAGGCTGAAAAGATTTTGGAGAGAGACCATTACGGTCTTGAAAAGGTTAAGGAAAGAATACTTGAATATATTGCAGTAAAACAGCTTAAAGAGGACGAAAAGGGTACAATTTTATGCTTAGTAGGCCCTCCGGGAACAGGTAAAACCTCTGTTGCAAAATCTCTTGCAGAGGCTTTGGGCAGAAAGTATGTAAGAATAAGCCTTGGGGGAGTCAATAACGAAGCTGAAATAAGAGGCCACAGAAAAACTTATGTAGGCGCAATGCCGGGCAGAATTATGGATGCTATGAAAAAGGCAGGAACAAAGAATCCGCTTATTCTCCTTGACGAAATTGATAAGATGTCAAGCGATTATAAGGGCGACCCGCAGTCCGCAATGCTTGAGGTTCTGGACCCTGAACAGAACAAGAATTTCAGGGACCATTATATCGAACTTGAATATGATTTGTCCGATGTAATGTTTATTACCACAGCCAACACGGTTGAGAATATCCAGAGACCGTTGCTTGACAGAATGGATGTTATTGAGATTTCAGGCTATACAAATGACGAAAAGCTGAATATTGCAAAGAAATATCTTCTGCCGAAACAGAGAGAAAAGCACGGCTTAAACGGAAAACAGCTTAAAATTTCCGATAAGATGCTTATGGAAATTATTGACGGCTACACAAGAGAATCAGGGGTAAGAAACCTTGAAAGAAAAATTGGTACAGTCTGCAGAAAGACTGCAAGGGATATAATCGAAAATAAGGCTGAAACAGTTTCTTTAAATGAAAAAACCTTAAGAAAATATCTCGGCAAGAGAGTTTATACATACGATAAGGTTGCAGATAAGGAAATAGTCGGCGTAGCCAACGGACTTGCCTGGACAGAAGTTGGCGGAGACACCCTTTCCATTGAAGTAAATACAATGAAAGGCAGCGGAAAGCTTGAGCTTACAGGAAATCTTGGAGATGTAATGAAAGAGTCTGCTAAAACAGCCTTAAGCTTTATAAGAGCCAACAGCGACGATTTCAAAATTGAGGACAGCTTCTATAAGGAAAAGGATATTCATATCCACGTTCCTGAGGGTGCAATTCCAAAGGACGGCCCGTCAGCAGGCATCACAATGGCAACAGCCCTTGTGTCTGCTTTATCAGATGTGCCTGTTAAGGCTGATGTAGCTATGACAGGTGAAATTACTCTGCGAGGCAGAGTTCTCCCTATCGGCGGACTTAAGGAAAAGACGCTGGCAGCATACAGAATGGGCATTTCCAAGGTAATAATTCCTTATGATAATAAAAAGGATTATGAGGAACTTCCTGAAAAGATAAAGAACGGAATGGACTTTGTTTTTGCAAAGGATATGGATACAGTGCTTAAAAATGCGCTGAAGAAATAGGGGGACTGTGAAATGGAATTTATAAATGCAAATATAGAAATTTCGGCAGTTATGCCAAGTCAGTACCCTGATACATCAATCCGTGAGGTTGCCCTTGTGGGCCGTTCAAATGTAGGAAAGTCATCTCTGATAAATTGCCTTTGCAACCGTAAAAGCCTTGCAAGAACAAGTGCTACACCGGGGAAAACTGCAACAGTAAATTTCTATAATATTGACGGCAGATACAGACTTGTTGACCTGCCGGGATATGGATATGCAAAACGCTCAAAGGCCGAGATTGAAAAATGGGCAGGAATGATTGAAACCTATCTTAAAAAGAGAGAAAATCTTTACGCAGTAATCCAGCTTGTGGATTCAAGACACGCTCCGAGTAAGGATGATATAATGATGGTTGACTGGATAAGAAATTCAGGATATGACCCCATTGTAGTTGCTACAAAAATGGACAAACTTAAGAAGTCTGAAATCGAGCCGAATTTAACAAGAATTTACGAAGATTTAGAACTTGACGATTCAGTTTTAATCCCTTTTTCCTCTGTAACAAAAGAGGGAAGAGAGGAAATACTTGAACTTATTGAAATGGCAGTCAATAAGGGTAAGGAGGACAATAATGATTAACAAACCAAGAGGAACAGAGGATGTTCTCCCAAAGGACAGCGGTCTCTGGCAGAAGGTAGAGAATATTGCAAGAGAAACTGCAGGTCTCTTTGGTTATAAGGAAATAAGAACACCTGTTTTTGAAAGCACAGAGCTTTTCCAGAGAGGTGTAGGAGATACAACTGACGTTGTGCAGAAAGAAATGTACACCTTCGAGGATAAGGGCGGACGTTCAATCACATTAAAGCCTGAGGGCACAGCTTGTTTAGTTAGAAGTTACATTGAGAACTCGCTCTATGCAAACCCACAGCCAACAAAGCTTATGTATATAATTCCGTGCTTCAGATATGAGAAGCCACAGTCAGGAAGACTCCGTGAATTTCACCAGTTCGGAATTGAATGCTTTGGTGCTGAAAATCCTACAACAGATGCCGAGGTAATCTCCCTTGCAAGTATGTTCTTAAAGAACGCAGGAGTTAAGAATGTTAAGCTTAATATTAACAGTATCGGCTGTCCTGAGTGCAGAGGAAAGTATAACGAAAGCCTTAAGAATTATTTTAATTCAAATAAAGGGGAACTTTGCGAAACATGTCTTGAAAGACTTGAAAAGAATCCAATGAGAATTCTTGACTGTAAGTCCCCTGTTTGTAGCAAGATTGCGGAAAATGCACCAAAGATGATTGATTATCTTTGTGAGGAATGTTCAAACCACTTTGAGTCGGTTAAAGCAAGACTTGACAAAATGGGTATTGAATATTTTGTAAATCCTGATATTGTAAGAGGTCTTGACTATTACACAAAGACAGTTTTTGAGTTCACCTCCGACGCTTTAGGAGCCCAGTCCACAGTATGTGGCGGCGGAAGATACAGCGGTCTTGTTGAGGAGCTTGGCGGAAAGCCTGCAGAGGGCATCGGCTTTGCAGTAGGTCTTGAAAGACTTATTCTTATTATAAAGAGCCAGAACGAAGATGCTGAAGTTACAAAGACACCGGATATATTCTTCGCTACAATTGGAGAAAATGCTGAAGCAGAAGCACAGAAACTTATTTATGAACTTCGCAAAATGGGAGTTTATGCTGAACAGGATTTGTGCGGAAGATCAGTTAAAGCACAGATGAAATATGCTGATAAGCTTGGTGCGAAATACAGCGTTGTTTTAGGTGATGACGAAGTAGCAAAGGGCGTTGCAAATCTTAAGAATATGACAGACGGCGAAACAAAGGAAATTAAGATAAATCCTGATGAAATCGTAAAGGAGATAAAATAATGGAAAACGTATATGATATTTTACTTGAAAGAGGTCTTATTGCACAGACCACACACGAAGAAGAAATAAGAGAATTGCTCGGTAAGGAAAAGGTTACTTTCTATATTGGATTTGACCCAACAGCTGATAGTTTGCATATCGGACATTTTCTCCAGATGGTAGTTATGCGCCATATGCAGCTTGCAGGCCATAGACCAATTGCCTTGGTTGGTGGCGGTACAGCCATGATTGGCGACCCATCAGGAAGAACAGATATGCGTCAGATGATGACACCTGAAACAATCAGACATAATAGCGAATGCTTTAAGAAACAGCTTTCCTGTCTTGTTGATTTCAGCGAGGGACAGGCTCTTATGGTTAATAATGCTGACTGGCTTTTAGACCTTAACTATGTAGAATTCTTAAGAGAAATCGGTGCTCACTTCTCAGTAAATAAGATGCTCACAGCAGAATGCTTTAAGCAGAGACTCGAAAAGGGACTTTCATTCCTTGAATTTAACTATATGTTAATGCAGAGCTATGACTTCCTTATGCTTAACGAAAAGTATGGCTGTAAGATTGAGCTTGGCGGTGATGACCAGTGGAGTAATATTATCGGCGGTATCAACATCGTAAGAAAGAAGAGAGGGGAACAGGTTTACGGTATGACCTTTACTCTCCTTACAAACAGCGAAGGCAAGAAAATGGGTAAGACAGCCAAGGGTGCTCTCTGGCTTGACCCTGTAAAGTGCACACCTTATGATTTCTACCAGTACTGGAGAAACGTAGATGATGCAGATGTTTGCAGATTCTTAAGACTTGTAACTTTCGTTCCAATGGACGAAATCCGTGAAATGGAAAAGTGGGAAGGTTCTGACCTTAATAAGGCAAAGGAACGTTTAGCTTTTGAAGTTACAAAAATGGTACATGGCGAAGAAGAAGCCCTTAAGGTACAGGAAGCTGCCAAGGCAGTATTCGGCGGTGGCGGAAATAACGCAGATATGCCAACAGCTGAAATTGAAAATATCGGAGATGGTATGAATATCCTTGACCTTTTAACAATTACAAACCTTGCTCCATCAAAGGGCGAAGCAAGAAGACTTGTCCAGCAGGGCGGTATCTCTGTAAACGGCGAAAAGGTTACAGATACAGCTCATATGGTAACTGGTGCTGACTTTACAGACGGCGAATGTATTGTTAAAAAGGGTAAGAAAGTATTCCTTAAGGTTATTTGTAAATAATGCACAAAAAATATAGTGGCAATTTGGAAAAATGTACTAAATTGTCAATTGAAATCGAAAAAGAGTAGTGGTAAAATATAAACATACCACAACTAACAAACTTTTTTTCATTTCCATCTATGATGTATTACTTCATAGAAAGCAAGGAGGCCGACGTCGTCGGTCTTTTTTGTTATATGCAATTTTTTATTGAATCGGGAAAGAATATGGTGTATAATCAAAGTAGGTGATTTTATGAACGTAAAAGAAAAACTTTTTGAATTGGTAAAACTTCAGGGCGTTTCAGGATTCGAATTTGAAATTGCAGAATATCTTAAAAACGAGCTTGAAAAAGTATGCCATAAAGTATGGATAAATAAGCATAAATCTGTAATCGGCTGTATAAAGTCCGAAAAGGAAAATGCGAAAAAAATAATGATAGATGCCCACCTTGACCAGATAGGAATGATGGTTAAAGGGATTGATGATAAGGGCTTTGTTTCATTTACAAATATCGGCGGAATAGACGAGAGAATTTTGCCTGCGTCAGAGGTTTTTATTTTAGGAAAAGAAAAGGTTTACGGAGTAATCGGCGCAAAGCCTCCGCACCTTTTAACAAAAGAGGATGCAGAGAAAAATCCGCAGATTAAGGATATGCTGATTGATGTAGGCATGGATAAGGAAGAGGCTGAAAAGGTTATAGAAGTCGGTGATGCAATCATAATGAAAAGCGAAGCCGTAGAGCTTTTAGAGGATAAGGTTTCCTCAATGGCACTTGATAATAGGGCGGGAATAGCGTCAGTTTTATACGCAATAGAAAACTTAAAGTCCGATTATGATGTGTATGTGGTTTTCTCTTCACAGGAGGAAACAGGACTTCAGGGTGGCTACACAGCTGCCGCTGAAATCCAGCCTGACCTTGCAATTGTAATTGATGTAACTCACGGTGAAACTCCTGATGTAAAGGATAAAGCAGGGGTGTTCCCTCTTGGCTCGGGCGCAGTCATCTGCCGTGGTCCAAACCTTGATTATGAAAAGACCTTAAAGCTTGTTGAAATGGCAAAGGAAAATAATATAAAGTTTGAAATTGAAGTTGCAGAGGGCTCAAGCGGAACAAACGCATGGCTTATGCAGACCTGCCGTCAGGGAGTTCCATGTGTTTTGATTTCAATCCCACTTCGCTATATGCACACCTCAGTTGAAACAGTTTCCATTGAGGATATTGAGGAAACAGGAAAGCTTATCGGGGTTGCCTTGGGAGGTGATATCCTTGCTTAAAACTTTAACAGAATTAAATGGAATATCAGGTAACGAAAAACAGGTAAGGGACTATATCATCTCACGGATAAAGGATTATTGTGATGAAATAAAAGTGGATAATATGGGAAACCTGATAGCCTTTAAAAAAGGTAAAACAGATAAAAATTTAATCCTTTCAGCTCATATGGATGAGGTAGGCTTTAGCGTAACAAAAATCACAGACGACGGTTACTTGAAATTTGCTGCTGTTGGTGGAATTGACACAAAAATTCTCCCGTCCTCAAGGGTTACAAACGGCGAAATTTCAGGTGTAATTTCCTTTAAGGCAACCCATCTTACAACAAAAGAGGAAAGAGAGAAGAAATATAGCATTGATGCTTTGTATATTGATATCGGTGCAGAAAGCAAAGATACAGCACGAAAATATGTAATGGAGGGAGATTATTTCTCCTTTGATTCAGAATACAGAGAGTTTGGCAGAAAGATTAAGGCGAAAGCTCTTGACGACAGAGCAGGCTGTAAAATTCTCATTGAAGCACTGAGGAAAGAAAATACTCCAAATTTATATTGCATTTTCAATGTTCAGGAAGAGGCAGGTCTTCGCGGTGCAAAGATTTCAGCTTTCGGAATTGAGGCTGACGAGGCAATAGTAATCGAGGCCACAACCTGTAGCGATATGACAGGCACCCCTGAAAATCTTCAGGTTACAGTGCAAGGGGACGGCCCTGCCATATCAATAATTGACTCTGCAAGCACAGCCCACAGAGAACTGTCAGAGAAAATAATTGCTTGTGCAGAGAAAAATAATATCAAGTGGCAATATAAAAAGTCCAATCGCGGAGGAAATGACGGAGGCTCAATTTATATTTCAAATGGCGGAATTAAAACTGTGTCAGTGTCAGTCCCAACAAGATATATCCATTCTCCTGTTTGTGTAATGGACAGGGCAGATTTTGAAAATACAGAAAAGCTGATATTAAAATATATTGAGGAGAAATAGTTTGCTATGGAAATTTTGAATACAGTTTCCCCAACAGGCAGGGAACAGATTAAAATAGAAAATGCAAAGACAGATAAATTCGGTAGCCTCACAAAAGGCGAGGGAAAGACTCTTTTTGTTTGTGGTATAGACGAGCCGGGCGTTATGGTAACAACCACAGGAGATAAAATCTGTGTTGTTACAGTAGGCAACCAGAAGGCGGATGCCCTTGTAAATAAGAAAATAACATTTACAAATAACGCCACAGCCATAGTAGGATGTGAAAAGAAAGAAGAAATAAAGGATACAGATTTAACCCTTGAGCTTCTTTCAGGTCAGGTAAACACAGGAGATTTTGGCGCAATCTCCCCTGAAGCCATAATTAATGAAACAGAGATAATCGGAAATAATTTATCTTTTAAAATCGGTGCTTTTATTTTAAAAGATATGGAAAAGGGCAAGGTTTTGTATGCCTGTGAGCATAATTTTGGCTTTAAGGGACTAAGGGCTCACCTGAGCGAAAACGATTATGAAAGAGTTATTATAATTTCCACAACTGAAAGAGAAAAAATCGGTATTTTGGCAAAGGATAAGTCAGCAGTAGCAGACGTAAATCTCCGTGATACAATGAAGATTATTGCCGGGGAAATGGACATTCCTGTTGATGTGGAAATTTCAGAAGAAAATTTAGGACTTTCAGTTCCTCAGACAACAGGAAATGGTGCAATTTCAGGCGGAATTTTAATTCCTGTTAAGAATAAAGGAAAAATGTATGAAAGTTGCAGTATTAAAACGGCGGAAAATGTTAAAAGATTACTATTGAAAATCGTAGAGAAATATGATAATATAGACTAAAAAGAGGTGTTTTGAATGGATAAAAAAGAATGTGTATTATATGACAGACCCTGCATAAATTGCGGAGAATGTGATATGTGCGATTTAAATCCAAAAAAAACTTGTGATAATTGCGGAAAGTGTATTGAAGATGACGCATTTTTCCGTTCAATAACTTTTGGTATGGGAGCTGACAATGATGAAAATTAAGGAATACCTGAAGAAAAAGGGAGTAGAAGTATCCCTGAAAAAGTACGGAATTGATGCAATGGGTGCTATGGCACAGGGTTTGTTTGCATCACTTCTTGTGGGGACAATTCTTGATACTTTGGGGGCACAGTTCGGAATAGCCCTCCTTAGTGAAATCGGAGGCTTTGCAAAGAGTGTTTGCGGACCTGCTATGGCAATTTCAATAGCCTATGCCCTTCAGGCACCAATGCTTGTTCTTTTCTCTCTTGCAGCAGTAGGCTACGCTGCAAACTCTTTAGGCGGGGCAGGTGGCCCTCTTGCAGTTTTTGTAGTTTCAATTTTAGCTACAGAGCTGGGTAAACTTGTTTCAAAATCAACAAAAGTAGATATATTAGTTACTCCGATTGTTACAATTGTAGCAGGCGGACTTTTGGCTAAATGGTGGGCTCCGGGAATTGGTGCAGCCGCAAGTTCGATAGGTAGTGCGATTATGTGGGCAACCGAGCAACAGCCATTCATTATGGGAATTGTAGTGTCGGTTATCGTGGGAATTGTATTAACACTGCCGATAAGCTCTGCGGCAATCTGTGCGGCTTTAGGACTTACAGGTCTCGCAGGCGGTGCAGCGGTAGCAGGATGCTGTGCCCAGATGGTAGGCTTTGCGGTAATGAGCTTCAGAGAAAATAAGTGGGGCGGACTTGTAGGTCAGGGAATCGGAACAAGTATGCTCCAGATGGGAAATATCGTAAGAAACCCTAAAATCTGGCTCCCGCCGATTATTGCCTCGGCAATAACAGGTCCTGTTGCAACCTGTGTGTTTAAGCTCCAGATGAATGGTGCGGCAATTTCTTCAGGTATGGGAACCTGTGGATTTGTGGGACAGATTGGTGTTTATACAGGTTGGCTCAGTGATATTGCCAATGGAGCAAAAACTGCTATAACAGCTTTTGACTGGACAGGCCTTATACTTATTTCTTTTGTGCTTCCTGCAATACTTACATGGCTTTTCGGACTTTTCTTCAGGAAGATTGGCTGGATTAAGGAAAACGACTTAAAGCTTGATATTTAATTTAAGGAGGAGAAGAGATGTTTAGAAAGGTTTTAGCTTTTATTGTTGCGATAATGCTTGTGCTTTCCTGCGTAAATGTTATGGCAACAGAGAAAACAACAATCACAGTATCTTCGGCGAATTGTCATCCGGGAGATGTTGTAACATTGAACATTGAAATACATAATAACACAGGCTTTACAGCTCTTGGTTTAAAGGTTCAGTATGATTCGAATGTATTAACACCGGTGTTGGTTACAACAGGTAGCCTTTTAGAAAATGGTTATACTTCTTCAACTTTAGATAACGAGGAAGCTGATTTAACGGAACTTAACTATATAAAGATTTTTTCGGCATCAGCTGATGAAATAACAGGCGACGGACGCTTGTATTCTGTAAAATTCAAGGCAGGAGAAACCACGGGAAAAACATCTGTTGTAGCAACAGTAACAGATGACAGTTTTATAAACGGAAATTATGAGTCCATTTCATATACCCGTAAGGATTCCATTGTTAATATAACAGAGAATGTGTTTAACGGTGAGGGTGAAGAGGACGATACAGACTATATAAAGATTACAACAACTGTTAAGGAAAACGAGGATGGTTCTACAACAACTACAACAACTGAAGAAAACGAAGAAACAGGTGAAGTTACAATCACTACACGAACAGAGTATGAAGACGGTACTTATGAGGAAATAGTTGAAAAGGTTAATAAGAACGAGCTTGAAAACCCTGTAGGAGAAAATCCTGAGTTTGTAGAAGAAAAAGTAGTTATTTCTCAGACAACAAACGTAAATAGCTTTAACAATGTAACATATACCTATGACATAAAGCCTGATATATCAACAGTCAGCAAAGTTGCTGTAAAGGGTGATACAAGTGAGTATAATCTTGCTCTTAATATTGCAAACCTTGGAAATGTTAAGTCGGTAACACATTTTAAGGTACGAGATGAGCTTGGCAAGAGTGTTCTTGATAAGGTTTGTGCAGTAACTTTCGGTAATACAATCGAAACAATTTTTAATTCCTTTAACTATTGTAGCCACCTTAAGAATATTGTTATTCCGGCAAATGTAAAGGCAATAAACTCAAGTTTTATTGAGCTTTCACCTGATGCAGTAATTTACGCAAAGCCTGGCTCATACGCGGAGCATTACGCTAAAGAAAAGGGAGTTAAGGTAGCTGAGCTTATTGATGTTGAGGTAAACGGAAAGAAACTTTTCTTTGATCAGCCTGCAATGATAATAAATGACAGAACTTTAGTTCCTATGCGAGTGATTTTCGAGGAGCTTGGAGCAACAGTGAGTTGGGATAATGCCACAGAAACTGTTACAGCTGTTAAGGACGGCAAGACAATCAAGCTTAAAATCGGAAGCAATATAATGACAATTAACGGCGAAACAAAGACACTTGATGTTTCTGCTTCAATAAAGAATGACAGAACAATGGTACCTGTAAGAGCAGTCTCCGAAGCCCTTGGCGCAAAGGTTGAATGGGACGGCGTAAACAGCAGAGTAATCATAAATAAGTAAGAAAAAATCCCTTGGAAAACCCAAGGGATTTTTTAATCTATTGAAAAATCATCGCTGGAGAATCTTGAGAAATCAAGAGCTTGCTTTTTCGGTTGCTCCATAAAACGGTTGAGGAAATATTTTTTACAGATGTAATCCTCGGACACAATGCCGTGTTTTGAGCAAAGATATTCACCTGTGGAAAGCTTTTTTGAAAAGGTACAGGTGGCACAGATTTTTGATATATCATCGCGTTCGTTGAAGAGACCGCGTTCTTCTTTTTTGTTCTTCATAAATACACCTCAAGGTGAGTATATAACAGAATAAAAATAAAATCAAGTTTTTTGTTGAAATTTCAGAGAAAGTGGTATATAATAGTTAGACAGACCAAATTATTTGGGGGAAACTATGAAAAACAGATTTATTGTTGTGGAGGGTCTTGACGGCTCAGGGAAAAGTACACAGATAAAAATGCTTAAGGAATACCTTGAGTCAATGGGCGAAAAGGTTTTTATGACAGCGGAACCAAGTGAGGGAAGAGTTGGAAAAACCCTCCGCGAGATGTTGAGCGAGGATATTCCGACAGATATGTATTTCCAGGCGGGAATGTTTTTGGCTGACAGAATTGACCATTGCACAAACCCTGTAAACGGAATAAAGAAGATGCTTGAGGAGGGTTATACAGTAATCTCCGACAGGTATTATTATTCAACTTTTGCATATCAGGGTACAAAAAGCGATATGGACTATATTATGAAAATAAACCTTGATTGTCCTGCTATTTTAAAACCTGATGTTTGTATCTTTTTAGACCTGAATCCCGAAATCTGTAAGGGCAGAATTGACACAAACAGAGGCAAAACTGAAATGTATGAAAAGAACATAGAGGTTATGAAAAGCATAAGAAAGAATTTTCTTGATGTGCTTACTTCCTTAAAGGACAGGGAAAATATAAAGATAATAAATGCTGAGGGAAGCATTGAAGATATACAAAAGGCCATAAGAGAGGCAGTGGAGGAATAGATATGGAATACAAGAGATTGTTTACATCAGAATCAGTTACAGAGGGACATCCTGATAAAATATCGGATATAATTTCCGATGCAATTTTAGATGCAATTATGAAAGAGGATAAGAATGCAAGAGTTGCCTGTGAAGTTACAGTTACAACAGGTCTTGTTTTAGTTGTTGGTGAAATCAGCACAACAGCATATATCGATATCCAGAAAATTGTTCGCGAAACAGTTCGCGAGGTAGGCTATGACAGAGCTAAGTATGGCTTTGACTGTGATACCTGTGCGGTAATTACAGCTATCGACGAACAGTCAGGGGATATTGCAATGGGCGTTGATAAGGCTCTTGAATTTAAGTCAGGAGACGAGGGCGACGGCTTTGGTGCAGGGGACCAGGGTATGATGTTCGGTTATGCCTGCGACGAAACACCTGTGCTTATGCCAATGGCAATTTATCTTGCTCATAAAATGGCAATTAAGCTTACAGAAGTAAGAAAAAGCGGAAAGCTTCCATATTTAAGACCTGACGGAAAGACACAGGTTACAGTTGAATATAACGAAGATAATACAGTAAAAAGAATTGATGCAGTCGTAGTTTCAAGTCAGCACGACGAGAATGTTTCTATGGAACAGCTCCGTGAAGATATCTTAAAGTATGTAATTAAAGACACAATTGACGAAAAGCTTTTAGATGAAAACACAAAGTATTATATCAACCCAACAGGCAGATTTGTAATCGGCGGACCACAGGGTGACTCAGGCCACACAGGTAGAAAGATTATTGTTGATACCTACGGCGGATATGGTCACCACGGCGGCGGAGCATTCTCAGGTAAGGACTCTACAAAGGTTGACCGTTCAGCAGCTTATGCTGCCCGCTATGTAGCTAAAAATATTGTAGCGGCAGGACTCGCTAAAACCTGTGAGGTACAGCTTGCCTATGCAATCGGCGTTGCAAAGCCTGTATCATTAAGAATTGATACTTACGGCACAGGTAAGGTTTCCGAGGCAAGACTTTGCGAGCTTGTTGATAAGCACTTTGACTTAACACCAAGTGGAATTATAAGAACACTTAGCCTCCGTGAACCAATCTTTAAGCAGACAGCAGCCTACGGCCACTTCGGAAGAGAAGATGTAGAACTCCCATGGGAGAGAACAGATAAGGCTGAAATTCTTAAAGCAGAGGCTTAAAAACATAATAAAAAGGGTAGCTTTAGCTACCCTTTATTTTTTTGAATGTGATATTTATGTCCTCGTTGATAATCCCTTTGATTACCTGCGTTTCAGTCAAAGTTTTCACAATACAGTTACTGCTGTCCACTACATCAACATTAAGGAAATAATCATAAGATAAAAGATTAAGAATAGATTTTGCCTTTGCATTTTCCGATACAGTGTAGGTTTTAGTTTTGTGAATTTTATCAATGCTGATTTTATTTTCTGACTTTAAAATTTCCTTTAAGGTGATAAGGGTTAAGTTGTTTTTCTCCTGATACATATTCCCGAAAAGGAAAGCGGAAATAAGAATAAGAGAAAAGTTGAAATGGCTTAAAACTGCAACGCACACGGAAGCAATAAAAATAAGACATAAAAAAATTCTGCTTATTTTAATTGCGAAGTTGTAGGCTCGGATTATGCCCTGCTGACCTGCAAGAATAGTTTTGAGTATCCGTCCGCCGTCCAAAGGCAGACAGGGAAGAAGATTTATAATTCCCATTGAAATGTTTATATAGTAAAGAAAATCCAGATGAAAAAGGACACAAAAAAGCCCTGCCAAAATGTTGAATAAAGGCCCTGACAGAGCAATAATAAATTCTTTTTCAGAGGATTTTATGTAGCCATCCTCAAAGGATATGCAAATCCCAAAGGGGAGAATTTTTATTTCTTGAGTTTTGACGCCAAGTAGCTTCGCAGACCAGTAGTGTGCCATTTCATGTAGAAATGAAACAAGAAAAGCAAGTAAATATTCGGTTAAATAGTTGTGCAGATAAGAGAAGAAAAGGATGATAAATATAAGTGGATTCACCTTAAATTTCATGGCTGAAAAAGTCTGTATTTGATACAGTTTCAAGGATTTTTGTTATAAATTCCTCGTTGTTTTCGGAGAATAGTCTGCGCCTGATAATTGGCGCAAGGTCCCCATTGATTTCCACAGCCGAACTTATGGTTATAAAAATTATGAGAGAAACAGCCCCCTTAATAATAAGCTCCTTAAAATATCTTCGTATAAAGCTGTTTTTTTTCTCAGTTTTCTCTGCCACATAAATCACTCCTTAAGACATTTATATTTTGAAAATCACTTGAATATTCGTACAAGTTGTAGTATCATAGAAATAGCTATAAAAACGGAGGAAGTTATGTACGAAACAATTTTTGAAAAAATTCTTACCAAGGTTCAGAAACCTGCAAGATATATAGGAAATGAGTTTAACAGCGTTCATAAGGAATTCACGGGAAAGGAAATGACCTTTGCTTTTTGTTTTCCTGATGTTTACGAGGTTGGAATGTCCCATTTAGGTATGAAAATTTTGTATCATATGTTAAATGAGAGAGAGGACACTATCTGCGAAAGAGTTTACGCTCCATGGGTTGATATGGAAGAGGAAATGCGTAAGGCAGGGATGCCTCTTTTATCCCTTGAAAGCCATAGACCGATTAAAGAATTTGATATGGTGGGCTTTACTCTTCAGTACGAAATGAGCTATACAAATATTATAAATATGCTTGATTTAGCAGGGATTCCCCTCTGCACAAAGGATAGAGGAATAGATAGCCCGTTTGTCTGTGCAGGAGGCCCATGTGCCTATAACGGAGAGCCAATTGCAGATATGATTGACTTCTTCATTTTAGGTGAGGGCGAAGAAGTAAATAATGAAATAATGGATGCCTATAAGGAATGGAAGGGCACATCGGAAGACAGAAACACATTTCTTGAAAAGATAGCTGAAATAGAGGGGGTATATGTTCCGTCATTTTATGATGTGGAATATAATGAGGACAATACAGTAAAAAGTATTACTCCAAACAGACCTTGTGCAAAGGCGAAAATCAAGAAAAGAATTATAAAGAATTTAGACGATTGCTTTATCCCTGAAAAGCTTATAGTTCCATTTATGGATATAGTTCATAACAGAATTATGCTCGAAATTTTCAGAGGTTGTATAAGAGGCTGTCGCTTCTGTCAGGCAGGGTATCTTTATAGACCTGTAAGAGAAAGAAGTGTGGACAGGCTCACAAAGGTTGCTGAAAATGCAATTAAAAATACAGGCTACGAGGAAATGTCTTTGTCATCACTAAGTACAAGTGACTATACCTGCCTTAAGGATTTAACAGATAAACTTTTAGAGTTCACAGAGGAAAGAAAAATAAGTCTGTCTTTGCCATCATTGAGAGTTGATAATTTTTCAATGGAGCTTATGGAAAGAACCCAGAAAGTAAAGAAAAGCGGGCTTACTTTCGCACCTGAAGCGGGAACGCAGAGACTTCGTGATGTAATAAATAAAAATGTTTTGGAAGAAGATTTGTTAAGAACAGCCAAAATCGCATTTGACGGCGGATATAACAGAATAAAGCTTTATTTTATGATAGGACTTCCTACTGAAACAGACGAGGATGTATTGGGAATTGCCCACCTTGCAGAAAAGGTGCTGAATGTATTTTATGATATACCTAAAGAAGAGAGAAAGGGCAGAGGCGTTAATATTACAGTAAGTACATCATCTTTCGTGCCAAAGCCGTTTACTCCATTCCAGTGGGAACCACAGAACAGCATAGATGAGCTTGTCAGAAAGCAGAAAATGCTCAAGGACGCAATAAAATCAAGAAATATAACATATAACTGGCATCAAAGTACAGTAAGCTTTTTAGAGGCAGTTTTTGCAAAAGGCGACAGACGCCTGGGTAATGTTTTGATTTCAGCAGTGAAAAACGGTTGTCGTTTTGACGGCTGGGATGAGCACTTTAACTATGAGGGCTGGATGAAAGCCTTTGAGGAAAACGGAGTTAACCCTGATTTTTATTGTTATAGAAAGATCGACCATAGCGAAGTTCTCCCTTGGGAACATGTTGATGTGGGCGTAACAAAGAATTTCCTTATGAAAGAGCACGATAAGGCTTATGAGGAAGTTACAACCCCATCCTGCAGGGATAACTGTGCAGGCTGTGGTGCAGCCTGCTTCGGAGGAGGTGTTTGCTTTGAGTAAGAGAAGACTTAAGTTTTCAAAACTTGGTATGGGAAAATATATCTCCCACCTTGATTTGCTCAGGACATTCCAAAGGTCAATTGTGAGGGCTGAGCTTCCTGTTAAGTTCACACAGGGCTTTAACCCACACCAGATTATAAGCTTTGCATTGCCTCTCCCAATCGGAGTTACATCAGAGACAGAGTTTGTGGATATTGACTTTGACGAAAAGTGCAGTAACGAAACAATCATAGAAAGACTTAACGAAAATCTTCCTTATGATTTGAAGATAGTAAGCGCAGATGAACCAAAGATTCACCCAAAAGAAATTACATATTGCCAATATGAAATAAAAATTCTGTCAGAGGGACTTGAGGAAGAGAAGATAAAGAATTTTTTTGAAGAAAAAGAAATTCTTGCAATGAAGAAAACCAAAAAGGGTGAAAAAGAAATAAATATAATGGATATGATTAAAGAGGCTGAAATCATATCCATATCCCCTGAAACCGCAGAGCTTAAGCTGATTTTGTCGGCAGGCGAAATGAATAGCTTAAAGCCTGATGTTGTAACAAAATCCCTTGAAAAATATCTTGGAATTGAGGAGTTTGAAAGCACACAGATTCACAGAACAAAGATATTTTACGGAGAAGAAGAAAAAATTAAAGAATTTTGTTGACAAATAAATCCACATGTGTTATTATATTACGGTAACCGCGCAAAAAAGGCTTGTAAATGTCCAAGTGGACTGCCTCAGTTGGCGAGTCTTGGGTAATAGGAGGGATTACGAATATGTACGCAATTATTGAAACAGGCGGAAAGCAGTATAAGGTACAGGAAGGCGATTTCGTTTTCGTTGAAAAGCTTGAAGTTGAAGCTGGTGCTACTGTTGAAATCGATAAGGTTTTAGCTGTTGGCGACGGTGCTGAAGTTAAGTTTGGTGCTCCTTATGTTGAAGGTGCTAAAGTTACTGCTGAAGCTGTTAAGAATGGTAAGGACAAGAAGATCATTGTTTACAAGTATAAGCCAAAGAAGGGCTATCACAAGAAACAGGGTCATAGACAGCCTTACACAAAGCTTGAAATCAAGGCAATCAATGCCTAATCCTATAATTTGAAATTAGTTAGAGAGGTGAGTTAAATGGCTCATAAGAAAGGTGTCGGTAGTACTAAGAATGGTAGAGATTCTGAGGCTAAACGACTTGGCGTAAAGAAGGGCGACGGTCAGCACGTTCTCGCTGGTAACATTCTTGTAAGACAGCGTGGAACAAAGATTAACCCTGGTACTAACGTTGGTAAGGGTAGCGATGATACATTATTCGCACTGGTTAACGGTAGTGTTAAATTTGAACGAGTAGGTAAGAATAAGAAGCAGGTTTCTGTTTACGAAATCGTTCAGTAATTGACTTATGAGGTGTACGTTTCTTGCGTACACCTTTTTGTTTGAAGGGAGAAACAGTATGTTTAAGGATACCTCAACAATTTTTATACAGGCAGGCAACGGTGGAAACGGAGCCGTTACTTTTCATAGAGAAAAGTACGTAGCAGCAGGCGGTCCTGACGGCGGAGACGGCGGAAAGGGCGGAAATGTTGTAGCGGTAGCAGACAAAAATGTAAGCACCCTGCTTGATTTTAAGTATAAGAAAAAGTATATAGCTGAAAACGGCGGAAATGGAATGGATAGCCGTCGTTCAGGCAAGAACGGTGAAGACCTTGTTATAAAGTTCCCTTGCGGAACAATAATCCGTGACGCTGAAAGCGGAAAAGTTATCTGCGATCTTAAAAAGGACGGAGACAGTGCAATTATTGCAAGAGGCGGAAGCGGTGGATGGGGAAACAGCCATTTTGCAACTTCCACAAGACAGACCCCGAAGTTTGCCAAAGCAGGTCTTAAGGGCGACGCAAGAGATGTAACCCTTGAACTTAAGCTTATTGCAGATGTAGGTCTTTTGGGCTTCCCGAATGTTGGTAAGTCAACTTTTCTGTCAATCGTATCCGATGCAAAACCAAAGATTGCAAATTATCACTTTACAACACTCCAGCCAAACCTCGGAGTTGTAAATATGGGCGACGGTAGTTTTGTAATTGCAGATATCCCTGGAATTATAGAGGGTGCTTCCGAGGGTGTAGGTCTTGGCCACGACTTTTTAAGACATGTTGAAAGAACAAGAGTCCTTCTCCATTTTGTAGATGTTTCAGGCTGTGAAGCGAGAAATCCCCTTGAGGATTTTGACACAATAAATACAGAGCTTGAAAAGTACAGCCCGAAGCTTGCTGAAAAGCCACAGATTGTAGTTGCAAACAAGATGGATATTCCTACATTCTTCGATAATTTTGAGGCGTTTAAGAATGAACTTGAGGGCAGAGGCTATAAGGTGTTCGGAATTTCAGGGGCCACAAAACAGGGCGTTACAGAGGTTCTTAACTATGCTTATGAAATGCTGTCTAATTTACCTGCTGAAGAGGAAGAAGAGTACGAATACTTTGACTTTGAAGAGGTTAAGAGAGATGACTCCTTTGAAGTGTTTGTAGATAACGGAGTTTATGTAGTTGAAGGGGACAGAATTGAAAATCTTGTAAACTCCACAAACTTTGATGACTATGAATCTCTGCAGTTCTTCCAGAGAATGCTCCGTAAGCTTGGAGTAATCTCCGAACTTGAAAAAGCAGGTATAAACGAGGGCGACCCTGTATATATGTATGGAGTAGAATTCGATTTTGTAAAATAATTTACAAAAAAGTATTGCTTTTTATAAATTTATATGATATACTATCAAAGTTGAAAAAGAGACAGTCCGCTGACGTGAGCTTTTGTTCTGGCTTTTAGGTTATGAATGTCTGCTAAGAAAGGATGTTTAGAAATGAACGTATTGGAACAGATTACACAGGAACAGATTAGAACTGACTTACCTGAACTTATTGTGGGTGACACAGTAAAGGTTTATGTAAAGGTTAAGGAAGGTTCAAGAGAAAGAATTCAGATGTTTGAAGGAACAATCATCAAGAAGAACCACGGTGGTATTCAGGAAACATTTACAGTAAGACGTGTATCTTACGGCGTAGGTGTTGAAAGAACATTCCCTGTTAACTCACCAAAGATTGATAAGATTGAAGTTTCAAGAAGAGGTAAAGTTAGACGTGCTAAGCTCTTCTACATTCGTGAAAGAGTTGGTAAGGCAGCTAAGGTTAAGGAAAAAATTTAACATTGAATTCCGCAGTGGTGGTCTTTTAGGTCACCACTGTAATTTCTATATGGAGGAAAATCGTTATGGAAAATATGGACGAGAAAAATATTCCTGAAATTGAAAATGAAGTAGAAAACGAAGAAGCAGAGAAGAAAACAGACTGGAAGAAAGAACTTCTTGACTGGGTTTTCTCAATTGTTATAGCGGTAGTTATCGCAATGGTGCTTAGAAACTTTGTGCTGACACTTGTAAAGGTGTCGGGTGCAAGTATGGAGCCAACTCTTTATGACGGCGACAGACTCTATGTAAATAAGCTTTTCTATGAGCCTGAGCGCGGAGATGTTATTATTTTCGAGCCTGCCCAGGACCCGAATAGACCTTATGTAAAGAGAGTAATCGCAGTTGGTGGAGATACAGTATATATTGATTTTGCAAATAGTGAAATCTATGTAAACGGCGAGCTTATCGAGGAAGACTATACACAGGGCCCAACATCAAACCCCGAGGGATACTTCTCAAGACTGATTTTAGAGGGCGAATACGACGAGGAGCACCCTGTTGTAATACCTGAGGGCTATGTTTTTGCCTTGGGCGACCATAGAGATAATAGCCGAGACAGCCGTGATTTAGGACCAATCCCAGAAGAAGAGATTATGGGAGAAGCAGTATTCAGATTCTGGCCGTTAAATGATATGGGAACATTATAAAAAGGAGGATTAGCTATGCAACTTCAATGGTTTCCGGGACATATGGCGAAAACAAGAAGAATGATAACGGAAAACTTAAAGCTTGTTGATGTTGTCATAGAGCTTGTTGATGCGAGATTACCTCTTGCGTCCAGAAATCCCGAAATAGATAAAATAGTTAAGAATAAGCCAAGAATTATTGTGCTTAATAAGTGCGATATGGCTGATGAAGAAACAAATAAAAAGTGGATAAAGTATTTCAGAGACAGAAACCTTTGTGCAATGCTTGCGGATAGCCAAAGTGGTTTTGGTGTTAAAGAGCTTGGCAGATGTATTGAAACAGTGCTGAAAGAGAAGTTCTTAAAGGACGAAGCAAGAGGAATACAGCGCCACGCCGTAAGAATGATGATTGTGGGAATTCCGAACGTTGGGAAATCCTCATTTATCAATCGAATTTCAGGCAGAGCAGCCACTAAAACAGGGGACAGACCAGGAATTACACAGACAAAGCAGTGGATAAGAATTGCAGGGAAATACGAGCTATTAGATACCCCGGGAATTTTGTGGCCGAAGTTTGAAGACCCGCTTACAGCGCGAAAAATTGCATACACAGGCGGAATTAAGGACGAGATTATTGATGTAGAAGAACTTGCCTTTTTCCTCCTTAAGTTCTTGCAGAAATATTATAGCGAGATGTTAGACACAAGATATAAAATTGAAAACACAGAGGATTTCGATGCCTATGATTTGTTAGAGGAAATAGGCAGGAAACGAGGCTGTATGATATCAGGGGGAAATGTAGATATGATGCGTGCATCAAATCTTGTCCTTGACGATTTCCGTTCAGCCCGTATCGGAAGAATATCACTTGAAACCCCACCTGAAAAATAATTCTGATGCCTTGAAATACAGGCATCTTTTTTATAGGAGAAAATTATGCTTGAGATTGAAAAAGATTTGTACGAAAGAGGATATAAAAATATAGCAGGAGTAGATGAAGCAGGCAGAGGCCCACTTGCAGGTCCAGTTTGTGCTGCTGCAGTGATTCTCCCTGAGGGACTTGTAATTGAGGGAATAAATGACTCAAAGAAGCTTACAGAAAAAAAGAGAGAAAAACTTTTTGATGAAATTATAAATAGTGCAGTTGCCTATTCAATCCAGTACGCAAGCCCTGAGCTTATCGACAAAATCAATATAAAGGAAGCTACAGATTACGCTATGGCAGAGGCAGTAAAAAGCCTTCAGGTTCCTGCAGATTACGTTATTGTTGACGGCAACGATAATAAGCCTTATGAAATCCCATATAGCTATATAATCAAAGGTGATGCCAAGTCCCAGACCATTGCTGCAGCCTCAATTTTAGCCAAAGTCAGCAGGGACAGGCTTATGATAAAAATGGCAGAAGAGTACCCACAGTACGGCTTTGAAAAGCATAAGGGTTATGGCACAAAGGCACACTGCGAGGCAATACAGAAGTACGGCGTAACAGAGGTCCACAGAAAGTCATTTATGACAGATAAAGTGCTTGGAAAGGCGTAAAAATGTTTAAGGATATGTATCGGAAGAACCTTGGAAAAACAGGTGAAAGCCTTGCCTGTGAATACTTGAGAGCAAACAAAATAAAGGTTCTCCATAAGAATTATAAGAATAAAATTGGCGAAATTGATATTATAGCTAAAGAGGGCGACACAGTAGCTTTTATTGAGGTTAAAACAAGGTCTTCATATATTTTCGGCACACCTGCCGAGGCAGTTAATTATAGAAAACAGCAAAAAATAATTAAAACAGCCCTTAAGTGGATGACGGACAAAAACTATGAGGACGATATAAGATTTGATGTAATTGAAGTTTTAATAAACGAAACAGGCGCACCTGACATAAACTATATAAAGAATGCGTTTGGAGGCTGAATATGATATTTGACGCACACTCGGACACAATGTATGAGATTATGAAACAGGGGTATTCCTTTAGGAAAAATAATCTCCATATTGATATGGAACGCCTTGAAAAATATGGCGAGTACATACAGGTTTTTGCAGCTTTCGTAGATACAGATGAAATAGATTGCACCCCAAAGGAACAGGTTGATAAAATCATTTCTGTTTATATGGAAGAAACAGAGAAAAACGGCATAAACAGGTGCAAAAACGCCAATGAAATACAAAGAGGAGAGATAAACTCAATCCTCTCAATAGAGGGCGGAGAGGCGCTTATGGGAAGCCTTGAAAATCTTGAAAATTACGCCGAACAAGGCGTAAAAATAATAACTCTTACCTGGAATCATAATAACGAAATTTCCCATAGTATAACCTCGGATGAGGGACTTGGTTTGACAGCTTTCGGGAAAAAGCTTGTTAGAGAAATGAATAAAAAAGGGATAATAATTGACTTGTCCCATATCTCAGTTCAGGGCTTTTGGGACACACTTGCCATAACAGAAAAACCAGTTATAGCATCCCATTCCTGTGTAAAAAGTTTGTGCAACCACTCAAGAAATCTAAGTGATGAACAGATTAAAGCAATCATAAAAAACAGAGGGGTAATCGGAGTGAACTTCTATGCCGATTTTCTCTCGGAAGAAAATTGCACAACTGATAAAATATTAGAACATGTTGACTATATAATTGCCTCAGGCGGAGTAGAAAATGTAGGTCTGGGCAGTGATTTTGACGGAATGGAAAGACTGCCCGAGGGGATGACAGGAATTGAGTCAATGAAAAATCTTACAGAGGCAATTTATAAGAAATATGGGAAAGAAGCTGGCGAAAAGATAGTTTTTGGAAACTTTTTAAGAGTTTTAAAAGAAAATTCAGCAAATTTATAAAAAAATATTGCAATTTTCGTCAATATGTATTAAAATAAAGCGTTATGATTTTATTATAGGGAGGCAGTATATGCAACCGTTTATTTCAGAAAAAGCAAAGAAAATCAGTCCGTCGCCTACACTGGCGCTGGACGCAAAATTCAAACAGATGAAGAAACAGGGAATCCCGGTGGTTGGCTTCGGTGCAGGCGAACCTGATTTTGAGACCCCTGAAAATATAAAGAAAGCCGGAATCAAGGCAATTGAAGAGGGCTTTACAAGATACACACCGGCTTCAGGTACAGTTGAACTTAAGGAAGCAGTTTGTGCAAAGTTCAAGAGAGATTTAGGACTTGACTATAAGCCTGAAAATATTGTTATAAGTAACGGTGGTAAGCATTCCCTCACAAACATTTTTATGTGTATTTGTGAACCTGGGGATGAGGTTATTATCCCTGCACCATTCTGGGTAAGCTATCCCGAAATGGTAAAGATGGCAGACGGTAAGCCTGTTTATCTTAACACAACAGAAGAAAATGATTTTAAGTTCACAGCAGAAGAACTCAAAGATGCTATAACAGATAAAACAAGAGCTTTAATTCTTAACTCTCCAAGTAACCCAACAGGTATGGTTTACACAAAGGAAGAGCTTGAAGAAATTGCAAAGGTTGTAGTTGAAAAGGATATTTATGTAGTTTTCGACGAAATCTATGAAAAGCTTGTTTATGAGGGAACTCATACAAATATTGCAACTCTTGGTGAAGACATTAAGGAAAAGACAATTATCGTAAACGGTCTTGCAAAGGCTTATGCTATGACAGGCTGGAGAATTGGATATACAGCCAGCAGTGCGGCTCTTGCAAAGGCAATGGGAAATCTCCAGAGCCATGCTACATCAAACCCTAACTCAATTGCACAGGCTGCAGCTGTGGAAGCTTTAAACGGCGACCAGAGCTCAGTTAAAGTTATGTTTGATGAATATATCAAGAGACGCGACTATATGGTTGAAAGAATTTCAAAGATTGAGGGAATAAGCTGTGTAAAGCCAAACGGTGCTTTCTATGTATTTATTAACCTTAAGAATGTTTTAGGTAAGGAATACTATGGAAAGGTTATCAGCACAGCAAGTGAGATGTGTGATGATATGCTTGAAAAGGCACTTGTAGCTTTAGTTCCAAGTGAAGGCTTCGGAATTGACGGATATGCAAGACTTTCCTATGCAACATCAATGGAAACAATCGAAGAAGGACTTAACAGAATAGAGAAGTATTTAAAGGGTGAATGCTAAAATGAAAATAGGATTTATCGGTGCAGGAAATATGGGTTCTGCCATAGTTAAAGGAATGATATCTTCAGGGAATTTTGATTCAGGGGATATTATTGTCTGTGATAAGAACCAGGAATCTCTCGGTAAACTTTCCGAAACAGGTGTAACAACTGATACAGACAATAAAACTGCTTTAAAAGCAGATGTGATTGTCCTTGCAGTAAAACCAAATATTCTTGAAAAAGTAATTGGTGAAATTGAAGATACGGAAAATAAAATTTTTATATCAATCGCTGCAGGAAAAACAGTTTCTTCCCTTGAAGAAATGTTTGGAAAGAGTGTAAAGCTTATAAGAGTTATGCCAAACACACCTGCCAAGGTAAATTCAGGAATGGCGGTATTATGCCCGAATAAGAATATGACAGAGGAAGATACAAAAATCGTTGAAAAGATTTTTAACTCTGTTGGTGAATCATTGGTCCTTGACGAAAAATATATAAATATTGCCACAGCTCTCCACGGAAGCAGTCCGGCTTACGTTTATATGTTTATTGATGCAATGGCTGATGCAGGCGTAAAGTATGGTCTCCCAAAAGCAACAGCAATCCGCCTTGCTGCTAAAGCAGTGGAGGGTTCTGCAAAAATGGTTTTAGAGACAGGAGAACACCCTGAAAAGTTAAAGGATGACGTTTGTTCCCCTGGCGGAACAACAATCGCAGCTGTAGCAAGCCTTGAAGAAAATCAGTTCAGGGCAACAATCCAGTCTGCAGTTTCTGCCTGCGTAGAAAAGGCAGAAGAAATGTCCAAGTAAAAAGCATTTTTTCGGACATGCCTCATATTATTAAGTATGAGGAGGCCGTAAAATGAAATTTCTAACACAAAAGAACTTTGTAAAAAACAAAAAATTTTCTTATCTTGTGGGAGCTCTTATGATTTTGTTTATAGGTATCGGTGCAGTTTATGCCGGGCTTATGGAAGAGGCGAAATCAACAGAACTCCGCGAGTATGTAAGGAATTTTATGTCTGTATATTCCATTGAGGGAGTAGATAAATCCCAGGTGTTTTTATCCTCTCTCTACGGAAATATAAAGATACTTTTAATGATATTTATCTCAGGGCTGAGCATATATCTTCTGCCCCTGGGAGGAATTTTTATTCTTGCCAAGTGCTTCAGGCTGGGATTTACTTCAGCCTTTATTTTCAGAGCCCTTGGAGTAAAAGGAATATTATATTTGTTCCTGTCAGTTTTCCCTGTGAATATTATATTTTTGCCTTTGCTGGCAGTATATTATTCTTTTTGTATGGAAAATGCAGGAAAAACATCACTTTTGAGAAACGACACGAAATTTCGGATGAAAATTGTTGTCGCTTTTTTTGTTGCCTGTTTAGTGGGCACAGTATGCAGTTTCCTTGATGGATATGTAATTCCGTATTTTTTAAAAACAATGATAATGATATAGAAAGGAGGGCGGATATGGAGAAAACAGTAGTAAAATACCTTAAATTTTTATCAGAGGAAAAAAGGTCATCTGCCAATACTTTAAGTTCATACAGAAGAGACTTGTTAAGATTTGGAGAGTATTTGAAAGAGCATAAGCTTAACTACCTTTCAATCCATAATACAGACATTCTTACATATATGAGCAGAATGCAGGAAGACGGAATGTCCCCTGCTACAGTTTCCCGTAATCTCGCCTCAATCCGTTCTTTTTATATCTATCTTATGAGAAAGAAGAAGGTGTCGGAGGACCCAACCTTCAATATCCGTTCTCTCAAAAAGGAAAAGACCTTGCCTACAACCTTAACAGGTCCCGAGGTGGAGGTTTTACTTTCGATGCCAAAAACAGACGAGCCAAAGGGCTGTCGTGATAAGGCAATGCTTGAGGTGATTTACGCCACAGGCTTAAGAGTTTCAGAGCTGATTTCTCTTGATTTGGATGATATCAACCTTAAAATCGGCTATATAAACTGTGCAGGCAACGGCACAGCAAGAGTTGTGCCGATATACGCGGAAGCAATAAAAGCGGTTAAGGATTATCTCGAAAAATCAAGAAATATTTTGTGCTTTGACGAAAGCGTAAAGGCACTTTTTGTAAACATTAACGGAAAGAGAATGTCAAGACAGGGCTTCTGGAAAATTCTCAAGAAATATAAGGAGGAGGCAGGAATTCCCAAGGAAATTACGCCTCATACTTTAAGACATTCTTTCGCGCTCCATCTTCTCGAAAACGGAGCAGATTTAAAGTCCATTCAGGAGCTTTTAGGCCACTCTGATATATCTTCCACACAGATTTATTCAGAGATAGCGAGTAAAAGATTGAAAGATGTATATAATAAGGCTCATCCGAGAGCCGGAAAATAGAGAAAAACAGTCCAAAATGGGCGTCTTCTCACGGGGATAAGCCAACTTGAAACTTTGCATTTCGGCGTCGTACTGCGAAAAAAGCCTCGTCAATCCACAAAGGATTAACTGCGTTTTTTGTCTTGTCCGCCATCCAAAATGCTGTGTTTCAAGCAATGTTTGGATAAATAATATAACCCCTTGCAATACTTAGTATTGCAAGGGGTTTTTTATCTTCAAATCCAAATTGACTTCCCCCTGTGAGAAGACGCCCGGTCGGACTGTTTTTTATTTGACAATATTAAGAAAATAGGGTATAATGTTATGCTAAGGGTAACAGTATTCTAGTCGAGCTTTTTTGTTCCCAGGGCGGGCCTAAAAATCCGCCGAAGGGCATATCGATGAAGTTTCTGGTGCGTGCTGCCAACGCCCAGTTGGGGGTATGTGCTGGGAGTTAAGGACTTTGGGCGATCCGCAATGGCATGCGGGCGTTGACCCATTTTCCGTGGAGACCTATGACCGTGTTTTGCAGTGCATTATGGGGTACGTCCCTTTAGTCCTGCATTATACGTATTAGGATGAAACCTGTCATGCGGTGCAACGAAAGTTGTGTTGTGGACAGCGTAGCCTGACTTGAGTGAATATGGAGGAGGACTGACAGATTTTCCTTTGCCGGCCAGCGAAGGGAAATTATAGCTTTACAAAACCATATTTGCAAAAGAGTCTAAGAACAAAATCAGTTCGTCGAGGAAAACTCCTAGACTGGTCGAAAGAGCCACGCATAGGATTAAGGTGCGTACTGAGTGGCAATTCGGTAAAACGAGTGGCAACACCGTTTGCTGGTGCGTAATCGGAAACGGCCTTGCTGGCGACAGCTTGGTGCACCATCGGGAAATCCAACCGAACCTATGACGCAAGATTTACTATGCGTGCTACCCTTAAGAGGAATTTTAAAAGAGGTTTTATTTTGAAGAATAAACAAACCCAGGAAAAAAAGAATAACTTCTGGATACTTAAGACATTTATACTGACCTTTTCTCTTGCAATGGTTTTTGCTGTTGTCTCAGGTGAGGTCTTAGAAAAAGTAAATAATTTTGTTGCAGTTTTAATACTTCTTCTCATTATTTTGGTGGGTATTATCTTTGATATGCTTGGAGTTGCTGTAACAGCGGCAGAGGAAGCCCCGTTTAACGCAATGGCTACAAGGCATATAAAGGGTGCTAAAAGAGCGTTGAAGCTTATAAAGTCAAGGGATAAGGTATCCAATTTCTGTAACGACGTTATAGGTGATATCTGCGGAATTATAAGTGGTTCAGCCTCAGCCGCA
Source organism: Clostridia bacterium (assembly GCA_017622215.1). Taxonomy (GTDB): domain Bacteria; phylum Bacillota; class Clostridia; order Monoglobales; family Monoglobaceae; genus RGIG8709. Next base: position 106,418 of record JAGARO010000010.1, read on the forward strand.
GTAATCGCCCATATGGCTGTAAATATGGGAAACACAAAAGAATTTGTTTTCGACCTTGTGGTAACAGCGCTGGTTGCGGGACTTACAGTGGGCGGAAAGGCAATGGGAAAGAGCTTTGCCATAAAAAATTCAAAGGATATTGTATTCACAGCGGCAAAGGTGCTTTCAGTTTTTACTAAAGAAAAATAGGGATTAATTATGGAAATTTTAAGTCAGGTGAAAAGACCTGAGGATTTAAAGAAACTGAATAAAGATGAACTAAAGGTTCTTGCACAGGAAATCAGAGATTTTCTTATTGAAAAGGTTTCAAAGACAGGGGGACATCTGTCCTCTAACCTTGGCGCAGTGGAACTTACAATTGCACTCCACAGGGTTTTTGATGCAGAAAAGGATAAAATTGTGTGGGATGTGGGACACCAGTCCTATGTACATAAGATTTTAACAGGCAGAAAAGATGCCTTTGACAGATTGAGACAGGACGGAGGGCTTTCGGGATTCCCTAAGAGAGATGAAAGCAGGGCTGACTCCTTTAATACAGGTCATAGCTCAACTTCCATTTCAGCGGCACTGGGCTTTGCGGAGGCAAACAGACTGTCTGGTGGAGATTCTTACGCAGTTGCAGTTATAGGCGACGGCGCTTTGACAGGCGGTATGGCTTTTGAGGCTATGAATCAGGCTGGAGCGTCTAAAACTCCGCTTATAATAATACTTAATGATAACGGAATATCTATTTCTAAAAACGTAGGCGGTTTATCAAAGAAGCTGACACAGATTCGTTCCAATGCAGGTTATTATAATTTTAAGGACAGAATAAAAGGAATTTTAAGACATACTCCATTTATTGGCAAGTGGTTAGAGCTTCAGATAATTGATTTTAAAAAGGGAATTAAAAATATAATTTTCAAGAATGAGGTTTTTGAAAATTTAGGAATTGAATATATGGGTCCAATCGACGGACATAATATAGAAGATATGGAATTTATTATGAATAGGGCAAAGAAAAGAGGGAAGCCCGTTTGTATTCATATTCATACAGTAAAGGGTAAGGGTTACAAGTTTGCAGAAGAAAATCCATCTAAATTTCACGGGATTGGAAAATTTAATCCTGAAAACGGAGAATATCTGTGCAAAACAGAGGAAACATATTCGTCTGTTTTTGGAAATAAACTTGTGGAAATAGCAGAGAAAAATGATAAGGTTGTTGGAATAACAGCAGCTATGCCTGAGGGCACAGGTCTTATGAAGTTCCGCAAGCAATTCAGGGACAGATTTTACGATGTGGGAATTGCAGAACAACACGCTGTAACCTTTGCAACAGGTCTTGCTTTGTCAGGATATACACCTGTTTTTGCGGTATATTCCACATTCTTGCAGAGAGCCTATGACCAGATACTTCACGATACAGCTCTCCAGAATGCTCACGTCGTTTTTGCAATCGACAGAGCTGGTGCGGTAGGTAATGACGGAGAAACCCATCAGGGAATTTATGATTTGTCATATCTTTCTCATATTCCGAATATGACAGTTTTAGCTCCAAAGGATGCAGATGAGCTTGAAGCAATGCTTGATTATGCAGTAAATGTATGCACAGGCCCTGTGGCAATAAGATACCCAAGAGGCGAGGCAAAGCGTCAGGGCGAAAAGAAAGAAATTAAGGATAGTGCTCCGCAGATTTTAACCGAGGGAGAAGATTTGGTTTTAATCGGCGTTGGCACAATGACTGAAACAGCCGAAGAAGTTGCAAAAATGCTTAAGGAAGACGGGGTAAATGCCGAGGTTGTAAATCCAAGATTTGTAAAGCCTGTAAATAAGGACTTTTATGAAAAGTATAGGGATAAAAAGATTTTTGTTCTTGAAGAAAATACAGAAATCGGCGGTTTTGCAGACACAATCCGAAGAATAACAGGCGGAGAGGTTTATGACTTTGCGTATAAAGACGAGGCTGTTCTTCAGGGCACAATAAATGAGATAAAAGAAAGATACGGACTAAATGCAAAGTCTGTATATAAAACTATAAAAGAATTGGTGAAATAAATGGCAAAAGTCAGACTTGACGTTTTCCTGACAGAAAACGGCTATGCGAAAAGCAGAACAAACGCCCAGTCCTTAATTATGGAGGGTAAGGTTTTCATAAATAACCAGAAAGCCATGAAGGCAGGGGATATGATAAATGGAACTGAAAACATAGAGGTAAGGGGTAAAACTCTTGAATATGTAAGCCGTGGCGGTCTCAAGCTTGAAAAAGCAATAAAAAACTTTGACCTGACTCCTGAAAATAAGGTTTGTATGGATATAGGAGCCTCCACAGGCGGTTTCACAGACTGTATGCTTAAAAACGGTGCAGTAAAAGTTTATTCAGTTGACGTAGGCTACGGACAGCTTGCCTGGAGTTTAAGAAACGACCAGCGAGTTGTGAATATGGAGAGAACAAATATCCGTAATGTTACAAGAGATGATATAGAAGATGACCTTGACTTTTTCTCAGTTGATGTATCTTTCATTTCCTTAAAGCTGGTGCTTCCTGTTGCATATTCACTCCTTAAAGAAAAGGGCGAGGGAATATGTTTAATCAAGCCACAGTTTGAGGCAGGCAGAGAAAAGGTTGGAAAGAAAGGCGTAGTAAGGGATGTTGAGGTACATAAAGAGGTTATAAGAAATACCTTTGCCTTTACAGAAGAAATCGGCTTTACAATCTTAAATCTTGATTATTCCCCGATAAAAGGTCCCGAGGGTAATATTGAATATTTAATGCACATAAAGAAAACAGACGCCCCATCGGCAGAAATTGATATAGACAAGGTAGTAGAAGACTCACATAAATTAAATCTCTAAAAGGAGATGATTCTATGAAAATTGCAGTAATTCCAAATTTAACAAAGGACCCTGAGCTTATTTATTCAAATAAGGTTAAGGAGTATCTTGCTTCGGAGGAAGCAGAGATAATTGACTATGGCAAAAGCCTTGAGGGTTATGATGTTGCAGTAGTAATAGGCGGCGACGGCACAATCCTTGAGATTGCAGGAGAGGCTGCAAGAACAAACACACCGATTATAGGAATTAACTTTGGAAATTTAGGCTTTTTATCACAGATTGAAAAGGCTGACATAGAGAAAATAAAGAGTATTTTAAGTGATTTTAAGACTAAAGATGTAATGATGCTTTCAGGGAAAATAAATGGAGAAGAGGAAGTAAATGCCCTTAACGATATGGTAATAAGGGGCGATATTTCAAGAATGGTTTCCCTTGAAATTTATATTGACGGACAAAAGGCAGGGGAGTACTCAGCTGACGGAGTGATTTTCTCCACTCCCACAGGCTCCACAGCCTATTCCTTGTCTGCAGGCGGGCCGATAATTCATCCGAAAATGGACGGAATTTTAATAACACCAATCTGTCCGCATAGTTTAGATGCAAGGTCGATGGTAATCCCACCGGATTGCAGGGTAGAGGTAAAAATTGTTCCGCCCTACAGGACAAAGCCTGTGCTCACAGCAGACGGAAAAACTGTAAAAACCATTGAAAATGATGACACAGTTGAAATAACAAGGTCAACGTTACGACTTAAGCTGATTGAGATTGATGACAATAACTTTTTTGAGGTACTTGGACGAAAGATAAAGTAGAAAGAGGGTGCAAAAATGCTCAGAGAATTGCATATTAAAAATATAGCAGTAATAGACGAAGCAAGAATTGAGTTTGAAAAGGGCTTTAATTCTCTTACAGGCGAAACAGGTGCAGGTAAGTCTATTTTGATTGACTCTATAAATATGCTTCTGGGTAATAAAACACCTAAAGATTTAATCCGTACAGGAGAAGAAAAAGCAGTTGTAAACGGAATATTCGACATAAACGAAAAATTAGCAGAAAAAATAACTGACGAACTTGGGATTGATGTTGAAGATAACGAACTTTATGTTTCAAGACAGATAAATACAGAGGGAAAGAATGTGTGCCGAGTAAACGGAATGACTTGCCCTGTGGCACAGCTTAAAGAGATAGGCACATATTTAATTGATATCCACGGCCAGAGCGATAATCAGGCGCTCCTTAATCCAAAATTCCATATAGATTATTTAGACAGCTTCGCAGGAAACAGCGATGTTTTAGAGGAATACTTAAAGGAATATAAAGAAGTTAAAAGAATAAGGAAAGAAATTGAAGAAATAAATAAGACAAGAGAAGAGGCAGAATACCGCCTTGAAATTCTTGAATTTCAGATAAATGAAATTGAAAGTGCAAGACTGGTTTTAGGGGAAGACGAAGAGCTTGAGGAGAGAAGAAACTTCTTAAGGAACGCAGAAAAGATTATGTCAGGTGCAGAGTCAGCCCACGAATATCTTTACAGCGGAAACGGAACTCAGCTATCTTCCTTTGACCTTTTGATGAAAGGCGAGAAACAGCTTTCCGAGGTTAAAGAATACGATAAGGAACTTGCAGAATTGTATGAGAGAATGACCTCTGTAAGAGTTGAACTTGAGGATATAACAGCCACTTTAAGCGACTATATAAGCAAGAGTAACTATGAAGCAGGGGAGCTTGATGTAATCGAAGAACGCCTTGACACTATAAACAATCTTAAGAGAAAGTATGGCGGAACAGTTGAAAATGTCCTTGAAAAGCTTGAGGAGCTGAAAAAAGAAAATACAAATATAACAGAGGGCGAAGAGATTTTAGCAGAGCTTGAAAAAGAGCTACAGCGTCATAAAACTGTTATGGTAAAAATGGGACAGCTTTTGTCCGAGAGAAGACGAAAGGCGTCAGCTGACCTTGAAAAGAAAATAATGACAGAGCTTTCCGAACTTGATATGCCGAAAATTCGTTTTTCTGTTATGGTAACACCTGACGAAGATGAAGAGGGCGTAAGATATAGTTCTACAGGGGGAGATGTAATTGAATTTTTAATTTCCACAAACCCTGGGGAGAGCTTAAAGCCTATGAATAAGATTGCATCAGGGGGCGAGCTTTCCCGAATTATGCTCGCAATGAAATCGGTTTTTGCTGATAAGGATGCAGTTGACACATTGATTTTTGACGAAATTGATACAGGTGTGTCAGGCAGAGCAGCGGAAAGAATAGCGGAAAAAATCTGTAAACTTTCAATGGAGAAACAGGTTCTCTGTGTAACCCATCTTCCACAGATTGCAGCTATGGCTGATACAAACTTCTTAATTGAAAAGGATACTGACGGAGAGAGAACAAGGACAAGTGTAATTAAGCTTGATGTTGAGGGTAAAACCGAAGAACTTGCAAGAATTATGGGTGGCGTTACTGTAACAGAGCTTACAAAACAGAGTGCCTTTGAAATGCTGAAAATGGCAGAGGAATATAAGAAGGGTATAAGATGATTCAATACGGACAGGTTGTTGAAACAGGAGAAAAAGCGAAGATAAGAATAAGCCGGGAGTCTGCCTGCGGAGGTAATTGCGGAGCCTGCAAAGGTTGCGACACAAACCTTTATATTGAGGTGGACAGGAATAATCTTAATGTTGGAGACGGCGTTAAAATCACCCTTGACGATAAGATTTTCCAGAAGAATATTCTTTTGGGTTACGGCGGACTTACTTTTCTTATGATAGTGGGAGGAATACTGGGCTGGTATGTTGTTAAGACCCAGCTTGGCGCAGTCCTCTCCTTTAGTGCCTGTTTTGGTATAGGACTTTTAATTCTTAAGAGATTCAAGAATAAGACAGAATATGTAATTGAAAAAATTGAGGAAGAAAACTAATGCTGATTTCCATAGAGGGCTTAAATAAAAGCTTTGGCGAAGAACAAATTTTATATGACATAAATTTATCCATAGAAGAAAAAGGTCGCTATGGTTTAATTGGCGTTAACGGTGCAGGAAAATCCACTCTTTTAAACGTTATAATGGACGAGCTCGACTTTGAAGATGGGGAGATTTACAGGTCAACAGGTCTCTCTGTGGGCTATCTTAAGCAGAATAACGGTTTAGAGAGAGATAACACAATTATAGAAGAAATGAGAGTGCCCTTTCAGGATGCAATAAACGCAGAGAAAAAGATGCGTGAACTTGAAAAAGAAATGGCGGGACTTATAGACCAGGAAAGTCCTGAGTATAAGAAAATTGCCTCTGAATATAACAGGGCACAGAATATTTTTGAAAGCAGGGATGGATATAATATTGATGTAAAAATCAAGACTATTTTAACAGGTATGGGCTTTGCCGATAAGGATATGGACACAGTTATAAATACCTTAAGCGGCGGAGAAAAAACAAGACTTGCTATTGCAAGACTTCTTTTGGAAGAACCAAATTTATTGATACTTGACGAACCTACAAACCATCTTGATTTTAAGACGCTTAAATGGCTTGAAGAATATCTTATAAATTATAACGGTGCAATTTTAGTTGTGTCCCACGACAGATACTTTTTAGATAAAACTGTGGATACGATTTTCGAAATTGAAAGAGGTAAGCTTGTTACATATAAGGGTAATTATTCGAAGTATCTTGTACTGAAAGAGGAAAGAATAACAAGACTTACCAAGGAATATGAGGCACAGCAGGAGGAAATTAAAAAACTCCGTGAATATGTAGATAAGAACTTGGTAAGAGCGTCAACCTCAAATATGGCTAAATCAAGAATGAAAACTCTAGAGAGTATGGAGATAATTGAAAAGCCAGAGGGTGACCTTAAAAAGATGAAATTAAGATTTGATATAACCCATGAGCCTTATAAGGATGTTCTCATGGTGGAGGACCTTGATGTAGAGGTAGGAGAAGAGAAAAAGCTTCTTGCAAAGGGCATAAATCTTGATATAAAAAGAAAAGAGAAGATTGCAGTCATCGGCGAAAACGGAATCGGCAAATCTTCACTTCTTAAAACAATTTTGGGAATAATCCCTCATACAAAGGGAGAAATCGAATGGGGCAAAAATACAACCGTAAGTTATTATGAACAGGAGAATTTGAATCTTGACCCCGAGAAAATTGCCCTTGACGAATTGTGGGACAGATTTCCCGATATAAACGAAACAGAAATCCGTAAGGTTTTGGGAAGCGTGCTTCTTTCCCAGGACGATGTTTATAAGCCTGTAAAGGTAATTTCAGGTGGAGAAAGGGCAAAGCTTGCATTTGCAGAAATAATGCTTGAAAAGGCAAATGTAATGCTCCTTGACGAGCCTACAAACCATCTTGATTTGGTGTCGAAAGAGGTTCTTGAAAAAGCTCTTATGGACTATGAGGGGACATTGATTTTCGTGTCCCACGACAGATATCTATTAAATAAAGTTCCTGACAAAATCGTTGAAATAACAAGAAACGGCGCAGTTATATATAACGGCGGATACGATTATTATATGGAGCATCTTCCAAAGGAAGAGGAGATTAAAAAACCAAAGGAAGAAAAAGAGAAGACGGAAAAAACAAAGAGCGATTATCGCTCCAAGGAACAGCGCAAGCTTGATGTTCAAAGGAAAAACAGGCTGAAAGAACTTGAGAAACTTATTGAAGAAACTGAAACAGAAATAGCCGAAACAGAACAGGCTATGACAGATGAAGCAGTTTTTTCAGATTATGTAAAGATGAATGAGCTTTGCGAAAAGCTTGAGAATATGAAAAACAAACTTGAAGAGTACTATGAAGAGTGGACTCTTTTAGGTGAGTAGAGAGGAGGAAATTATGCTACTTAAGAGTGTTGAAATGCAGGGCTTCAAGTCCTTTGCAGACAAAATTTATCTGGATTTTAACCCTGGTATTACAGCGATCGTAGGACCAAACGGTTCAGGAAAAAGTAATATTTCTGATGCAATAAGATGGGTTATGGGAGAACAGAGCATAAAAAATCTCCGAGGCAGTAAAATGGAAGATATTATCTTCTCAGGAACACAGACAAGAAAAGCCCTTGGCTATGCCGAGGTTACATTAAACCTTGATAATTCCACAGGCTTTTTTCCTCTTGATTATGATGAAATTTCGGTAACAAGAAGAGTTTACCGTAATGGTGATGGGGAATATTACATAAATAAGTCCCAGTGCAGACTTAAGGATATCCATGAACTGTTTATGGATACAGGTCTCGGCAGAGAGGGTTATTCCATCATCGGACAGGGTAAAATTGACGAAATTTTAAGTAATAAATCCGAGGACAGACGACAGATTTTTGAAGAGGCAGCAGGAATTACAAAGTATAAGTACAGAAAGAATGAGGCGGAGAGAAAACTTGCCTCTACAACTGAAAACTTGACAAGAGTTAAGGATATTATGTCCACCTTGGAGAGACAGGTAGAGCCTCTTCGCGAGCAGTCCGAAAAGGCGAAAAAGTATCTTAATTTCCGTGAGGAATTAAAGGGACTTGAAATTGATTTATCAGTTGTAAATATTGATAAAATCAAGGCTGAAACTGCTGAAATTGAGGTTGCATTAAAGGATGCAGAGGAAAGCATTCAGGCAATCCGAAATGCAGTTGAAAAGAATGAAAATAAGATAAACGAAAGCTATAAGGAAATAGAAGAGATTGACGAAAAGACAGAGCTTCTTCGTACAAGCGAAAGAACGCTTTTAGGTGAAATTAACGAGTCTGATAATAAGATAAATATTAATAATGCAAATATTGAGCATAATAAAGAAAATATTGCCAGAATTGAAGCTGAAATCAAGGGTTTAAATGACGAAACAGAGGACGCAAGAGGACAGCTTGCAAAAATTGAAGAGGACACCAAGGAAGTCCTTGGAAAAATAGAAGAAATTTCTGTTAAGATATCAGGAATTGAAGAGGAAATCAAGAATACAGATTTGTCCACAGGAGCAAAAAGCGAAGAGCTTGAGTCAATCAAGGCTGATATTATCAATAAACAGAACGATATAAACAGACTCCGCGAAAAGATACTGAACTCAAAGATTTTAACAGAGAATTTTGAAAACAGAAAGAGAACAATAAATAACGAACTTTCTGAAAGACAGGGCGACTATGATAAGCTTTGTGAAAATGTTAAAAATCTTGAGACTGAAACAGGCAAAAAGGAAAAGGTTTTAGAGGACTTTAAGGCAGAGCTTGAAAAGGTTAAGACAGAGGCTGAAAATGCCGAAAGTATGCTTTCGGATATTACAATTGAAAGAGCTGACCTTACTTTAGAGTTCAATAAACTTATTTCAAGAAAGAATGTTTTATCTGATTTAGAGAAAGAATATGACGGCTACGCAGGTTCAGTCAAAGCTATTATGACAGCCTACGAGGGAAACGTACTCCGCAATAAGATTTACGGACCGCTTTCAAGACTTATAAATACGGATAATAAGTATATTGTTGCAATAGAAACAGCCCTCGGTAACGCGGGACAGAATATTGTTGTTGAAACAGAGGAAGATGCAAAGTCTGTAATTGAATTCTTAAAGCAGAAAAAAGCAGGAAGAGCCACATTCTTACCTTGCTCATCTGTTAAGGGTAGAAAAACCGATGTATCAGAATTTAAGAGCCTTAAGGGGTATATAGGAATTGCATCGGAGCTTGTTGAAACAGATAAAAAATATGCTGAAATCAAAAGAAGTGTGCTTGGTGCAATTATCGTATGCGATAATATTGATAATGCTGTTTTAATGGCAAGAAAAATAAACTATAAGTTTAAGATTGTAACTCTGACTGGTGAAGTGATTCAGGTTGGCGGTGCAATCACAGGCGGTAGTGTAAATAAGGCCACAGGCTTCCTGTCACGTACAGCTGAAATTACAGCTATCGATAAGGAAATCGAGGAGATTTCTAAAAAGCTTGAGGAAAAGGCAAAGGCATACAGTAAGCTTTCTGAAGAAACAGAAGAATATAAGGCAAAGGCTGAAAAAGCTAGAGAAAATATTGCCATTTATAGTGAAGACTTTATTAAGCAAAAGGCTGAACTTGAGCATTCTCAGGCGTTCTTAAATTCACTTACAGAGGGCAGAAACCAGCTTGAAGAAGAGCTTAAAACAATCAATGAACAGATTGAAAATATCGGAAAAACAGTTAATGATTGTGAAAAGGAAATTGCTGAAAATGAAAAGGCAATTTTAGACCTTGAAGAAAGCATCGGCTCAAAGGAAAATGACTTTGAAGCACTTCTTAAGGAAAATCAGAGATTAAGCGAAATTCTTCTTAAGCTTAACATTGAGAAAAACAGCCTTGAAAAAGATAGAGAAGTTCTTTATGAAAAGGGACAGTCTGTTGTTGAATATTTAAGTAAGTATAACGAGAAGATTGCGGAAAATAATAACGAAATACTTGCTCTTAACGAAAAGATTGGAACACTTTTAGCTGAAATTGAAGAAGCTACAGAGAAGATTAAAACAATGAAAGAAAATTCTTCGGATGCAACTTCAGAGGTTGAAAAGCTTACAAAGGACAGAAACGACAGAGAAGAAGAAATAAGAAAACTCCAGAAAGAGATTACAGACACAAACGAAAGTATGTATGCTTTAAGTCAGCAACAGGCAAAGATGGAAGCAAAGAATACAAGACTTTCCGAAACTCTTGAGGGAATTTTCAATCACCTCTGGGAAGAGTATGAAATTACATATTCTGATGCAGTTGCAATAAAGGGCGATAAGGAAATCAATGTTGCTGAAACAGGCAAGGAAATAGCATCCTTAAAGCATAAAATCAAGGCTCTCGGTAACATAAATATTGATGCAATTGAAGATTATAAGAATGTAAAAGAGAGATTTGATTTCTTAACTGAACAGACAAATGATTTGGAAAAAGCAAAGGCTGAACTTGAGAGAGTAATTGCCGATATGATGGTAATTATGAAGAAACAGTTCTCCAAGCAGTTCGAGGTTATAAATAAGAACTTTAATAAGGTGTTCTCCGAACTCTTTGGTGGCGGACAGGCAACATTATCTTTGGTTGACCCTGAAAATGTTCTTGAAACAGGCATTGAAATCGAGGCACAGCCACCGGGCAAGAAACTTCAGAGATTGTCCCTTTTATCAGGTGGTGAAAGAGCCTTTACGGCTATTGCACTTCTCTTTGCAATCCTGAATGTAAGACCAACTCCGTTCTGTATTCTGGACGAAATTGAGGCGGCACTTGATGATGTAAACGTATTCAGATACGCAGAATACTTAAAGCGCTACGCAAGAGACACACAGTTTATCGTTGTAACTCACAGACGAGGCACAATGGAAGCTGCAAATATCCTCTACGGTGTTACAATGCAGGAAAAGGGTGTATCAAAGCTTTTATCATTAAATATTGACGAGGTAGTTGAATAATGGGAATTTTCAGCAAAATTAAAGAGGGACTTAGTAAAACAAAGAACTCCTTTAACGAAAAATTAGACAGCGTAATAAAAGCCTTCCGCACAGTTGACGAAGACTTGTTTGAAGAGCTTGAAGAGGTACTTATAATGTCTGATATAGGGGTAAATACTTCTATGGAAATTATTGAACGCCTCCGCGATACAGTCCTCACAAAGAATATTAAGGAGCCTGAGGCAGTTAAAAATGAGCTCCACGAAATTCTTGTAGGAATTTTAACTGAGGGCACAGACTCCAAAATCAAAACAGAGGGCAACCCTGCAGTTATAATGGTCATCGGCGTAAACGGCGTTGGAAAAACTACTTCTATCGGCAAAATCGCCGCAAATTATAAAAAGCAGGGCAAGAGCGTAGTCCTGGCCGCTGCAGACACTTTCCGTGCAGGAGCAATTGAACAGCTTGAGGTCTGGGCAGACAGAGCAGGAGCAGACATAATAAAACAGCAGGAGGGCTCCGACCCTGCAGCAGTTATTTATGATGCTGTAAACTATGCAAAAAATAAAAAGGCAGATATCCTCCTCTGCGACACAGCAGGCAGACTTCATAATAAGAAAAATCTTATGGAAGAGCTTAAAAAGATTTATAAGATTTTGGATAGAGAACTGCCAAATTCCTCAAAAGAGGTTCTTTTAGTTCTTGACGCCACAACAGGCCAGAACGCAGTTATGCAGGCAAAACTTTTCAAAGAGGCTGCAGATATCACAGGCATTGTCCTCACAAAGCTGGACGGCACAGCCAAAGGCGGAATAGTTTTCGCTATAAAAAATGAGTACGACATTCCTGTAAAGCTTATCGGCGTAGGCGAAGGAATTGATGACCTGATGGACTTTGAAGCAGGGGATTTCGTAGATGCGATTTTAGAAACAGAAGAAAATGCCTGAAAACCCTTGACAAAAGGGAAAAAATGTATTAAAATGCATAAGTGTAAAGTATATTTACTTTACACTTATTTTTTTGGAGGCAGTTTCTATGGAAAAAACTGTTGAAATCGGGCTTTTGATTGAGTTTTATAAAAACATTCTCACCGAGAAACAGGCGGAGGCGGTAAATCTTTATTATAATGACGATTTGTCTTTGGCTGAGATTGCAGACATCCTTGGAATAACAAGACAGGGCGTCCGTGATAATATTAAGAGGGCTGAAAATGTACTTTATAAGATGGAAGATGACCTGGGACTTGTTAAAAAATTTCTTGAAATAAAGAAAGATTTGGAAAAGGTAAGGGATATTTCCGAAACAGTTTATAAAAAGACAGACTCTGAAGAAATAAAGGAACTTATAAACGAAGTAATTGACGTTATTCAGGGCATAAACGATAAATATTAGAAAGGATTTTTTCCATGGCATTTGAAAGTTTAGCTGAAAAATTACAGAGTACTTTCAAGAAACTTAAGGGTAAGGGAAAAGTTTCCGAGAAGGACCTGAAAGATGCAATGCGAGAGGTTAAACTTGCTCTTCTTGAGGCAGATGTTAACTTCAAAGTTGTAAAAGATTTTATAAATTCAGTATCCGAAAGAGCCAAAGGTGCAGAGGTTTTAGAATCTCTCACACCGGCACAGCAGGTTATTAAAATAGTTAATGAAGAGCTTGTAAAGCTTATGGGTGAGAAAGAGGAGAAGATACAGATTTCCTCTAAACCACCGACAATTATTATGATGACAGGTCTTCAGGGTGCAGGTAAAACCACTACTGCTGCAAAGCTTGGCGGAATTTTTAAGAAGCAGGGTAAAAGACCACTTCTTTGTGCTTGCGACGTTTACCGTCCTGCAGCTATAAAACAGCTTCAGGTTGTAGGCGGACAGTTACAAATTCCTGTTTTCACAGTTGAAGGCTCAACGGATGTTGTTGATATTTCAAAGCAGGCTTTAAGACACGCGGAGCTTCATTCCAATGATATTCTGATTATAGATACTGCGGGCAGACTTCATGTTGATGAAGAGATGATGCAGGAGCGTAAAAATATTAAGGCTGAAATAAATCCGTCAGAGATTTTGCTTGTTGTTGATGCAATGACAGGTCAGGATGCAGTTAATGTGGCGGAGAGCTTTAATAATGAGCTTGATATTGACGGTGTAATTTTAACAAAGCTTGACGGTGATACAAGAGGCGGTGCGGCGATTTCAGTCCGTGCAGTTACAAATAAGCCGATTAAGTTCTGCGGTATGGGAGAAAAACTTACAGACCTTGAGGTTTTCCACCCTGACAGAATGGCGTCAAGAATTTTGGGAATGGGAGATGTTTTATCTCTTATTGAAAAGGCTGAACAGGCTTTTGATGAAAAGAAAGCTGTAGAGCTTGAACAGAAAATGAGAACCCAGACCTTTAATTACAGCGACTTCTTAGAACAGTTTGAACAGATGAAGAATATGGGCCCGTTATCTCAGATAGCAAAGATGCTTCCGGGAGTTGATGCAAGAGCCCTTGAAAATGCTGATTTAGACGACAGAAAAGTTTTAAGAGTCGAGGCAATCATAAAGTCAATGACACCTGGGGAAAGAGAACTGAGAGATAAGATAACGCCAAAGCGTAAGGAAAGAATTGCCAAAGGTAGCGGCACAACAGTAGCCCAGGTAAATAATCTTATAAAGCAGTTTGAACAGATGCAGAAAATGCTGAAGCAATTTTCAGGAATGAATATGAATAAGAAAATGAAAAGGCTAGGCAAAATGGGAATACCGAAGAATATGGGATTTCCGAAGTTTTAACTAATGAAAAATAATTAATAAAATATATATTTATGGAGGAACAAAATTATGGCAGTAAAAATTCGTTTAAGAAGAATGGGTGCGAAGAAGGCTCCTTTCTACAGAGTAGTAGTTGCAGATTCAAGATACCCAAGAGATGGCAGATTCATCGAAGAAGTTGGAACATACAACCCAATGGTAGAACCTGCTGCTGTTGAAGTTGACGCTGAAAAGGTTCAGAAGTGGATTAAGAACGGTGCACAGCCAACAGATACAGTAAAGCGCCTTTTAAAGAACAAGGGCATCATCTAATTTTATAGGAGGGAATAACCATGAAAGAACTTTTGGAATTTATTGCAAAATCTATGGTTTCAGACCCTGATTCTGTTGAAGTTAAGGAAACTGTAAATGAAAACACAGTTGTTCTTGAACTTCACGTAGCAGACGACGATATGGGAAAAGTTATCGGAAAGCAAGGAAGAATTGCCAAGGCAATAAGAACTGTTGTTAAGGCTGCTGCAAGCCACGAAAACAAAAAGGTAGTAGTGGAAATAGTCTAAAAGACTTAAAGCGGAGAGGTTGTTTTTTACAAACAGCCTCTTCGTCATAATTAAAATTGTGGGGTTTATTATGGAAAAAACTATTGAAATAGGTCAGATTGTAAATACAAGAGGCTTAAGAGGCGAACTTAAGGTTCAGCCCTGGTGCGACGATATGTATATGTACGACGACTTAAGTGAAGTTATTTTGAATGATAAAAGCTTTGAAATTGAAAATGTAAAGTACCATAAAAACTGTGTTCTCTTGACGCTTAAAGGGATAAACACAATCGAAGAGGCTGAAAAATACAGGAATGTAAAGGTTGTTGTAAACAGAGCTGATTTGGGGGAGCTTCCCGAGGGAGTTCATTATATTTGCGACCTTTTGGGTTGCAGGGTTGTTACCTTAGAGGGCAGAGAACTGGGCACAATTGATAATGTCATTAAAACGGGAAGTAATGATGTATATGAACTTAAGTCTGATATACAGAAGAACTTGCTTATCCCTGTAATTGATGATGTTGTAAAAGAAATTGATGTTGAAAATAAGATTGTTAAGGTTGAGCTTTTAAAAGGATTGATAGACGAATGAGATTTGATATTCTGACATTATTCCCTGAAATGTTTGAAAGAACTCTCGGAGAGAGTATAATCGGACGAGCTAAGGATAAGGGAATATTTGAAATCAATTATACGAATATCAGGGATTTTGCAGGCAATAAGCATAACAGGGTTGACGACTACCCATACGGCGGTGGCGCAGGAATGGTTATGCAGGCAGAGCCTGTCTATTCAGCCTGGGAAAGTATAACCAAACAACTTGACTATAAACCAAAAACTATATATTTATCACCACAGGGAAAGACCTTCAGACAGTCAACGGCAAAAAGACTTGCTAAAGAAAAGCATATTATTTTGATTTGCGGACATTACGAAGGACTTGACCAGAGGGTGATTGACGAAATTGTTGACGAGGAAATTTCTATTGGCGATTTTGTGCTGACAGGAGGAGAGCTTGCGGCAATGGCTGTTGTGGATGCAACGGCAAGACTTCTTCCGGGGGTTCTGTCTTCCGAGGAAAGTTTTTCGGAGGAGTCTCATTTTGCAGGACTGCTTGAGTATCCGCAATATACAAGGCCTGCTGTGTGGCACGGGGAGCAAGTTCCCGAAACTTTGCAGAGCGGAGACCATAAGAAAATTGCCGAATGGAAACGAAAAATGTCGATTTATATCACATTTAAGAAGAGAAGAGGAATGCTGAATAAAGCAAAGCTCACCGAAAAAGAGAAAAAGTTTGTGGAAGAATTAAGGGATAATTTATAATATTTTGTTGTAATTTAGGAAATTTTATGGTAAAATTTATTATAGAATAATTACCCGGGGAGGTATGATTATGAAGTGCACAAATTGCGGAGCAGAATTATACGATGACGCAAGAAAATGCCCATTCTGTAAGGAAACTTTGGTGCAGGGCACAATCAATAAGTTTGACGGAGAAAATTCAGATTTTGATATGACATACAATACAACAACCGACCAGGTTGATGTAATTAGAAATACTGTTGAAGAGGATGCGAAAGCAAAGCGCAGAACAAAGCGCCATAAGAGAAGAAGAGGCGCAAGAAAGAACTCTGTCAGAAGCAACAGAAGAAAGAGAAGAATTGCCAAAACAATTATAAGATTTATCTACGCTTTAATTCTTATTTTGCTTGTAGTTCTTTGCATCCGTGGTTGCGCAGGTTCAAGGAAAGAAGTTAATCCTCTTGTATATTCAAAGGGTAATTTCCTTTATATGGATTATGACGGAAAGTCTGTGCTTTTATCCAAAAAGTTTACTATTGACAATAAGGGAACACAGGTTATAGAATCCAACACTGATGCTGTGGAAAATCTTATAAAGGATAAGAAGATTGTTAAGGTTTCTGAAGACGGAACAAGAATGTTCTTCCTTGACAGATTTGATTTAACAAAGAACAGCGGTGTTTTATCCTATGTTAAAAACGGCAAGATAAAGAAGGCGAAGGTTGTATCAGAGGCTGTAAATGACTCCTTTGTTGTAACAAAGGACGGAAGGTCAGTTTTATTCCTTGCGAACACAAATGTTTCAGGGGAAATGGGTACACTCTACTTCTGGAGTGAGGGCGATAAAGAGCCTGTGAAGATTGCTGCAGATATGGATAAGGGAAGATATAAGTTCTCCGATGACGGAAAGGAAATTCTCTTTATCCAGAACTATAACAGAGGCGAGAATGCAGGCGACCTTTATACTGTTTCAGTAAAGAAGCTTGACGAAAAGATTAAGCTTGATACAGATGTATATGCAATCTGGGGAAAAACAAACGATAATAAGAAATATATCTATTCCCAGAGCTATAATTCATCTCTTATGACATACGATATTTATCTTACAGACGGCACAAACAAGACAAAGCTTTTTGCTAACGCTAAGTACAATCCAAGAATTCTTAAGAATTCAAATAAGCTTATTGTTCTTGGTGCAAATGATGATAACTCCACAAATCTTTACATAGTAAATATCAAGACTGCCCAGAGCGAGAAAATTGCATCAGGGGTAAGTAATATTGAGTTCTTAACAGAGAACGAAAAGCAGATATTATACAGAAAGATTTTCAGTAATAACATTTCTGACTACTATGTATATACTGAAGGTGGTACAGAGGTTAAGGTTGCTGACTCTGTTACACTTATAAATAACGGAGATTTGGCTAAGTTTGACTATAACGAGGAACTTACAAAGTTTGTTTACATCAAGAAGTATGATGATGTAAAGAAGGGCGGAGAGCTTTATTTAGTCAAGAATAAAAAGGGCAACGTAAAGGAAACTAAGGTTGCTGACGATGTATATAGCTGTCGTATTCTTTCTGATTCAAAGATAATTTATGCAAAGGACTTCAGTAATAACCGTAAGGTTGCTGACCTTTATGCTTTTGAAGACGGAAATATTACACAGCTCCGTAACGAAATCAAGCCTGACTCATTCTCTGTTGCACAGGATAGAGGCATAGCTTACGTAATTGGAAGCTATGTGAATGAAAAGAGAACAGGAAAACTCTTCTCTTATAACGATAAGCTTGAAGAAACAGTTGTATCTGAAAATGTAAACAGCATTAAAATGAGAGACAACAAACAGCTCAGCTTTATCACATTGACTGATGCAAAGCGTTCAATTTATCTTGTAGATAAGAAGAATAATCCTCAGTTACTTGACGAGGATGTTACAGATATATTCCTTTATTAGAAGGTGATTTTATCCGTATAGGAATATTGGGCGGAACTTTTGCTCCGCCACACAAGGCACATATCCGTATTGCGAAAACCTGTCTTGATTATTTAGAGCTTGATAAGGTTTTGTTTATGCCAAACGGTCAGCCCCCTCATAAACAGGGAGAAAAGGTTGTTTCGGCAGAGCACAGGCTTAATATGACACGCCTTGGAATTGAAAAATATAATGAATTTGAAATATGTGATATTGAAGTGGAAGCGGAGGGGCTAAGCTACTCCGCTGACACTTTAGACAGACTTCATAATCTGTATAAAGATTGTGAACTGTTTTTTATTATCGGCGGTGATTCTCTTTGCGAGATTGAAAGCTGGTACCAGCCTGAGAGAATCCTAAAATCCACAAATATTGCAGTTGTGTCCCGTGAGGGAGCTGATATAGAAAAACAAGCCCGATACCTTACTGAAAAGTACGGTGCAAGGATTTTTATTGTTCCAATGGAAAATTATGATATTTCGTCAACTATGGTGAGAAATAGTCTTGAAAAAGGTCTTGATATTTCTGAATATGTTGACGGAAAAGTTTTAGAATATATAAAAGAACACAATGTTTTTGGTAGTGAAAAATGATTGCAGAGGAAATAATTGAAAAGCTTAAAGGTACTTTAAGTGAAAAAAGATTTAATCATACCATGGGAGTTGCCAAGGAGGCTGTACGCCTCGCAAAACACTATGGCGGAGACGAAGAAAAAGCTTATATTGCAGGGCTTTTACACGACTGCGCTAAGGAAATTTCCTATGAGGACTCCCTGAAAATGATTGAAGAAAAAGGGATTGAAGCAGACGAGCTTTTAAGACAGTGCAGAGGCATAGTCCACGGCCCTGTGGGAGAGTACGTTGCAAAAGAAGAATATGGCGTTACAGATAAGGAAATACTATCTGCAATACGATATCACTCCACAGGCAGAAGCAATATGACCCTGCTTGAAAAGATTATTTTTTTAGCCGACTTTATTGAGCCTGGAAGAAACTTTGAAGACATTGACAAGGCAAGGGAAATTGCTTATGAGGATATAGACGATGCAATAATCTTTACCTGCAATAAAATTCTTACCTTTACAATAAATAATCATAAGATTATACACAATGACACGCTGGATACAAGAAATTATCTCATTATTCAGAAAAGACTGGACGGAGGAAAAATATGAGCGCTGAATGTAAAATAGTTAATGAGGCCGTTAAAATACTGGATACCAAAATGGCGTCTGATATACTTGTGCTTGATGTTAGGGGGCTGACTACCCTGACAGATTACTTTGTTATAGCAACAGGTAAATCCAATAATCAGGTACAGTCCCTTTGCGACTACCTTGAAGAAGATATGCTAAAGGCGGGATACAGACCGCTGAGCCGTGAGGGCTATAATACGGCGAACTGGATTTTACTTGGCTATGACGAGGTTATGGTTCATATTTTCCAGGAAGAAACACGAGAATTTTACAAACTTGAACATATCTGGAAGGACGCACCTTTAGTTGATATGTCTGATATAATTATAGAATAGGGAGATGGCTATGAGATACGATTTTAAAAACATAGAAGAAAAATGGCAGAAAATCTGGGATGAGGAGAAGGTTTTTGCGATAGACGAGGATACTTCAAAGCCGAAGTACTACGCTCTTGAAATGTTCCCTTACCCGTCAGGTAATCTCCACATGGGACACGTTAGAAACTACTCAATCGGTGATGTTGTTGCAAGATATAAGTCCATGCAGGGCTTTAATGTGCTTCACCCTATGGGTTGGGACTCTTTCGGTCTTCCTGCGGAAAATGCTGCAATTAAAAACGGTACTCCGCCTGCAGACTGGACCTGGTCAAACATTGACAATATGAGAGGACAGCTCAAGCGCCTCGGCTTTAGCTATGACTGGGAAAGAGAAGTTGCTACAGCGAAGCCTGATTACTATAAGTTTACACAGTGGATGTTCTTAAACCTTTACAAGAACAATCTTGCTTATAAAAAGAAGTCCTTTGTAAACTGGTGTCCGTCCTGTCAGACTGTTTTAGCTAACGAACAGGTTGTAAACGGAAAGTGCGAAAGATGTAAGGCTGAAGTTACAAAGAAAGACCTTGAGCAGTGGTTCTTTAAGATTACAGACTATGCACAGAGACTTCTTGACGATATCGATACATTAAAGGGCTGGCCTGATAAGGTTAAGAGTATGCAGTCCAACTGGATTGGCCGTTCAGAGGGTGCTGAAATCAACTTCAAGATTGACGGCACAGACGAAACTCTTACTGTATTTACAACAAGACCTGATACAATTTTCGGTGTTTCATATATGGTAATTGCTCCTGAGCATCCGATTGTTGAAAAGCTTATTGCAGGCAAAAAGGAAGAAAAGGCTTGCCGTGAGTTTGTTGAAAAGGTTAAACATATGAGCGAAATTGCCCGTTCTTCAACTGATACAGAAAAAGAGGGCGAATTTACAGGTACTTATGTTATAAATCCGTTCAATGACAAGAAAATTCCTCTCTACCTTGCTAACTATGTATATTTAGACTACGGTACAGGTATCGTTATGGGTGTTCCTGCTCATGACCAGAGAGACTTTGATTTTGCGAAGAAATATAATCTTCCTATTGAGGTTGTTGTTCAGCCTGATGGAGAAGAAATTAAGGGCGAAGATTTGACTGAAGCCTTTGCTGCTGAGGGAACAATGGTTAACTCAGGGGAATTCTCCGGACTTAACAATATTGACGCTCTTAAGAAAATGATTGATTATGTAGAAGAAAAGGGCATCGGCGAGAGAAAGATTAACTTCCGTCTCCGCGACTGGCTCATTTCAAGACAGAGATACTGGGGTGCACCTATTCCGATTATTTACTGTGATAAGTGCGGTGAAGTTCCTGTTCCTGAAGAGGATTTACCTGTTATGCTTCCTGAAGATGTTAAGTTTACAGGACTTGGACAGTCTCCTTTATCTACAAGTGAAAGCTTTATAAACACAACCTGTCCTTGCTGTGGCGGAAAGGCTACGAGAGAAATTGATACAATGGATACTTTCGTATGTTCTTCATGGTATTTCTTAAGATACTGCGACCCACACAACGATAAGATGCCGTTTGACAAGGCTAAAACTGATTACTGGATGAATGTTGACCAGTATATCGGCGGTGTTGAACACGCGATTTTACATCTTCTTTACGCAAGATTCTTCACAAAGGTTCTCTACGATACAGGATATGTTTCCTGTCAGGAACCATTTGCAAATCTTCTTACACAGGGTATGGTATTAAAAGACGGCTCAAAGATGTCTAAGTCTGTGGGTAACGTTGTAAGCCCTGAAGAAATTATTGAAAAGTATGGTGCTGATACTGCAAGATTATTCATTCTTTTTGCAGCTCCGCCTGAAAGAGACCTTGACTGGAATGATACAGCTGTTGAGGGTGCATACAGATTTATAAACAGAGTTTTCCGTGCTGTTGACGACCTTAAGGATTATATGGATAAGGGCGTTGTTGACCAGGGTGCACTGGACGGAAACGAAAAGAAGCTCCGTCTTGCTGTTCATACAAGCATTAAGAAGGTTACAGATGACTTTGAACGCTTCAGCTTTAACACAGCAATCAGTTCTGTTATGGAAATGGTTAATGCTCTTTATCAGTATAAAGATGCAGTAAAGGCTGAAGATTATAACAAGGATTTACTTGGCGAAACATTAAGAACACTCATTCTTTTACTTTCACCATTTATCCCTCATGTTACACAGGAACTCTGGGAAATGATAGGGGAAGAAGGACAGCTTATGAACGTTAGCTGGCCAAAGTATGAGGAAGATGCACTTGTTGTAAACGAAGTTGAAATTGTTGTGCAGATTAACGGTAAAATCCGCGGAAAGCTTAACATTTCTCCTGAGCTTACAGTTCCACAGATGCAGGAATTGGTTTCAACTAACGATGAAATCAAGGAACTTATCGGCGATAAGACAGTAGTTAAGGTTATAGCTGTTCCTAAAAAGCTTATAAATATCGTAGTGAAATAGAGGTTTTAATAATGAAAAATATTACATTTGATTATTCAAAAGCAATGGACAAAAGTGTTGTTGACGCATTCAAAAATGAAATTTTAGATGCTCACAACAAAATTCATAATAAGACAGGCGAGGGTGCTGACTTTTTAGGTTGGGTTGACCTCCCTGAAAACTATGACAAGGAAGAATTTGACAGAATTAAAAAGGCTGCAGAGAAAATTAGAAATGACTCCGACGTTTTAGTTGTTATCGGTATTGGAGGTTCATATCTTGGTGCGAGAGCTGCTATTGAGTTCTTAAACGGACCACTTTATAACCTTACATCAAAGACACAGGTTCTCTTCGCAGGCAACAGCATAAGCCCTAACTACCTCAATGATATTATGAAGATTATTGAGGGTAAGGACGTTTCTGTTAACGTGATTTCAAAGTCAGGTACTACAACTGAACCTGCTATTGCATTCAGAATTTTCAAGGAATACCTTGAAAATAAGTACGGCAAGGAAGAAGCTAAAAACAGAATTTATGCTACAACTGACAAGGCTCGTGGCGCTCTTAAACAGCTTTCTGACGCTGAAGGCTATGAAACATTTGTTGTTCCTGATGATGTAGGCGGAAGATTCTCTGTTTTAACAGCCGTAGGTCTTCTCCCTATCGCTGTTGCAGGAGCTGACATTGACAAGCTTATGGAGGGTGCTAACGACGCAAGAGTTTTATATGCTAATCCTGACCTTGACGAAAATGAATGTTACCAGTATGCTGCTGCAAGAAATGCACTCCATAAGGATGGAAAAGCTATTGAAATTCTTGTAAACTATGAGCCTGAGCTTACATACTTTACAGAATGGTGGAAACAACTTTACGGCGAAAGCGAAGGCAAAGACGGAAAGGGTATTTTCCCTGCAGGCGTAAGCTTTTCTGCTGACCTTCACTCTATGGGACAGTTCATTCAGGACGGTACAAGAAACCTTTTTGAAACTGTTATCAACGTTGAAAATCCAAAGAATGATGTTACAATCGGTGAGGATGAAGAAAATCTTGACGGCCTTAACTTCCTCGCAAGCAAAACAATGGATTTTGTTAACAAAAAGGCTGCACAGGGCACACTTTTAGCTCATACAGACGGCAACTGTCCAAACCTTTTACTTAAAGTAAAGGACCTTGGGGAATATACTCTCGGACAGCTTATTTACTTCTTTGAAAAGGCTTGTGGTATAAGCGGTTACGTTCTCGGCGTAAATCCATTCAACCAGCCTGGCGTTGAAAGCTACAAGAAGAATATGTTTGCTCTCCTTGGTAAGCCTGGTTATGAAGATATGAAGGCTGAACTTGAAGCAAGACTCTAATATTTTTCAAAAATTTTACAAAAAACTATTGTTAAAAGTTTAGTTTTATGTTATTATGTACTTGAGAAAAGAAATTTCTTAAAAACACAATTTGAAAGGCGGTTTTTATATGATTAAAATTCACATTGGTTTAAAGGGTTCAGGCAAGACTAAGAAGCTCGTTGACGCTGCTAATGCCGCTGTTAGTGCTGAAAAAGGTAACGTTGTTTGCATTGAAGCTGACAACAGACTTATTCACGACCTTGACAGAGAAATCAGATTTGTAAATACTGATGACTTTGATATAACAAACTTTGATATGTTTATCGGAATGATTTACGGCATTCTTGCTCAGAATTTCGATACAACACACATCTTTATTGATAGCTTATTCAAGAGTGTTCCTGCTGAAAACATGGGCAACATTGATAACTTTATCAAGGCTCTTGAAAGCATTGAAGCTAAATTTAACGTTTCATTCACACTTATGATTTCAGCTGATGAATCTGAGGCTACTGAACTTGTGAAGAAATATCTTGGTTAATTTGCAAGAATAAATATCAGGGAGCTTTAAATAGCTCCCTTATTTTTTGAGGTGAAAAAAATGAAATATATAAGTACAAGGGATAAAAAAATCAAGCTCAGCTCTGCTCAGGCTATTAAGCAGGGGTTATCTGTTGAGGGCGGACTTTTTGTTCCTGAAACTTTTCCTGAAATAAAGAAAGAGGACATCGTTAAGATGGCAAAGCTTTCTTACCCTGAACGCGCTGTTTATATTTTAAAGCAGTTTTTAACTGACTTTCTCGTTAAGGAAGTAAGAGAGTGTGCAACAAAAGCTTATGCTCCTGAAAAGTTTGGCGGGGAGGCTGTTGCTCCACTTGTAAGACTTAACGACAGCGAGTATATCTTAGAACTCTGGCACGGACCTACCTGTGCATTTAAGGATATGGCTCTTCAGATTCTTCCTCACCTATTAACTACATCAATGAAGAAAACAGGAGAAGATAACACAGTTGTTATTCTTGTTGCTACTTCAGGGGATACAGGTAAGGCTGCTTTAGAGGGCTTTAAGGATGTAGAGGGTACAAAGATTGTTGTATTCTACCCAAGCGACGGTGTTTCCGATATTCAGAAGCTCCAGATGATTACTCAGGAAGGCAAAAACGTATTTGTAAGTGGTATCAAGGGTAACTTTGACGACGCACAGACTGGGGTTAAGACTATTTTCACTGATGATGAAATAAAGAAAGACCTTAAAGAGAAGAAGTATGTTTTATCTTCTGCAAACTCAATCAACTGGGGACGTCTTGTGCCACAGATTGTATACTATGTTTCTGCATACTGTGAAATGGTTAAGAATAAGGAAATTGAAAACGGAGATAAGATAAATATCTGTGTTCCGACAGGTAACTTCGGTAACATTCTTGCAGCTTATTATGCAAGAAAAATGGGACTTCCTGTGAATAAACTTATCTGTGCATCAAATATGAATAAGGTTTTGACTGATTTCATAAACACAGGTGTTTACGACAGAAACAGAGAATTCTTCCCATCAATTTCTCCGTCAATGGATATTTTGATTTCAAGCAACCTTGAAAGATTGCTCTTTGATTTATCTGGTAATGACGATAAGCTTATCGGAAAGCTTATGACTGAGCTTAAGGAAAAGGGCGTTTATAAGCTTGACAAGAAGATGATGAAAAAGGTTAATGAAATTTTCTGGGCAGGTTTCTGCGATGACTATTTCACAAAGGAATGTATCTATAAGACCTTTGACGAATATGATTATACAATTGATACACATACTGCAGTTGCTGTTGATGTTTACAACCAGTACAAGAATGAAACAGGGGATAACACAAAGACTGTTATTGCGTCAACTGCAAGTCCGTTCAAGTTTAACGGAAGTGTTTTATCTGCTCTTGGCAAGGACGATGAAATGCAGGGCAAGGACGATTTTGCTCTTATCGATATGCTTTCTGAAATTTCAGGCTATGAAATTCCTGAATCTTTAGAAAAGCTTAAGAATGCTGATAAGAGATTTAAGGGAATTTGCGATAAAGATAAGCTCTTTGGGGCAGTTGAAGAATTTCTTTCATAAAAAAAGGGCGATTTAATCGCCCTTTTACTGTCAGGATTACTTACAGCACTTCTTAAAAGTTTCACATTCTGTTTCAGAAGAGCTCATTGAATTCTGACCTTTTACTAAAATTTTTGATGCAGTGCACATACGGCCGTCAACGTTGTAAACACATTCTTTTGCAGTGCATTCTACACCTGGAAGCATTTCTTTTGACATATTAACATCTCCTTTCAGGAATATTTTGGACAATTATTTTGGTTTTTATACAGAGGTTTTTATGAGTATTTTTGCCATATCTGATTTGCATTTATCCTTTGGCACAGACAAGCCCATGGACGTTTTCGGCGAGAAGTGGGATAACTACACCTACAGGATAAAGGAAAACTGGACAAAAAAAGTGAATATGGATGATGTTGTGATAATTCCGGGAGATATTTCATGGGCTATGTATATTGATGAGGCTGTGGAGGATTTTAAGTTTATAAACAGTCTGCCCGGTACAAAGCTTATACTTAAGGGTAATCACGATTACTGGTGGACTACTCACGCGAAAATGGAGAAGTTTTTAAGGGAGAATGGTTTTGACACAATTAAAATTCTCGGTAATGAGGCCTATCTCTATGAGGGAGTTGCAATCTGCGGTACAAGAGGCTGGAGCCTTATAAACGAAAATTCCTCGGAGGAGGATAAGAAAATTTTCAGCCGTGAGAAGATAAGGATGGTGCTGTCTTTGGAGGACGCAAGGAAGAAATTGGATAAAATTCTCTTTGCCATGCACTATCCGCCTGTGGAAAAGGAAAATCCAAACAGGGAGTTTTTGGAAATTCTTAATGAATATGGCGTTAAGGACTGTATCTACGGTCATCTTCACGCTCATTCCCAGGCTAACGCTGTAACAGGAGAAGTGAACGGGATAAATCTTAAGCTTATATCCTGTGATTATATAAATTTTGACCCTGTTAGCCTACAAATTTTGTGAAAATTTATTTGATAAACTATTGAAAAATTTTACAATATGTGATATAATCTATCGGTATGATTAAGTAAGTGAGGTAATTTACTATGGCAAAAGCAAAAAAAGAAGTAAAGACAGAAAAGAATATCAAGAGCTTTGAGTTCTTCGTAACAGCTGAAGAATTTGCAAAGGCTTGCGATGAAGCATACAAGAAGAATGTTGGCAAAATCAGTGTTCAGGGCTTTAGAAAGGGCAAGGCTCCTCGCGCGATTATCGAAAGATACTATGGAAAAGAAATTTTCTATGAGGATGCTATTAACATCGTTCTCCCAGGCGCTTACGATAAGGCTATTATGGAACAGAACATTGAAGCTGTTGCACAGCCTGAAATTGACATCAAGGAATTTGATGCTGAAAAGGGTGTTACATTTACAGCTAAAGTTGTTGTTAAGCCTGAATTTGAACTCGGTCAGTACACAGGCCTCGAAGTTAAGAAGCCAACAGTAAGAACTACTGAAAAGGAAGTTGACGCTGAAATCGAAAGAACAAGAGAAAGAAACGGCAGACTTGTTACTGTTGAAGACAGAGCTTCTGAAAACGGCGACACAGTTAACATTGACTATGAAGGTTCTGTTGACGGCGTATTATTCGACGGCGGTAGCGCTAAGGGATTTGACTTAAAGCTTGGCTCAGGTCAGTTTATCCCTGGCTTTGAAGACCAGCTCGTAGGTCATAACGTAGGTGAAGATGTTGATGTAAACGTAACATTCCCTGAAGAATACCACGCTGAAGACTTAAAGGGTAAGGCTGCTTTATTCAAGGTTAAGATTAACGCAATCAAGACTTTAGAGCTCCCTGAACTCGACGACGAGTTTGCAAAGGACGTTTCTGAATTTGATACATTTGCAGATTATAAGGCTGATGTTAAGAAAAAGCTTCAGGAATCAAACAAGGCTAAGGCTAAGAGAGAATTCGAAAACAAGGTTTTAGATGTTGTTTGTGATAACACAACAATTGATATTCCTGAAGAAATGATTATGACAACTGTTGAAAACAATATCCGTGATATGGCTATGCAGCTCCAGTATCAGGGTATGAGCCTTGAAATGTATATGCAGTACACAGGTATGACAATTGATTCACTCCGTGAACAGATGAAGCCTGATGCTGAAAAGAAGACAAAGATGTCCTTAATCCTTGAAAAGATTGCTAAGGTTGAAAACATCGAAGTAACTGACAAGGATGTTGAAAAGGAAATCAAGGACATTGCTGAAAAGAACAACATGGAAGTTGACGAAGTTAAGAAGTACATCAATCCTGCTGACATCAAGGAAAGCAAGATTGTTGAAAAAACAATTGACTTTATTGTTTCAAATGTTGCAAAATAGTTTATAATATCAAAGGTTAACTTCTTATGAGGTTAACCTTGGATTTTTATATTGATAAAAATTTTTTGGAGGTTTTTGGAATGAATAACAGTTTAGTACCTTATGTAATTGAACAGACAAGCAGGGGCGAACGCTCTTACGATATTTTTTCAAGACTCTTAAAGGACAGAATTATTTTCTTATCAGATGAGGTTAATGACGCAACAGCAAGTCTTGTTGTTGCACAGCTTTTATTCCTTGACAGTGAGGACCCTGATAAGGATATTAACTTATACATCAACAGCCCAGGCGGTTCTATTACTGCGGGAATGGCAATTTATGACACAATGCAGTATACTAAAGCTGACGTTTCCACAATCTGTGTGGGTATGGCTGCTTCAATGGGTGCATTCCTTTTATCTGCAGGCGCAAAGGGTAAGAGATTTGCTCTTCCTAACAGCGAAATTATGATTCATCAGCCACTTGGCGGAACACAGGGTCAGGCTACTGATATTCAGATTCACGCTGAACGTATCATTAAGATGAAGGATAAGCTCAATAAAATGCTCAGCGAAGCTACAGGTCAGCCACTTGATGTAATCAAAAAAGATACAGAAAGAGACAATTTTATGTCTGCGGAAGAAGCATTAAAATACGGTCTTATTGATAAAATAGTTGAAAAGAGATAATTTAAGGAGTTGTATAAATGCCAAACAATGACATTAAAGAACCTTGCAGGTGTTCTTTCTGCGGTAAAACTGAGGAGCAGGTAAGAAGACTTATCGAGGGTCCAAACGCTTATATTTGTAACGAATGTGTTGAGCTTTGTTTTGACCTTATAGATGAGGATTTTGAGCTTGAAAATACCCAGAAAAAGAATGGAAAGAAACACTTTGAACTTCCTAAACCAAAGGAAATAAAGGAATATTTAGACGAATATATTATCGGTCAGGAAGAAGCGAAGAAGACCTTGTCTGTGGCAATTTATAACCACTACAAGAGAATCGACTACCCTGAAAACAGCGATATTGAACTCCAGAAGAGTAATATTTTACTCCTTGGTCCTACAGGCGTTGGCAAGACTTTTCTTGCGCAGACCCTTGCTAAAAGACTTGATGTGCCATTTGTAATTGCTGATGCTACATCTCTCACTGAAGCAGGTTATGTAGGCGAGGACGTTGAAAATATTCTTTTAAAGCTTATTCAGGCTGCGGATTACGATATTGAACTTGCACAGCGTGGAATTATTTATATTGACGAAATTGACAAGATTACAAGAAAATCTGAAAATGTGTCCATTACCCGTGATGTATCAGGTGAGGGCGTACAGCAGACACTTCTTAAAATTCTTGAGGGAACTGTGGCTTCTGTGCCACCGACAGGTGGAAGAAAGCATCCTCATCAGGAATTTATACAGATTGATACAACAAACATTTTATTTATCTGTGGCGGTGCTTTCGAGGGGCTTGACAAGATAATTGAAGCAAGACTTTCCAATAAAACATTGGGTTTTGGAGCTAAGGTTGAAAGTAAAAAGGAGAGAAATGTGGGCGAACTTTTAAAGAAGGTTGAACCACAGGACTTACTGAAGTTCGGACTTATTCCTGAATTTATAGGCAGACTTCCGATTGTAAGCACTCTTGAATCACTTACAGTTGATGCGCTTAAAAATATCCTTACAAAGCCTAAAAATGCCCTTATCAAGCAGTATAAAAAGCTTTTTGAAATGGATAAGGTTAAGCTTGAATTTGATGATGAGGCTGTGGAGGCTATTGCAAATAAGGCTATCGAAAGAAAGACTGGTGCACGTGGACTTCGCACAATTATCGAGGGAATTATCCTTGATATTATGTTTGAAATTCCGTCAGATGAACTTGCCGACAAGGTGCTTATCACAAAGGAAGTTGTGGAGGGCACAGAAAAGCCTGTTATCGTTCACAAAAGACAGAGGGTAAGGAAGATTGAAAATCCGGGAACTAAATCTTCTGCAAGTTAAAAATTAAAGACTGTATATTTTGGCGTCTGTCTCTAGAGATTAGCCAACTTGTTTGGATAAATAATAAAACCCTTACAATACTTAGTATTGTAAGGGTTTTTGTAATATTGAAATCCAAATTGACTTCTCCCTAGAGACAAACGTCTTTTGATACAGTCTTTTTTGTTTATTTTTTAATTATTTTTGCTTTTACAAGGTCATCATGGGAGATATAATCTGTATAAAATCCGTCAACATTATAGTCATTAAGAAGTCTCTGGACATCCACAATTTTATTTACTGTATGGGTAAAAACTCTTATGCCGTTATCGTGGAAAACCTGACTTTTGCTACGGTGGCAGCTTTCCATCGGCATTGTTACTACATCTATTTTGTTCTTTTTGCAGTAGCTTGCTGCCTGGTTGTAGTCGATATCTGTCATCTGGTAAAGTGTCAGGATATAGTTGTCGAATTTTGCCACTGAATCAACCCAAGCCTTCATATCATAGTTGTAAAGCTGGACAATAATTCTTGAATAAAGTGTAGGGTCATTTTCCTTGTCAATTGCGGTTTTGAGTTTCTTGAACTGCTTTACAGTATCATCTTTATTTGTACTCTTTGTATCTGTGATAAGATAGGTATCCTTATGTCTTGCCAGGAATTTTACTATATCTTCAACTGTCATGGGAGTATAAATCCCGTTAATTGGGTTGGATAAAAACTCATTTTTAGTCAGGTGAGGAGTATAGGTTTTGTCCTGTTCGAAATTATAATATGAGTTGTCGTCAAAATCGTGGCGGAGCACAAGCTCGTTGTCGGAGGTGAGGGCGAGATCTGCCTCAAAAACTCGGAAGCCTCGTTCGTAGCTTTCTTTAAGAGCCTCCAGGGAGTTTGTTTCGGTTCTTCCGTCGATTGTACCTAAGGCGTGGGCAACAACCATATTGTTTTTGTGCCATTTGCCTTCGGGAATTTTACTGCTGTTGATAAAATCAACTATGTTATTTCCGAATTTTGTGGCGATAAAAACAACAATGGAAACAAATATAATTAAAATCAGGGTTTTAGGCCATCTTTTTGGCTTTGAATAGCCTGTGGCACTATTTCTGTAGTAATTCATCCAGTTCCTTAAAACTCCTTTCTGCAAAGCGTTCTGCCTTTTCTTTTTTATCCTTTATTCTTTCCCCAAGACTGTTAAATATTCCAAAATTAACATTCATTGGTTGAAAATCAGTTACAGCTGTGTTTGAAATATAGTTTGAGAGTGAGCCTAAAGCGGTATTGCTTGAAAATACAAGCTTTTCTTTTCCGAGAACATCTCTTGCACAGTTTATTCCTGCAACCATTCCTGAGGAGGCTGATTCAATGTAGCCCTCTACACCTGTAATCTGTCCTGCAAAGTATATTTTAGGATATTTTATAAGATTATATGTGTTTGTCATTATTCCGGGTGAGTTTATATAAGTATTCCTGTGCATCTTGCCGTAGCGGACAAATTCTGCATTTTCAAGGGATGGAATAAGTCCGAAAACTCTTTTTTGCTCACCGAATTTAAGATGGGTCTGAAATCCTACAATATTATAAAGCGTGCCGTCAGCGTTGTCTTGTCTTAATTGCACAACAGCGTAAGGTCTTGAATTATCGTGAGGATTTGTAAGTCCTACAGGCTTAAGTGGACCAAAACGCATTGTGTCTTCTCCGCGCATAGCCATAATTTCAATTGGCATACAGCCCTCGAAAACGTTAGGGTTTTCAACTCCCTCGTGAAGAGGAGCAGCCTCAGCTCTGATAAGCTCATTCCTGAATAAAAGGTATTCCTCTTTATTCATAGGACAGTTTATATAATCGTCTCCGCCTTTGCCGTAACGGGCTCCGCGGAAAGCCTTTGTCATATCAATAGACTCAAGAGTTACAATCGGTGCCGCTGCATCAAAAAAATGGAGATAGTCACCACCTGTAAGCCTTTTTATATCCTCAATTATGCCCTCGGAGGCAAGTGGGCCTGCGGCGATAATTATATATTCGTCTTCGTTGATTGAAGTAACCTCACCGTATTTTACAGTAATTAACGGGTGGGATTTTATTTTGTCTGTAACTACCTTTGAAAATCCCTCACGGTCAACAGCCAAAGCTCCACCAGCGGGAACTTTTGTAAGGTCAGCGCACTCCATAATAAGTGAACCAAACTTACGCATTTCTTCTTTTAAAAGACCTACAGCATTATGTATTCCGTCAGCCCTTAAAGAGTTACTGCATACAAGCTCTGCAAAGTTTTCACTTTTATGGGCAGGGGAGTATTTTTCAGGCTTCATTTCCCAAAGCTCAACCTCAATACCCTGCTTTGCAACCTGCCATGCGGCTTCGCATCCTGCCAGACCTGCACCTATGATTTTTATTTTCATTGACAATCACCTAAATTAAACCTATAATAAAATTATTATAACATTTTTATCCTTGACCTGCAAGATAAAATCTTAAATTCTTGGTACAAGAAAGGCAAAATTATGAGAGTAATTAACAAATACCTTGCGGATATGTATTTTCACAGAAGAAACGGCGGAGTTTTTTGTTGCAGTAGCTGTAACGCTGTTCTCGGTTTTCTTAATCCACAGGGATATAAATATATGAAGTTCTGGGCACTTTGCAACTGCGGTCAGGATGTATATTTTGAAATCTACCGCCACAAGATACCCGAGCTTACAAAACCCCACAGACCTTTATATAAAGATGAATATAAATACTTATGCCAGACCTGTGAAGAGGTCGCATTTTCCATAAACAAGGAAAATGTCAGAAACTTTGCCTTTAACTATGTGTGCAAATGCGGAATTGAATATGATATACCATTCAAAAGATAAAGCCCTTGAAAATTCAAGGGCTTTTTTTATTAGATTTTCTTAATGCAGATTGAAACCTTTTCGCCGTTTATGTTCCATTCCTTTGCACATTCACAAACTCCCTCGGAGATTTCCTTTGCAAGAGTCTGTGCGGAAATTTCTTCGTTATTTCTTTCGAAAATTCCCTTGATGTTGTCAGAACCGACAAATCCAATCTTGATATTATCCTGTACTTCGAAACCGCTGTCTTTTCTCATTGTCTGAATCTTACTGATAAGCTCTCTTACGAAGCCTTCTTCTAAAAGCTCAGGTGTGAGGTTTGTATCAAGAACGATTGTGCAACCGTTATCTGTTTCGGAAACATAGCCGTCTTTCTTGATTGTTTCAACAAGTACGTCTTCAGCGCCGAATATTACGTCTGTACCTTCAACTACGAGGCTTACTGTATCGCCGGCGTTAAGCTTTGCCATAATTTCTGCGCCGTCCATCTTATTTACTTCTTCAAAGATAGCCTTTACAATCTTACCGTATTTTGGTCCCATTGTACGAAGCTGTGGCTTGAAGTTGTATGAGATAAACTGACTTGCGTCTTCAACAAATTCAACATTCTTAACATTAAGCTCTTCTAAGATGATGTAGTTATAATCTGTATTTACCTTTTCCTTTGTCTGAACGAAGATTGTGCTGATTGGCTGTCTGTTCTTAACGTTTGCAGTATTTCTGCAAGCACGACCTAGCATTACAACCTTTCTTATTGTATCCATATCCTCTTCAACTTCAGGGAAGTCAAATTCAGGATTAGCCACAGGGAAGTCGCAAAGGTGGATACTTTCTGTTGCGTTTTTATCAACTGATAAAACAAGGTTCTGGTAAATCTGTTCAGTCATAAATGGAATGAACGGAGCACATACCTTTGAGAATTCAACCAATACTGTATAAAGTGTCATATAAGCATTGATTTTATCCTCTGTGAGCTCTGATGCCCAGAATCTTTCACGGCAACGTCTTACATACCAGTTTGAAAGTTCGTCTGTGAACTGATTTATAACTCTTGTTGCTTCTGTAATCTTATAGTTCATTAAGAAGTTGTCAACAGAAGTGATTGTCTTATTAAGCTTTGATAAAATCCACTTATCAAGAATAGAAATCTTATCTTTATCAAGTGTGTACTTTGTAGGGTCAAAGTTGTCGATATCAGCGTATAAAACATAGAACGCATAAGTGTTCCAGAGTGTTCCCATAAACTTTCTCTGTGATTCAGAAACAGCTTCGTCGAAGAATCTGTTAGGGAGCCATGGTGCTGAGTTGGAGTAGAAGTACCAACGGGCAGCGTCAGAGCCCTGCTTATTAAGAACATCCCAAGGATTAACAACATTACCCTTATGCTTACTCATCTTCTGTCCGTTCTTATCCTGAACATGACCTAAAACGATTACGTTCTTGTATGGAGCCTTGTCGAAGATAAGAGTTGAAATTGCCATAAGTGTATAGAACCAACCTCTTGTCTGGTCGATAGCTTCACTGATGAAGTCTGCAGGGAAGTTCTGGTCGAAGATTTCCTTGTTTTCAAATGGGTAGTGCCACTGTGCAAATGGCATTGAACCTGAGTCGAACCAACAGTCGATAACTTCGCTGACTCTCTTCATATCCTTGCCACACTGCGGACAAGTAAGGAATACATTATCTACATAAGGCTTATGAAGTTCAATATTTTCAGGAACATTCTGTCCCTTTTCCTTAAGCTCAGCGATTGAACCGATACATTCTCTGTGTCCGCAGGAACATTCCCAGATAGGAAGCGGTGTACCCCAGTATCTTGAACGGGAAAGACCCCAGTCAATTACATTTTCAAGGAAGTTACCAAATCTGCCGTGCTTGATATTATCAGGCATCCAGTTAACTGTATCATTATTCTTAAGAAGTCTGTCGCGGATTGAAGACATCTTGATAAACCATGTATCACAAGCATAGTAGAGGAGAGGTGTGTCACATCTCCAGCAGAATGGGTAGCTGTGTTCAAATGGAATTACTTCAAAGAGCTGATTTCTGTCCTTTAAGTCGCGGATAACGTGCTTGTCAACGTCTTTGACAAACATACCCTTCCAAGGTTCAACTTCGTCAACCATATTACCCTGTGTATTTACAAGGTTTAAGAAGCCGAGGCCGTTGTCCTTACCAACTCTTGCGTCATCTTCACCGAATGCAGGAGCGATATGAACGATACCTGTACCGTCTTCCATTGTAACGTAGTTATCAGCTACAACTTCACAGTATTTGCCCTCTTCAGGTGTCTTGAATGAATAAAGCGGTTCATACTTTGTACCAACTAAGTCTGTACCCACATATTCTTCAATAATTTCATATTCTTCTTTGATTACTTTGTCTAAAAGTGCCTTTGCGAGAATATATTTTTCATCGCCAACTGCAATCTTAACATAGCTTTCGTATGGGTTTACACAAAGTGCAACGTTGGATGGAAGTGTCCAAGGTGTAGTTGTCCATGCAAGAATGTATTCATTTTCCTTGCCTGAAACAATAAACTTTGCAATAAGTGAATTTTCCTTAACATCCTTGTAGCCCTGTGCAACTTCGTGAGAAGAAAGGGAAGTACCACAACGTGGACAGTAAGGCATAATCTTATGACCCTTATATAAAAGTCCCTTGTCCCAGATTGTTTTAAGAGCCCACCATTCAGACTCAATATAGTTGTTGTCGAGTGTAACATAAGGGTTGTCCATATCAGCCCAGAAACCAACTCTGTCTGACATATCTTCCCATTCACTCTTATAGGTAAATACGGATTCCTTACACTTTGTAATAAAGTCTTCAATGCCGTATTTTTCGATTTCAGGCTTACCTGAAATTCCGAGAGCCTTTTCTACTTCAAGCTCAACTGGAAGACCGTGGGTATCCCAGCCTGCTTTTCTTAAAACGTGGTATCCTTTCATTGTGCGGTATCTTGGAATTAAGTCCTTGATTACACGGGTTAAAACATGACCGATATGAGGTCTGCCGTTTGCAGTAGGAGGACCGTCAAAGAAGGTATAGATTTCCCCGCCCTCACGGTTCTGCATACTCTTTTCAAATATATCATTCTGTTTCCAGAATTCTATAATTTCTTTCTCCCTGTCCACAAAGGAAAGGTCTGTAGAAACTTTCTTATACATTGTATTGCCTCCTTGATTTGAACATACAATACTATTTTACAAAAAAATACTAATTTTGTAAAGTCTTTTCCTATAAATAAATAAAAAATATTGAAATTATTTTTGATTCGTGGTAGAATAACAAAACGAGATAAAATTGACGGAGGAAATAATATGCTTTGTGTCAGATGCAAAAAGAATCTTGCAGTTGTATATGTTTCAAAATTTGACCAGGACGGCAAACAGCAGAACGAGGGTTATTGCTTAAGTTGTGCTAAAGAGCTTAATTTGGGTCCTGTTAACGAAATGATAGAAAAAATGGGCATTGATGTTGAGGAGCTTGACAGCCTTAACAGCGAAATGAACAATATGGTAGAACAGATGGGTGATATGGACCCTGAAATGATGGAGGAAATGGCTCAGCAGCTCATGGGCGGAGAGGATCTTGAAGACGAGGATGAGGAAGAACAGGGAAGAACTATGAAGACTCCGTTCTCAATGTTCAGTCAGTTTATGGGCGGAAAAAATAAGACTGAAAAAGACGGGGGAAAATCTGCAAAAAAAGAAAAGAAGAATAAGGACAGAAAGTTCCTTGAAATGTATGGAACAAACCTTACAACCAAAGCCAGAAACGGCGAGGTTGACAGGGTTATCGGCAGAGATGCTGAAATCACAAGGGTTATGCAGATTTTAAACAGAAGAACAAAAAATAACCCTTGTTTAATTGGTGAACCCGGTGTTGGTAAAACTGCTATTGCAGAGGGTTTGGCGGTTAAAATTGTGAATGGTGAGGTTCCTGCAAAACTCTTAAAATACGAAATTTATCTTATTGATATGTCAGCTATGGTTGCAGGCACACAGTTTCGCGGTCAGTTTGAACAGCGTCTTAAAAACCTCATAAGCGAGGTTAAAAAGCTTGGAAATATTATCCTTGTAATTGACGAAGTTCATACTCTCACAAAGGCTGGGGATGCTGACGGTGCTATGAACGCAGGAAATATTTTAAAGCCTGCATTATCCAAGGGCGAAATACAGATTATTGGTGCAACTACCCTTGAAGAATATAGAAAGCACATTGAAAAGGACTCGGCTTTAGAGAGAAGATTCCAGACTGTTATGGTGGAAGAGCCTTCAGTTGAAGAAACAATTGAAATCTTAAAGGGAATCAAGGAATATTACGAAAAATACCACAACGTAAAGATTACAGACGATATTATAAGGACTGCAGCTGTCCTTTCCGAAAGGTATATAACTGATAGATTTTTACCTGATAAGGCAATTGATGTAATTGATGAGGCTGCCTCAAAGGTTAACCTTGACAATACAGCACTTGCTGAAATTGAAAAGCTTAATATTGAGCTTGAAAAGGTGAAGAAGGAGCAGACTGAACTTGAGGGGCAGGAAGAATCCGAGGGATACTTTGAAAAGACAGCTGAACTTAAGAGCAGAGTTTGCAAGATAGAAAATGAGATTGAGGCTCTTTCCAAGGGGGCAAACGATATTTATTTAACGCCTGAAGATTTGGCAAATGTTATCGAGGGTTGGACAAAAATTCCTGTTAAAAATATAACTGAATTTGAAAGCAGACGCCTTATAAATCTTGAAGAAAGACTTCATACAAGACTTATCGGTCAGGATGAGGCTGTGTCCTCTGTAGCCCGTGCAATAAGAAGAAAAAGAGCGGGAATAAGCATAAAGAAAAGACCTGTTTCATTCATCTTTGTAGGCCCGACAGGCGTTGGTAAAACTGAACTTGTAAAGCAGATTGCAAGGGAGGTTTTTGACAGCGAAGAAAACCTTATAAGACTTGATATGTCTGAATATATGGAAAAACATTCCGTTGCAAAGCTTATCGGCGCGCCTCCGGGATATGTGGGCTATGATGACGCTGGACAGCTTACTGAAAAGGTGAGAAGAAAGCCGTATTCTGTAATTTTACTTGATGAAATTGAAAAGGCACACGCTGATATTTTCAACATTCTTCTCCAAATTTTAGACGACGGCAGAATTACTGACAGCAGAGGAAAGGTTGTATCTTTTGAAAATACAATTATTGTAATGACCTCCAACGCAGGCTCTGAAATCGGAAATTCTGTTGCAGGTTTTGGCTATACTGACAACTCGGCTAACGATATTAAGGTTGACAGAGCCTTAAAACAGCTCTTCCGTCCTGAGTTCTTAAACAGAGTTGACGAAATTATCAAATTCCGTGAGCTTAACAAGGATGAGCTTAAGAAGATTGCAGGCCTTATGCTTTCTGACCTTAAGGCAGGCCTTGATGAAAAAGCTGTGGCGATGGAAGTAGAGGACAGTGCAATTGAACTTATACTGAAAAAGGCTTATAATGTGGCTTACGGTGCAAGACCTATGAGAAGATATATTGAAAGAAATATTGAGGATAAGTTTGCGACGCTGATTATCGAGGGAGAATTAAATGCCGGATATAAAATGCAGGTTTCAGCCGAAAAGGACGAAATTGTTATAAAGAAAATTTAGTATTTCAGGGCGGTGGAACGGGATTCTTCCGCCCTGAAAAAAAGTGAAAAAAATCCAAAAAAAGTGTTGACAAAGTGGGTTTTGTTTGTTATACTATACAAGTCGTCTAAAGGACGATGGCTATGCGGGTGTAGTTCAATGGTAGAATGTCAGCCTTCCAAGCTGAACACGTGGGTTCGATTCCCATCACCCGCTCCATAATATATTTTTTGCGCGCCTGTAGCTCAGTTGGATAGAGCAACTGCCTTCTAAGCAGTGGGTCAGGAGTTCGAATCTCTTCAGGCGCACCATTTTTTTTGCTCATTTTTAGCAAAATGGCCAGATATGGTGGGTATAGCTCAGTTGGTTAGAGCGCCAGATTGTGGCTCTGGAGGCCCACGGTTCGAATCCGTGTATCCACCCCACAAATATATTTTGGGCTGTAGCCAAGTCGGTAAGGCACAAGACTTTGACTCTTGCATTCCGTGGGTTCGAGTCCCGCCAGCCCAGCCACTTTTTTTATTTACAGAAGAATATGCCCCATTAGCTCAGTTGGCAGAGCACTTGACTTTTAATCAAGGTGTCCGCGGTTCGAATCCGCGATGGAGCACCAAAAATCCTCGTTTGTAAGAACGGGGATTTTTACTTCTTGTGTCTATTCGCTATTCATTCTTCCATAAATACGAATGAGGGTTTTGAAGTAATAGGTAATAGTGAATAAGAAAGAGGTTAAGGCTGTTTTGCTTATTAAAAGCTTATTATTTCATATCGGGGTGTAGCGCAGATGGTAGCGCACACGTCTGGGGGGCGTGGTGCCGCAGGTTCAAGTCCTGTCACTCCGACCAAAAAAGAACCGTAATTTTGATACAAAGTTACGGTTCTTTTTCTATGCCGTAAAAGCCTTGAATAAAGGAATTTCTCAAAAAAGAAAAGTTTCCGTGTGAAATATATATACATCTGTAAAGAGCAAAATAGCCTTCAATGGCGTTTTCTTATTTCACACAGAAACTTTTCTCCAATTAAAATGCACCGTTTTTTGATATTTTACATAAAAAGCGGTGCAAATATTGAAAAAAGTCGGAATATATGGTATAATTATATGAATAGTGAAGTAGCGTTTAAAGGGGTTGAGCACGTTGAATAATAAAGAAAAGAAATATGTGAGCGACAATGCTCAACTTATGGCGGAGTGGGATTGGGAAAAGAATAATGCTTTAGGATTCAATCCGCAAATTTTAACCCAAGGATGCCACACAAAAGTTTGGTGGATATGTCCCAAAGGACATTCTTATGATGCACAAATAAAAAATAGAGTTGTTGGAAATGGCTGTTCTTATTGTGCAGGAAAAAAAGTATTAAAAGGTTATAATGATTTAGAAACATTTTATCCCGAAGTGGCATCCGAATGGATTTATCAAAAAAATGGTGATTTAACACCTACAACTGTTGCATTTGCAAGCAATAAGAAGGTGTGGTGGGCTTGCAAAAATTGCGGTGGCGAATATGAAGCAATTATTGCTAATCGCACATTAAGAGAATCTTCTTGCCCTTATTGTGCTGGCCAAAAAGTCCTTGTGGGATATAACGATTTACAAACGCTCTCCCCTGATTTAGCAGCAGAGTGGAGCGATAAAAACATCGAAAAGCCAACTGAATTCACAATGTTTTCAAAGAAAAGGGTATATTGGACTTGCCCTTTGGGACACAAAGATTATCCAATGTCTATTCAACAACGAAGCAATAGACAAGGATGCCCCATTTGCGCCCAACAAAGCCAAACGTCTTTTCCAGAACAAGCAATTTATTATTATTTAAAGCAAGCATTTCCTGATACTGTAAACAGATATATATTCGATGGACGAGAAATTGACATATTCATTCCATCAAAGAATATTGGTGTTGAGTATAACGGATATTTTTCTCATAAGAAAAAAGCTGAAAAGGATATTCTTAAAAAGGCATTCTTTGAGTCTGTTGGTATTACTGTATTTGTTGTAAAAGAGTATAAATATAACGAAGAAAAGAAACAAGCTGATTTTTATATCCACGAAAGGACTGCTTTTAACGATTTGAATTGCCTCATCAAGAATATTCTTGGATTTTTAAATGTTGATATTTCAATCGATGTAGATTGCTCGAGAGATGCTATTATCATAAAAAATCAGTATGTTTCTTTGAGAAAAGAAAACAGCATTGCAGCTATAAGGTCCGATTTGGTTAGCCGGTGGGATTATGAGAAAAACGGAAACATAACACCAGAAATGGTTACGCTTGGTACAGGCCAACGGTTTTATTGGAAATGTAAAATTTGCAACAGATCATATTTGGCATTACCAAGCAAAATTGCAGAGGGAAGCGTTTGCTCCAAACATCGTAACCTCTTAAAAAAAGAGGGAAACGATTTAGTATCTAAACATCCGGAATTGTTAAAATATTGGGACTATGAGAAAAACGATGTAGATCCATCTGAAATATACGGCGGTGGCGAAAGGGTTGTATATTGGATATGCGAAAAAGGTCATAGTTATACAAAGTCAATATTAAAACATATACGAGGCGAAGGTTGTCCAATCTGTGCAGGAAAAAAGGTATTAGTAGGGTTTAATGATTTATCGACTGTTTGTCCTGATGTTGCAAATACATGGAACTACGCAAAAAATGGAGAAGCGTTGCCTACGCACATTACTGCACACAGCAATAAAAAGTTTTGGTGGATATGTGCATATGGACACGAATGGGAAGCAAAAGTCTGTAATAGAGTAAACGGCAGAGGTTGTCCTGAATGTTATAAAGAACAAAAGGGCAAAAGACAAATAAATATGTATGATGCCGATACTTTTGTATTCATTGCAACTTTTGATAGCGTTAAGGCTGTTTGTGATTACTTGGGTTTAGATAACAAAAAAATGAATGGAACAATCTCTCGTGTGTGTAGAAGAGAGCAAAAAACACTAATGAAAAAGTATATTTTAAGGAATGCCGATGATGATGAATTTAAAGTTTGATTTACTAGGAGGGATAATGGTTGGATAATAACATAATGCTTTCATTAATTAACTATTTTGAAACTCTATATGAAATGAACCAAAAACTTATTATTTTATGTGGAGATATATTTTATTTTAATAGCAAAAAGAAACTTCTTGAGATTATTCAAGATATACCCAAAGTAATACCATATTCATTCAATAAAAACACCTGTAAACTTGAATTTAAAGAACAAGATGGAATTCTTGAATTCAAGAATAAAATGACATATTTAGAACAAAACCTCCATGAGATATTAAAAAAACACTATGATTTTCTTGATAAAATTAGAATTATAAGGAACAAGTGTCAACACAAGATACATTCAGTTAAACATTTAGGGCATTTTTCAGGACTTTCTATAGAGTTCGAATATGAGTTTTTAATCGAAATACAAAACAACGAACATGTTCTAAAAGTTAAATCAAAAGAATTTATAGGACTTTTTAAAGAATTAAATTATTTGTATTCAAAAATGCAGAATGAAGTTAGACGGCATAACTACAAAACCGGCAATGCAGAAGTAGATGCAATGTATTCTCGTTATCATGAAAAAATGAGCAGGTTTGATTTTTGTAAATTTAATGATATTTTTGATTCAGAACTTTTGCAAACTTTTGGGCAATCAATGCTTGATTTTTAATTATGGTACGGTGTTGAAGATGTTTAGATGTAAAATTATTCCTATTTCACACACATCTCGAAGAAAAGTTTCACGGTGAAACTTTTCTTCGAGAGCAAATGCATCGCTTAAAATTATTGTATTAAAATTGACCGTAAGTGCCAGAAAAGTCCGTACACGGAAGTGTGCGGATTTTTTACTTCTTACCTATTCGCTATTCACTCTTCCCTGAATACGAATGAGGGTTTTGAAGTAACGGGTAATAGTAAATAAGGAAGAGGTTAATATGGCTTTGCTTACGCAAAGTTTATTTTTATATTCTGCTTTTTTTCTTGCAATTTGTTGCTTATTGTGATATACTATCTTTGCGACATAATTTAATATAACCACGCATATACTACAAGTGTGTATTTTTTTACCATTTGGTAAAAGTGCATACTCTATTTTCGCATACTTGTAGTTCGTGGAAAATTGTGTCGCAGCAATAGGAGTTATGCATTTTTCGTGCGTGGCTTATGCTGCGCATTTTTTATTTCAAAATTAAATAAAGAATTGTTAATAATATAACAATAAAATTCTTTCCTTTTTGTGGCAAAAGGGTTGATTTTTCGCGGAAAAAGTGGTATAATTTTAAAAAAATCTCACGAAATTGTATTTGAAAAAGAGAATAGAATTTTGTTAGAAAAAATCATTTTTTATATTAGAGCTATGAAACTTCTTTTGGAGTTTTTTATTGAATACCTTGGAGTTGTTTTTTATAATGTATGAGAGATTTTTAAAGAGAGTAATTGATTTTATTTTTTCTTTAGTGGCATTGATAGTGCTGTCTCCCTTAATGTTAGCTTTAACCATTACCGGAGCTGCTGTGATGAAAGGAAATCCCTTTTTTTTACAACCAAGACCAGGAAAGAATGAAAAAATATTTCAACTGATTAAATTTCGTTCAATGACGAATGAAAAGGATAAAAAAAAGAATTTACTTTCAGATGAAAAAAGATTAACGAAGTATGGTAAATTTCTTAGAGCATCTTCGTTAGATGAGTTGCCTGAGTTGGTTAATATCCTTAAGGGTGATATGTCGATTGTTGGTCCCAGACCACAGCTTGTAAAAGATATGGTATTTATGACAGAAGAACAGCGCAGACGTCATTCTGTAAGACAGGGTCTTACTGGACTTGCTCAGGTGAATGGTCGTAATAATATTACATGGGAACAAAAAATGGAATTTGACCTACAATACATAGATGGCGGTATAACATTTTTAAAAGATATGCTGATTGTTTTTCGGACAGTTGGGTTGGTTCTCAAAGGAAGTGATACAGTTCGTGAAGGGACTGTATCAGATCTGGATTTTGGAGATTGGTTGATGATGGAAGGAAAAGTGGATAAGGTTGAATACGAAGAAAAACAGAGAGAGGCAAAGGAATTGATAGGAAAATGATAAACCAAACGCTGTTTTCGGTATCCATGTGTGTATATGGCGGGGATAATGCGGAACATTTTAAAGATGCAGTAGAAAGTATATTGAATCAAACAGTTAAGCCTGAAGAGGTTATAATTGTTGTTGACGGGCCTGTTTCTACTCCCCTGGATGTTGTTATTTGCGAATATGAGAAACTGCCGTGTTGTAAAATCATCAGATTAAAAGAAAACCAAGGACATGGTGTGGCACGCAGAACAAGCTTGTCTTATTGTTCGTATGACATCGTTGCTTTAATGGATGCAGATGATATTAGTGTACCGCAACGATTTGAAAAAGAACTAGCTATTTTATTAAATCATGACGAACTTTCGATTGTTGGGGGAGATATTGCAGAGTTTATCGATAGTCCGGAGAATATTGTCGGTTATCGGAAGGTGCCGAACGAAGATAATGATATTAAAGAATATATAAAGAAACGTTGCCCTATGAACCAGATGACGGTTATGTTTAGAAAGCACGATGTTGAGAGTGTAGGTGGATATCTGGACTGGTACTGTGAGGAGGATTACTATTTATGGCTACGAATGTATCTTGAAGGTATGAACTTCGCAAATATACCGGAAGTGCTGGTTAATGTACGTGTAGGCAAAGAGATGTATCAGCGTCGTGGAGGCATTCATTATTTTAAGAGTGAGGCAAAATTACAGAGATATATGCTACAAAATAGAATTATACGTGTGCCTACATACATAGTTAATGTGCTTAAACGGTTGATTGTGCAAGTTTTACTACCAAATCGTCTTCGAGGTTGGGTGTTTCAAAAATTTGCAAGAGAACAGAAAATTTTATGAGGAAAATGATATGCGAAATTTAAAAGAACAACAAGCAGTTTTACTTGAATTACTACATGAATTTGACAGAGTTTGCAAGAATAATCATATTTCTTATGTAATGTTTTGTGGATCCGCTCTCGGTGCGGTCAGACATAATGGAATTATCCCGTGGGATGATGATTTGGATGTTTCCATGCTGAGAAGCGATTACGAACGCTTTTTGAAAGTCGCTCCCAATGAATTAAATGAACAGTATTACTTGCAAGCGGAGGGGTCCGCGCATTGGATGATGAATTTTTCAAAGCTCAGAAAAAATAATACCACTTATCT
This sequence comes from Clostridia bacterium, assembly GCA_017622215.1. GTDB lineage: Bacteria > Bacillota > Clostridia > Monoglobales > Monoglobaceae > RGIG8709. The sequence goes on from JAGARO010000010.1 coordinate 150,561, forward strand.
TGAAAAATTTCATCCAAAGGATAAACAGATGCACCAAGGAATTTATATTGACATCTTTCCTTGTGACAATGCTTCTGATAAAGAATGGATTCGGAAAATGCAGTTTTATGCTTCCCGAGTTGTGCTTGCCAAATCTCTTTGGAAAAGAGGATATGAGACAAACAGCGTCAAGAAGAAACTGTTCATGGGACTGTGTTCAATTCTGCCAGAAAAGCCTTTTAAAAAATTATCTATGATGAAAAACAAATCTGACAGTCAATATGTGCAGACATTTCTTGCTTGTACGTCTAAGTATAGAAGAGGTGTGTATGATCGTACGTGGTTTACAGAAACAACCGAAGTCGCTTTTGAAGATATGATCGTTCCTATTTCTGCGCATTATGATGCCTTACTTACCAAATTATACGGCGATTATATGCAGATTCCAAGCGAGGAAGATCGTAAAATCAAAGAGCATGCGATCCTTATCGACACCGAGCGAAATTATACTGAATATGAAAATTATCGTAATGGTATGGTGTGGGATGTATATACTCGCAACATTCATTGAATAGTAAGTGATGTTTTATGTGTAAGCGAAATAGTGATCTGTATATAATTACCGCAGGATCGAGTTATCTCGATATTGATGCTTATGCTTGTATGGTAGCGACGACAGAATTATTAAATCTGCAGGGTGTGAATGCGGTTGCTTACTCAAAAGCCCTATGCAATTACAGCGTGTGCGAGTCACTTGTAACAAAAGGGGAGATTTTATGTGATCTTCCGGAGGGCATGTCCAAAAAGAATGTAAGTTACATCATCGTAGACATTTCCGACCCCGAATTTCTGAAAAGCTCTGTGCCGCTTGACTGTGTGGTTGAAGTTTACGACCATCACGTCGGCTTTGAGGACTATTGGCACGAAAGGATCGGGGACGGTGCACATATTGAATTCATCGGCGCGGCGGCAACCCTCATTTATCGGGAATGGCAAAGCGTTGATTTGCAGAACGAAATGTCCCGCAAAACGGCCTTGCTTTTGATTGCAGCGATTCTTGATAATACATTGAATCTAACTTCAACCAATACAACCGAAGAGGATATAGAAGTCTTTAATAAGCTGTGTGCGTTCGCTTGTGTTGGAGAGGACTTCAGAGACTCCTATTTCATTGAAGTACAGAAAAGTGTGGGAGCAGACCTTAAAAATGCGATTTTTGGTGATATCAAGACCGTTCGCAATAACGCGATATTACCGGAAAATGTTGCACAGCTCTGTATATGGAATGCAGAAAGTGTTCTTGTAAGACTTCCCGAAATCCGCGGTTGGTTTTCGCGTGAGCTTTGGATGATCAATATCATCGACCTTTCGAAAAATTGTAGCTTTTTTGTATGTGATAACATAGAGTATCAACAAAAAATTGCACATATTTTCGGTGTACGCTTTGAATCAGGCATAGCTAAAACACAAGTCCCGTATCTGAGAAAGCAGCTTATCAAAAGAACCCTGTATGCCAAGTAAAATGGCAATTAACTATAAAATTTAAGAAATCCAACTACGGAGGTAAAAATCAATGGTGGAATTGGGATTTATTCATGGCAGATTTCAACTGTTTCACAATGATCATCTGAACTACGCGATGCTTGCAAAAGAACAATGCAAAAAACTGATTGTGGGCATTACATCTCCTGAAAATGACACACTTATACGTGAAAGGATAGATCCTCATCGAAGTGAAGCGGCATCAAATCCGTTTACATATTTTGAGCGTTATGAGATGATTGAGCTTGCACTCTTGGAAGCGGGCTTTAAACGAGAAGATTTTGAGATCGTTCCTTATCCGATTGAACGTCCTGAAATTCTCTATAACTATGTTCCCTTGAGTGCTACGTCGTTCTTTACTATATATGATGATTGGGGCTATGAGAAACTTCATCGTCTCAGCAAGCTTGGCTACGGTACCTATGTGCTTTTTGATAAGCGCGAAAAGGCGATGTGCAGTACAGAAATCCGTCAAAAGATTGTAGCCGGCACTGAATGGAAGGATATGGTTCCTAATGCAGTTTACAAGTATATTGTTGAGAATGCGCTGACTGAAAAGGTCATTAATCTTATAAAAAATAAGAACTGAAAGACAGAGAGGAAAATTAAATGTTTGATATAAATACTATCCCTGTTGCTGAAAGAGAAAGAATTACCAAAACTTTGCTCAAGTGGGGTATTTCCATTGATCAGGATACGGGTAAGATTGATTATGTTGAGGGAACTTCTATCCCCGAGGTTAAATGCGAGTCTATTCACCTGATCAGACACGCAGAAACCGAAGCAGTGGCAAAGCATGTGTTTATGAGTGATACATCTGATAACTGTGGATTTACCGAATCTGGAATTGAGATTACCAAAAAGCAGGCAGAAGAACTTGACAAGTATGATTTTGATATCGCCCTATACGGGCCTATCGCAAGAGTTGTCAACACTAAAAAGATCATTATGTCGAGACCTCAAAAATTTGAGGCTGTACGTCTTCAATTCCTTCACGGTATCGATAACACTGGTTGGGAGTACAAGTCTTTTGAAGAATTGGTAAATACCGATACATTTATAGCTCGCGAGCTGGAAAACAATATGTTTGCCAGAACCCTCGAGGGTACATCTTGGGGCACTGTTATCGCAAACTGTTCTGATGTTATTGATTTTATCAATGAGTATTGCGAAGGAAAAAGGGTGCTTTTGCTCAGTCAGGGAAGCGTTCTTCGTGCATTGCAGATTCTTCTGCGTAAGAGAAAGCATCCGTGGGATGACTTTACCGTCGAGGGTATGTATCATGTCGGTGATGATACCAATAAGAAGAAGAATTATGGCATCATAGATAGAATTTATTGATAAAATTATGTATCCAACACTATTAGTGGATAAATATATAAAATTCAGGAAAGGAGCGAAGAAGACATTCTGAATTTATCGCAGACCTATATAGTAGAGTTCATCTTCGATCTCTCTGCTATATAAAACCGAAGTATCGAAGAAAAAACATAAAAAGGAGTTTGATTATGAAACAAGCATTCAAAAAAAGCGTATCGTTTTTGCTTGCATTTGTGATGGTTATGGGCATTTTCACCACCGTGCCATTAACAGCATTTGCAGCATCTATTGATTACACCGAAGATGATGGTGACTATTACAACCTCATCTCTAAAAAAGACTGGGAACTTGCTCCTGGTATTGTTGAGTCTGAGATCATTCTCAATAACGATGCAGGCTCTCATCGTCAGGTTGCACATGTTGTAGAGGTTGATATTAACAATCCCTACACAAAGGTTCTTCCTTCTTCGAAAGGAATGGTTCCCACTCCTGGTTCATATGGAGTTCAGATTATGTCTGAGCAAGCTAAATGGGCAGAAGCAAACGGCTACGGCAACGTAGTTGCTGCTATGAACATTTCGCTTAGCTGGTATGATTCTGCATACTACATTCAGCATCCTGAGCTTGTAGGCGAGCCTCTTGGATACTTGGTTCTTGATGGTGAAGTTTATAAAAACTCTCAAGGTCAGACATCCGGTGCTCAGACCTGTGTAGTTATTAACTTTGATGAAAAGGATGGCGAGGCAAGACCTGCTGATATGCCTAAGATCCTTATCCGTTCTACTGCTGACCCGATTACCGGTTGGGAGGAGCAGGTAATTCCTGCAAACTTCGGCTTCCTGGTAAAGGACGGAAAGAATCAGTATACTGAGAACCATACCTCTGATCCTGCATCTCGTTCTTTTGTTGGTATAAAAGCGGATGGTACATTTGTTATGGTTATGAATGATGGTCGTCAGTCTCCATTCTCTGCTGGATTTAACAGTTATGAAATGGCAGATTTTATGCTCTCTCTCGGATGTGTTGTTGCAGTTAACGGTGATGGCGGAGGATCTTCTGCATTCCTTTCTCAGCGTCCTGGTGAGGAACTTAAGCTTAACTGCTCTCCATCCGACGGCGCAGAGCGTCCTACTACCCATGGTATCTTGGTAATTTCTACAGCTCCCGCTACCGGTGAATTTGCTCGCGCAAACATTACTGTTGAAAATGACTATTATACTCCCGGAAGCACTGTTAAATTCTCTGCTCTTGGTACTGACCTTGTAGGTACTTCTGCGGATATCCCTGCAGATGTCACCTGGCAGCTAGCTGATCCTTCAATGGGTATCATTGAGGATGGTGTATTCGTATCCAACGGTAAGGTTGGTACTGCAACTGCTCAGTTGGTTTGGAACGGTGAGGTCGTTGGTTCGGCTTCTGTTGAAATAGTAGTTCCTACCGAATTATCCTTTGTACAGGGCGTTATGACAGTTCCTTTTGATAAGGAAGTTAACATCGGTTTGAAGGCTACTATCAATGGCGGTCTTATCGATGTTGTTCTTAAGCCTTCCGATATAACATTGACTACCACTAACGATGAGATTGGTACTTTTGACGGCTTTATGTTTACCTCGGTAAGCGAGGAGAACGTTCCTGCCGATCTTACAAGTACCCTTACCGCAACACTTGTACATGATACTACTCTTGTTGCAACTGCATCTCTCAGCCTTGGTAAGGGTTCTGAGGTCCTCTTTGATTTTGAGGATGCTTCCGATATTGATGCTTGGAATATAGCTGACGTAAACGGTAATGATGCAGGCTTCCATCAACAGCTCTCTTATGCTACAGCCGAGAATGGTGAGGTTCACGACGGTGACGGCTCAATGAGAGTTGAGATGAATCCTATTTCTGCTTCCGGTATTTCTTCGGGCGGGTATGCTCAATCTGACTTGTTCCTTGATAACGGAATTGTTGTTAAAAATGCTAAGTCTATTGGATTCTGGGCATATATTCCTGATGAATACGAACATTGCTGGATTCGTGTTCTTTATTGGTATGATTCAAATAATGACGGTATATACGAAAAGAAGAATACTATCACCGTTATCAACCAGCCGGAGGTCTATAATTCTTGGGATGAGTCCGGTTGGAAGTATTTTTCGGTTGACGTAAGTGCATATAAAGAGATTCTCATTCCTGGGCTTGATTGTAAGGAGAAAATTGGATATAATGCAACCAAGAATGATGCGAATAATTTCCGATTCATAGAATTTATGTTCCCACATACAAACACCAATGCTCTTTGGCAGACATACGGTACTATAAACGGCTTGCAGACCGTTTACGTTGATAACATTACCGCTGACTTCTCTGATGCAGTAGAGGATAGAGAAGCTCCTATATTTAGCAAGGTTGAGCTTGCAGGTAATGATACAGGTATCGCACTTAAAAAGTATGAGACTGTTACAACTGAAAGTAGTATGCTTACCGTAACTGCTACTGTTGCAGAAAATACTGCTAAGACCAACGCAACCGGCTTGGACGCTGCAAGCGCAAAGGCTTACGTTGACGGTGTTGAGGTTCCTGTAACCTTTGCAAACGGCAGAATGACTATTAGCGACGTTGCAGTTGCTGATGGTATTCACCGTGTTAAGTTTGAGATCTGTGATAATATGGGTAATAAGTCTGTTGTTATCAGACTCATCAAGGTGGCTTCCGGTGTAGATGCATCTACGGTTCAGCTCGTTCCCGCAGATCCTACTCTTAATAATCTTTATGGCGGTTCTATTTACTGGATGAATATGAACGCAAACAAGATCGAAACCATTCAGTCTGTAGAGACAATTATCGATCTTAACTACGCTAACCACTTCGAGCTTGATAATATGGTCTTGGCAGATGGCTTTACCGCAGAATATACGATCGACGTAGAAAATAACACTGCTACGATCGTTATCACACGTACCGGAAAGAATACTCAGACCGGTGCGGCTATACTTGCAGCACTTCCTGTTCGTGTAATATACTATGATACTGACATTAACATTGAAGGTTATACCGCAGAAACCTATTGGGATACCTACGGATTCTGGCCTTATGACGTAAAGGTTGACGTTGATATGGGTGAGATCACTTATGTTGACGGCTATACCTCTAATGTTCTCGGCGCATTCTCTAACGAGGAATTTAGCGTTGATACAGAACTTCAGACTGCTTTCTCTGATTCTGAATTCAAGGCAGAGAGAGGAACCGCACACGTTCATACTCCTGTTGCTGTTGACGATATTCCTGCAACCTGCACCAAGCCTGGTTACACCGGCAGAACTTACTGCGAAGTTTGTGATTCCGTTGTTGATTGGGGCACTACTATTCCTGCAACTGGGCATAAGTACACTGACATTGATGGCAAGCGTCAGTGTGGAGTATGTGGAGATCTATTTACAGGTACATTTGAAGGCAAGGAATATGTGGGTGGCGTCGTATCAGCTGATGGCTGGAATGAAGATAAGACATCTTATTATAAAGATGGCGTAAAGCTTACAGGCTCTCATTTCATAGATGGCGTAATGTACACATTCGACGATAATGGTGTATATATGCCTAATTATAAGTATGACGGCTTCTTCAGCATTGATGGTACTGTTATGTATTTTATTAACAATGAATATTTAACTGGTCAACATGTGTTAACTGGAGATGTTTATTACTTTAACGAAAATGGCTACGGCTACGACAAGGATTTCGAGATTTGTGGTGAAATTTGTACATTTGAGTCTGGTAAATTTGTATCCAGTGAAGCAGGTGATATCTTGGATGCAGGCTGGTGTGGTAAGGACGTAGTATATGTTGTATATGCAGACGGTCTCTTGAAACTCGGTGGCAGTGGAAACACATACGAATACGTAAATCATGGCAACCGTCCATTTATTGATTACTTGGAGCAGATTACAAAAATCTATGTAGGTAATGGTATTACTTATCTTGATTTGAACATTTTCGCATTCCTTATTGCAAGAGAAGTTACTTTTGAAGATGGAAGCACTTTGAAAAACATCAGCACTGGTGCATTCCACTCTATGCCTTATTTGAAAAGTATCAATATTCCTGAAGGCGTAACAAACATTGGTTCTATTGCATTCAAGAACTGTACAGCTCTCAGAGAAATCAATGTGCCCGCAAGCGTGAAGAACATTAGCAGCACGGCATTTAAGGGTTGTAACACTGCTTTGGTTTTTTACATTACTGAAGGTTCTGCAGCTGAAAAATTCGCCAACGCAAATGGCTTCGAAACAACAACTGAAGATTTCATCAGGAACGGCTTCGTAGAGGTTAACGATAAGCTCTACTATTATGTAAATGGCGTTAAGTGGACACAGCGCGGTTTCTTTAAGGTGGATGATGGTTATTACTACGCAACTGGTGACGGAAGCTTGCTCAGAAACCAGACTGAATGGGCCTCTATCACAAATGATCTTCTCCCGAAGGCACAGTATACATTTGATGCAAACGGTAAGGTCGTTCTTAAGAATGGTTTCGTGGAAGAGAACGGAGAATTCTATTACTATGTTGATGGCATTAAGTGGACACAGCGTGGTCTCTTCATGGTAGGCGATGATTTCTACTATGCGAAAGGTGACGGAAGCTTACTCAGAAATCAAACTGAATGGGCATCTATCACAAATGATCTTCTCCCGAAGGCACAGTATACATTTGATGCAAACGGTAAGATCGTTCTTAAGAATGGTTTTGTAGAGGAGAACAGCGAGATTTACTACTATGTAAATGGCGTTAAGTGGACACAGCGTGGTGTATTCCAAGTAGGAAATGATTTCTATTACGCAAAGGGTAATGGCGCGCTTCTTAGAAATTGCCGTGAATGGGCTTCTATTACCAATGGATTGATTGAGAAAGCAATCTATGATTTCGATGAAAATGGTAAGATTGCAATCAAAAACGGCTTTGTAGAAGAAGATGGCGAAATTTACTATTATGTAAATGGCGTTAAGTGGACACAGCGCGGTGTGTTCCAAGTAGGAAACGATTTCTATTACGCAAAGGGTAACGGCGCTCTTCTTAGAAATTGCCGTGAATGGGCTTCTATTACCAATGGATTGATTGAGAAAGCAATCTATGATTTCGATGAAAATGGTAAGATTGTTATCTGATAGCCTTTGATTCAACGGCTGACGCGGTACGGTGAAGACTGCGCCGCGTCAGCTCTTTATTACTTTAGGAGTGGGGATTTGTGAATGTTCAGGTTTTGATTGCGACCATGAATCAAATGGACCAAACGATCTTAGATAGAATGAATATTCAAACGGATGCAATAGTCGGCAATCAGTGCGATAGAAACGAGATAAAGGACTTTACTTACAAAGATCAGTCTATCAAGTGGCTTTCATTCAAAGAAAGAGGCGTTGGCTTGAATAGGAATAATTTACTTATGAGAGCGACAAGCGGTATTGTTAAGTTTGCGGATGATGATATGGTTTTTACAGATCATTATGAAGAGATCATCACAGAAGCGTATAAAAAACTTCCTCATGCGGATGTTATCATATTTGATTTACAATATCCAGATCGTCCGAGAAAGCCGATTACTAAAATAGAAAGACTTACTGCAAGAAAATGTATGCGTTTTGGTGCAGCGCGTATTTCTGCAAAATTAGAGTCCCTTCGCATACATGGGATAAGTTTTAATTTGTGTTTCGGTGGCGGCGCGCGATTTAGTAGTGGAGAAGATTCTCTTTTTCTGATGGATTGTATTCGCAAAGGCTTAAAAATATATTCTTACCCTGTTGTAATAGCTAAATTGCTTGAACGCAAATCAACGTGGTTTGTAGGCTATAATGATAAGTATTTTTTTGATAAGGGAGTATTGTTTTCATTATTGTATCCTCGATTGTGCAAAGTTTACGCAATAATTCATTGCGTGAAACAATATCGTCAATACGGAGAATACGGTTTGTTGAGTGCTTACCGGCAAATAAGAAGAGGAATACGGTACAGAAAAAGGTATTTGTGATGTTTGATTTTCAATCAATTGTTATTTATTTGGGATTGGCACTTTTAACGTTCTATATTGCCAAATATGCGGAATTTACTAACAGCAGAAGAGCGGTTTGGCTTATTGTGTTTTCATTCTCATTGATAGCTGGACTTCGGGCAGCATCGGTTGGAATTGATACCAAGAGATACCATGATATATTTACTAATATATCAATTAGACAAACGAATAAAATATTCGCAATAGAAAATGGATTTATCTATATTTGTAAAGGATTATTAAGCCTGTGGAATAACAATCAGTTTTTGATTTTCTTGTTAGGCTTTGTTTCATACGCTCTATGTATATTCAGATTGTGGAAAGACCGCAATTACATTTCGTTTAGATGGGCGGTTCTTGTTTACAACGTTTTATTTTTTTCATTTTCGCTCAACGGACTTCGCCAATTCATCGCGGTTTCGATCGTATTTTTTGCAACCGCATTTATAAGAGAAGGAAAATACATCAAATTCGCATTTGCAATCTTGATTGCTTCTTTGTTCCATCTATCTGCAATTGCAGGCTTTGCGTATTTGTTTTTTGAAATACTGTTTTTTAAATATTTTGAATTGAAACGAAAATTGCTCATTTTCTCATTTATAGGTATATGCGGATTATTTGCGCTTTCGATGTTATCGGATGTGCTGAACAAATATATGGGCTTTTTTGAGGATCGTGTGCAATCATTTGGATTTATGATGCTTATTAAGATTGCATTGCTGGTGTTCTCGATTATTCTTATGGGAAAATTACAGGATTCAGAAGAACGGATTTTTTGCTCTAGTAGCAGGTATAACTATTTTATAGGTCTTTTGTTAAACTCTTTAAGCTATTTCTTCATGTATATGGGGAGAATCGGCATGTATTTTTATGTGTTTGAAGCGATCTATATCGGATATTGGTTTAAGAAGAAAAACCAAACGGTATTTGAGTTGTTACTCAAATGTGCGTATGTAGCTATCTTACTTTATTACATCTATGATAGTGTGACTAGTGGTCCTAATGGTGAGATTCCATACCGTTTCTTTTGGCAGAATTAGAAAGGGAGGAGACGATGTTTTCGGTGATTATTCCCGCATATAATGCGGAAAAATTCATAGATAATTCCGTAAAAAGCGTACTTTCGCAGACATGCGGAGATTTTGAACTGATTATTATTGATGATGGTTCATGTGATGGGACACGAAAAAAAATAGCTGGATACAGCGATACAAGGATCAAATATATTTATCAGAAAAATAGCGGCGTATCTTCTGCGCGTAATCGGGGAATTTGCGAGAGCAAAGGTGAGTTTATATGCTTTTTGGATTCGGATGATGAATGGAAAATCAATCATTTAGAAACCCTTGTCAGTTTGATCAAAAAGTATGAGTATTGCGGTATGTTCTTGACAGGTTATGATATTCGACTTAATACAGGCGAACTAATTCATAAATCGGAACAGATTCTTAAGAGATTGAATCATGAGCATATAGAAAGTGATAATGGCTTTGATGTTTTGCTGAAGCACGGGTATTTTTTTAATACAAATACCGTTTGCTGTCGCAAAGAAGTGTTTGATCGGGTTGGTCTGTTTGAGGTTGGTGTAAAAAACGGGGAAGACGATGATATGTGGTACAGAATTTTTTCATACTATTCTATTGCTATCACCAAAAAGTCTACAACTATTTATAATCGTGACAACTGCGGAGCAACTAGTCGTAGAACGGTGATTACCGAACCGTTTTTTATGAAAAGAGTTAAAGAAATGCTGCGTTCTGAAGAGATTTTGCCAGTCAGAAAAAAAGGAATACAGTTATGGGCAGAGCAGAATAAACTATCGCGTGTGAGACAGTACCTTCTTGCAGGAAATAAGAAAGATGCTTTCTGCCTTTTTAAACAAATTGATTTTAAAAAATCCAATAAAACAAGATATTTGCAGACCTTGCTGTGTTGGGTGGTTCCAACGAAAATAATCCGGAAATACATTGACACAAGGGATTACGGCTATTACAGTGAGACAAAACCAGGAGATGTAAGATGAAGATAGGAATCCTGACGCATTTTTACAATAGTATCAATTACGGCGGTGTTTTGCAGGCATACGCGCTTTGTAAACACTTAAACGACCGTGACGGATATTCTGCCGAACAAATTCTATATAAGCACGTTTCGATCCTAGTTGGTGATTCCAAGATGACCTGCAAAGAATTTTTAAAAAAGCTACACGCAAAACTGACAAAAGAATTATATCGACAGAAGAATGAAGATATCCGAAAGAGAATGGAGAATTCATTTAAGGCTTTTCGTGAAAGTGTTCCACATACGAGGCGAGTCTATACTGTTGATACCGTCGGAGAGATTTCCGATGATTACGATGTATTGATAGCGGGAAGCGATCAAGTCTGGAATCCGCTTTGGTACGATCCAGCTTATATGCTACATTTTGCGGGCGAACATACACGTAAAATTTCCTATGCGGCAAGCATTGGAATTCATGTTCTGGATGATGAGCAGAAACAGCTTTTTCGCACGAACATCAGCGATTTCGACGGCATTTCTGTCAGAGAAAGAGCTGCAGCGGAGGTTTTGTCTCCATTGATTGGAAAAGAAGTGCAGATTTGCGTAGATCCTACGTTGCTTTTGACCGCGGATGAGTGGAATGCGATTGCATCGGAAAGAAAAATTCAGGAAAAATACATTTTTCTATATTTTCTCGGTGATGATAGGAAATCGAGAAAAGAGGCGGAGAGTTTTGCAGAAAAAAAAGGTATGAAACTGATAATGATTCCGGATCTTATGGGTAAATATAGGAAAATTGATCGAGTGATCAAAGCGGAATATATCATGGATGCAACTCCGTGGGATTTTATTTCATTGATCAAGCATGCAGAATATGTTTTTACAGATAGCTTTCATGCTTGCGTATTTTCGCTTTTGTATCAAAAAGATTTTTTTGCTTTTCCTCGTTCGGGAAAAATTAAAATGGAATCGCGAATACAGAATTTAACGGAGTTATTTGAATGTCCAGAGCGCTTCTGTATAAATAGGAGTGGAACGATGGAATATCTGTTATCATTGCATAGTATTGATTATGGGAGAGAACAAAAACGATTTTTAGAAGCGAAACAAGTATCTATCGATTACTTGAATAAAATTTTGGATAAATGATCGTGTAAAACTGTCAATTAGCGAAAATATGGATTGTACAGTAAAAAGAAAGGTCGGATAATGAAAAACAGAAACCAATTAAAAATAGGTTCCTTGATGTCGTATGCGCAGATGTTTCTTGGAATCATCATATCGCTTATATACACTCCTATTATGCTTGATTTACTGGGAGCAAGCGAATATGGTCTTTACAATACCGTTTCTTCTGCCATATCCATGTTGTCTTTGTTGAGTTTGGGCTTGAATAGCGGATATATCCGTTACTATGCAAAATATAAAAGGGATAACGATTCGGAATCAATCTGGAAATTGAATGGACTATTCCTCATCATTTTTACCATCATCGGCATGATAGCGCTTGTGTGCGGTCTTTTTCTCGCTTCTCATCTGGAAATTGTTTTTGCGGAAGGATTGACTGTGGATGAGTACAGGATTGCCCGTGTTCTTATGATTTTGCTGACATGTAATTTGGCAATTTCATTTCCGATGAGCGTTTTTTCTCATATCATATCAGCTAATGAGAATTTTATTTTTTTAAAGACAGTTGGGGTCATCAAAACGATTCTGAGTCCTCTTGTTACGCTTCCAATTTTGCTGATGGGATTCCGATCCATAGCCATGGTTGCGGCGACATTAGTTTTTTCTGTTGTTACAGAATTAATATATGCCTATTATGTTATTGTCAAACTGCACCATCGATTTACATTCTGCAATTTTGAAAAAGGTATATTTTTTAGTTTGATTTCGTATACTGCCTTTATTGCAATCAATTTGATTGTGGATCGGATTAACTGGAATGTGGATAAGATTTTATTGGGAAGATATAAGGGGACGGAAGCGGTTGCGGTGTATTCCGTCGGATATACGCTATATCAATATTATATGATGTTCTCAACCTCCATATCGTCCGTTTTTACGCCGAGAATACATAAAATTGTGAATGATACCGAGGGAAATCTGCCTTTGCGAAGAGAAAAACTGACTGATCTTTTTATCAAGGTGGGACGTATTCAGTATATATTATTAGGATTAATTGCTTCGGGGATTTTCTTTTTTGGTAAGGATTTCATAACGAAATATTGGGCGGGTGTTATCTATGGAGAGTCATATTATGTTGCGTTGCTATTGGTTTTTCCTGCTTCAATTTCGTTGATTCAAAACACAGGAATTGAAATCCAAAGAGCACAGAGTAAACATAAGTTTAGGGCACTGGTCTATTTGGGAATGGCAGTTGTCAATATCGTATTATCAGTCGTTTTGTGTCAGAAATATGGACCTATTGGAAGTGCTGTTGGAACAGCCATTTCCTTAGTCATGGCAAACGGCTTGATTATGAATTTATATTATCATTTGCGTTGCAACATAGATGTTATTCGGTTTTGGTATAACATAGACAGGGTCTCTTTAGGTTTAATTATTCCCGTGTTGTTCGGATTGTTGATGACACGTTATTTTGTTTTCTCTGGAATTGGAGTATATTTGATTGGAATTTCCTTATATTCGACTGTTTACTGTTTGTCTATGTGGTTGATCGGATTGAACCGCTATGAAAAATCTTTGATAATAGATCTTTTTTATAAAGTAATGGGAAAGTGTTTTTTAGTAAGAAGTGGAGAAAAACAGGATGATCAGAATTGTTGACAAAAGCGCTTGCTGCGGTTGTTCAGCATGCTTCAATCTTTGCCCACAAAAGTGTATTTCTATGGAAAATGATAAGATGGGTTTTATGTATCCATCGGTGGATATGGAAAAATGTGTGGGTTGCGGCTTGTGTGAGAATATATGTCCTAGTTTAAAAAAAGGTACTATTGGCGAAAATGTGCGCCTAATCACATACGCGGCGCAAAATCCAAATGATGTGATACGCCAATCAAGTTCTTCCGGTGGAATATTCACAAGTTTGGCACAATATATACTTTCGCAAAATGGGGTTGTTTTCGGTGCGGCGTTCGACAGAACATTTCGCAAAGTTCAGCATGTTGCGGTACAGACATCGCAAGATCTATACAGAATTCAAGGTTCTAAATACGTTCAGAGCAACGCAGGTTGTTCCTATCGGACTGTGAAGGAATTTTTGGAGCAAGGGAGACTTGTTCTTTTTTCTGGAACATTATGTCAAGTTGCTGGATTGCAAGCATTTCTCCATAAGGATTATCAAAATTTGTATTTAATTGATGTCGTATGTTATGGTGTTCCTGCACCTAAAGTGTGGGATGCATATATAGATTCTCTTGAAAAAAAATACAATGGAAGAGTAACCAAAGTATCTTTTCGAGATAAGCGCAATGGTTGGAACGATTACGTCATATCTGTGAAATTTGACAATGGTAAGGAATATGTTAATTGTCGTTCGGACGATCCTTATATGCGAGGTTTTTTGCATGATTGTTATTTGAGACCAGCGTGTTATCAATGTGAGTTCAAAGGTTTGAACAGAGCATCGGATATTACATTGGGAGATCTATGGGGAATTGACCACATTGCACCAAAATTGAACGATGACAAAGGAACTTCGTTGGTTATGATCTCATCTGAACGAGGTAAATTGTTATTTGAAAAAGTGTTATCGGATATGATTTTTCAAATGGTAAAAATCAAGGAAGTTGTAAAGTACAACCCTGCTATTGAAGCTAATATTCACACGGGACAAAATAATATCGCCTTCGAAAAAGATTTTGGAAATAAGCCTATTACGGCATTGTTGAATCAATACTGTTCAAAATCAGTAATAAAAAAATTGATTCAAAAAATTAGGACAGCAATGAAACATCGGTGAAAAGAGAAAGTTTTGTAGAGTTTCGGATATCTAATTTATATGGAGTAATCCGGGCTATAAGGCGACATTGCCCACATGTTGTACATCTGATAATGCCTATACATAAGGAAAAAATTTATGGATTTAAATATTAATCAAATACTTTTTGCTTTACTCCGTTCGGCGATTTGTGGAACAAAACTAACCGAAAATGAACCCAAATTTTTTTGGATGATATTCTCCGAGATTTGTTAAAAATATCATCAAAGCATGGTATTGATAATTTGTTGGTTCCTAGATTAAGAGACAATGGAATTATACCAAGGAATTGCGCCGAAACGCAACAATGTTTTTTGATGATAGCATAGCGCTGTGAGCGTTTGCAGAATGAGTATAACAATCTTTGCGAAATATTGGAAAAGGTGAAAATTCCATTTCTTCCGTTAAAAGGATCGGTTATCCGCCAATATTATCCGGAAGATTAGATGAGAACAAGTTGCGATATAGATATTCTGATTCATGAAGAAGATATCGAGAAGGCGAAATCTATATTAATTAACGAGTACGGTTATACAGATCACAGAAAAGGAACACAAGATGTTTCTCTTTTTAGCCCCAAAGGTATTCACTTAGAATTATATTATGATCTTATTGCGGATGGCGAAGCAAACGAATCAGAGAAAGTTTTAAAAAATGTAGGAATTTGGTTACAGTAATAGCGGAATTTGGATATTTGTATGAAATGCCCGATGACTTGTTCTACTTCTACCACATTGCTCACATGGTAAAGCATTTTGAACACGGGGCTGTGGGATAAGACCCTATTCCGGGACTTAGTGGCGTACACTTTGGTAAAGAATCTTATTTTATGTTGCTTGTTTGGATTGTGATCGGTGTGGTATTTTATTTGACCCAAAGGAAAACAATAGCATAATTCATAAAAATTTAATTAATCAGATTCACGCGATACAAAAACACACTCATAGAGTGTGTTTTTCTTTTGCGTATTTTGTTGGAGAAATGCCGAAGTGGCGTTTAAACATTTTAGAAAAGTTATATAAATCAGTATAACCAACTGAGTTTGCAATAACGGATATCTCTGTATTCTTTTTGGTTAAAAGGGAGGATGCAATTTTCATTCTATGTCTGATGATATATTGTTTTGGGGACAGTCCAGTTTGTTTTCTAAAAATAACAGAAAAATATGTTCTGTCGAGATTTAAGAATTTTGCAATTTTCTCTACTGTAATATCTTCCATATAGTTTGAATGTATAAATTCAAGGGCGGTATCGACATAATCTTTTTTCTCGTCCTTGCCCTCGGAAAAAAGTGCAAACAAATTCCATAACTGTGCACAAAGATATGCACTTCTGCCTGATGTATAGTTTTCACATTTTTTCATTGAGTTAAAGATTTTTTCGGCCTCAGGGTACTTCATTATATCTGTCAGGTGCTTTGTGATGTCTGATTTTGTAGTAAAACCAATCCAGATATACTCCCACGGATTTTCACTGTCTGCCTCATAATAGGTTTCAACGAAGGGAGGAATAACAAACATTTCACCCGTTTTTACATTATATGTGTTTTCCCCAATCTTAAATAAACCCTGGCCTGATACAACATAATGAATAATCCAGTGGGTGCGGACTGCGGGACCAAAGCTTTTATCCGGTTTGCAGGTTTCGTAGCCGAACTGCATAGGATTAAGGTCAATATAATTTTCATCTTTGACAAAAACTGAATTCTGCATATTTTTACCTCCTTGTAAAAAACAACAAAATGACAAATATTGCATACATTATACCATTTCATTTTGAGAAGTGTCAATATATAATTTTTATTAAAGGAGTTGATTTTATGAAACTTACATTTATGGGTGCGGGAAGTACAGTTTTCGCAAGAAATGTAATCGGCGACTGTATGTGTGTTGAGTCATTAAGAGACAGCGTTTTTGCTCTTTATGATATTGATGCCCAGCGCCTTGAAGAAAGCAGAGTTATACTTGAGGCTATGAGAAAGGAAAAAGGCGGATACGGTAAAATCGAATGTTATGTTGGCGTAGAAAACCGTAAGGAAGCTTTAAGGGGTGCAAACTTCGTTGTTAACGCAATTCAGGTTGGCGGATATGACCCTTGTACAATCATAGACTTTGAAATTCCGAAGAAATACGGTCTTCAGCAGACTATTGCTGATACTTTAGGTATCGGCGGTATTATGCGTGCACTCCGTACAATCCCTGTTATGAAGGGCTTTGCTGATGATATGGCTGAAATTTGTCCTGATGCACTTTTCTTGAACTATACAAACCCAATGGCTATGCTTACAGGTTATATGCTCCAGCATACACCAATTAAGACTGTTGGTTTGTGCCACAGTGTACAGGTTTGTTCTGAATCACTTCTTAAGAATGTTGGAATGGAAGACAAGTTAGAAGGTCGCAGAGAACTTATTGCAGGTATTAACCATATGGCATGGCTTCTTGAAATCAAGGATAAGGACGGCAACGACTTATATCCTGCAATCAAGGCTAAGGTTGACGAATATATTGCAAACCCTGATAATCACGATAAGGTTCGTATGGAATATATCAAGAACTTTGGCTATTACTGCACAGAATCCAGCGAACATAACGCTGAGTATAACCATTTCTATATTAAGAGCAAGTATCCTGAACTTATTGAGAAGTACAATATTCCTATTGATGAATATATCAGAAGATGTATTAACCAGATTGATTCATGGAAGAAGGAATATGAAGAAATCAAGAACTCAGGAATTAAAAACCATACAAGAAGCCATGAATATGCATCATATATTATGCAGGCTATTGTTGAAAATAAGCCATACCAGATTGGTGGTAACGTTTTAAACACAGGACATCTTATCTCCAACTTCCCTGAAAATGCCTGTGTAGAAGTTCCATGTCTTGTAAATGGTCAGGGTATAAGACCTTGCCGTGTTGGTGAGCTTCCACTCGGTTGTGCGGCTATGAATATGTCGAATATTGCTCCACAGCTCTTAACAATTGAGGCGGCTCATACGCTTAAGAAGGACCTTATTTATCAGGCTGCTATGATGGACCCACATACAGGTTCAGAACTTGATATTGACACCATAAAGAAAATGGTTGACGAGCTTATTGAAGCCCACGGAGATTATCTCCCAAAATATCACTAAAATATATAAATCCTGCCTCTTCGGAGGTGGGATTTTTTGTTACAATTTCTCCAAAATATTCTTGACATTGTATATATGATATGTTATACTAAATCAAGTACTTTAAGATAATCCAGAGAGGTTACCAAGGACAACAATTAAATACGGCGTTATTGCGTTTTTTTGTTGTGTGTGCTTCCCTGGTGGGAGCATTTTTTGTTATGTGGAGGAAGAAGAAAATGAAATTCGTGTTTGATGAAATAAAGGCATACAGAAACGGACAGATTAAGACAGAATCTTTTTCTCTAAACGCAACAGATTCATTATCTGATAATTCTGACACTATTTCTTTTTCTAAAAATAGATATTTATTTTTACCCGGACTTGCAGATGTACATGTTCATTTGCGTGAGCCGGGTTTTTCTTATAAAGAAACTGTTTATGACGGCACAAGAGCTTCTGCAAGAGGCGGTTTTACAGCTGTGTGTTCAATGCCGAACTTAAAGCCTGCCCCTGATACCCTTGAGCATCTTAAGGAAGAGCTTGAGATAATTGAAAGGGACGCGGTTATAAATGTTCTCCCTTACGGAACAATTACAAAGGAACAGATGGGAAAAGAGCTTTCTGATATGGAAGAGATTGCACCTTTCGTTGTAGCCTTTACAGACGACGGCAGAGGCGTGCAGAGCAGGGAAATGATGAAAGAGGCTATGCTTAAAGCAAAGAGCCTTGGCAAGATTATTGTTGCACACTGCGAGGATAATGACCTTTTAAAAGGCGGATATATCCATGACGGCGAATACTGCAAAGCACATGGACATAAGGGGATTTGCTCTGAGTCCGAATGGAAACAGATTGAAAGGGATATTGAGCTAGTGAGAGAAACAGGCTGTGCATATCACGTCTGCCATATTTCTACAAAGGAAAGTGTTGAGCTTATAAGGCAGGCAAAGGCTGAGGGACTTGATATAACCTGTGAAACAGGCCCCCATTATCTCCTTATGGACGACAGCTTTTTAGAGGAGGACGGACGCTTTAAGATGAATCCGCCACTTCGCTCAAAGACAGACAGGGAAGCACTTATTGAAGGAATTAAGGACGGCACAATCGATATGATTATAACTGACCATGCGCCACATAGTGCTGAAGAAAAGTCAAAGGGTCTGGAAAAGAGCGCAATGGGTGTTGTAGGGATTGAAACTTCATTCCCGCTTGTTTATACATATCTTGTTGAAACAGGGGTTATATCCCTTGAAAAAGCAGTTGAACTTATGCACACAAATCCTTGCAAGAGGTTTAACATTAAGATTGATATAGACAAGGATTTTACAGTTTTTGAAATTGAAGATGAATACGAAATTAACCCTGAGGAGTTTCTTTCAAAGGGAAAGAGCACACCGTTTAAGGGTTGGAAAGTAAAAGGAAGATGTATGGCGACTGTGTCAGGGGGCAAGTTAGCCTATATAGATGAAAGAAAGGGGAATTAGAATGAAGCAAAGCGAATTTATAATCACATTAAACCAGCCTATTGCAAAGGATGTTTATAAGATGCGCCTTTTAGGTGATACTTCAGACATTACAAAGGCAGGTCAGTTTGTTAATATTAAGCTTGAGGGTTTTTATTTAAGAAGACCGATTTCTGTTTGTGATATAGACAGAGATGCCCTCACAATTATTTATAAGGTTGTGGGACAGGGCACAGATTTAATGGCAAAAATGAATGTAAGGGACACTCTTGATGTTTTAACAGGTCTTGGAAATGGCTATGACTTAAGTATGTCAGGGGACAAGCCTCTCCTTTTAGGTGGAGGTGTCGGTGTTCCGCCTCTTTACTACCTTGCGAAGAAGCTTATTGAAGAGGGCAAGGAAGTTACAGCTGTACTTGGTTTTAATACAGCTGATGAAGTTTTCTGCGAACAGGACTTTAAGGATTTGGGAGTTAAGACAATAGTTACAACTGTTGATGGCTCATACGGAGTAAAGGGTTTTGTTACAGACGCAATAAAAGATATGGATTACACATATTTTTATACATGTGGCCCTGAACCAATGCTTAAGGCTGTATTTAATGCAACAAAAACAAGCGGACAGTTCAGCTTTGAAAAGAGAATGGGCTGTGGCTTTGGTGCATGTATGGGTTGCTCATGTAAGACAATTACAGGTAACAAAAGAATTTGTAAGGAAGGTCCTGTGCTTGTAAAGGAGGATATAATATGGGAAGATTAAGCGTAAATCTTTGCGGAATTGAAATGGACAACCCGATTATTCCGGCTTCAGGTACTTACGGTTTCGGATATGAGTTTGCTGAATATTATGACATAAATATTTTAGGAACATTCTCCTTTAAGGGTACAACTTTAGAACCTCGTTTTGGAAATCCTACACCGAGAATTGCTGAAACTCCGTCAGGTATGCTTAACGCTGTTGGACTTCAGAATCCTGGTGTTGAAAAGGTTATAAGTGAAGAACTTCCAAAACTTAAGGAGTGCTTTAATAAGCCTGTTATGGCAAATGTTTCAGGATTTTCCCTTGAGGAATATGTAAGTGTGTGCGAAAAGCTTGACAAAGAGCCACAGGTTGGTTGGCTTGAGGTAAATATAAGCTGTCCTAACGTTCACGGCGGTGGTATGAGCTTTGGTACAAGCCCTGAGGCTGCTGCAGAGGTTACTAGAGCAGTAAAGAAAGTTACAACAAAGCCTGTAATCATTAAGCTTTCACCAAATGTTACAGATATTGTGGCTATTGCAAAGGCCTGTGAAGAGGCTGGGGCAGACGGCATAAGCTTAATTAACACACTTCTCGGGATGAAGATTGATATTAAATCAAGAAAACCACTTCTTGCTAATACAACAGGAGGTATGTCAGGCCCTGCTGTGTTCCCGATAGCTGTGAGAATGGTTTATCAGGTTGCAAAGGCAGTTAAAATTCCTGTAATCGGTCTTGGCGGTGTTTCGACACCTGAAGATGTAATCGAAATGATGCTTGCGGGAGCAACAGCTGTGCAGGTTGGTGCGGCAAACCTTGTTGACCCTTATGCCTGCAAGAATATAATTGAAAAATTACCTGAGGTAATGGATAAGTATAATATTGAAAATCTTAAAGATATAATCGGAGGAGCTTTATAATGAAAAGAGATGTTATTATTGCCTGCGACTTTCCAAGTGCAGAAAAAACTTATGAATTTCTTGATAAGTTTACAGAGGAAAAACCTTTTGTAAAAATCGGTATGGAACTTTTTTACGGCGCAGGCCCTGAAATTGTTCGTGAAATTAAAAAGAGAGGACATAAGATTTTCTTAGACCTTAAGCTTCACGATATTCCAAACACAGTTAAAAAGTCTATGTCAGTTTTATCAGGCCTTGATGTTGATATCTGTAATCTTCACGCTGCAGGCGGTGTTGAAATGATGAAATGGGCAATTGAGGGACTTACAAGACCTGACGGCACACGCCCACTTTTAATCGCTGTAACACAGCTCACATCAACAAGTCAGGAAATGATGGAAAATGAACTTTTAATTAACAAACCACTTGATGAGGTTGTTATGCACTACGCATTTAATGCAAAAACTGCAGGTCTTGACGGCGTAGTTTGTTCACCACTTGAAGCAAGTAAGGTGCACCAGGTTTGCGGAGACGAATTTTTAACTGTAACACCTGGTATCAGATTTGCAGACGGAGAAATCGGCGACCAGCACAGAGTTACTACACCTGAAAAGGCTAAGGAAATCGGCTCAGACTTTATCGTTGTAGGCCGTCCAATCACAGCTGCAGAGGACCCGGTAAGCGCATACAGAAGATGTATGAATGAATTTGTATAATATTTAGTTTTAGATATATTGGGAGGAAAATTAAAATGGAAAAACTTATTGCAAAAGACTTATTATCAATCAGCGCTGTATTCTTCAGCCCTGACAAACCATTCACATGGGCAAGCGGAATTAAGAGCCCAGTTTATTGCGACAACAGACTTACACTTACTGCACCAAAAGTTAGAACAGATGTAGAAGAAGGACTTGCAAAGCTTATTAAGGAAAACTATCCTGAAGCTGAGGTTTTAATGGGAACTTCAACAGCAGGTATTGCTCATGCTGCAATCACAGCACATCTTCTTGATATGCCTATGGGTTATGTAAGAAGCGGTGCAAAGGACCACGGCAGACAGAACCAGATTGAAGGAAAGCTTGAAAAGGGACAGAAGGTTGTTGTAGTTGAAGACCTTATCTCAACAGGGGGAAGCGTAATTGAAGTTGTAAATGTACTTCGTGAAGCAGGTGCAGAAGTTCTCGGCGTTGTAAGTATCTTTACTTACGGAATGCAGAAGGGCATCGACAGACTTAAAGAAGCTGACGTTAAAAATGTTTCACTTACAAACTTCGATGTAATCGCAGTTGTAGCTGCTGAAGAGGGCTACATCAAGGAAGAAGATATCAAGCGTTTAATCGCATTCAGAAATAACCCATCAGATGAAAGTTGGATTAAAATATGATGAATTTAATTGATACAATGGACTTGTCCTTGACTGAAATTGACGGACTTGTTGAAACTGCCCTTGATATCATAAAAAATCCTGAAAAGTATGCAGAAAGCTGTAAGGGAAAGAAACTTGCAACACTGTTTTTTGAACCCTCAACAAGAACCCGTTTGAGTTTTGAGGCTGCTATGTATGAACTCGGCGGAAATGTCTTAGGCTTTTCCGAGGCGTCATCAAGCTCTACTGCAAAGGGCGAAAGCGTGTCTGACACAGTTAAGGTTGTAAGCTGTTACGCAGACATTATTGCCATGCGCCACCCAAAAGAGGGAGCACCGCTTGTTGCAGCTAAAAAGGCAGATGTTCCGATTATAAATGCAGGGGACGGCGGACATTACCACCCAACACAGACTCTTGCAGATTTGCTTACAATTTACAGAAGAAAAGGTACTTTTGAAAACCTTACAATCGGCTTTTGCGGAGACTTAAAGTACGGACGAACTGTTCATTCTCTGGTTAACGCC
This sequence comes from Clostridia bacterium, assembly GCA_017622215.1. Classification (GTDB taxonomy): domain Bacteria; phylum Bacillota; class Clostridia; order Monoglobales; family Monoglobaceae; genus RGIG8709. Next base: position 173,483 of record JAGARO010000010.1, read on the forward strand.
ATGTCAAGATATAAGGGAGTAAAGTTTGTGTTTATCTCTCCTGAAGAACTTAGAGTTCCAAGACATCTTAGAGAGGATCTTGATATTTCAGGAATTTCTTATGAGGAAGTTACAAGTCTTGAAAATGCTATGCCTGAACTTGATATTCTCTATATGACAAGAATACAGAGAGAGCGTTTCAGCGACGAGGACCAGTACCAGCGTCTTAAAGACAGCTATATTTTAACTGTTGATAAGCTCCATAATGCAAAAGAAGATATGGCAATTCTTCATCCGCTTCCAAGAGTAAATGAAATTTCTGTGGCTGTGGATGATGATAAGAGGGCTTGTTATTTTGAGCAGGCGCTGAATGGAAAATATATGCGAATGGCACTTATCTTAAAGCTTTTAGGTGAAAAGGATAAGACAGAAGAAAAAATTGAAACTGTAACTGATTTTGTGTGCAGAAACAAACGCTGTATCACATCCTGTGAACAGGAAATCAAGCACGAATTCAGACTTGCAGATAAGGCGAAAAACATTTACCGTTGTATATACTGCGATAAAGAACCTAAAAAGTAAGGGGATATACTATGAAAAGAAATGATATTAAAAAGATTTTAATTATTGGCTCAGGCCCGATTGTTATCGGACAGGCTGCTGAATTTGACTACGCAGGAACACAGGCGTGTCTTGCTCTTAAAGAGGAGGGCTATGAGGTTATTCTTGCAAACTCAAACCCTGCTACAATTATGACTGATACAACAATTGCAGACAAGGTTTATATGGAACCGCTTACACTTGAATATATTGCGAAGATTATCCGTTACGAAAGACCTGACGCGATTGTTCCTGGTATTGGAGGACAGACAGGTCTTAACCTTGCTATGCAGCTCGAAAAGAAAGGCATCTTAAAGGAATGTAACGTTAAGCTTTTAGGTACAAGCAGTGAAAGTATCGAAAGAGCTGAAGACAGAGAAATGTTTAAGGAACTTTGTGAATCAATTGGTGAGCCTGTTATTCCGTCAGTTATAACATACTCATTGGAAGAAGCGAAGAAGGCAGCCGAGGAAATCGGTTACCCAATCGTTTTAAGACCTGCATTTACCCTTGGCGGTACAGGCGGTGGCTTTGCAAATAACGAAGAGGAGCTTATGGAACTTGGTCCTAACGCTTTTGCTCTTTCCCCTGTTTCTCAGGTTCTTATCGAGAAGTCTGTTAAGGGCTATAAGGAAATTGAGTTTGAAGTTATGCGTGATGCAGAGGATAATGCAATCACAATCTGTGGCATGGAAAATATTGATCCTGTTGGCGTTCACACAGGGGATTCACTGGTTGTTGCCCCAATCCTTTCATTAGATGAAAAGGATAGAAAAATGCTCAATGACAGTGCTATTAAGCTTATCAGAGAGCTTAAAATTGAGGGCGGATGTAACGTACAGTTTGCTCTTGACCCTAACTCAAGCCAGTATTATTTAATCGAGGTAAACCCACGAGTTTCCCGTTCATCAGCCCTCGCCTCAAAGGCAAGTGGTTATCCAATTGCAAAGGTTACAGCGAAAGTTGCTGTTGGTATGAGCCTTAAGGAAATCGAGGTAGCAGGCGGTACAGCTGATATCGAGCCAAGACTTGACTATATTGTTGCAAAGTTTCCACGTTTTCCATTTGATAAGTTCAATAACGTGCCAAACGTTTTAGGAACACAGATGAAAGCAACAGGGGAAGTTATGGGCATCGGTTCAACACTTGAGGAATGTTTACTTAAGTCAGTCCGTTCTCTTGAAATCGGAGTTTGCCACTTCTTCTTGAATAAGTTTGAAAGCTACACAAAGGAAGAAATGCTTGAATATATTAAGGAATTCCATGACGATAATGTCTTCGCAATCTTCAGACTTTTGAGAATGGGTGTTTCTATTGAAGAACTCCATAAGGTTACAATGATAACTGAACTTTTCCTTGAAGCATTCAAGAAAATTGTTGATATGGAAAGTGAAATTGAGGCTAATAAGGGAAATGTAGAAGTTCTTAAAAAGGCAAAGATTTTAGGCTTCTCCGATAAATTTATTGCATCAGTCTGGGAAATGCCTGAAGTTGACCTTTATAAGCTCCGTAAGGAGAATGGAATTACTCCTGTATTCAGAGTTGTTGATACACTCCACACAGGCGCATATATCCCATATCTTTACTCATCATACACAGGTGAAAATGAATCACGCCTTACAGATAAGAAGAAGATTATTGTTCTCGGCGCAGGTCCAATCAGAATTGGTCAGGGCGTAGAATTTGACTATTCAACAGTTCACGCTGTGCAGACAATCAAGAGAGAGGGCTATGAGGCTATTATTATAAATAATAACCCTGAAACAGTTTCAACTGACTATACAACAGCAGATAAGCTTTACTTTGAACCACTTACACCTGAAGATGTTATGGCGATTGTGGATTATGAAAATCCAATCGGCGTTGTAGCTTCCCTTGGCGGACAGACTGCTATTAACCTTGCAGAACCGCTTTTCGAAAGAGGAGTTAAGATTATTGGAACAGACTGTGAGGCTATTGAAAGAGCTGAAAACAGAAAGAGCTTTGAAAAAATCTTAAAGGATTTAGGAATTCCACAGCCACAGGGCTTTGCTGTTACAAATATTGAAGATGGTGTTAAGGCTGCTAATACAGTTGGATATCCTGTTCTCGTTCGTCCAAGCTTCGTACTTGGCGGAAGAGCTATGGAAATCGTTGCAAATGACGATATGCTCCGTCATTATTTAAAAACTGCCGTTGAAGTTGATAAGGATAAGCCTGTACTTGTTGACCATTATATTCAGGGCAAGGAAGTTGAAATCGACGCAATTTGCGACGGACACGACGTATTTATCCCTGGTATTATGGAACTTGTTGAGCGTACAGGTGTTCATTCAGGGGACTCCATAAGCGTTTACCCAACCTATTCAATTTCAGATAAGGTTAAGGGCAAAATTATTCAGTATGGTAAGAAGCTTGGTCTTGGAATCGGAATTATCGGTCTTTTCAATATCCAGTTTATTGTTGACGACAAAGAAGATGTTTACGTAATTGAAGTAAACCCACGTTCTTCAAGAACTGTTCCATTCCTTTCAAAGGCAACAGGCTATTCGCTTGCTGATATTGCAACTGAAGTAATCCTGGGTAAGACTCTTAAGGAACAGGGAATATTTAATATATACCCTGAAGAAAAGAAGAGATATTATGTAAAAGTTCCTGTATTCTCATCAAATAAGATTAAGGGACTTGACGCATACCTTTCACCTGAAATGAAGTCAACAGGGGAAGCAATCGGCTATGACGACAGCCTCCCAAGAGCTATGTATAAGGCACTTCAGGCATCAGGTATTAAGCTTCAGAACTATGGTACAGTTGTTGTAACTCTTGCTGATGAAGACAAGGCAGAGGGCTTCCCTCTTGTTCAGTCCTTCTATAATATGGGCTTTAATATTGCGGCAACAGGTCTCACTTCTGCATACCTTAAGGAAAGAGGAATAAGAAATATTAAGCTTGGCAAGATTTCCGAGGGTAGCACAGAAATTCTTGACTTTATCCGTTCAGGCTTTGTAGCATACGTAATTAACACAAGAGCTGTTACATCAGGTGTCCACTACGAAGACGGAACTTTAATCCGCCGTTGTGCAACTGAAAACGGTGTAACAATCTTTACATCACTTGATACAGTTAAAATTGTAACTGAAGTTTTGGAAGAAATGACAATTTCAGTTTCAACAATCGACGCAAAATAACAAAAAAAGGTCTGCTAAATGCAGACCTTTTTTTGTTATGAGGGGGAGATTCCCGTCGCGGTCGTTCAACCCGATTCAGACAACCAAAAAAGCAAGTATCAAAAGATACTTGCTTTTTGGTGGCGGAGAAGGTCCTTTGCCCCCTTTTTTCGAATTTTTTATAAATATTAATACTGTTGATGATTTGTTTTTAAAAAGAGGTTTAGAGATAGAAGATTTATGTTTATATAATAAAATTTATTATTAAAAGGTATTTTTAATATTTTCTATAAGAATATAAATATAAAAATTATTACAAAAGAGAGGGTGTTTATTAAAATTTAAAAAAGTTGCTTTTAAGCTTCTGTTCATTTCTACAAAAGATTATTTCAAAAGAAAAAGAGGACAGAAGAAATTTCATTTTTCCATACTATAAAGTATGTTTATATATATTTTTTATTTTTGGGATTTCAGTTTGGAATTCTATTGTTATTTTTTAACTACTAAACCTAACTGTGCGGAAGCAACTTTTCAAAAGACAGAAAATAAAAAATCTGTCTTTTTTTTCTTTTGTAATAAAATCGGTTAGGTTGAAAACCTAAACGATTTTATATATACATCATTTTTAAAATAAAATGAAATAAATTAAATTTAAAAGAATTAAAAAGAGAAAAAATGAAAAAAATCAAATTCTATTTTAAATCAATTTATAAAGGGGGTTTTAAATGAAAACTAAAAAATATTATAAAAATTTCTGTGATGAATTATTTCAAAGATATCAGGAGTTATATTTTGAAAATAAGAAATTGAATGACTATATTTTATATCTTGAATCAAAGATTGATGGAAGATTAGAAGAGTATGGTAATTCTTTAAAGGAGGTTGATAATGGGCAAAATTAAAAGTTTAGGTTATCAAATACACTCTGCGCTAAATGAAATAAATTTACAAGATTCGGATAAGAGAACAGAAATTTTCAATAAAATTAATGGGACTTGTTATGATAAAGTTGGTAAAAGAGAATTTAAAAAATTAGGTCAAAGTAAAGAATATATATTTAGTAGAAGAACTGCAGAAAATACTACTGAAAAATCAAAAGCATTTATTAACTATATCAAAGAAAATTATAATATAAAATATGTCAAAGAAATTACTCCTGAAATGGCAAAATCATTTCTTGATAGTAGAGAGACAAGTTCTCAAAAAACTATAACAAGTTATAAAAATATGTTGTATAAAATCAATACTGCTATTCAGTTAAAATTTGGTTGTAAAGGTTTCTATAATGAAACAATATCTAATTATAAGTTAGATAAAGAAAACACTGTTAAAACCAATTCTAAAAGGTTATATAGTGATATTGAAATTAAACAGATTTTAAATGTAGATTCTAAATATTCTAATGAACTAAAATTTATGTCTGTTGTAGGTTGTAGAGTTCATGAATTGTGTAATATTAGGGTTAAAGATTTTGATTTAAAGAATTTAACTGTTTATATAGAGGGTAAAGGTGGAAGACCTTCAAATCGTCCTATTTTGCCTACTGAAATCAATTTTATAAAAGAATTAATAAAAGGTAAAGGACAAGATGAAAGAGTCTTTAATGTGCCTTTGAATGAACAAAAAACAAGGTCTATAATAGGTAATGAAATTAGAAGAATAACAAAATTTTTAGATCTTCCTGTATCTTCAAAATGCCATGAATTTAGAAAATATGCTGCTCAAAATTATTATAAATATCTTATTAATTCTTGTGGTTATTCTGTAAAAGATTCTGAAGAAATAACTGTGTCTAAATTATTAAGTCATGGAGAGAATAGAGAAGATTTAAAGAAAATATATTTAAGGAGTTAAAAAAAGACTACAAGACAACTTTTCGGAGTTGTCTTATTTTTTTATAAATTTGACTAAAGAAAAAAGGTGTTTTAAAATCATTGTATAATAAACAATTATAAGATTAAAAGAACATTTTGTTATAATTTATTTTTAAAATTATTTTATTAAAAGAGGGTGTCTGTCATTGAACCTAAAAAATGAAGTGATGGTAGTTTCTGTGTCTATCAAATCAAACACATACAAATTTAATACAAAGGTTTCTAAATGCAATTTTCTTTCCATAATAAGAAAATTAGGTGAGCACGACCACCAACGCAAAAAAAAGTTGTCGGTCATCTCTATTTTCCCTTGTTTTTTATGTGTGCTATTATTTTGTTATAATAGTCTATGAGATGTTCGTTAACGGAGTTTATTTATGTCTAAGTAATTACTTGTTTCTCCATAACAAAAAAAGAGTGAAAAGTCGCGGATGCAGGTTAATGTTCTGAAAAACTGAACATAGTTTTGTTGTTGCTGATGGGGGTCTCTGGTGTCAGTGTTAAAAACAAAATGAGATCTAAACAAGGGCTAATAGGTAGATAACCCAACTACTATAAAAAATTGGGGGTTTATACTTGTATAGTATAAAATTTTCTATTAGTAGATGGATTTTGACAAGAGTCGGAATCCATCTATCTAAAACTAGGGATTACCTTGTAAAGTATAAACATTAGAATTAATATTAAATAAATATAGTATTTTTTACAAAATCTTGATTAAAGATTTTGTATTTTTTAAAACTTGTTTTAAAAAATCGGTGACAAGAATCAAAAGAATCCTTATTTTTTCTTTTGGTTCTTTTCTTTTTATTGAAATTTGACTTTCGCAAATTTCAAAAGGTTTTTTTATTTTGTTTATTTTTTGAAAACAGAAATTTTTTGGGGTTTGGGGCGTAGCCCCAACAGGGCCGGTTCATTTAAAGGCCCTGCACATTTAGAAATAAAATATAACAACCAAATTTATTATACAAAATAATTATTTTAAAAAATATTTAAAATAAAAAAGGGTTTTTAAAATTCATATATAAATATATAATTGTTAATATATTTCTTTTAAAATTTTTTACAAAAGATATTTCTCAAAATTTGACAAAAGAAAATATATATAATATTATATTATTACAAAAGAAAATTTTATTTCATCTTTGGTTCTTAACAGAACTATCTCATTTTATGGGACTCGCCTATAGCCTGGGTGTAGTCCCATTTTTTTATTTTTATCAAAAGGAGGTTTTTGTTATGAGATATGAGAAATACAGAATGACGTTTTCAGAGTTAAAAACAAATACTGTAAATGAAAAAGATTATCACACATTATATTTTTTAGATGGTGAGGCAAATAAAGAATCTTTTAAATTTACTGGTAGTATTACTGATTTTGAAAATATCAAGAAAAATGATTTTGTTGATTTATATTTTAAAGTTTACAGAGACAAAGAACGTTATTATGATAATTTTGGTATTTCAATTTATAAAGTTGAAAAATCATTAGTTCAGGAATAATTTTTTTATGAAAAGAATATTTTGTTTTTTATTTGTTATAATTCTTTGTTTTTGTTCTGTTTCTGTTTTTGCTGAGGAAATTGAAGATAATTCAGTTTCTTTAGATGAAAGTGTTGTTGATATTATACAAGAAGAACAAATAGACGATACAAATAATTCATTAGATTTAGAAAGTAAAATAGATTATTTAAATGAAACATTAACTAAAATTTATATTTATGTTTTTTTATATTTCTATATCTTTTTAACTTTTAAATTTTTTGAATTATATTATCGTTTATTTGATCGAATTGTTTAATATAAAAATTTTTTAGGTTAGGAGGTGCGGTTTATTATGACTACAGAGGCTTTTACAACTCTATTAAATGGAGAGTGTGAAAAAAAGTCTGTAAAATTGATTCCTTCTATGATAGAATAAAAATATCATAGGAGGAATTATTTATGGCAAAAAGAAGAAGAGAAAAAATGAGTGAAGGAAAAAAGAATATCATAGCCGGTTTAATTCAGGA
>JAGARO010000011.1 GCA_017622215.1 Clostridia bacterium
ATGTTTCCCAAATGCTCATATATAGCTGCAAACATCTTTTGATTGCCCTTATGCCTCATAATAGTCCAGTTAAAATCATGGAAGGGATAATCTTCGTATGTGTCATTAAGCGATAGACAAAAATCTATCACTTCTTGTCGTGTTCTCATTTTGTACCTCTTTTACAAAACCTTTAATTATGTCCGTGACAGTTTCCGCCGCAACCGTGTTCACCGCAGGTATGACCATCAGTGTGCTCGTGGTCGTGGTGGTCGCATTTTGCATCGGGATCGTATTGGAGAGCATCGTTAAGGTAAGCCTCCACTGCTTTGTCTGCATCACCCTGAACACCGCCAAACAACTTAATTCCCGCGTTGCTAAGTGCCATCTGTGCGCCTCCGCCGATGCCACCGCAGATAAGTACATCAACATTAAGTGCAGAGAGCATACCGGCAAGTGCTCCGTGTCCGCTTCCGTTTGTATCTATCACTTTTGATGAAAGTATTTTGCCGTTTTCGGCTTCATATACCTTAAACTGTTTTGTGTGTCCAAAATGTCCGAAGATTTCTCCGTTTTCATAAGTTACTGCAATTTTCATAGTGTTTTGTCTCCTTTAATAATTTATTTTTTTTGCTGATAAAGTCCTACTGTTTCTTTATTTCTATACTCGTGCTTTTCGTAATAGCCGATTAGACTGCCGTCATCATCACGAAGAGCTACCATATACACATCCTTATTTTCCTCGTCATTGCGATAGGTGTATATGATGTTATTATCCTTGCTTTCTTTAAACCACGCAACCACCTTGTCTATCATTTCATTAGCTTTTGGCGGGTGGCAGTCTTTAATGCTTTTGCCCGTCAAATTCTTGTGATACCGAGTAATCGCAGATGGATTCATATATACAATGATATCATCTATATCGCAAACAACTACAGGGGCAAGGTCCTGGTCTAATACACTTTTTAATAATTTATTTAACATTCTATTTCTCCATTCCGCAGTCATATGCATTTTTTGATACAACCTCATCATAGTACATCGTGCCATAAAGTCTGTATCCGCCTGCAAAATTGTAGGCATCAAAACCGTTTTGCATAAGTATTCTTGTCGCAAGATAGCTCCTTAAACCGCTCTGGCACATCACATATACAGGTTTTGATTTATCGAGTTCTGTAAGTCTTTCACGCAGTTCATCAACGGGGATATTGATAAAGCCCTCTGCATGACCGCGCATATATTCGTAGACGGTTCTTGTATCTAAAAGCGTGATATCATCTCTTTTTTGAAGAAGAGGAATATCCTCATAATAGAACTGCCCTACAATACCGTTTTTTATATTTTCAATGATAAAGCCTGCCATATTCACAGGGTCTTTTGCCGAAGAATATGGCGGTGCATAGGAAAGCTCAAGGTCTTTTAGCTTGTCCGCTGTAAGTCCTGCAAAAATTGCAGTGGCAATTACATCAATTCTTTTTTCAACACCCTCATAACCTACCGCTTGTGCGCCGAGGATTTTATATGTTTCCTTTTCAAATATAACCTTTAAGGTCATAACCGTTGCCCCCGGGTAATATCCTGCGTGAGAAAGGGGCGATAGAATAACTTTTTCGTAAGCGATATTGCTTAATTTAAGCTGAGTTTCAGTCATTCCTGTTGATGCAACTGTCATATCAAAAAGTTTAATAACCGATGCGCCTTGCGTGCCTTTATAGGTGCTGTTAATTCCGCAAATATTGTCTGCCGCAATTCGCCCCTCTTTATTGGCAGGGCCTGCTAATGTTATAACTGCCTTATTTTTCGAAATAAAGTTTTCCACCTCGACTGCATCACCGACTGCGTAAATATCCTTATCCGAGGTTTGCATATTGTCAGAAACTACAATTGCCCCCTTTACGCCCAATGCGAGTCCTGCATCCTTTGCAAGCGTATTTTCAGGTGAAACACCAACAGATACAATGACCATATCAGCAGGTATCTCCTTACAATCGGTAATGACAATGTTCTTCTCAATACTTTTTACATTGGCATTTAAAAGAATATTGATGCCCTTTGTCCTTAAATTTGTGTGAACAAATGATGCAATGTCACTATCTACTGTGTTTAAAAGGTGGTCGCCTTTTTGGATGACAGTAATATCTATACTGCGGTTTTTAAGATTTTCCGCCATCTCAAGTCCTATAAAACCACCGCCGATGATAACTGCCGTCCGAGTAGGATTGTTGTCTGTAAACTCACGGATTTTAAGTGTATCTTCCACTGTGCGAAGTGTGAAAATATTACTGCAATTTCCCTTGCAAAAATCAGGCATAACAGGCTTTGAACCGGGAGATAAAATGAGTTTGTCGTAGCTTTCTTCAAACACTTTTCCGCTCATTTTATCCAATACTGTAACAGTTTTTCTATCACGGTTTATTTTAGTTACCTCATGAAGAGTTCTTACATCAATTTTAAATCTCGACCAAAATCCTTCGGGAGTCTGCAAAAACAAATCTTCTTTGTCAGCTATTTCTCCGCCGATATAGTAAGGGAGTCCGCAATTTGCATAAGAAACATATCCGCTTCGCTCAAATATGATTATCTCTGCATTTTCATCAAGTCTTCTGATTCTTGCTGCAGCCGTAGCACCGCCTGCAACTCCTCCAACAATAACAACCTTCATCTCTACACCTCCGTTATTTCTTTTAATGCCTTCTTAAACTGGAATGTAAACAGTATTGCCGTAAATGTAACCGCGATAATGTCTGCTACAGGCTCAGCCATATAAACCGCTTGTGTCTTGTCCGCCAAAATGCTTGGCATAATATAAATCAGCGGAAGTAGCAATACGAATTTACGCACAACTGCAACCACGATGGAGTTTGCCGCTTTGCCAAGCGATGTAAATGTCATCTGGCAGGCAATCTGAATACCAAAGAGACCAAGTCCGCCGAGATAAATTCTCAGCATCGGGGCTGCAAACTGTGCAAGGGTGCTATCCGATGTAAATATCTTAACAAACACTTGCGGAGCTATCATAACCGCTGTCCAGAGTGCGATGGAATATGTTAAACAAGTGATTAAAAGCAAACGGAATGTTTTCTTTACTCTGTCTGCTCTTTTAGCACCGAAATTGTAGCTTGTAATGGGTTGAGCACCTTGTGCAATTCCCTGCAGAGGTAACATTGCAAACTGCATAACACTTGTCATAATGGTCATAGCACCGACTGCAATATCTCCGCCATATTTAAGGAGTGAAGAATTAAAGCAAACGGAAATCACACTTTCGCTTGACTGCATAACAAAAGCCGCTGTCCCGAGTGCGATGCAAGGCAGTATTATGTCTGCTCTGAGTTTCAGATTTTCTTTTTTTATTTTGAGCTGTGTCTTTTTGCCACAAAGGAAAGAGATAATCCATACACAGGAAAGCATCTGCGAAATGATAGTCGCAAGTGCCGCACCCTTTACACCCATTTGGAATCCAAAAATAAATATAGGGTCAAGCACAATATTACACACCGCACCGATAATTACCGAAACCATCGATATAGTGGTAAAGCCTTGCGCTGTGATAAATGTGTTCATACCCAAGGTCATCTGCACAAACAAAGTGCCAAGGGCGTAAATGCTCATGTAATCGGTTGCATAGCCTATTGTGTTTTCGCTTGCTCCAAAGGCAAGGAGCAAATCCTTGTTCCATATAAGCAAAACTGCGGTCAGGATAACCGACACAACAATCTGCAAACTAAAACAGTTGCCAAGTGTCTTTTCAGCAGATTCATTATCCTTTTCACCCATAAAGATAGAGGCTCTCGGTGCACCGCCTGAGCTTACTAACGCAGCAAAAGCTGCAACAAGCATAATCAGGGGCATACACACACCAACCCCTGTAAGTGCCATACTTCCATCTCCGGGCATATGACCTATGTATATGCGGTCAACTATATTGTAAAGCATATTGATAAGCTGTGCCACAACAGTCGGAATAGACAGTCTGAACAAAAGCTTACCGATAGGCTCTGTCGCTAAAAATTCTTTTTTGTCATTCATTTAATATAACACCTTATTTTCGTATATAATTCATCCAAGCAACATCGTCGTATTGCTTGATTTCTTTTAATTTAAATTCGGATAATCTGCTATCCATAAATAATGGTTTATCTTCAGCGTCTGCAACAATCGGTGCGACAACAAGACTAAGCTCGTCAATTACACCTGCTCGCTCAAAATAACCGTTTACAATGCTACCGCCCTCTAAAAGAATAGAGTTTATACCCATAAGGTTTTTAAGCTTTTCAAGAGCGATTTTAACATCAATCTTGTTTTCGCCTGCAAAGATATACGGAATCTTCATACTCTGCAGATAGGCAAGATAACGCCCGTCAACTTGCTCGGTTAAAACTTCTATTATCTGTGCATCTCCATAACCTGGGTCTTCGTCAATTATTTTATTACTTTTCCAACCAAGCTTGCCTTTGGGGTCAAAGCTTACTGCATAGAATCCCGACAAATTATCAGGGATAAAATCATTTTTATTATCAATAGGCTCGTACCTCGTCAAATCAGGATACCAACCGCCTGTGAAACTGCTTTCCATCGTCACACGACCGCAAATAAATCCATTTGCGCCATTTTTGTTATACTCACGATTTAACTCATAATATATTTCCGTAGCTTTTTCACATTCCTGTCGGGACAAAAATTCTCCCGTAACCTTTCCGTCTATTGATGTCACCATATGACAGATTATGTGCGGTCTGTTCATAACATCATAACCTTTCTGATTTTATTTTAATCTGTAATGCCCTTAATAACCTTTCTTTCCCTTAAATATTACCACTTTTTAAGGGAAAAGTCAAAGAATCAAGCAAATTTACCCTTATTTATTGTTTGTTTTCAAGGTAAAGTTATTCTGCAAAACTGTTTTATCGTTTCATATATATTATCTAACATTTTTCTAGCACTTTTCTAGCGAAAACCCAAAAAAGCTATCTAAAAGTGGCAATACGAAATTTGCAAGAACAGCAAAGGCTTTGAAGGATTTTAACCCCTCAAAGCCTTGATTTTATGCGGTTTTTATCGCTTTTTAAGTTCCTTTAACTTCCGCTAATTTACTCTATCTAAAAAGACTGTCTAACAGCTCGAAATCCCCTCGGTTACACTGTAACTGTACCCCTACAAATGGCTTAACCGTGCGGGTTTAAGCGAGGTTCAAACTCTCGCAAAAGTTTTTACTTTAATGCGATAGGCTGCTTAACGCAAACAAAAAAGGACTACTTAAAAAGTAGTCCTTTTTATATGTGTAAATGAATTACATATTCTTAATAGCAGCCTGAGCAGCAGCAAGTCTAGCAATTGGAACACGGAATGGTGAACATGATACATAATCAAGTCCGATTTCGTGGCAGAATTCTACTGATACAGGGTCGCCGCCGTGCTCACCACAGATACCGCAGTGCATTGTTGAACGAACCTTCTTACCATTTTCAACAGCCATTTCCATAAGCTTACCAACACCTGTCTGGTCGAGCTTAGCAAATGGGTCGTTTTCGAAGATCTTTGCATCATAGTAAGCATCTAAGAACTTACCAGCATCGTCTCTTGAGAAGCCGTATGTCATCTGTGTTAAGTCGTTTGTACCGAAGCAGAAGAATTCAGCTTCTGTAGCAATAGCGTCAGCTGTAAGACATGCTCTTGGAATTTCCATCATTGTACCAACTTCGTACTTGAGGTCAGCACCAGCAGCAGCGATTTCAGCATCAGCTGTAGCTACTACGAAATTCTTAACATACTTGAATTCCTTGAGTTCGCCTGGGAGTGGAATCATAATTTCAGGAACTACGTTCCAGTCAGGATGATTCTTCTTAACGTTGATAGCTGCACGGATAACAGCCTTTGTCTGCATCTTTGCAATTTCAGGATATGTTACTGCAAGACGACAACCACGGTGTCCCATCATTGGGTTAAATTCGTGGAGTGAAGAAATAATAGCCTTAATATCTTCAACGCTCTTGCCCTGTGCATCAGCGAGGAGCTTAATATCAGCTTCTTCTGTTGGAACGAATTCATGGAGTGGTGGGTCTAAGAATCTGATTGTTACAGGACAACCTTCTAAAGCTTCGTAAAGCTTTTCGAAGTCTCCCTGCTGGTAAGGAAGAATCTTATCAAGAGCAGCTTCTCTTTCTTCTACTGTATCAGCACAAATCATTTCTCTGAATGCTGCAATTCTGTCAGCTTCGAAGAACATATGTTCTGTACGGCAGAGACCGATACCTTCAGCGCCGAGTTCACGAGCCTTCTTAGCATCAGCAGGAGTATCAGCGTTTGTTCTTACCTTGAGTGTTCTGAATTCATCAGCCCATTCCATAATTCTACCGAATTCGCCAGCGATTTCAGCGTCAACTGTAGGAATAATACCGTCATAGATATTACCTGTTGAACCGTCAATTGAAATGCAGTCGCCTTCTGTGAAAGTCTTACCTGCAAGTGTAAACTTCTTATTTTCTTCATCCATGTTGATGTCGCCACAACCGGATACGCAACATGTACCCATACCACGAGCAACAACGGCAGCGTGAGATGTCATACCACCACGAACTGTGAGGATACCCTGTGAAGCCTTCATACCTGTAATATCTTCAGGTGATGTTTCAAGACGAACGAGGATAACCTTTTCGCCTCTTGAGTTCCAAGCTTCTGCGTCTTCAGCTGTGAACACAATCTTACCACAAGCAGCACCAGGAGAAGCACCGAGACCTCTGCCCATTGGTGTAGCAGCCTTTAATGCCTTAGCATCAAACTGTGGGTGGAGAAGTGTATCAAGGTTTCTAGGATCGATCATAGCAACAGCCTTCTTCTTATCGATCATACCTTCATCAACTAAATCACAAGCAATCTTAAGAGCAGCCTTAGCTGTTCTCTTACCGTTTCTTGTCTGGAGCATATAAAGCTTTCTGTTTTCAATTGTGAATTCCATGTCCTGCATATCTCTGTAATGGTCTTCGAGAATTGCACAAACCTTGTTGAATTCTTCAAAAGCTTCAGGGAACTTTTCAGCCATCTGAGCGATTGGCATTGGTGTTCTAACACCAGCAACAACGTCTTCGCCCTGTGCGTTTACAAGGAATTCACCCATAAGTCCAGGTTCACCTGTAGCTGGGTCTCTTGTAAATGCAACACCAGTACCACAGTCATCACCCATGTTACCGAATGCCATCATCTGTACGTTAACAGCTGTACCCCATGAATAAGGGATATCGTTGTCTCTTCTGTAAACGTTAGCTCTTGGGTTATCCCATGAACGGAATACCGCTTCAACAGCACCCATAAGCTGTTCTTTAGGATCAGTTGGGAAGTCCTTACCAATCTTGTTCTTGTATTCAGCCTTGAATGCAGCAGCAAGTTCCTTAAGGTCATCAGCTGTAAGCTCGATATCCTGAGTTACACCCTTCTTTTCCTTCATTTCGTCGATAAGCTGTTCAAAGTACTTCTTACCAACTTCCATAACTACGTCAGAATACATCTGAATAAATCTTCTGTAGCAGTCCCAAGCCCAACGAGCGTTGCCTGTCTTTGCAGCCATTGTTTCTACAACGTCTTCGTTAAGACCAAGGTTTAAGATTGTGTCCATCATACCAGGCATTGAAGCTCTGGCACCTGAACGAACAGAAACGAGGAGAGGATTTTCCTTATCTCCGAATTTCTTTCCGCAAATAGCTTCCATCTTTACAATGTTTTCCATGATTTCAGCCTGGATTGCGTCGTTGATTTTACGGCCGTCTTCGTAGTACTGAGTACACGCTTCAGTAGATACTGTAAAGCCCTGTGGTACAGGAAGACCGATTTTTGTCATTTCAGCAAGGTTAGCGCCCTTACCGCCGAGAAGTTCTCTCATTGAAGCGTCGCCTTCGCTAAAAAGATAAACGAATTTTGCCATTTTTTAGTTCCTCCTAAAAAGTATATTTTAATTTAATTATATTTCTTTATTTCTCAGGTTTTTAAAAAAGTCCCTGAGCAACTTTGAGCATTCTTCCTCCATTATTCCTCCCCGACAGAAAATTCTGTGGCTCAGTCTCGGAATGTCAGGAATGTTTGCAATAGAACAAACTGCTCCGCCCTTTTCGTCATAAGCTCCAAAATAAATATTACGGATTCTTGCCTGAATACAAGCGCTTATGCACATTATACAGGGTTCCAGGGTTACATACAAGTCGCAATCCTCAAGTCGCCAGCTGTCTAAATGCTTTGACGCTCTGTCTAGTGCAAGAATTTCTGCATGGTAGAGTGGATTTTTTCCTCTCTCCCTTTCGTTATGAGCTCTTGCTATAACTTGTCCGTCTTTGACAATTACAGCCCCCACGGGAATTTCTCCCTCGGACATAGCTAAGGTTGCTTCCTCAAGAGCAAGAATCATAAATTCCTTATTCAGCAAACTCTTTGAGCTCATTGAGTAAATCCTCACAATCCTCCGAATGGATTTCAACTGTAATAGGCTGTTTCAGGTCAAGACTGAATATACCCATAATGGACTTGGCGTCAACTATGTAACGGCCTGAAGTAATGTCAACATCATAGTCGCATTTAGCAACAAGATTAACGAAATTTTTAACATCATCAATGGAATGAAGTGAAATTGTACAGCTTTTCATTTTACCTTTTTCTTCCTTCCTATAAAAATTCCACATATATTATACATTTTTTCCTTGCAATAGTCAATAAAAAGTTGTATAATTTTATCATAAAAATCTTACTTTTTTTAGGAGTTTTGTAGTGAAAGTTGCATTTATCACCTTAGGTTGCAAGACAAACATATATGAATCCGAGGCAATTTCCCAGATTTTCAGGGACAAAGGCCATATTGTTGTGCCCTCAAAAGAGGTGGCTGATGTATATATTGTCAACACCTGCACAGTAACAAGCATAGGCGCACAAAAGTCCCGTCAGGCGCTCCGCAAGGCAAAGCACAAAAACCCTGACGCCATCGTAGTGTCTATGGGATGTCTTTCACAGACTGAACCTGAAAAAATAAGAGAAATCCCCGAGGTTGACATAGTAATCGGCAACGGAAACAAAGGTGAAATCGTAAATCTTTGCGAGGAGGCTTATAAATCAAAGAAAAAGATTTTTGCCTGCACTGACATTTCAAAGGAAACAAAATACGAGGAGCTTGCTCTCACAGAGGGACAGTCAAGAATCAGAGCAAACGTTAAAATCGAGGACGGCTGTAACAATTTCTGCACCTACTGTATAATCCCCTATGCCCGTGGCAGAGTCCGTTCCCGCTCAATCGACAAAATCGTGGAAGAGGTAAAACTCCTTGCCAAAAGCGGTTACAAAGAGGTAGTTTTAACGGGCATTCATATCGGCTCCTACGGAAAAGATTTGGATAACGGCAATAAACTTATTGATGTTATTGAGGCAGTCTGCTCCGTCGAAGGAATTGCCCGAGTGCGTCTTGGCTCAATCGAGCCTGTTATAATCACAGAAGAATTTGTCAGCCGTGCAAAAAAACTTAAAAACCTCTGTCCACAATTTCACCTGGCTCTTCAGAGTGGTTGCGACGAAACCTTAAAACGAATGAACAGGCACTACACAACAGACGAATTCAGGAAAGCCGTTAAGCTTTTAAGGGACAACATTCCCGACACCTCAATCACCACTGACTTTATGGTGGGATTTCCCGGGGAAACTGACGAAGAGTTTGAAAAATCCTATGAATTTTGCAAAGAAATCGGCTTTATGCAGATGCATATTTTTAAATATTCAATCCGCAAAGGCACAAAGGCAGAGAAAATGCCAAATCAGGTTTCCGACAATGTAAAAGATATCAGAAGTCAGAAAATGCTTGAGTTGGCAGAAAAAATGAAACAGGAATTTTACGCAAAATATAAGGGCAAAAAAATGCGTGTTTTAGTGGAACTATGCAAAAAAGGTGTGTACCACGGGACAACGGACAACTATATGGATGTCTACTTTAAATCCGATGAAAATCTGACGGGAAAATTTACCGAAATTTTTTTATAAAAAATATTGTATTTTTTTACACTATATGATATAATGTATTTGAATTATAAGAAGTAGGGGAAATTTTTATGAATGAAAACATGAATGGCGCATGTGAAAACTGCGGAATAAACGGCACCCTTAAGAATATCAACGGAAAATTCTTATGTCCTATGTGCCGCAAAAAAATATTTCACCAGGAAAAATTTCGTGTATTTACTTTCAGCAAGGTGAAACGAGCTACTCTTTCTGTGGCACTTGGCATAGTTACTGTAGCAATTGTTATTTACGCCCTTTATTATATCGCAACAGGTTCTGCGTTGTTTAACATTTTTTAATTTCACATTATTAATTATTGCATTAAGGAGTTTTGAAAATGAGTATTGAAGTTGTTGAAAAGTGTCTTAAAAAAAGATGTAACGAAACAGGTGTTTTCTGTAAAAAGTGTAATTTAGAAGGAGTTCTCTGTTCAGACGGTGACATTCTCTGCCCTAAGTGTTTTAAGAAGCTTGGCAAAGGCGAAGCAAGAATTCCTTTCACATGGCAGGAAAAACTTATCCGTGCTGCTACTATTACTGTATTAGCAGTGGTTGCAGTTTTCCTTTTCTACCTTGGAAAATACATCATCTAATTTTAATTACATAGCCGGCCAATAGGTCGGCCTTTTTGTTTGCAAAAATTAAAACAGCCCTCAAAAGGGCTGTTTTTTTAATACTCTACATATTCTTTAAAGAATTTATCCATTTCCTCTTCGTTTGCAGGAACAGGAACATTCTCATAGTAGCTCCAGCATTCGCTGTGGGTTACTGTATCTCCAGGCTGAAGATTTTTAAGTTCGCCGATACTTTCCATTTCCAGCATATGAGCGCAGGTGTATGTCTCAAAGTTACAGTCATGGTCAGGGAGCTTTATTCCCTCAGGCGCATCAAAATACTTAACGAAAACATCACCGAAATTAAAGTACGCAGCATAGCCGTGCTGACTTCTGAGGCCTACCTTAAAGGCGTCGCCGTTATTAGGGTCCTGTTTTAAAGTGATATACTTATCTCCCCATGTAACTCTCGGGTCAGTCATCTTAGTAAATGTCCAGAGAGAAAGATTTCTGTTTTCAAGAAATCCTGCATTTCTTGTAGGAACAGGCACAATCTCTGTACCACCCTGGGCAAGAACTGACAAAGCCCACGGAGCAACCTCAACAGGCCAAAGACCTGTGTTTGTAATCTTATGAATAAGATGCACACAATTATCCTCAGGCATTGTAATTTCAATTTCCATCTGGAAATTGTTTGCTCTCTGAGCAGGCGGAATAAGCCTTATTCCATTCTCAAGTTTTTCATAAGCCACAGGTTCATTGTCAGGATAATATGAACGAGGGAGAGCTTCAGGGCTGGTCCACAATCTATGCCCACCACGGATATACCATACACCAAGGTCCTCGCCGTAAACTTTGGCAAATTCCTCTTCCATACCTTCCTTTGTTATATTCTTTTCAACGTCTTCATAGAAAACATTTTCTCCGCCAATTTTACCAAATCTTATAATTCTTGGTCCGAAGTCGAGAGTTGCAAGGAATTCAAGCTTGCCGTCAGTAACCTGAACGCATTTTCCCCACTCACCGTAATTTATCTCTTTAATCTCTACCATAGTTGTTATCAGCCAATTTCAATAAGGCCGTAATTTCCTCCCTTTCTCTTATATACAACGCATACTGCGTCTGTTTCAGCGTCATTGAATATGAAGAAGTCGTGGCCTAACATATTCATCTGGAGCACTGCTTCTTCAGCGCTCATAGGCTTTGACTCAACTTTCTTGCTTTTTATAATTTTAATATCCTGTTCTTCTTCAACAACCGTATCCGTAAAAGGAATATAGTCCTTAAAGCCTCCGCCCTTGACCCTGCTTTCAAGTCTTGTCTTATTCTTTCTAATCTGTCTGTCAAGGTTTTCCATACAGATATCTGCCGCAGTAAGCATATCTTCGTTTCTTGCCTCAGCTCTCATAAGAATACCCTTGTGGTTAATTGTAATTTCCACAATCATCTTGCTTCTCTGTTCTGATGCAACAATCTTAATTTCTTCATCATCGCCGAAAAACTTCTCCAGCCTGTCAAACTTCTTCAAAAGCTTTTCCTTACTCTTGTCGGACAGCTCCACGTGTTTGCAAATCAAATTGTACTTCATAGTTTACCCTCCGTATGATGTGAAATATAGACAAAAACGAGGTGTTTTTTCCTCTTATGTCTATGTATATTATACAATACCTACGGAATAATTGCAATAGTTTTTCCTAATTTTTTCCAGCCGACTCAAGATACTTTTTTATTACATTTCCGCCGATTGGAGCAGCTGTAGAGCCACCTGTTGTGCCGTCATATTCCAGAATTACCGCAACACAGATTTCCGCCCTTTCCGCAGGAGCAAATCCCACAAACCATGAATGAGTTTTGTTTGTTTCGTTTTCGGCTGTGCCTGTTTTTCCTGCAACCTGTATTCCTCTTATACTTGCTCTTACAGAGGTTCCCGCCTCTACCGAGCCCACCATAAGCTCCCTTACGAAGCCTGCGGTGTCATAATCAAGCACCTTTCCAAGGCTTTTTATCTGGGTTTCAGATATTACTGTACCATTTGCCCTCTCAACAGAATCTACAAGATATGGCTTCATCATAATTCCGTCGTTGGCAATGGTTGCACCAATCATAGCCATCTGCAGTGGTGTAACAAGGAGTTTTCCCTGTCCAATTCCCACCATAGCTGCATCCATATTATACATTTTGTCATATTCAATACGGCTTACTTCCGTTTTTAAGTCAAACTTAATTTCCTTATTTATACCAAAGCGTTCAGCCATTTCAAGAATTGTATCCCCGCCCATATTGTAGGCAAGTTCACAGAACATCTGGTTTGAAGAAACCTCAAAGCTCTGCTTTAAGTCCATTTCTCCGTAAACCTTGTCATTATAGTTCGCAACCTTTATGCCATCCTTTTCAAAACCGCCTGTGTCTTCTAAAACTGTGTCTTCAAGGTCATTTTCATAGACTGCAGCAGAGGTTAAAATCTTAAAGGTTGAGCCAGGGGCGTAAAGTCCCTGTGTAGCTCTCGGAAGAAGTGCGTAATCCTCGCTTTCCGCAAGGTTTTTCCATTCCTCCTCCAGCGCCTCAGAGGACGGGTCGTAGTCAGGAAGGCTCACCATAGCTATAATTTCACCTGTGGATGGGTTCATAGCTACAACAGCGCCCTTTCTTCCCTTCATCTGTTCTCTTGCATATTTTTGTATTCTGTTATCAATTGTAAGATTAAGGCTTGAGCCCTGTTTTACATTATCAAAGGAAATGGAAAAATCGTTTTTTCCTAAAAGCTCGCTGTTATATTCCATTTCGAGATTGCTTTTTCCGTAAACTCTGGAGGAATAACCGATTATATGACTGTATAAATTCCCCTCTGGATAAATTCGTCTCTGTACTCCCTCTTTTTCAAATTCCGATGTAGCCAGAACCACACCGTTCCTATCATAAATATCTCCTCTTTTTATATGCCTTTCCTCGCTCCATTGACGTGGATTATAAGGATTTTGGGCATATTCCTCAGTCTTAAAAAGATTTATGTAGAGCAAAAATGTTATGAGGGACAAAAAGAGTGCAGACACAACTATCATAACGTGGATAATTTTTTTATCTGTTTTTGTATCCTTTTCTTCAGCTAGTCCCACATTTCTTTCTTCCTCATTCACTTCGCTCACCCCTTTCCTCACGGGCAGAGATTGCCTGCATAATTCCAAGGGAGATAAAGCTTACCACCATTGATGAACCGCCATAACTCACAAATGGCAGAGTTATTCCCGTCAGAGGAATAAATTTTATTACTCCCCCGATTATTATAAAGCACTGGAGAGAAAACATAAGTGTTACTCCCAGCCCCACCGACTTATTATATGGGTTTGTTGCCTTTAATGCAATTTTAAAGCATCTGTATGCAAGCAAGAAAAAGAGAAGCACAACAGCCGCCCCTACAAACACGCCCATTTCCTCACAGATTGCAGAGAAAATAAAGTCCGTATGTACCTCAGGGATATGATAAGGTGTTCCGTTTCCAAGTCCTTTGCCGAAATAGCCTCCTGCAGAAATCGCAAAGAGAGACTGTGTTACCTGATAGCCGATATCTTCGATATGTTCCCAGGGGTTAAGCCAGGCTGTAACTCGCAATTGAATATGGTGCATAAACTTATATCCCAAAAATGCAACAACGAGAGCTGCACCAACGTTTACAGCGAGAAACAGCGGATTTTTCTCGTACACATAAATCATAAAAATGTAGATTGAAAACAGCACTAAAATTGTACCCCAGTCCCTCTGGAGCACCAAAAATCCAATGAAAAGATATGTAACAATTGCCGTCATAATAGACGGTGTAATCTTTTCCTTTATAGGTTTTGTCCACGCTCCGGAATAATGACAGGACAAGAACATAATATAGAGAATTTTAATTATTTCTGATGGCTGGAAAGCAAAACTTCCTATTCCAATCCAGTTTTTTGAACCGTTTACAGTCCTTCCTATTGTAAGAGTAAGCACAAAAAGAATTACGCTTAATCCCACATAAAGATACCAGTAATCCTCCCAGATATCAATGAAATAATAAACCAGATATGCACCGAAGAATGCAACAAAGCCTATGCCAACCCAGACAATCTGCTTGAGTCCTCTTTCAATATCCAGTCTGCATATCATAAGCATTCCTATACTTATAAGCATAAAGGAAAAAAGGACAAGAAACTTGTCCCCCATTCGCGTAAAGACTACGATTGAACACACAACAATAAAAAGGCATTCAATTATAAGCCCTGTATAAATAATATTTATATTATAGTCATTCCTCATATATAAAAGCCCGAAGCCCATAAGCGCCCCTAAAAGCATAAGGAGTACAGGCATTATATATCCGTTTCTTAGCTTCATTCCATCACCCCATATTCAGGCTGGAAAATAAATGTAAGTCCCCCGAATGTAATTTCATCACCCTCTGAAAGAGGAGTGATTTTTCTTATTTTAATATCGTTATGGTATGTACCGTTACGGCTTCCAAGGTCTTTTAAGTACCAGACTCCGTCCTCAAACCAAATCTGAAAATGCTCAATAGACAGGTACTTATTCTTAACCTGTATATCGCAATCTTCCCCTCGGCCAACTGTAATCGGCCCTTCGCCGATTCTGTAACCCTTTTTCAGACCGAAGTAATCCGACTCCTCTGTTCTCACAGTAACAAGAACAGCTCTGGCGTCCCACTCCGCCTCCTCAGGCACTTCTTCCTCTTCAACGTACATAACTTTTCCGTTCATATTCCTGATATCTGTATAAATAAGACGGATAATCAGAAGAATAAACAGGTAAATTATAAATGTAAAAATATAGCTGAAGATTGTTGCCAAAATACTATACAGCGTCAAAGTGCCTCACCTCCTCAAAAGGAATCTACGAAGGATTATGCAAAATAGTCGAGAATATCTATATTAATAACGTAATTTTCAAAAGCGTTGTTTGTCTTTACCTCAGCCTCAGCTTCAGCCTTTCCCACAACCTCTGCATAACCAGGAATTCTTAAAATTACGTGATAGCCGTATTCAGTCTTAACAGGCTCAGAAAGCTCGTTAATTCCAAGTTCAAAGGACTTCTTTTCAAAGGCTTCAACCATTTCTCCAGGGCCGAATGAATAAATTCCTGAACCAGTATCCTCCTGATACTGTGCCATCATTTCGTCAAAATCAGCACCGTTTTTCACCTTGTTGTAAACCTCTGTTGCAACAGTCTTCGCATCGCCCTTTTCGGAATCATTCATAATAAGAATATGCTTAACGTTTACATAGTCGTCTCTCTTATACTTTTCAAGCTCAGTTGCATCCTTATAGTATTTATCAAGATTTGCGTTAAGCTCTGTCTTTGCAAGAGCCAAAAGCTGTTCCTCCTCCATAAGTGAGAGGTACTCGTTTTCGTCAGCAATTCCGTATAATTCAATAAACTTCTTAAAGTTTTCACCGTTAGATGTTTTAGACGCTTCAAACTGTTTCTTTATGTTGTCCTTATCAGCCTGTGGAAGTTCAAGGCCTGCATTCTTAATTTCAACAAGTAAACTGTTACGGCTTGCAAGTGTTTCTCTTACAGTATCCATAACAATCTTAGAATGTGTTCTGCCCTGTTCATCATTTGGCACTTTAGCATCCCACTTAAATCCCTTTAAAGCCTCAGTAAGTCTTGTTTTATATTCATTTACATCTTCAATTGCGGCAAGTTCTCCGTCAATTGTTGATGCGTAATATGAAACGTAATCAAGAGCATTAACAGTAATATAATAGTTGAGAACTGACTCTGAAACAGCCTCTCCGTTTACTGTAACTGCAGGTGTATCAAGGTCATTGATGTCCTTGTCCTTTCCGCAGGATGCAAAGGATAAAACCATAGTTAATACCAATAAAAACGATAAGATTCTCTTCATAAATTTTTCCTCCTAATATTCAATTTAAGGGACAGCTATGCCGTCCCTCAATTTTTATTTATATAAATCTAAAAGTGAGAAGTCAGCTTTTGCAGAATTGATACCAATTCTGTTCTTTCTGATAACCACGTTGTCCATTCTGTAATATCTGTATTCAGAGAAACCTAAAACTCTCTTTGCAAACATATAACCCATTCCATAGTCAACAATATCTGTAACTTCACCGTTTTCAAGAGCAAAAACCTGGTTCTTAAAGCTTTCGGTAAGTGCTTCAGGCACAATATTCACCATAGCACTTCTGTCTCTTGAAATTGTACCGTCAAGACGTCTGTAAACGCTGTACATATCCATAATTTCGTTGATATCATCACCGTTTTTAGCCTTTGTCCATGCTTCGTTAATCTTGTTCTGTGATGCTGTGCGGTCAACAGTTTCCTCTGCGTCATCTTCGGAAGGAAGCTTGTCTGCAACCCATACAGTCTTAATTGTTATATAATCATCAGAAAGATATTTTTCAATCTTCTTTACCTCTTTTTCAGGCAAAACTGCGTTTATATCCTCGTTAATTTTATCGCTGATTTTTCTGACAAGAGCATTGCTTTCTATAACTTCTCTGTATTCATCTTCATTTGAGAAACCATTTGCCTCAATGAGTGTGGTAAAGTTTGCGCCATACTGTGCCTTGAGCTGTTCAATCTGCTGATTTATAGTATTCTTCTCTTCGTCAGTCAGGGAAATTCCAAGTCTCTGCGCATCTGAAATTATGCTGTAATACTCAATAATATCTCTTTCTGCAAGGAATTTTACATATTCCTTGTGAGTCTTATACTTCTTTGTCTCTTCAGGCTCATTTTCGCCGATTACTCTCTTGTCATTCCAGTCAAAACCATCTAACGCCTTTTCAATAACAGGTAAAACTTCACTTGCAGACTGTGCTGTAAGATATGCAGAATCCTTCTGTGATACATAGTTTTCCTGATAGCTGTACATATTGTTCTTTAAGAAATAGTTATATGTTCCCTTTGAAATCTTAACGCCGTCAATCTTCATATAAGTATTTCCGTATGCACCTGTTAAGAATGCAGTAAGAAGCACAGCCAAAATAACAACTCCTGCAATAATTCCGCCAAGGAACTTCCAGTTAACAGTCTTGCCCTTAACCTCAGGAATCGTCTCTTCAGTTTCAGCCACAGGTTCTTCCTCTTCAAATATTTCCTGTACCTCCACAGCTTCCTCTGTTACTTCCTCGATGGCATCTTCAGCTACTTCAGTTATTTCTTCAACTACCTCTGTAACCTCTTCCAATGTTTCAGGAGTTTCATTTATATTTTTTTCATTTTCCACTATTCATCTACTCCAATCATAGTTATTTGATGTTATTATATCACGAACTCTTTAGTTTTTCAATAATTTTTTTAATTCTGATAAGGTTTTCTCTGTTTCTTGTTTCCTTACCCAGTATAAATTTCACAAAAGGCTTTGCCGAATTGGAAATTATTATGTTTTTCGGGCTTTCCATAGCCATTTTTACTATGTTTTCCATTTCCGGCGGGTCATCTGCCATAAACTTTAATATGAGTTCTGTATCCGTTGCCTTTACCTCTGTAAATTTAAGAGCCGAACACATATTCCTTATAAGAGAAATTTCCATAAGGTTTTCTACCTGCCCGGGAACTGTACCGAAGCGGTCCTCCATTTCATCATATACATCAGAAAAATCCGCCTCAGTCTTAATTGACGCCACCTTTTTATAGGCAGAAAGTCGCTGGCTATGGTTCTTTATATAGGTTTCAGGAATGAAGGCTGATACCCTTACATCAATAACAGTATCCTTTTCCTCTGTATTTACGATTCCCTTTTTGGAGTTTATCGCCTCTTCAAGTATCTTACAGTACATCTCATATCCCACAGTTTCCATATGTCCGCTTTGCTGTGCACCGATAAGATTTCCCATACCTCTTATTTCAAGGTCCCGCATGGCAATCTTAAAGCCTGAGCCAAACTCTGTAAATTCCTTTATGGCTCTCAATCTTTTTGCCGCGTCAGAATTGAGCACCTTTTGCGGTCTGAATGTGAGATAGGCGTAGGCAAGCCTGTCCGAACGTCCCACTCGTCCTCTTAACTGATAGAGCTGAGACAAACCAAGCCTGTCTGCATCCTCAATTATAATTGTATTTACATTTGCAATATCAAGGCCTGTTTCAATTATGGTTGTGCAGACTAAAACGTCAATTTCTCCGTTTTGCACCTCTGCCATAATCTCCTCAAGCTCACTTTCTTTCATTCGTCCGTGAGCCACAGCAACCCTAGCATCAGGCACTAAAGATGCAATCTCATTTGCAACGGAGAAAATTCCGTCAACTCTGTTATGAAGATAATAGACCTGTCCGCCTCTTGCAATTTCCCTTGACACAGCCTCTCGTATGATATTTTTATCATACTCCATAACATAGGTTGCAACAGGAAATCTCTCCCCAGGCGGTTCACTTAAAATACTCATATCCCTTATGCCTGACATTGACATATGGAGTGTTCTCGGAATAGGTGTAGCCGACAGAGTCAGCACATCAATATTATTCTTAAGCACCTTGATTTTTTCCTTATGCTTAACGCCGAAACGCTGTTCTTCGTCAATAATCAAAAGTCCAAGCTTTTTATAGGCAACTGTATCGCTTAAAAGCTTATGGGTGCCGATTACAATATCAAGTTCCCCTGTTTTAAGCATTTTTTTATTATCTCTCTCCTGTGCAGGAGTACAGAATCTTGACAAAAGTCCAATATTCACAGGATAATTTTTCATTCTCTGTCTGAAAGTGTTATAGTGCTGACTTGCTAGGATTGTGGTAGGCACAAGGTATGCAACCTGATATCCTGCCATAACAGCCTTGAAAGCCGCCCTCATTGCCACCTCAGTTTTACCGTAGCCCACATCTCCGCAGAGAAGTCTGTCCATAGGCTTTGTTTTCTCCATATCAGTCTTAATTTCGCTTGTTGATGTGAGCTGGTCGTCGGTTTCGTCATAAGGAAATTCCGCCTCAAAATCCCTCTGCCACTCGGTATCATCTCCAAAGGCAATTCCCTTTACCTGCTCTCTTGCAGCATAAAGCTCCAGAAGTTCATCAGCCATATCCTCGCAGGCCTTTTTAACCTTCTGCTTTGCCCTGTTCCAGTCTGCACCGCCGAGGCTGTTAAGGCTTACCTTTGAGCCGTCCTTACCGATATGCTTATAGACCATTGAAAGCTGGTCAGCAGGGACATAAAGCACATCGTCCCCCTTATAAACAATCTTTAAATAGTCCCTTTTTACACCACCGTCAGAAAGCTGTTCAATTCCCACATATTTACCTATACCGTGGTTCTGATGAACAACAAAATCACCTATATTCAGGTCTGCAAAATTATCAATTTTATTCTTTTTATCAACCTTAAATCTTGTGCGTTTTTTACGCTCTGTGCCAAAAATTTCCTTGTCGGAAATTACAACTGTTCTTATAAGTGGATATTCAAAACCGCTTTCCAGTGCTCCCTCAGTTACAACTATTCCGCTGTTTACGGAAATATCCTCCAGACTTTCAACCACCGTATTGGGATAACCGTTATCCACTAACTGCTGAGAAAGGTTTTTAACTCTTGTTTTTGAGCCCGCTAAAATAATTACCTTGTATTTTTCCCTTGAATAATGCCTTAAAGCATCATAAAAAAACTCAATTTTTCCGTGCCAGTCATTTATACTTTTTACTGTAAAATTTACCTGATATTTAAAGCGGATATCAGGGCAGGAACGGGCGATTAAAGAAAACCCTATAAACTCCCTTTCTGTGAGTTTCTTAAGAGTCTTGCCGTAATCGGCAGTATATTTCATATCTGTTTCAGGGATAATTCCACGTTCTAAAAGTTCCTTGAAATTTTCAAAACCCAGAGCCTCTGAGGACTTGATTTTCTCGGAAATTGAAGCAGGCTCGTTCCAGAAAATTGTATAATCCTCTGTGTAATCTGTAAGGCAGGGCTTTTCTTTATAAAGCACAGGAATATATTTTTCAATGGACGGAAAGCCTATGTTTTCTTTAAGGCGTTCTGCGTCCCTGTCCATAAGTTCTGCTCTTTTTACTTTTATTTCGTCCCCTGATTTATAATCCTTTTCAGTTTCCTTCTCAATATATTTTACAAGGCTTTCCCTTTCATTTTCGGAAAGCAGAATTTCCCCTGCAGGAGTAATTCTTGCAAAGTCCCTCATTTCAATTGTTCTTTGGGATTCAATGTCAAAAATTCTTACAGAGTCCACCTCTGTATCAAAAAACTCAATTCTGAAGGCACAGTCGCTGTAATACGGATAGAAGTCGAAAATTCCGCCGTGGATACAGAACTGTCCCTTGCCCTCGACCTGTTCCTCTCTTGTGTAGCCAAGAGAAACCATTTTTTCAGAAAGCTCTTCCATAGAAATATCGTCCCCGACTTTTAATTCAAAGGACAACTCCTCATATTTTTCTTTTGGAACTGTTACAGACAAAAGGGCGGAGATTGTTGTTACAACCGTTGCATTATCCTTATAGATTTTATCAAGAGCCTTAAGACGCTCGCCCAAAACATCTCGACCTGCCGCATAAACATCATAAAAAACAGGGGCAGATTCAGGGAAATAAACCACATTTTCTCCCAAAAAGAACTTTAAGTCCTTATAGATTGCCTCTGCTTCTCCGCGGGTTGCAGACACAATAAGTCCGCTGCCGTTTTTCTTTTTTATTGCAACAGAAATAAGGTGACTCAGAGCTGAGTCCCCTATCCCTATTACGCCAAGCGGCGTTCTGTTCAGTTTTAATGCTTTTTGAAAATCCTCGTAATCTGCAAGGTTTTCAAGTATCTTTTCAAAGCCGTTCATATCTTCATCCTAGTTGAATTGCGACATAGCTTTATCTGTTCCGTTTTTAATAATAACTCCAACTGCAGAGGCAGCATCAATGGCTGTTTTAACAAGAACTTCTGTTTCTTTTTTGGAAATCTTTCCCAAAACATAGTCCTTTAAGTCATAGTCCTCGTGTTCAGGGGCTCCAACACCGATTTTAATTCTCGGAAAAACCTCGGAGCCTGTCTGGTAGATTATGTTTTTAATGCCGTTATGTCCGCCTGCACTGCCCTTAGGTCTTATTCTCATTTTTCCCAGAGGCAGAGAAATATCATCATAAATAACTATAAGATTTTCGTTGTCAATCTTATAGAAATTCAGGAATTCCCTTATACATTCCCCGCTTAAATTCATATAGGTGAGAGGCTTTACGAGGATAACCTTTTCACCCTCTATAAAGCCTTCGCCGTATTCTCCGCGGAATTTGGACTTATTTATTTTTATATCATATTTGGCTGCCACAGCATCAAGGGTTTCATACCCTACATTATGCCTTGTCCCTGCGTATTCCCGCCCGGGATTTCCCAGCCCTGCAATAAGATACATGCTTTTTCCTACTTTCTGTCCTTTGGTTTTACCCAGCCGGTCTTATTAACCTGCTTTGCACGTGCAATTGCAAGAGCATTTTCAGGCACTTCGTCTGTAATAGTTGAGCCTGCAGCTGTGAAAGCACCGTCATTTACCTTAACAGGTGAAACAAGGTTTGTGTTACAGCCGATAAATACATCATCACCGATTGTTGTTCTGTGCTTATTCTTGCCGTCATAGTTTACAACAACTGTACCGCAACCAAAGTTTACGTTCTTACCAACATCAGCATCCCCAACATAAGTAAGGTGAGCAACCTTTGTTCCGTTGTCGATTGTTGCATTCTTAATTTCAACAAAGTCGCCGATTTTAACCTTATCGCCAACCTTTGAGTTAGGTCTCATATATGCAAATGGGCCAACAGATGTATTATTACCAACTGTGCTGTCAACTAAAACTGAGCTTATAATTTCATTCTTATCGCCGATTACACAGTTTGTAATTCTTGTATTTGGTCCGATAACGCAGTCCTCTCCGATAACAGTCTTACCCTCGATAATTGTGCCAGGGTATAAAACTGTGTCCATGCCGATTTTAGCATCAGCGCTGATGTGTGTAGTTGCCGGGTCAATAACTGTAACACCCTCAAGCATAACCTTTTTAACCACTCTGTCGTTCATAATTTTTTCAGCCTGTGCAAGCTGTACTCTGTCATTTACACCGAGAGTATCATCAAAATCAACTACGAACGCGCCAACCTTTTCTCCTGCATTTATAAGGATTTCGATTGTATCTGTAAGATAGTATTCGCCCTGTGCATTGTTATTATTAAGCTTTGATAATGCAAAGTTAAGCTTTTCAATGTCAAAGAAATACATTCCTGAATTGATTTCGCAAACCATTTTTTCTTCTTCAGTCGCATCTTTCTGCTCTACAATCTTAGCTACATCTTCGCCATTTCTTATAACTCTTCCGTAGCCGAATGGGTCAGGAGCGATTGATGTAAGAACTGTGGCAACTCTGCCCTTTTCTTCGTGGTCAGAAAGAGCCTTTTTAAGAGTTTCACCTGTGATTAAAGGTGTATCACCGCAGAGAATCATAACTGTTCCCTTTTCGTTTTTGATTGGCTCAATGCCCTGCATAACAGCGTGGCCTGTACCAAGACGCTGGAGCTGGTATGTATATTCTACTCTGTCGCCCATAAATTCTTTTACTTCCTCAGCCATATGACCGATTACAGCAATGTTTCTTTCTGCACCTGCTTCCTGAGTTGCTTCAAGCACCCATTCCATAAGAGCCTTTCCGCAAACCTTCTGAAGTGGCTTTGCAATTTTTGATTTCATTCTCTTTCCCTCGCCTGCCGCAAGGATAATGCTATAAATTGGCATTTTTCATTTCTCCTTTTCAACTGCAAAATAGTTGTATAAATATTGCTGGGCAAAGCCCGCATAATTTCCAAATTTTTCTTTAATAAAATCTTCTTCCTTTTCCTCAACGCCGTACTGCTCTTTAAGAATCCGTTTTGTCCACACATCAAGAGGGAAGATTTTATGACGCTGGTATGCAAAAAGCAATATACAGTCCGCCACCTTAGGCCCCACGCCATTGATTTTCATAAGCTCTTTCTTTGCGTCCTCGTCTGTCATCAGGTGAATTCTTTCTAAATCAATTTCCCCTGATGCAACCTTTTTCGCCGCATCAATTATGTATTTGTCCCTGAACCCGCACTTTATTTCAGCAAGGTCCGAAGGCTCTAAAACAGCAAGAGTTTCAGGGGACGGGAATCCGTAGAATGTCCGACCGTCAAACTCAATTTTATTGCCAAAGCATTCACAGAGCTTTTCAATAATTTTCTTTATCCTCGGAATATTATTGTTTGCGGAAATTATAAAGGAAACAATTGTTTCCCAGGGCTCCTGCTTCACAATTCTTATTCCTCTTCCTTTATCAATAGCTTTTTTCAGGAGTTCATCCTCCGACAAAGCCTCTTCAATTTTATTATAATCGCTTGAGAAATTAAGGTAATGGCTCCAGTACACAAGGTCAGGATTCGTGCTTTCCACAAAGATTGTGTTTTCGTCCACATAATACATTTTAACTGCCTCTGTGCCTACAACACCCCAGAAAACACCGTTTCCGTCCTTTGTCCACCTGAAACACTGCCCACAGTCAAAAGTCTGCTCAAGCCTGAAATGGTCAATGTTGTATAGTTTTATCATTATTATTCACCTGTAGGTCTTTTTTTTCATTTTATCACTCCATATTAAAAAAATCAATAAAAAAACTTGATTTTTCTAAAATAGTATAGTATAATGAGTCGGTAACTTGGAGATGTATCGAAGTGGTCATAACGAGCACGATTGGAAATCGTGTTGCCTTAACGGGCACATGGGTTCAAATCCCATCATCTCCGCCATAAAAATAGGCCTGCCTTTCGGCAGGTCTATTTTTATTGTTGTGTGTTTAAACCCATGTGCCCGAGGGCACATGGGGGACGTGCGCGACCGCGTCCTGTGGACGATAAAGGGAGCGCTAAGGAGGGGCAGTAACACAGCAACCACGAGGGCTTGCGAAGTGGGAGCTGATGTTACAACCGGCTCCCGTAGGGAGAAATCCCATCATCTCCGCCATAAAAATAGGCCTGCCTTTCGGCAGGTCTATTTTTATTGTTGTGTGTTTAAACCCATGTGCCCGTAGGCACATGGGGGGACTAGGAAATAAAATGCTTGCTTTATTCTACAATTGCAATTATCTGTGTGATAAATTTGCTTTTATCCTTGTGTTGCGGTGGGCCCTCCAGGTAAAGGTAGCGGAAAGTCCCCGTCAGCTTTATGTTGTTTTCTTCCGCATAGGAAATCAGTTTTTTTATTGCAATAGGAATATCTTCATAAGCCCCGTGATGAAAGAGCGAAACAGCTTTAAGTTCAGGTACGTTGACAATATATTCGCCTTGGCTCTCAGGCGGTACAGCAACGCAATATGAAACCTTTTCCGGATTATCCGCGTATTGCTCGGTAAAATACATACGTCTTGTTGTATCTGTCCCGTATTTTCGCATAGCTTCAAGTGCCGTATTTCTTAAAAAAACTGTTTTTTCTTCAATGGTTACAGAATTATGTATACGACAGTAAACAGTCTGCTCTTCAATTGTAATTTCTTCAACAACGCCACTGTTTTCACATATTCTCTCTTTCAGCTTCTCTATGGTAAGATTAAGTTCATCCCTCATTTTTTCAAGTCGCTGTATCATTGGTTGCAAATCAGTGGTTCCATTATAGTATTCACGGATTTCATCAAGAGTAAGTCCCAGGTTTTGCAAAATACGTATTGTACGAACCTTTGTAAAAGTATCAATTGTATAATATCTGTTTCCTGAAGCTCCGTCTTTTTTATCTGGTTGAACAAGTCCCTTTGTCTCATAATTTAATATTGTTTTTCTGGTAATTCCAACAGCTTTTGCAACTTCGCCAATGGAAAATAAATTATTATCGTTCATAAAAATCTCCTCATTTATAGTCTTAAGATAAATTCCCCAAAACTTCAAAATTTTTCAAAAAAAGTATTGCATCGTACCCTAAGGTACGGTGTATAATTATCATATCATATAAATTACAAATTTTCAATATCCAGGAATTTAAAAAACAAAAGATTCCTGAAATCGAAAGCTATAACATCCTTCGGAGGCGGAGGTTCAAGATAATGTGCAAAAAATAAAAAATATATAAAATTAAAAAAGGAGACATTAAAAATGAAAATCAAAAGAATTGTAAGTTTATTGTTATGCGTATTTATGTGTGCATCGCTTATGTCTGTCAATGTATTTGGCGCAGCTACTGATATTTCAGTTACTTCAGCCTCATACTACAACAGCGGCGACGTAAAGAGCCTTAATATCAATTTTGGCTGGGACACAGCATCTGCAAGTAGCCGTATGACTGTTATGACAGAGCGTTTACGTTCTGCAGGTGAAGATGGCACAAGCGCATCTTATGGCGACTTCACAGACCTCGGTTACTACGGAAGAGCTTTTGGCTCATGGGATGAGGTTTTAGACAACAGTGATAAGTTCGGCATCCTTTTCTATACTGATGAGCATAAGATGGAATATGGCAAGACAAATACACTTTCACTTTATTTTGAAGATGGCGATATTTCTCTTGATAAGAACAAAACTTATTATTTGTATCTCTGGACTTATTATGGCGGACACTACTATCCTGACAACCTCTTTATGGTAATTCAGGTTAAGAATGGCGTACTCCAGTATGCTCCTGCCAAGGACCGTAATAGCTACGGAAAGTTCACTATCCTTAAGGGAGGAGTTGCAACAACTCCTGAATTCAAGGATGTAAAGAAATCCGACTATTTCTTTGAACCTGTAAACTGGGCAGTTGAAAAAGGTATTACAAACGGAACAAGCTCAACAGCTTTTTCACCAAATTCAACTTGTACCCGTGCACAGATTCTCACATTCCTCTGGCGTGCAGCAGGTTCACCTGAGCCTACAATCAGCAACCCATACTCTGATGTAAAATCAAGCGATTATTACTATAAGGTAGCTCTTTGGGCAAAGGAAAAGGGCGTATTTAACCCTGGTGGTTCTTCATTCGGACCAAACACTCCATGTACCCGTGCTTCAACAGTTGAATATTTCTGGCGTTTTGCAGGTTCCAAATCTGCCTCAAGAGTACCATTCACTGATGTTAAGGAAGGAACCAACCTTGATACAGCTATATCATGGGCAGTAAGAAATGGTATTACAAACGGAGCTGGCGGAACTATCTTCTCACCTGACACAACCTGTACACGTGCACAGATTGCTACATTCCTTTATCGTTATTATGTAGCTCCACTTGACAACCGCTCTTTCATAACAGACCTTACAAATAAGGTTACACGTACTGCAACAAGTATGAAACTCGACCCAAATCCACCAGAAGACTACTTGAAACAGCCTGACTGGTACGGAACACTTACTCCTCCGGCAACTATGAGCGACGAAAGACTTTTAGCAGAGTATGAAAATATAGAGAGAGTAATAGACGATTTCCGTAACCGCGACATATATATGAGTGATGGACCTTATTCCCGTGAACTGGATTTATGGTCAGAAGCAAGCAGACGCGGACTTTTAGACTAATAATAAATATAAAATTTTGGAGGACAATATTATGAAAAAGTTTTTAGCACTTTTACTTATGGCTGTTATGACAGTTACTTGTTTGGCAGGCTGTGGAGACCCTGTTTACGACGATTTAGAAAACTACTTAAATGTTGAAGCTGTAAATGTAAATATAAACTATAAAGCCCTTACCGAAGAATTAAGCAAATGGGAAACATTTGAAACCGACGCTGAACTTGCAACAAGCCTTAACGATGTACTTATTCCCCTTGTTGATGCTTCACTTACAGAACTCAACGGTATAAACCCTGAAACAGCAGAAGTTAAGGAACTTAAGGCTAAATATGTTATGGTTTTCGAATCCTACAAAAAAGGCTTTGAAGCCCTTTCAGAAGGTTGCGTAACACAGGACGAAGCAACAATCAATGCAGGATATGAAAGCCTTGGCGAAGGCGTTGAATTACTCGATGAGTACAATGCAGGCTTAGAAGCATTAGCCAGTGAATACGGTTCAGAAATCGAATACTAATACAGGAGAAAAATCATGAATTGGTATATACATACGATTAAAAATTATTTTAATTTTTCCGGAAGGGCAAGAAGAAAAGAATATTGGATGTTCTCAATCATCAGTGCTGTTATAACTTTGCTTTTGAGTATAATTGACTCTTTGATAGGCATCCAGCTTCTTACAAGTCTATATAGTTTATTTGTGCTGATACCAAATCTTTCCGTTTCTTTCCGCAGAATACACGATATTAATAAATCCGCATGGTGGTTCTTAATTTCATTTATCCCTGTAATTGGGGCTATTGTTCTTTTGATTTTCTCATTCTTACCTGGAACAATCGGCGCTAATAAATATGGCGATGACCCAAAGGATACACCTGCAGTATAATTAAAGAATTTATAACTATCAGGTAATTTGCAAAAACCCCCTGTAACAACTGTTACAGAGGGTTTTTCTATATAAATAATATCCCGCAATCAATTCCTTTTCAGTATAGTTATATATCCTCTACTTATATCCTATAATTTCAAAATAAACCTCCCCGGAGGTTGACAAGTACTCCCCTCCGTGATAAAATCAACATTGGAAGAAAATCTCTTCCTTTTACTGATTAACCGAAAGGACAGGAATTATGCTTGAACTTAAGAATATATCCTTTGGAGTAAGCGACGAAAAAGGAGAAAAAGAAATCTTAAAAAATGTCAATCTTAATATTGATGATAATAAATTTGTTGTTATAACAGGCCCAAACGGAAGTGGTAAATCTACCCTTGCAAAAATTATTGCAGGCATAGAAAAACCAACAGAGGGCAAAATCTTTTTTGACGGCACAGACATAACAGATATGTCAATTACCGAAAGAGCTAAATTGGGAATTAGTTTCGCATTCCAGCAGCCTGTAAGATTCAAGGGAATTTATGTCCTAGACCTGCTGAGAATTGCAGCAGGAAAAGATATTTCCGTAACTGACGCCTGCAAATATCTCTCCGAGGTTGGTCTCTGTGCAAGGGACTATGTAAACCGTGAGGTAAATGCAAGTCTTTCAGGGGGCGAGCTTAAGAGAATTGAAATTGCAACACTCCTTGCAAGAGGTACAAGCCTTTCAGTCTTCGACGAGCCTGAAGCAGGCATTGACCTCTGGAGTTTCCAGAATCTTATTGCAGTTTTCGAGAGAATGAGAGAGACCACAAAGGGCTCAATCCTCATCATTTCACATCAGGAAAGAATTTTAAATATTGCTGACGAAATTGTAGTTTTAGCAAACGGCACAATTTCCAAGACAGGCTCAAAGGACGAAATTCTTCCTGAAATTTTAGGCACAACAGCAGCCGTAAGCAGTTGCGACAGACTTGACAAGGGAGGGGACAAGTGCAATGATTGATGAAATTCAGAAGAGAATACTTAAAGAGGTTGCAGACCTCCACGAAACTCCTGTGGGTGCATACAACATCCGTGCAAACGCTGAAACAGCCGAGAGAAACACAACCGAAAATATCGATATTGTAACTAAAACTGACCTTCCCGGCATTGACATTTACATCAAAGCAAATACTAAAAACGAAAGCGTTCATATCCCAGTTGTATTAAGCGAAAGCGGAATTAAGGAAACAGTTTACAACGACTTCCACATCGGAGAAAACGCTGACGTAGTTATCGTAGCAGGCTGTGGCATTCACAACAGCGGAAGCTCAGACTCCCAGCACGACGGAATTCACCGTTTTTATCTCGAAAAGGGTGCAAAGGTTAAATATGTAGAAAAGCATTACGGAGACGGAGACGGAATGGGAAAGAGAATTCTCAATCCTAAAGCCGAAATTTATATGGACGAGGATTCCGTTATGGAGATGGAAATGGTCCAGATTAAAGGTGTTGACTCCACCATAAGAGATACTAAGGCTGACCTTAAAGCAGGGGCAAAGCTCCTTGTCCGTGAAAGACTTATGACCCACGGAAATCAGGTTGCTGAAAGCGAATATATCGTAAATCTTCTTGGAGAAAACGCAAGCACAGACGTTGTGTCCCGTTCAGTTGCAAAGGACAACTCCTACCAGAGATTTGATTCAAAAATTGTAGGTAACGCTCCTTGCACAGGCCATACAGAATGCGACGCTATCATAATGGATAACGCAAAGATTCTTGCAATTCCACAGCTTGAAGCAAACGACCTAGACGCCGCCCTCATCCACGAGGCAGCAATTGGCAAAATCGCAGGAGACCAGATTATAAAGCTCCTCACCCTGGGGCTTACCGAGGAAGAGGCCGAAGAACAGATTGTAAACGGCTTCTTAAAGTAAAAAATAAAGACCTTCGAATTTTCGAAGGTCTTTTTATTATGCTTAGTGCTTCTTGTTGTAAACCCAACAAGCATTACCGTATTCCTGAGTTGAAGTAAGCATATGCCCGATATTCATAAGGTAGTCACCTGTGTATTCCTTACCTGTACCATCTTCAACATAAACTGCATCAGGGTCAAGGTCAAGTGCTCTTATGAAATATGTATGTCTTTCGTGTGATGTAGCATTAGCAAATACAAAGAGAATAGCCTGTTCCTTATCTTCAGAAATGTACTGCCATGAAGCAAAGTCAGTTTCAAACGGTGAATATAATCTGTAGAAATCACCCTTATGAATTGTGTTTCTTAATTTCTTGAACATTTCATTATACATCTTGAGCTGTGCAAGATAATCATCGTCAAACTTTGTAATATCAAACTCATATCCATAAGTTCCGTTCATAGCAAGGAACGCTCTTGTCTGGAGCGGAGTTCTCTTTACAGTACCGTTTGGAACATCACTTACGTGAGCGCCCATTGTTACAACAGGGTATGCAAAAGATGTACCATACTGAATCTTCTGTCTGTCGATTGCACAGGTGTTATCACTTGTCCAAACCTGTGGCATATAGTAGAGCATACCCGGGTCAAAACGGCCACCGCCACCGCTACAGCTTTCAAAGAGAACATCAGGATTAGCAGATGTAATTCTTTCAAGAACATCATATAAACCGAGCATATATCTGTGATATACTTCAGTCTGCTTTTCGCTGTCTAAAAGTGCAGACCAAACATTTGTCATATTTCTGTTAAAGTCCCACTTTACATATTCGATATTTGCACTGCCGATTACTTTATTAATTGCATCAACAATATAATCACAAACATCCTGACGGGACAAGTCTAAAATATACTGTGTTCTGCCCATATTCTTATATCTTCCAGGAACCTGAAGCGCCCAGTCAGGGTGTGTTTCATAAAGATTACTTACTTCGGAAATCATTTCAGGCTCAAACCAGATGCCAAACTTCATTCCAAGCTTGTTAAGTTCCTTTCCTAAGTGGTCAAGACCGTTAGGAAGTTTATTTAAGTCAACTGTCCAGTCGCCGAGAGAACTCTTATCGTCATCTCTCTTACCAAACCAGCCGTCGTCCATAACAAAAAGTTCAATTCCTGCCTTTGAAGCCTTTTCAGCCATAGCAAGAAGCTTTTCTTCATTAAAGCCGAAGTATGTAGCTTCCCAGTTATTGATTAAGATTGGACGTTCTGTATCACGGAACTTACCTCTGCACATACGAGTTCTGTAGAGCTTATGGAAGTTTCTTGACATCTGTCCAAGACCTGACGGTGAGTATGTAAGAACAACTTCAGGAGCCTGGAAATCTGCGCCAGGTTCTAATACCCAACCAGAGTTGAATGGGTGAATACCCATCTGTGCACGGAAGCCTCTGTAAATATTAGGGCTTACACCTGCAAGAAAGTTACCGCTGTAAACAAAGTTAAAGCCATAAGCATCGCCCTGTGTTTCAGTTGTTTCAGGCTTAACAAGTGCCATAAAAGGATTATGACGGTGACTGCTTGCGCCTCTTACACTGCCGATACTTACATCAGCCTTAGCAACCTTAACTCTGTCAACCTGTCTTTCCATCATATGATTTCCGTGGAGGTGGATAAGCTCATATCCGTCCTCAACAAAGTCCATTGTAGCACTCATAGCACGAAGGATTTTAACAGTTTCTTTTCCGTTATTTTCAACCCTCATTGACCTTGTAATAACATCAAGTTCAGGGTAAACGCTATATAAAAGATATACTGAAATGTTTGTCATTTCGTCTGTAAGCTTGATTTCAAGTGTCTGTGCCTCGCTGTCGTCCTCTACGTAAGTAGCAGGAAGACCTTTAAGACCAGGCTTTCCGTCAAAAATTCTGTGGCTTTCATACTTAAAAACTGAATCAGTTGAGCCGTTTTCATATCTGATATGAAGTGATGGCTGTCTTAAGTCAGGGTTTCCGAAAGTTGAAAATTCCAACGGCATAGGTTCGAGGCAGTATCCCTCTTCTGTGTTTGCACAGAAAGCTGCGTACTGGTAATCTGCCAGATATGACATAAAATTAAATGGATTGTTGAACTTCTTTCCCCAGTGTAAATGGAAAAGTCTTCCGTCAGCCTCACCGAATACATATGAAGTATTTTTTGTTGATAAGTTAAAGATTTTGTGGTCTGCGTGGTAAGTAATCATAATAGTCCTCCAAGATTAGCTTTTAATTACTTTATATGATGTTATTTAAAATTTATTAGTTAATAAGGGACATATCTTCTGTAATAAGATACTGAACGAGAATCTGAAGGTCAGCCATTGTAACCACGTCATCTTCATTTAAGTCCATATAAGGAATAAGGGCTTCGTCAAATATTGCAGTTTCAGCAATATGCTTTGCATAGAGAATACCGTCTCTTGCGTCAACCTTTCCGTCAAGGTTTGCATCAGCCTTTTTATAGTTCACAATATTGATATATTCAGGTGTGAATACAGGGTAAATCGCAATATCTCCTGTTACATTATTATTGATTATACTCTGCCAGTTCTTGAATGTGTATCTTACCTTATCTGTGTTTGTCTTTGTAGGAACCTGTGCAGGAACAGTTGCCTTTGTGCCGTCTGTTACTCTCTGTGTTTCAAAAACGTTTCCGTCCCCGTCATAGAATGTTACAAGATGCTTTGGAATAACCTTATATACAGGCTTAAATGTAGTATCAGCTGTAACTGTATATGGGAAAAGATTTGTAGCATCTGCACCGTTTACTTCCCAGTACCAGAATTCATAGCTTTCAGTTTCAGTATCTGCCTTTGGAACAGGGTCTAGCTTTGCAACCTTTGAGCCGTCAGCAATGCTCTGTTCACTTGCAACTGTGCCGTCTGCATTTTCAAAAATGACTGTAAATAATTCATATTCTGTAAATACAGGCACGAAAGTTACATCCATAATCGGAGCAATTGGGAAAGAAAGGATTGTCTGGCTCTCATCGTCTTTTAAGCTCCATCCTGCAAAACGATATTCAACCTGACCCTCAGGGTCAACCTTTGTTGGAGTTTCAGGCATATAAACATTTGTGCCTGATGCTATTGCCTCTGAATGATATTCTGTTCCGTCTTCGTTTTCAAAAACAACAGAAATCTTATCTTTTGGTTCAAATACAGCCTTAAATGTTGTGTCGGCAACAATTTTATATGGGAATGTTACAATGTCTTCGGATTCAGCTTCGCCAATTACAGTTTTCCATCCCTTGAATTCATAGAAGTATTCTTCGTCAGCTTCCTTTGTTGCTTCAGGAAGGTCGTCAGCTGTAATAAATTCATCTGTATTAACAGTAATTATATCACCAATCTGTGTTTCGCCGTCTTCTCCTACAAACTTTACAGTTCTCTTCGGAACAGCATTATAAACAGCTGTTACAACCAGATTTTCTGTTGGAGCGTCGTATGATTTATCCCAGCCTGTAAACTTATAGAGTACATCGTTAAGCTCATAGTCTGATGGATTTGCCGGCGGAACAACCTCGTCCCCTGACTTAACTGTAACTTCCTTAAGTTTTACATCGTCTAAGCCCTTTGCTTCTGCGGCCTCGTCACTATCATTAAAGACAACTGTATACTGTGGCGCACCGTTTCCGCCCTTATAATATAATGTTTTTTCGCCGTTTATAGAATAATCACCAAAATATGTAATATGGTCAACCTTATATGCATCAGGGTCGTCAAGAGCATAATTCTTCATGGAACTATGAATAGGATTTCCATCTATGTCGAATTCACCAATTACCATTTCATATCTTAATTTAAGGTCAAAATCCGCTTTCTTTGTAAACATAATGAACTTCATTTCGAATTCATCAAAGCTATCTACAATTAAGTCATCTTCTCCAATTTCTGACGTTGGAACTGCAGGTAAAGGATATCTAACTGTATATTTATCAGAAGCAAAGAAAATTCCGTAGGAGGTTCTGTTTGCACCCCATACATCCTCATGGCCTCCTAAGTTTATATCAGGGACAATACTAATCTGTTTCTGTGCAAGATCAATATCAAAAAGCTCCTTATCGTTTCCGCCCATAAAACTAAGGGCAAAAGTTACAATGGAGCGACCTTCATAAATACCGTACTTATTATAGGTTGTAGATAATTCACCTATGTTTGAAATCTTAGCATCAACAAGGTACGCGTTTATTCCGTCAGGAAGACCAAGAAACTTAGCCATTCCGTTAGAATCATATATTACCTTTTTCGTTCTCTTGTTGCTCTCATATAAACCATTGAAGTTAGACGCAACCTTTTTCGCAGGTTCAGCCTGAATATAAGCGTCAAGCTCCTCCC
This sequence comes from Clostridia bacterium, assembly GCA_017622215.1. GTDB lineage: Bacteria > Bacillota > Clostridia > Monoglobales > Monoglobaceae > RGIG8709. The sequence goes on from JAGARO010000011.1 coordinate 34,148, forward strand.
CTGTAAGAGGTGTAATATTCACCTCAAGCTTTGGTTCAATGGTTCCGTTATCACCTTCCGCAGATACCTGTACGGGTACTGCAAATAAAGACAATAACATTACTAATGTGATTGTTAAACTAATAATTTTTTTCATCATGATGCCCTCCAAATATATAAATTACATAATACTCCATAATGGTATTTTAATTATACTTTGTTTAGAAATAAAAGTCAATAACAAAGCCTATCTTTTATGGAATAATAATAAAAACTCCCTCTGATTTCTGTATAAAATAACCATAATATTAAAATTAAGTTAAAACTATTGAAATAAGCCCTGAAAAATGCTATACTCAAGGTAATTATAACAATCCAAGGAGAGCTTATTATGGTTAATAAATCTGAAATCTACTTAAACAAAAAAATATCCCCGAAAAAGCTTTGGAATTTTATTGAAAAAATTCAGGAAACTGAAACTGAAATCCACAGCTTCTCATTCTATAAATCAAATGAGCTTATGGCCGAAATTGCCATCGCTCCTTATTCCTATGCTCCTATGCAGTTATACTCACTAAGCAAGAGCTTTACTTCAACTGCAATCGGAATTGCAGAAAGAATGGGACTTGTTGACCTTGAGGAAAAGATTATGGACATTTTCCCTGAGCATCTTCCCGAGGTTATAAACGACAACATAAAAAATATGCGTGTTCGCCACGTTCTTACTATGAATAACGGCCACGGCGGTTGTTCTATGAGGCTTGTTTCAAACTCCGACAATCCCATTTCCGCATTTTTTGAAAAGCCTGTGGAATTTGAGCCGGGTACACATTTTTCCTACGATACAGGCTCTACATATATGCTTTCTGCCATAATCAAAAAGCGTACAGGTATGACTACTCTTGATTTTCTTATGATTAACCTTTTTGAGCCTTTAGGCATTACTCCTGACAGATGGTACAAGCTGGGAGAAACCTCCGAAGGCGGAATCGGGCTTCAGCTTTCCTCTAAGGATGTTGCAAAGCTCGGACTTCTCTACCTTAACAAAGGTATGTGGAACGGAGAAAGAATTTTAACAGAAAAATGGTGCGAGGATGCAGGAAAGCCACACACTGACAACTCAGGAAACGGCACACCTGACTGGACTTCAGGCTACGGCTATCAGTTCTGGGTTAACTCACAGACAGGCTTCCGCGGGGACGGTGCCTGGGGACAGTATCTTATGATTCTCCCTGAAGAGGAGATTGTTTTATCCCTCTTCTCCGATAACAGAGATATGCAGAAATGTATTGATATTATGATGGATTATTTCAGAGATTTTGAAGCAGACGGTGAGGAATTTGATTTGGCTGAAAAGCTTGACAGCCTCTACACCCCTTACTCAAGCGAGGAAAAGGAAATCAAAATTCCTGAAAAATACTACCGTCTTAAACCAAACGGGCAGAAGTTCACCCTTGTATTTCCTGAATTTTCAGGCGACACATTCTCACTTAAGCTGTCCGACGGAGAGAGAATACAGACAATTAAAGCAGGAAACGGTTTCTGGATTGAAAACAGAATTGTCGCTGCCTCCTTTAAGCCAAATCTCCAGAGTCTTATCAAAAAGGGACGCACACAAGAAGCTACTTTCCTTGCAAGTTACAGAATTGTTGACGGCAAAATTGAGCTTGTAGCAAGATTTATAAACTGTGTCCACAGAAAAGAATGGACAATTGACTTTACCGACGGTTTCAGTCTTGACTACAACGAAGTCTTTGATATGATTGCTGAAGACAGCAAAAAGCTTACATCACTTTAACGAGGTGAAAATATGAAAAAAATATGGTATGACCACGAAGCAAAATTCTGGAATGAGGCTCTGCCAATCGGCAACGGCCATATCGGTGGTATGGTTTTCTCAGGCTCCTATCAGGACAGAATTCAGTTAAACGAGGACACCCTTTATTCAGGTGCTCCTGTTAAGGAAAAACGTTCCCACACGAAAGAGGAATTTGACAGCATCCGTGCTCTTTTAGACAAGGGCGAATACGATAAAGCAAACGAGAGAACCTCTGAAATAATGTTTGGCACAACCTCCCAGCCTTATATGCCTGCAGGCAACATTTTTATTGAAACAAGGCGTATGAGAGAGGCTGAAAATGACTATAAAAGAGCATTGAATCTTGAAACAGGTATAGTCGAAACAACCTACAAAAACGGCACTGCAAATATTACAAAAGAGGCATTTGTTTCATATCCTGACGATGTTATGATTTATCATATATCTTCAGAATGTCCTCTTGAATATTTTGTTAATATCTCAAACGAGGTACGCCACACAGTTTCATTCTCCGACAACACCTTATCTGTTGACGGAAAGCTTCCTACAGATGTAAACTGTGCAACAGGGGTTATCGAATATGACGACAGCAAGGAGTCAATCCGCTACAACACTCTTATAAAGGCAGTTGCAAACGCAGGAATTGTCAGCGCAGGCTCATCCTTCTATATCGGCGGTGCAACCAAGGTTACACTCTTTATTACAATTCAGTCAAGCTTTAACGGCTACGACAAGATGCCTGAATCAGAGGGCAGAGATTATAAGAAAATTGCAAAAGACGTTATTGATAAGGCTGTAGAAAAGGGCTATGAAAAGATTAAAGAGGACCATATAAAAGATTATTCGGCACTCTTCGGCAGAGTTTCCTTGAGTTTAGGGGAAGACAACGGACTTCCTACAGATGTCCGCATTAAAAACCCAAAGGGAGATTCACAGCTCACAGAACTCCTGTTTGACTACAACAGATATCTTCTTATTGCATCCTCAAGAGAGGGCACACAGGCTACAAACCTTCAGGGAATCTGGAGCGACTGTATTCTTCCGCCTTGGAGATGCAACTACACAACAAACATAAATACACAGATGAACTACTGGAGTGCAGAGGTCTGTGCTCTCCCAGAGTGTCATCTTCCAATGTTTGACTTCCTTGACGGTTTGGCTGAGAGAGGCAACTGTATGGGACTTAAGGGCTGGAGCACATGGCACAACACAGACATCTGGAAGTATAACTACGACTCCACAAAGAGTCCTATGTGGGGCTTCTGGCCAATGGGCGGTGTATGGTGTTGCCGTCATATCTGGGAGCATTATTTATACACTCTCGACAAGGATTTCTTAAAGAACAACTTCCACATTATAAAGGGTGCAGCAGACTTCCTTATGGACTGGATGGTTGAAGAAAATGGCGAATATATAACAAGCCCGTCAACCTCCCCTGAAAACCGTTTTATTTATAACGGAACAGAATGTGCAGTCTGCAAGGCAAGCGGAATGGATTTGTCTATTACAAAGGAATTCTTTATTTATGCTACAAAAATGGCTGAAATTTTAGGGGAAGACACCTCAGTTTACAAAGAATATGCTGAAAAAATCAGACCTGTGCAGATTGGTTCTGACGGCAGATTGCTTGAATGGAACGGCGAATTTGAAGAGCTTGAGCCTGGCCACAGACACGTGTCCCACCTCTACGGAGTTTACCCGGGCACAACACTTACAGAGGGTATGGCTGAGTTTGACGCAGCGAGAAAATCCCTTGAATACCGTTTAGAAAACGGTGGCGGACACACAGGCTGGTCAAACGCATGGATTGCCTGTCTTTACGCTCGCTTCAAGGACGCTGAAATGGCAAATCACCACATATTGAATATGTTTGAAAAATCAATTTACCCAAATATGTTTGATGCCCACCCACCATTCCAGATTGACGGAAACTTTGGTATTGGCGCCGCAATTGCAGAAATGCTCCTCCAGAGCCACGGCGATAAAATCGAGCTTCTTCCTGCACTTCCAAAGGAATGGGAAAAGGGCGAAGTCAAGGGACTTAAAGCCCGCGGAGGCTACACAGTTGACATATCCTGGGAAGACGGAAAACTTAAGGAATATAAGATAGTTGACAAAGACGGAAAAGAAATTACATTATAAAAATAAGCGGGAGTACTTAAACTCCCGCTTTTATTGTGCAATAAAAAAGCTGAATGAAAACTCATTCAGCTTTTTATTTTAATTATCTGATGATAAATACTGCCTTAACAGATGCGCCGTTGAGGTATGCAATAACCTCTGTTGCATCTTCGCCGTAATCAATATATGAATCAAATGTACCAATTAAATCTTCATATTTTGTTTCAGCATCGTCAAGTCTTGTGCACTTAAACTTATTATTACCTGTTGTAGCATATTCATAGAACTGACAGCCTGAGAAGTTGCTGTATGAAGCATCGATACAGTAACCGTTTCCGGAAGCAACTTCTTCTTCCTCATCACCCTTTACAGTGATAAATACCTGTTCATCATCTGTTGAGTAAATCCAACCGTGGATAAGCTTCATTGTAATATCACTGTTAGATGCTTTTCTACCGTATAATGGATCATCGTCTGTACCAGGTTCATAATCTTCATCATAATCCACATCACCACTGAGATACTTATAAGAGTACTTGTCGCCGCTGTTATCATCTGTGTAGTAGAAGAATCCATCCTTATCTGTATCTGAATCATATCTCATGTTATCGTTCATATTTTCAGGTTCCTGATATGAGTAGAGAACATATTCTTCGTCAATCTTGCGGTAACCGTCAGCATCAAGACTGAATCTTACAAGGTCGCCTACCTCTAATTCTTCAATAAGGTCTTCAGATTCCTCAGAGATAAGGTATGTCTGTTCCTTCTTGTTCTTATGGTCATAAACCTTTACGCTCCAACGGTCATCATCGTTCCATGGTTCTTCCACAATTCTGCATACAGCTGTATTATAGTTAACAGGCTGTGCAGCGCTTGAACCATAGATTACAACAACCTTAGCAGCTGTTGAAGAAACATCAAAAACTTCTACCTTATTTCCAGATGACTTAAGTGAGCTTGTTGAACCCACCTTATATTTATCTGTCTTATTTACGTCAAGAGGAACAACGAATACCTTTGTAGAGCTTAATTTAACCTCTTTTCCGTTTGCCTTAAGCTTACTTGAACCATAAGTAGCTTCAGCATCATCAAGTCCTGTATATCTTGTAAGAATTTCATCCTCAACTGTCTGCTTATCATCAATTACAGTATCATCTGTAACTGTTACGATTTCGTCAAAGGTCTTTGCACCGTTCTTTGTTACAGTTGTGTACTTAATAAGCTGTTTTACACCCATGTCTGCAGGAGAAATAGGGTTAGCAGAAAGCGCTGCTGTTTCCTCAAATCTATCCTTTGCACCGTCGTAATCTGTTCCAAGCTGGTCTCCATTAATTCTTGTCTTCTTCTGGAAGTCAATAATTTCTTTTGTGCCGCTTGTGTTAAGAACCATGGCCTGCATATATTCGTCGCCTTTTTCATTTTCATCAATAGCAACTGCGAGAAGGAATCCATACTGGTATGTATGTGTTACAGCAGACTTGTCATAAAGGAAAATATCTCCGTTAATATCAAGGAAGTATTTGCCCTCGTCGCTCTTCTGTGGTTCAGCCATTTTATCTTCTAAGCCGTTAAACCAAGGTGCAGCATAAGAGAAGCTATACTTATTTCCGCCAATTGTAGCATTCTTTCCTTCTTTTGCAGTAGAAACTGTGCCTACAACATTCTTTGTAAGGATAGTTGCCTTAATAACTTCACCATCATTTGTTGTTCTTATAGCAAGTACATTGCCTTTCTTAATCTTTGAGAAAGTTGTTTCGTTTCCGGCTTCATCATAGAAGTGAATTTCCTCTTCTCCTTCTTCCTGGTCTAAAACAAGTGTTCTCGCTCTGTCGTCATCAGTTGGTGTAAGTTTATCTGTAATTGTACATGTTGCACTTGTAACAAGTGATACATAATACATTTCATAAGCTTCAATATAAATTACATCAGCAGAGCCGTTCTTGTTTGTATCAACAAATTCAAGTGTACCAACTGCAGGAATCATACCGCCGAAGAAAGAACTGTCTTCCTCTGTTTCGCCATAAAGTCTTCCGTTATAGATTACAACGTTATCTTCTTCAAGCTTAACAGTCTTTGTTGTGTCTGCTTCTTCGATATAGTACTTAATCTGTTCTTCTGATGCAGAAAGTACCTCTCTTGCATTAACCTTTGCAGATTCACCGCTTAAAATCTTAAGGATAACAACTTCATCTCTGTCAGTTCTTCTGTTTTTCTTGTAATAAACAGTAACCTTTGCACCCATAAGATTTTTGTATTCTTCAGGATTATCAACATAGAATTCAAAGTCATCAACCAAAATTGTGTTTTCGTTTAAGTAAACATCCCCTGATGTACTTGTAAGACCGTTTGATGTGATAACACCTGTGTACTTCTGAATTCTTAAGTATGTATCAAGAGGTGTGTACTCTGTAATTTCATTATTTTCCATAATTTCAACTTCAAGAGAGTTGTATAAAAGCTGGGAAATACATGAACGTGTAGCAGGAGTCTTTAATGCACCCATTACATCCTTAAGAAGACCAAGCTTTGTAGCACTGTTCATATACTTATCGTACCAGTTAGCGCCTGGCTGTGAGAAGTATTCATAACCTAAAGTACAAACAATCATCTTTACAGCTTCTTCAAAAGACACGTTGTTGTTTGGTCTGAATGTGCCATCCTCGTAACCGTTGATAATTCCAAGGCTCTTAGCAGTACGGATATTACCGATTGCCCAGTCAACCCCGTCAATATCAGGGAAAGGAAGATTTTCCTTTGAGTTATCAACAGCTTCGCTCATACCGAGGAATCTGATAATCATTGTAGCAAATTCAGCTCTTGTAACATTCTTCATAGGGCCGAAAGTTCCGTCTTCATACCCCTTTATAATGTCAAGCTTGTTAAGTATCTGAACTGCGTCATAATACTTTTCTGTTTTAGCAACATCAGGAAATTCCCTTACAATGTTGGAAACAGGTTCCTGTGTAGCTTCTGTTGTTGTTTCGGTTGTTGTTGCCGGTGCTGTTTCATCAGCAAAAACTGCAACTGATGTTAAAAGCATGGCAATAACAAGAATAATTGAAAGCATAGATTTTAATGTTTTCATTATTCGTACCTCCTTAAATATATAGATTTTAATTATTTACAATTCTAACCTGTCGCATCATACTTTCAGGCTCAATTTCCTCGTCAATGCAGATTTTTGCAATTGACTGTGGCCTGTTTGCGACTTCAATTTCATTTCCGTCTGCATCTTCCATATATTCGATTTTGTGCTTCACAAAGTCGCCTTTTGGTCTCAAAAATTCAACCTCAGTTCCTTTGAAAAATCGGTTTTTCTGCACAACAGAAAGGAGTTTTTTCTCCCTGTCATATTCTTTTACAATTCCTATAAGCTCGTAATCTCTTATATAAGAGCTTGTCTCATAATTTTGCTCATTTCCCCCCGGCTTTCCGTAATAAAAGCCTGTGGTGTAGTCCCTGTGGCTGACTTTTTTAAGTTCTTCAAGCCATTTAGGGTCAAACTTAAAGTTTTCAGGGTCTTCAAAATACGTATCAATCGCATCCCTGTAAGCCTTTACAACTGTAGCGAGATAATACTCCGTTTTAACTCTGCCCTCAATTTTAAGGCTGTCAATTCCGCTTTTGATTAAATCCTCAATATGTTCAATCATACAGAGGTCCTTTGAATTATATATAAATGTACCTCTTTCATTTTCAAAGACAGGCATATATTCGCCGGGCCTTTTTTCTTCCATTAAATAATAATTCCATCTGCAAGGATGGGAGCAGGCCCCCTGATTGCTGTCGCGGTTTGTCATATAGTTGCTGAGTAAACATCTTCCCGAATAGGAAATACACATTGCACCGTGAACAAAAGCCTCAAGCTCTAAAGTTTCAGGTGTGCGTTTTCTTATTTCTGCAATCTCCTCAAAGGACATTTCTCTTGCAACCACAACTCTTTTTGCACCCATTTCGTGCCACATACAAGCACTTTTGAAGTTTACATTATTTGCCTGTGTGCTTATGTGAATTTCAAGATCAGGACAAATTTCCTTTGTTATGGCAAACATTCCAAGGTCAGATACTAAAACAGCATCAATCCCTGTTTTATAAGCAGATTTAATAAATTCTGCATACTCATCAATATCAACGTTATGGGGAATTATGTTGGCTGTAAGGTAAACCTTTTTACCTCTGTCGTGGGCGTATTTTACCCCCTCTGCCATTTCCTCCATGGTAAAGTTCTCCGCAGCAACACGAAGAGAAAATTCCTCTCCGCCGATGTAAACTGCATCAGCACCATATATAAAAGCCGTTTTAAGTTTTTCAAGACTTCCCGCAGGAGCTAAAAGTTCCGGCTTCTTCATTCTAATATCCTCCAGTAAAGCTGTTTCTGTAATCCTCAAGTCCCTGTGCAATACCCCAGGCAATTTCATACTGTCCGTCAACACTCATAATATAGTTACAGTCCTCATCTCTGTCGATAAAGCCTGCTTCAACAAGCATTGCAGGCATAGCTGTTTCAGTTAAAACAATATAATCATTGGTCTTAACCCCTCTGTCAGTCATACCTGTGTGTTCAGTCAAAGCAGTCTGCACAAATTCGCTTATTGCATAGGCGTAGGTTTTATCCCTTAAAACATAGGTTTCAATTCCTGTTCCGCCACCGGCGTTTATATGTATGGATATAAACAGGTCAGCCTCATTTTCATTGGCAATTCCCGCCCTGTTTTTAAGGACTTCCTTTACGTCCTCACCTTCAATATTATCTTCCATTTCTTCCCTTGTCATAATAACTTCATAGCCGTTATCTTCAAGGATTTCACGGAGCTTGTCCGCAATCTCCCAGGTAATTTCCTGTTCAAAAGCCTCTAAATCTGGGTTTTCAGCCCCTGTGTCAATTCCCGAATAGTTATGACCTGCATCAATAACAATTCTCTCAAATTCATATTCCCCTACTTCTTCAACAAACTCCTCTATTTCCTCTTCAAGAGGTTCTTCAAAGGAAGTGTATTTAAAAATAGCAAGATAGTCATTCTTAAAAGCATTATATAAAATCTTTGCACAGTCCCCGCGGGTTGCCTTTTCTTTAACCCTTACGGTAACACCCTCTAAAAGTCCCTTTTCATCTGCAACCTCAAGATAACCTGTGTACCAGTTTGCTCCGCCCTTGGAAAGAGCCTCATATTCCTCCCCGATAGCACAAACCACCATTTTTACAAACTGTTCGTATGTAATATTATCCTGTGGCCAGAATTCCTTTGGGGACATTCCGTTAATTATTTCATTTTCATAGGCGTATGCTATGTAGTTATAGTACCACTGTTCCTTGGAAACATCTGTGAAAGGAAGTTCCCCTGCCTCATAGTCAACTTCATAACCTAAGGAGTTAGCGAGAATCTTTGACGCCTCTGCCCTTGTGATATTTCTGTCAGCTTTAAAGGTTCCGTCATCATACCCCGAAAGAATTTCATTCTCCGAAAGATAATCCACAGACTCAAAAAGGAAAGGCTGACTGTCTTCATTTATATCAGAAAAGGTCTTGGCAAAACAGCATTCTGCAAATAAAGAAACCATCATAAAGACTGTAACAATCATAGCCATAATTTTCTTCATAAAGCCTCGTCCCCTTTCTAATAATCGACAGTAATCCTTATACCGATATTATATAATAAACAGCAAGATAATGCAATACGCAAAATATTACATCTGTATGTAAATTATGTTAAATTTTTATTACAAAATCAGGAAAAAGAAAGCTTGTCCCTAAGACCTGAATACCTGCGCTGGATATTATCATTCCTGATGTATTCCCCTATTATTTCTTCTTTCCCAACCAATACAACAAGCTTTTTTGCCCTTGTAACAGCTGTATATAAAAGATTTCTCGTCATCAAAAGCCTGTGAGTTTCAGCCATAGGAATAATAATTACATCAAATTCACTGCCCTGACTTTTGTGAACAGTAACAGCATAAGCAAGTTCAAGTTCTTCAAGCTGAATAAAGTCATAATTTACAGTTTTATCTTCAAACTGCACAGTAACCTTTTTACTTCTGTTATCTATAAAAGAAATAAAGCCAACATCACCGTTAAAGACGCCTGTGCCCTTTTCTCCGTCCTCTTTTTCCCACTCAATAGTATAGTTGTTTTTAATCTGCATAACCTTATCTCCTGTGCGGAAAGTCGAGCCTGCCGTTTTCTTCTCCACAGCCGATGCCCGCCTTGGATTTAAGGCTTCCTGAAGCATATTATTAAGGTTCTGTACGCCGATTGCAGTCTTTCTCGTAGGAGTCAGAACCTGAATCTGTGCCATACTGTCCACGCCGTAGCTTTTAGGAATTCTGTTTGAACAAAGGTCAACAATTGTTGCACAGATTTCCTCAGGAGTCTCCCTGTTTACAAGGAAAAAATCGTTATCCTTATCGTTAAGATAAGGAAATTCACCATTATTAATTCTGTGGGCATTTACAATTATCATACTTTCCTTTGCCTGTCTGAAAATCTCCTTAAGCTTTATACATACAAGGGAATCACTTTCAATTATATCCCTTAAAACATTGCCTGCACCAACAGATGGAAGCTGGTCGGCATCCCCCACCATAATAAGCCTTGCTCCAACAGGAAAGGCTTTTAGGAGACTGTCCATAAGGGTAATGTCCACCATAGACATCTCGTCCACAATCAGAACATCACAGTCAAGTCTGTTATGTTCATTTTTGGCAAAAAGATTGACCTCATCTCCGTCAGGAATATTTTCAAGAAGCCTGTGAATTGTTTTTGCTTCTTCTCCCGACACCTCGCTCATCCGCTTTGCAGCTCTTCCCGTAGGCGCCGCCAGAGCAACCTTTTTCCCTAATGATTTCATAATTTTAATTATGGAATTTATAATGGTAGTTTTACCCGTACCGGGACCACCTGTGATTACCATTGCAGAATTATAAAAGGACTGACGTATGGCGTCCCTCTGGTTTTCTGCAAAATCAATGCCCTGGCTCTTTTCAGTTTTATCAATAAGTGCCTCAACCTCATCAGGATTCATTTCAAAACAAACTCCCGACAGTTCGCGGAGTCTTTGTGCAACATATCTTTCTGCATTATAAAAATTCTCAAGGTAAATTCCCTCGTAATCTCCAAGGTCCTCTTTTATAAGCACGCCCTTGAAAATTAGGTCGGAGACAGCATCCTCCGCCACTCCTCCGTCAACCTCAAGGTTAGCCTTTGTCATCGCCGCAAGAGAAGAGAGGGGAACAAAGGTATGTCCGTTATAGGCGCAATTCATCATAATAGAGCGTATTCCCGAGTATATTCTTTTAGGGGACTCCTTTGGAATTCCCATTTCAGCACCGATTTTATCTGCAATCTGGAATGTAATTCCGTTTATGCAGTCCGAAAGAATATATGGATTTTCAAGAATGAGATTTTTCGCCCCTGCCCCAAGCTTTTTATATGCCTTTACAGCGTAAGCAGGAGATAACCCGAACTTCTGGAAAAGCATAACAAGTTCTTTAACCCCCACCTGTTCCACATAAGCCTTGTAGATTTCGTCAGCCTTTCTCTGTGAAATTCCGCTGATTTCTGTAAGACGCAAATGGTTATGTTCAATTATATCAAAGGCATCTACGCCGAACTTTTCTACTATTTTTACAGCTGTGGACTTTCCGATATGAGGAAGTACCCCTGAAGACAGATATCTTTCGATATCCCTTTCTTCTGTGGGCATAATCTTATCGTAGTATTCAACTTTAAACTGCTCGCCGTATTCAGGGTGGGTTGTCCACTCACCGTATGCTAAAATATTCTCTCCCGGCGCAACCCCCGGCATATAGCCGGTAAGGGTAAGGAGATTTCCGTCGGAAGAGCAGTCAACAACAGAATATCCGTTGGCTGGATTTTCATATATAACTTCTTCAATTGTTACCTTGATTTTATCCAAGACTATCTTCCTTTCAATAAATTTATATACTGGTCCATTGTAACGCCGTGGAGAAAGCTGTAAGACTTTTCAAGGAGCTTTACAATTTCCAATGTGCCGTCCTCAGAGCCCATATCCACAAGATAGATATCTGCAGTCTGATTTTTATGTATAATATCCCATATCTCCTCCCGAAGAATTTCCTCAATGGTATCCTCGGCGTTTTTAACCATAATTACAAAGTGTTTATCAAGGATTTCAGATTTTTCCCTGATTTGCATTCCCATAATTCCCACAATCATACTTATAATGCCGTAAACTGCGAAAAACACAAGGAGAACATAGAAAAATGCAGTAGCCATCCAAATCACCCCCTGAAATATAGTATGCAAAGGGCAAAAGTATGCTACTTTACATTTTAGCAATAAAAAAACAGACTGTCAAGAAGACAGCCTGTTTAGTTCAGTGCAAAATTATTCAGCAACCTCATCCTTGAATTTTTCATATTCTTCAAGAATCTTTGTCTGAATTGTTTCTCTCATTTCTGAGTTGATAGGATGGGCAATGTCCTTAAATTCCCCGTCAGGAGTCTTTCTGCTAGGCATAGCTATAAAGAGCTTGTCCTGTCCTTCAATAACCTTAATGTCATGAACAACAAATGTGTCATCAAAGGTTATAGAAACTACTGCCTTCATCCTTCCTTCTGCATTGATTTTTCTTACTTTGATATCAGTTATTTCCATAGGAAACACCGCCTTCCGCCAAGCATCCTAGCCCAGCAAATTTATAAATAATATTATTTTACAAAAATTAGGGTAAAATTAAGATAAACATTAAGAAAAATGTTGCCATTTCTTAAAAAATATGCTATTCTAAAAACAGAATTCCAAAGGAGTGTACCTTTTATGAATAAATTCTCAATAGCAAATTTCAAATCCGGTTCATCTGTGCATTTTATAGGCATCGGCGGAATAAGTATGAGTGCTCTTGCTGAAATGATGCTCTACCTTGGCTATAAGGTATCCGGTTCAGACCGGAGTGATTCAGAAGCCCTTTCGAAGCTTCGCGAAAAGGGGGCTGAAATTTGTGTTGGACAAAGAAAGGAAAATATAAAGAATCCTGACCTGGTATGCTATACAGCTGCCATAAGCGAGGATAATCCCGAGCTGATTCGTGCAAGGGAGCTTAATGTTCCTGTAATCGAAAGAGCCGAACTTTTAGGGGAGCTTATGACTCTCTATAAATTCCCTCTCGCAGTGGCAGGAACACATGGAAAAACCACAACAACATCCATGCTTTCTCTCATACTCCTTGCCGCAGAAAAGGACCCTACAATTTTAGTAGGCGGAAATCTTCCGCAGATTGAGGGAAACTACCGTCAGGGCAAGACAGACTATCTTGTTTTAGAAGCCTGTGAATATGTAGAAAGTTTTCTTCATTTCCATCCATTTTTGTCAATAATCACCAATATTGAGGCAGACCACCTGGATTATTTTGTTAATCTTAATAACATTATATCAGCTTTTGAGAAATTTGCAAGACTAAATTCACCCCTTGGACACATTATTGTATGTTTTGACGATAAAAACATACAATCTATTGTGCAAAATTTCGGGAAAAACGTGGTAAAATATGGTATTGATGCCAAAAATTGTGAATTTGTAGCTGAAAACATAAAACCAAACAGTAAAAAAGGAACAAATTTTGACGTACTTTATATGGGAAAACCATTCCTTTCGCTGTCCCTTAATTTATCAGGTAAACATGTTGTTTATGACGCCCTTGCCTGCGTGGCAGCTGCAGTATCATTAGGCATTGAAAAAGAGGCAATCAAAGAAGGGCTTGAAAGCTTTACAGGTACAAAAAGACGCTTTGAAAAGTTAGGTTTCTTTGATGGAGTTGAGGTTGTGGATGACTACGCTCACCACCCCACAGAAATTGAAACAACTTTAAAATCCGCAATGGAAATGGGCTATAATGACGTATGGTGCATCTTCCAGCCTCATACCTATTCAAGAACAAAGGCATTTTTAAATGAATTTGCAGAGGCACTTTCCCTTGCCGACCACGTAATTATCGCAGATGTTTACCCTGCAAGAGAAAAATACGACGGCACAATACACAGTTGTGACCTTGCACTCCTCATAGATAAAGGTGTTTATATAAACGATTTTGGTGCAATCGAAAGATATATAAAGAAAAATGCAAAGAAAGGGGACCTTGTAATTTCCATGGGTGCAGGCTCAGTTACGGAAATAGGTCATAATCTTGTAAAATAATGAATTTATCAAACCCTAAAGAACTGAGGAACATAATCGAAGCCTTTGGATTTTCATTTTCAAAGGGCCTTGGACAAAACTTCCTCATAGATAAAAATGTACTTAATGAAATAGTTGAAGGTTCAGGAATAAACGAAGACTACGGTGTTCTTGAAATCGGCCCAGGTGCAGGTACACTTACCCGTGAGCTTGCACAAAACAGCAAAAAAACTGTTGCCGTAGAAATCGATACTCGACTTCTTCCTCTTCTTAACTATACAGTGGGAGAGTTTAAGAACTTCAAACTCATAAACGAAGACATTATGAAGGTTGACTTAAATAAGCTTATTGAAGAAGAGTTTGGGGATATGCCTGTTGCAGTTGTAGCAAACCTTCCATATTATATTACCACTCCTATCATAATGAAAATACTCGAAACCTGTAACAAGGTTAAGTCAATTACAGTTATGATACAGAAAGAAGTGGCAGACAGAATGATAGCTGAGCCGGGCGGTAAGGACTATGGTGCTCTGACAGTTGCCGTACAATACTACACAAAGCCGAAAATTATAACCCGTGCCACTCCCGACTGTTTTATGCCGCCTCCAAAGGTTGCATCAACTGTTATCCATTTAGCGGTTTTAGAGGAGCCATCAGTTAAAGCAGAGGACACAAAGAAGTTTTTCAATATTGTAAAATCTGCCTTTGGCCAGAGAAGAAAAACTCTTATGAACGCATTATCCAAAAGCCCTTATCTTTCAGCGGAAAAAGCTGATATAGAAAGAGTGCTTTTAGAAATGGGACTTGATATAAACATCCGCGGAGAAAAGCTTTCCCTTTCGGATTTTGCAGAATTATCAAATAAACTTTAAGGAGAAAACTATGTTAACAAGTAAACAGAGAGCATATTTAAGAGGACTTGCAAACGGAGTCCCTGCATTATACCAGATTGGCAAGGACGGAATTACAGATAACTTGGTTTCAATGATTAAGGACGCGTTGGAAGCCCGTGAACTTATTAAAATTCACGTACTTGAAACTGCTCCTGACACACCAAGAAATCTCTGCGACCAGCTTGCAGAAAAGGTGGGCGGAGAGCCTGTTCAGGCAATCGGCAGTAAGATTACAATATATAAGGAAGCAAGTGAAAATCCTGCTATAATTTTGCCTTAATGGAGGGAATTATGGAAGAACTTAATATAAAAGGTGCGCTGGCAAAAAAGGCATCAGTCATTCTCGGTGTTAAAACCGAAAGTGAAAAAAATGAGCTTTTAAGACTTATTGCAAAGCGTTTAGTTGAAAAAACTGAATATATTTTGGCTGAAAACCTTAAGGACATTGAAAACGGCAAAAACAACAATATGAGCGAGGGTCTTTTAGACAGACTTCGTTTAACCGATGCACGAATTAAGGATATTGCAGAGGGCGTAAGTCAGATTGCAGACCTCCCTGACCCAATCGGCCAGGTTATTGAAGAATTCAACCGTCCAAACGGACTTGAGATTAAGAAAGTCCGTGTTCCTCTGGGAGTTATCGGCATAATCTATGAGGCAAGACCGAATGTTACAGCCGACGCTTTTGCCCTTTGCTTAAAATCGGGCAATGCAGTTATTCTCCGAGGGGGAAAAGAGGCTATAAACTCAAATAAAGCCCTGGTTTCAGTTATGAAAGAAGCAATTTCCGAAATGAATTTCCCTGAGGGAACTTTAAGCCTTGTGGAAAATACTGACAGAGAAAGTGCAAAGGCACTTATGACTCTTAATGAATACCTTGACGTTATTATCCCCCGTGGCGGTGCAGGTCTTATCCGTTCCGTTGTGGAAAATGCCACAGTCCCTGCAATCCAGACAGGCACAGGAAACTGTCATATTTACGTTGATAAAACTGCGGATATTGAAATGGCGAAGAATATAATTATAAATGCAAAAACCTCCCGTCCGTCAGTTTGTAACGCAGAAGAAAAACTCCTTGTTCACAGGGAAATCGCAAAGGATTTCCTTCCTGTAATTATTCCTGCACTTACCGAAAAGGATGTTGAAATCCTTGGAGACGAAAAGGTCAATGATTTATATAATGACATAAAAATTGCCACAGACGATGAATGGTACGAGGAATTTTTAAGCCTTAAAATCGGCATTAAAATTGTAGAAAATACCGAAGAGGCAATTGAGCATATCAACAAATACGGAAGTCTTCACTCCGAAGCAATTGTAACTTCTTCACAGGAGGATGCAGACAAATTCTTAAAAAAGGTTGATGCTGCAGCCGTATATGTAAACGCCTCAACAAGATTTACTGACGGTTTCGAGTTTGGTTTCGGCGGAGAAATCGGAATCAGTACCCAAAAACTCCACGCAAGAGGCCCTATGGGACTCCGCGAGCTTACCTCTACAAAATACAGAATTTACGGCAACGGCCAGATACGATAGGAGAAAAATATGAATTTATTAGTCGGACAGTCAGGCGGTCCTACCGCTGCAATAAATGCCTCCCTTGCAGGCGTTATAAAAGCAGGGCTTGATTCAAAGGAGATTGGAAAGGTTTACGGCACAGTAAACGGCATTGACGGAGTTTTAAACGACGAGCTTGTTGACCTTGAAAAGTTCAGGGACGAAAAACTTTTGAAGCTTCTTATCCAGACTCCTTCTTCCTACCTTGGCTCCTGCAGACATAAGCTCCCGAACTTAGACGAGGGCAGGGAAACCTACGAAAAAATCGAGGAAATTTTTAAGAAATACGACATAGGTTACTTCCTCTATATCGGCGGAAATGACTCTATGGATACAGTTGATAAATTAAGCAAGTATTTCGCAGAAAAAAAATCCGATATCCGTGTTGTGGGAGTTCCTAAAACAATTGACAATGACCTTTGCCAGACAGACCATACACCGGGCTTTGGAAGTGCAGCAAAATTTGTTGCAAACACAGCAAGACAGCTTGCCTTTGACACAAAGGTTTACGGCACAACAAAATCCGTAATTGTCCTTGAAATTATGGGCAGAAACGCAGGCTGGCTTACAGCGGCAGCAAGCCTTGCAAACAACGAAAACATAAAGGCAGTTGACGCAGTTTGCCTCCCTGAAACAGTTTTTGACAAGGAAAAATTCCTCTCAAAAGTTGACGGTGTTATGAAAGAGAAAAACTTCTCAATTATAGCTGTTTCCGAGGGAATTAAGGATAGTGAGGGCAACTATATCGGCGAAAATAAAACTGCCACAAGAAAAGACGGCTTTGCCCACGCAGCTTTAGGCGGTGTAGGTAAAACAGTTGAAAGCTGGATTTCACAGGGTCTTGGACTTAAGACAAGGTCAATCGAGCTCAGCACCCTCCAGAGATGCTTCTCTGTAGGCGCATCAAAATGCGACTTAGACGAGGCCTTTGAGGCAGGGCACAAGGGCGTAGAGCTTGTATTAAGTGGCGAAACAGCAATAATGATTGGCTTTAACAGAATTTCAGATGAGCCATATAAAATTGACATTGTTCCATATAAGGTCAGCGAAATTGCCAACGGCGAAAAGACAATCCCTATAGATATGATTTCCCCTGACGGTATGGAAATGAACGAAAACTTTATAAAATACGCGCGTCCGCTTATCTGCGGAGAGCCTGACATTTCATATACAGACGGCACAATTGATTTTGTAACAAGATAAACTTTAGCAAAGTAGAAACCTACGCGTTAAGTGATTTGGGAACGGGAAGTTGTCCCAGATACGAAAAGTCATTGACTTGCGGTGTAGATTTCGCATTCCGTTGCTGTAAAAAGAAAAAAACCTTTTTGCAGCTATTTGCAGAAAGGATTTTTTTATGAACTTAAAGACAAAAAAGCTGTGCAGGCTGGGCCTCCTCACAGCAATAACAGTAATTTTGGCCATGTTTTTCACATTCCGCATAGGAACTATGATTAAAATTCCTATGAAATTCGTTTCAGTATTCATAACGGGCGTCTTCTTCGGCCCAATATGGGGCGGAGTCGTAGGTGCTTTAGGGGATTTCTTCAATGCAGTTTTAATGCCTGTTGGCGCATATATCCCACTTCTTACTCTTATTGAGTTTTTATGCGGATTTACCTACGGCGCTCTCCTTTTTAATATTGATAAAAGAAAGAGCTTTTTGCCAATTACAATCTGCCTTATACTGCAGTTTTTAATTGACGAATTTTTAACCCCTGTAATTTTGGTACAATGCGGAATTTTCCCTGATTACAGCTTTGCACTTATCACAAGAACCCCTGCCTCCATTCTCAAGGTGGCAATTCAGGGAATTGCAATATTCCCGTCAAAATACTACTTAAAATACATAAGAAGGTTTATGAATGAAGAACTTTAACAACTACGCAAACAGCTTTCAGGCAATCGCAAGATTACGCCTAGAATCCATAAGATGTCTTATGGACTTTTTAGGCAATCCTCAGGAAAACCTTAAATTTATCCACGTTGCAGGAACAAATGGCAAAGGCTCTGTGTGTGAATTTTTAAGACAGATGATAAGTTGCTCAGGGCTTAAATGCGGAAAATACATTTCCCCAAATCTTATTTCTCCCTGCGAAAGAATTTCAGTTGACGGAGAAGAGATTCTTGAAACTGAAATGAACAACCTTTTATCAAGAGTCCATGCAGAATGTCTTAAAGTGGAGGAACTTCACGGAGAAATGCCAACCCAGTTTGAAATCTGGACAGCCTGTGCTTTCCTTTACTTTGCAGAGAAAAACTGCGATATGGTAATTTTAGAAACAGGCCTCGGCGGAACTCGAGACGCCACAAACATAATCCCCCCTCCATTTCTCTCTGTCATCACGAGGATTGACCTTGACCACACAGAGTATTTAGGGGACACAATTGAGGCTGTTGCAAGGGAAAAATGCGGAATAATAAAGGGAAGTACAGTTGTTACAATCCCTCAAAACCCACTTTCAGTTATAAAGGAATATTCAGACAATGTAATTGTTGCTGAAAACCCAAAGGTTAACCCTGACCTAACCTTTGACTATAAGGATTTTAAGAACCTCACTTCAAATCTTAAAGGCATAAACCAGTTTGAAAATGCCTCCCTTGCCATAGAATGTGCCCTTTACGCAGGGCTTAATGAAAACCAGATACGACAAGGTTTAGAAAAGGCAAAAAACCCTGCAAGGTTTGAGATTTTAGCGCCTGATTTAGTCTATGACGGTGCCCACAATAAAAACGGAATGGAATCCCTTACCCAAAACCTCAAGGTGTATTTCCCTGATAAAAAAATGGGCTTTGTAATGGCATCAATGAAAGAAAAGGACCATAATGAAATCTTTAATTTAATTCCAAAGGGCGTTAAAATTTACGCCGTAGCAGTTAAAGATAACCCACGTTCCCTGTCAGCAGAAGAACTGTCAGATAAAGCGAGAGCCTTCGGCATACAGTCAGAGGCCTTTGACAAACTCAAAGATGCAATCTCCGTCTGCCGAAAAGAAAATGAGCTTACCGTAATCTGCGGCTCACTGTATCTTTACAAAGACTTTAACGAAATCAGAGAAAAATTTATTCCCGAAAACTATTGACAAAATAAGGTTTCTGTGATAAAATTTGTTGTAATTTGAAACGCTGGGATGCGGAATAGTAAGCAAAACTTTTTGCCTTGAGAGAGATGTCGGATGGTGCGAGACATCGGAAGAATTTTGCCGAACTCACCGCGGAGCGGTTGCCATGAACCTATAGTAGTGGCAGACGGGAACTCCCGTTACAGAGTTAAGATGTGTTGGCATCTAAAGGGCATCCTTGTTGGATGAAGAAGAGTGGTACCGCGGAAACATTGGACTTTACGTTTTCGTCTCTTTGAAAGAACAAAGAGACGGGAGCGTTTTTTTGTTGGTAAACCCTATTTTATATATTGAAAGGAGTTTTCATTATGAAAACAATCAAAATCACAGACATTACTCTTAAAAAGCTTTCAGAGGACAGAGAAGTTTCTCTCCTTTTCCGTGAAAAGTCAGCAATTGCTAACTGTGCTGATGCCCTTGGCGTAAATGCTATTGAATTGCCTGCAGTAAAAAATCTTCGCGAGGATACCATAATTTATAAAACAATTGCACAGAATGTGCAAAAGGCTGTTCTTTCTGTTCCTGTGGGATTTAATAAAGAGGATGTAGAGTCCGTATGGGAGTGCATTAAAGACGCAAAAATGCCTCGTCTTCAGGTTGAGCTTCCTGTTTCCACAATCCAGATGGAATACACATATCACGTAAAGCAGGCTGTTATGCTTGAAAAAATTGCAGAACTTGTAACAGAAGCAAAGAAATATTGTGATGATGTTGAATTTTCTGCCCTTGACGCAACAAGAGCAGACGAAGACTTCCTTGTAGCAGCTGTGAAAGAGGCAGAAAAATGCGGTGCAGGCATCGTAACAATCTGTGATGATGCGGGGGTTTCAACACCAGAGGATATTGCAGATATTGTTGAAAAGATTAAGGCTTCTGTAAATATTCCTGTTTATGTTCAGGTTTCAGACCGTATAAATATGGGCGTAGCTTCTGCTTTCTCTGCAATTTCAAAGGGTGCAGACGGTATCAAGTGTGCTATGGCAGGAAAGGACGTTCTCTTAACAGGGGAAATTTCCGACGCAATAAGCATTTGCGGAACACAGATTGACGCCGAAATCAATCTTGATACTACAAAAATTCACGCAAGTATTGATGATATGCTTTCAAACATCAACCACGAAAGCTATGAAAACGAAAAGACTGTAAGCGACAGAAAAAAGATTTTACTTGATTCTGATTCTACAATAGCACAAGTTTCCCAGGCGGCAGAAGTTTTAGGATATGAGCTTTCTGACACAGATATAGGAAATGTATATAAAGCTCTTATCGGGGTATGTGAAAAGAAAGGTGCCGTAGGTTCAAAGGAATTTGAAGCTTTAATTGCAAGCTCAGCTATGCAGGCGCCATCTACATACCATTTTGAAACATACACAACAACAAGCTCTAATGTAACAAGTTCTATGTCCCAGGTAACACTTAAGGTGGACGACGAAATTATTTTCGGTGTTGCAAACGGAGACGGTCCAATTGACTCTGCTTTCCGTGCAATCGAACAGTGCGTAGGCCACCACTACGAGCTTGACGATTTTCAGGTTCAGTCTGTAACTGAGGGAAAGGAAGCTTTAGGCTCAGCTTTAGTTAGACTCCGCAACAACGGGAAGCTCTACTCAGGCAACGGAACTTCAACTGATATTGTTGCTGCAAGTATTAGAGCTTATATAAATGCACTTAACAAAATCGTATTTGAGGAGGCATAATATGAAAATAGTTTTTTCAACCAAAAATGTAAGTCGGGCAACCTTTCTCGACACTTGCCGTTATGCCTTTGATTACGGATTTCAGGGCTTTGAAATATATGATGCAATCAAAGAAAGAGGTTCACACCACGACAGCATTTTAAGACGGGACCGCATAGCTGATGCAAAAAGAAAGCTTGTAAACAGAAATCTTGCTGTTTCAGCTCTTCGTATGCCTGACGCTATCGATAACGAAAACACAACTGCGGAGTTAATCACAAAATATGTTGATATGGCTATTGCATCAGGTATAGAAAACGTTATTGTCCGTATAGACGAAAAGGTTTCCTTTGATGTTTTAGATGAAAAGATGTCTGTGGCTATAAAGAAAGCCGAAAACACAGATGTAAACATTTTATTTGAAACTGTGGGAGCTCTTGCAAACACAGAAAATGTTCTTGATATTATCAACCACTTCTCTTCTGCTGTAATCGGAGCTTCATGGAACGTGAGAGGCACATATTTTGATGCAGGGGAAACCTCTGAAGCAACAATCAAAACCCTTGGTGCATACATAAAATATGTCCGTCTGGGAGATATGAAGGACGGCAGAACTGTGCTTATAGGCGAGGGCGAGCTTGATGTAGCAAAGCTGATTGGTGCACTTTCATCTCTTAACTATGAGGGATATATCTGTGCAGCCTGGAACGAAGAAATTAACGATGCAGACATAGTTTTAACTCACTTTGCCAACTATATTTCACAGCTCAACCGCGAGAAGAAATCCTTTGACAAGGTGTACTATAACAGAGATAAAACAGGTACTTTCGTATGGAAAAAGTATGATGTTATTGACGCTACTTTCTCCGATGTACTTGACACTATGGCTGAAAAATATCCCGACCAGTACGCTTTTAAATATCCCACACTTGATTATACAAGAACTTATGAGCAGTTCAGACGCGATGTTGACGAATGTGCTGCGGCTCTTATTTCTCTTGGGGTTAAGGCAGGGGACCACGTTGCTGTATGGGCGACAAATGTGCCACAGTGGTTTATTACATTCTGGGCAACTACAAAAATCGGTGCTGTTTTAGTTACAGTTAACACAGCCTACAGAATACACGAAATTGAATATCTCTTAAAGCAGTCTGACACTCATACTCTTGTTATGATTGAATACTGCAAGGATATCAACTATAAAGAAATTATTCAGGAGCTTTGCCCTGAGCTTGAAAATCTTGAACCGGGCAAACCACTTTATTCAAAGAATCTTCCGTTCCTCAGAAATGTTGTAACAGTTGACTTTGATATGCAGGGCTGTCTTACCTGGGAACAGATGCTCTCCCGTTCTTCTCTCGTTCCTCGTGAAGAAGTGAGAAGACGCGCATCTTTAGTTAAGCCTGACGATGTATGTAATATGCAGTACACATCAGGTACAACAGGCTTCCCGAAAGGGGTGATGCTCACACACAGAAACATAGTAAACAACGGTAAAACTATCGGCGACAGAATGGATTTATCCACAGCTGACCGTATGATGATTCAGGTACCTATGTTCCACTGCTTCGGCATGGTGCTCTCTATGACTTCTACTATGACCCACGGCGGAACACTTTGCCCTATACCATATTTTTCACCTAAATCATCACTTGCCTGTGTAAATGACGAAAAAATCACTTGTTTCAACGGCGTTCCTACAATGTTTATTGCAATGTTTAATCACGCTGATTTTGCAAAAACTGATTTTTCACATATAAGAACAGGCATTATGGCAGGGGCTAACTGTCCTGCCGACTTAATGCGCCGTGCATCTGTTGAAATGAATATGAGAGAGATTATCTCTGTTTACGGACAGACCGAGGCATCCCCTGGCTGTACAATGGGCGAAGTTAACGAGGATTTAGACCACAGAGTAGAAACTGTTGGAAGTGCATTCCCTGGCGTTGAATGTAAAATTATTGACCCTGAAACAGGCGACGAGCTTCCTGACGGTGAAAGCGGTGAATTTGTAGCCCGTGGCTTTAACATTATGAAAGGCTACTATAAGATGCCTGAGGCAACTGCACAGGCTATTGACAAGGATGGCTGGCTCCATTCAGGGGATATCTGTATGAGAACTCCTGACGGATACTACAAGGTAACAGGACGCCTTAAGGATATGATTATCCGTGGCGGTGAAAACCTTTATCCAAGAGAAATTGAAGAATTTTACCTTACAAATCCTAAGGTTCGTGATGTTCAGGTGGTTGGTGTTCCTGACGAAAGATACGGTGAAGAATGTTGTGCATGGATTATTCTTCATAAAGGCGAAACTGCCGATGAAAACGAAATGAAAGAATTTGGTTATGCCTCAATTGCAAGACATAAAGTTCCAAAATATTTTATGTTTGTGAACGAATTCCCGATGAACGCTGCAGGTAAAATTTTAAAGTATAAAATGCGTGATGAATCCGCCGAAAAGTTAGGCTTAAAAAAATAAATGACCCTTTTGAAAGGCGATGAAACAGTTGAAGAATTACAAAATAATAGATGCTCATTGTCATATATATCCTGATAAAATCGCTGAAAAGGCGGCAGGTGCTACCCGCGATTTTTATGAAGGACTTGGTTCTACTCTTGACGGCACAGTATCCACCTTATTAAAGGAAGCGGAAATTGCAGGAATTGACCACTGTATAGTGCAGTCTGTAGCAACAACTCCAAAGCAGGTTTCAAGCATAAATAACTTTATTGCAAATGCTGTTGCTGAGGGAATGGGGAAATTTACAGGTCTTGGAACTCTGCACCCCGACAGCGAGGATATTAAGGCTGATGTAGAAGAAATTATAAGCCTTGGATTAAAAGGTGTAAAGCTTCATCCCGATATACAGAAATTTAAAATAGACGACTACCGTATGCTTAAAATTTATGAGCTCTGCGAGGGCAGACTTCCAATCCTTATGCATACAGGAGACAATCGCTATGATTATTCAAATCCAAACAGAATGCTGCCTATTCTTGACATCTATAAAGATTTAACAGTTATAGGGGCACATTTCGGTGGCTGGTCTATCTGGGAAGAGGCTACAAAAAAACTTTATTCATATAAAAATTTTTATGTTGATTGTTCATCCTCTCTTTATGCTATAACAACAGAAACTGCAAGGGAGCTTGTTATGACCTACGGCACAGACAAGGTGCTTTTCGGAACAGACTATCCTATGTGGAAGCCTAAAGAGGAAATTGAAAGGTTTATGAAAATAGAACTGACAGAGGAACAGCGTCAGGATATATTTTATAATAACGCTGCAAAACTTTTTAATATTAAATAAAAAAAGGACAATGCTTTTGCATCGTGTTCCTAAGGACAGTTGATAGGAACACGAGCATTGCGAGGTAAGAAGAAGAGGAAAACTCAGTAAAATGGTTTTTCCTCTTTTCTTTTTGTCCGCACATTCGTCAAAGTAAATGCCTTCTGATAAAATGA
>JAGARO010000002.1 GCA_017622215.1 Clostridia bacterium
ATACAATGCATTAATCAGAGAAATAACTATATACGCAAACAGATTCAGGACGGTTTTTTGTTCGACAGGAAAGAGAATAAACATACACAGATATAAAAGTTTAACAATAACACGATATTTTAATTACCGCATCAATATACATGAGACACTAGACCATGGAATAATTGCGGGATATATGTTTTATGATAGAATTATAAAAAATTATGTTCTGTCATATCTTGCAAACAGCGATATGTATAAAAGTGATAACCTTTCTCACTTTATCTATAAAGATAGAGTATTTAGACAAGAACAATTACCTGTATTTGCATATATTGCAGATTGTATAATGGCTCATAATATATGGATGGAAACTGAAAAGTATTCAAATGAGTATAGAGAATATATGCTTGATGAATTAATGAAAGATACTTTTAGAAAAATAACATATGAAGAAAATCCAATTTTGTATATCTTATGTATTGCTGATACATTAGAACCATTAAAAGCTTATACAGAGATTCCTAAAGAAAAAATTTTAAATTCATTAGACATCGATTATACTCCTAAATTGAAACAAATCAAATTTTCGACCTTATCAACAGATATTGATATAAATGTTTTGTATAAAAAAGCAAAGGATTTAGAAGAATGGACTTCTGTGAAATGCAATCGAGTTAGTGATACTAGTTTTTCAATAGAAATATAAAGTAATAGTATTTGAAAAACAGAGCGTTGGTGTAACATCAACGCTCTGTTTTTCGGTGGTGCACCCGGGGAGACTTGAACTCCCATGCCCTTGCGAGCACATGGACCTGAACCATGCGCGTCTGCCAATTCCGCCACGGGTGCGAATATTAAATTTTAAGATGTTAGCATTTACACAAGCCGTTTTTTGTTTACTCCATTAAAAAGGGTTCACGGATTTGAACCTGCACCGAGGAACCCCGACTGGCACCTGAAGCCAGCGCGTCTGCCAATTCCGCCATATCCGCATATTAAACGAAATATCGTTGACCACATCTGCAATCAACGATATTTACTATACTATAAATTTTTAATTTATGCAAGTGTTTTTTAGAATTCAGGGTACTTTGGCAGAACAAGGGCCGCAATAAGATATGCAAGAAGGCCTGTGCCTGCAACAAATATTAAAAGTGCCCAGATAAGACGGATTATTGTAGAATCTATATTAAAATATTCTGCAATTCCTCCGCATACTCCAAAAATTTTCTTGTCGGTCTGGGACCTGTATAATTTCTTCATATTCACCACTCCTACCATTATATTACACTATTTCTTTAAAAATATCAACTGTTTTTTGGTAAAATATTGACTTTTTTACATTTTTCATTTATAATCCAATTTGAAATTCAGTTTCAAATTCATTTTTTGATTAATTGAGAGGATATTATGCGAAAAAGTTATAATACAAAGCAAAAAAGCATAATTGAAGAATATTTTACCCGTAACTCCCAGAGGTACATCAGTGTTGATGAGATTTATAAAAATCTTACCGAAACAGGAACTAAAATCGGAAAGGTTACAATCTACCGATACATCGACAAGCTTTTATCCGAGGGGAAGCTTCACAAAAGCTATTCTGAAAATAACGAAAAATCCTTATACCGCTTGGGCAGTACATCGGAGTGTAAAAATCACTTCCACTTAAAATGTCTTGGCTGTGAAAAGATCTTTCACTTAAACTGCAGTGCTGTAAATCAGATTACACAGCACCTTGAGGCTGACCACTCCTTTTCCCTTGAACCATCTAAAACCGTACTTTACGGATATTGTGAGGACTGTAAATAACTATGAAAAAAATTATTTCAATTATATTAACCCTTTGTCTTGCATTTTCCTTTGCAGGATGCAGGGACACTAAAACCGAAAACGAAAAACTTACAATTATTGCATCTGTATTTCCCGCTTACGATTTTGCCCGTGAGATTGTGGGGGACTTAGGAGAAGTTTCCCTTCTTCTTCCGCCGGGGGCAGAAAGCCACTCCTTTGAGCCTACTCCAAAGGACATAATTGCTATACAGAACTGTGATTTATTCATATACACGGGGGGAGAGTCTGACAGCTGGATTGAGGATATTCTCTCATCAATGGAAAATCCGCCTGCTGTATTTCGTATGGTTGATGCTGTGGAGGTTATTCACTCTGTTCACGAACACGAAGAAGTCAGCCTTTCTTCTCACGTTGAATTTGACGAGCATGTGTGGACTTCGCCTGTTAACGCTATGGAAATTGTGAATGCTTTGTCTGTTACTATTACCACTCTTGACAGCGAAAACAGTCGGGCTTACAGAAAAAATACAAGTGAATATTTGGGACAGCTTGAGGAGTTACACGAAAGCTTTATTGAAGTTACTGAAAAAGCTGAAAACAAAACAATTATTATGGGAGACAGGTTCCCGTTCAGGTATCTTGCCCACGAATATAACCTTGAATATATGGCTGCTTTCCCTGGTTGCAGCGCTGACTCAGAGCCGGGGGCAAAAACTGTTTCACAGCTTATTGAAAAGATTAAAACCGACAACATTCCTGTTGTTTTTCACATTGAATTCTCCAACAAAAAGACAGCTGAGGCTCTTTCGGAGGCTACGGGGGCTGAAATCAGGCTCCTCCATTCCTGTCATAATGTGACTGACAAACAGTTAAAAGAAAATGTTTCATATATCGACCTTATGAAACAAAACCTCGCCAATCTTAAGGAGGCACTTAACTGATGGAAATTTTAAGAGCAAATAATATTTCTGCATCCTACGATAAAAATATTGTCCTTAAAAATGTTTCCTTTTCTCTTTCCCCAGGTGAGCTTTTGTCTGTAATCGGTGAAAACGGTTCAGGAAAATCTACCTTGATTAAGTGCATCTTAGGACTTAAGGATACTGTTTCAGGGGACATACTCTATGCCGACGACTTAAAGACTTCGGAAATCGGCTATCTTCCGCAGAATCCTGAAATTGACAGCTCTTTCCCTGCATCTGTATGGGAGGTTGTTTTATCAGGTACAATTGCAGGTTCAAAATCACTTTTTTACACAAAGACACAGAAAGAAACTGCTAAAAAGACAATGAGCTTTTTTGATATTGAAAACCTTAAAAAGTCCTGTTTCGGTGAGCTTTCAGGGGGTCAGCAACAGCGTGTTCTTCTTGCAAGAGCTATATGCTCCGCTGAAAAGCTTCTTATTTTGGACGAGCCTGTGGCAAGTCTTGACCCTATTGCTACCGCAGAATTTTACACCTGCATAAAAAAACTTATTAAAAAGAAAAAAATTGCAGTTATAATGGTATCACACAATATTTCTGATACTGTTTCTGTTTCCGATAAAGTTTTTCATCTGGGGGAAAAATCAAACTTTTTCGGCACAACTGAAGAATACAGAAACAGCACTTTGGGCAAAAGATTTTTAGGGGGTGAAAATAATGCTTAACAGTATTTTCGCAATGTTCTCCTATTCATTTTTAATCCGTGCTGTTATTGTTGGAATTTTAGTTTCACTTTGCGCATCACTTCTCGGAGTTTCTCTTGTTCTCAAGCGTTTTTCAATGATTGGGGACGGTTTATCTCATGTGGGTTTTGGCGCATTGGCTATTGCAGGAGCACTTAACCTTGCACCCCTTGCAGTTGCAATTCCCGTTGTAATTATTGCAACATTCTTTCTCCTTAAATTAAAGGAAACAAACAAAGACGGAGATTCTATGGTTGCAATCATTTCAACCTCCTCTTTGGCTATCGGTATTACTGTTGTTTCATTTTCAACAGGAATGACCACTGACATTAACAACTATATGTTCGGAAGTATTTTAAGTCTTTCCAAAGGGGACGTTATTTTAAGTATTCCTCTCACTATTGCTGTTATCGTATTATTTATTCTTTTCTATAACAGAATTTTCTCAATTACCTTTGACGAAAGATTTGCAAAGGCTACGGGACAGAACGTTGAAATCCTTAACACATTGATTGCTGTACTTACAGCTGTTACAATCGTTCTCGGCATGAGGCTTATGGGAGCACTTTTGATTTCAGCACTTATAATTTTCCCTGCGCTGACATCAATGAAGCTTTTTAAGAGCTTTTTATCTGTAACTATTTCCTCTGCTGTTGTGTCGGTACTTTCCGTTCTTATAGGAATGGTATTATCCTACAATTTCAATACTCCAACAGGGGCAGGGATTGTTCTTGTAAATCTTGCAATCTACATAATATTTGGAATCATAAGATTTTTTAAAGCTTAAAAAGATATAATAAAAACGGTGATAAAATGAAAACATTAAAGCTAAACATTTCAGGTATGACCTGTGCTGCCTGCAGCGGACGAATTGAAAAAGTTTTAGGCAAGACTGCGGGTGTCATATCCTGCGTTGTTAATCTTACAACCAGAACTGCTGAAATCAAATATGAAAACATTACTCCCGAAGAAATAATCGCTAAAATCGAAAGCCTTGGATTCGGGGCTGAAATTAAAACGAAAAAATCCGACGAAGATGCAATTTCAAGGCTTAGAAAAGAAGAGAAAATTCTTAAAATTAAATTTATTATTTCTGCGATTTTAACCTTTCCTCTGATTTTTGGTATGGTTACAAACTTTTTAGGACTGCACTTCTTCCATTTTCTACACAACCCATTCTATCAGCTTATAGTGGCTACACCTGTGCAGTTTATAATCGGTTTTTCCTTTTACAAAAAGGGCTATATGGCGTTAAAATCAAAAAGTCCCAATATGGACGTTCTTATCGCTATGGGCACATCTGTGGCGTATTTTTACAGCATCTATAATATGATTGCAGGCAAAATAAATCCTATGACTATGGAGGGGCTGTATTTCGAGTCTTCAATGACTGTTATTACCCTCATTATCCTTGGCAAATTTCTTGAAATGAAAGCTAAAAACAAGACCTCTGACGCAATCCGCAGTCTTATGAAGCTTCAGCCTGAAACTGTTACTGTGCTTGTGGGGGATGAAGAAAAAACTATTCCAATCGGACATCTTGAAGAGGGGGACATAATTTTAATTCGTCCCGGAGAAAGAATTTCTGCTGACGGAATTATTATTTCGGGAGGCTCCTCTGTTGACGAGTCAATGCTTACAGGAGAGGCTATGCCTGTTGAAAAGGCTATTGATGATACTGTATTTTCAGGGACAATCAACTTAAACGGAGCACTTAAAATTAAGGCTACAAAAATCGGCAAGGACACTATGCTTTCAGGCATTATCCGCATGGTTGAGGACGCACAGTCCGTTAAAGCTCCTATACAGAGGGTTGCGGACAAGGTATCTGCCATTTTTGTTCCCGCTGTGCTTTTAATAGCACTTTTAACCTTTATTTTATGGTTCATTTTCGGAGGCAATATAGAAACTGCACTTATTAACACTGTTTCAGTTTTAGTTATCGCCTGTCCTTGTTCTTTAGGCCTTGCAACACCTACCGCAATTATGGTAGGAACAGGTCTTGGAGCTAAAAACGGAATTTTAATAAAGGGCGGAGACGCACTTGAAACTGCTCACAAAATTACTGCGGTTGCCTTTGACAAAACAGGCACAATTACCGAGGGAACTCCGTCGGTGAGCCTGTTTAAAAATTTAGGGGAATATAGCGACGAAGTTTTGCTCTCTGTAGCATCAGCAATGGAAAGCTTTTCAGAGCATCCAATCGGAAAGGCAATCACAACATTTCACGAAAATAAAGCTATAATTTCAGACTTTAATTCCCACACAGGACGGGGAATTTCAGGTATATGGGACAACTGTCCCGTTGTAATGGGTTCCGTTAAATTTACAGAGGAAAATGGCATTGATATTTCAGAAATTTTACCTGAAATAAGAGAGTGCGAACTCAAGGGAAACACTGTTATCATTATTTCAATAAACAATGTCCCACAGGGATATTTTGCATTGTCAGATAAAATAAGAGAAAGTGCTTCTTCTACTGTTTCAAGGCTTAAGAAGATGGGCATTGAAGTATTTATGATTACAGGGGACAATGAGGCTACAGCAAAGGCTATCGGCGCTCAGGCAGGGATTGAAAACATCTATTCTCAGGTCCTTCCAAAGGAAAAGTCTGAAATTATAAACGAGCTTAAAAAACGCTATACTGTGGCTATGGTAGGGGACGGAATTAACGACGCCCCTGCTCTTGCGAAAGCTGACATCGGACTTGCGATGAATTCAGGCACAGACATTGCTATGGAGTCTGCAGGAATTACTCTTATGCACAACGATTTATCTCTTGTCCCATCAGCCATAAATTTGTCCCGTTTAACTATTAAAAAAGTTAAGCAAAACTTATTCTGGGCATTTATTTACAACTCCATCGGCATTCCTTTTGCTGCTCTTGGATTTTTAAGTCCCATTATTTCAGGGACAGCCATGGCGTTCAGTTCAGTTTCTGTTGTAACCAATTCATTATTATTAAAAAATAAGGAGATTAAAAAATGATTAAAGAAATTAAAATTGAAGGTATGAAATGTATGCACTGTGCTTCCGCTGTTAAGTCTGCAATAGAAAAAATCAGCGGGGTAAATTCCGCTGATATAAATCTTGAAAACAAGTCTGCTACCGTAGATTTTCAGGAAACTGTTTCTCTTGATGAAATTGTTTCAGCAATTGAAAATCAGGGCTTTGACGTTATTTAATTTTTAGTTTTTCTGTCAGTTCTTCACTTGGCTCAACATAAACTGTGTTATAATTATCATAGATTACAAAGCCTGGCTTTGCACCATTTGGTTTCTTCACATTTTTAACTATTGTGTAGTCAACAGGGACCTGTGAGGAATTTTTAGCCTTACTGAAATATGCACAGAGCTGTGCTGCCTGAAGAATTGTATTATCAGGAATATCCATTTCTCCCCGTGTTCTTATGATTGTATGAGAACCGGGGATATTTTTTGTGTGTAGCCAGATATCCGTAGAATATGCCATTTTTATAGTGAGTTCGTCGTTCTGTCTGTTGTTTCTGCCGATTAAAATTTCATAGCCCTCATCTGACACAAACTTCATTGGAGGAGATTTTTTCTCCTTTTTCTTTTTACCCTGTTTTGGAAGATAGCCCTGTTCGGAAAGCTCTTCCCTTATCTCCACAAGGTCGCTGTATTCTCTTGCCTTTTCGATTGATTCCATAACTGTTTCAAGATAATTTCTCTCTTTTTCAGCGTCCTCAATCTGCTGACACGCATACTTTTCAGTTACCTTTGCTTTATTATAAAGCTTATAGTATCTCTGGGCGTTCTGTGGCGGGTACATATCCTCTTTAAGGGGAATTTCAACTTCTCCGCCCTCATAATAATTCTCAACAACGATACTCTTCATTCCATATTCAAGTCTGTAAATATTAGCTGTGAGCAGGTCGCCGAAAATCTTATATTTATCCTTTTTCTCTGCCTTTTGCAGTTCGCTTTTATGGATTGCAATTTTCTTTTCGCATCTTGCAATATTATTTGCAACTAATTTTACAAGATTTGCACTTCTTTGGGTAATTCTCTCGTGCATACTGCGGGAGGCGTAGTAAACATCAACTGCCTCGCTCATTGACTCATAATTTTCCTTTTTTGAATTGCCGAAGTGAGTTAAATCTATACAGGAGAATGCAACCGGCTTACCTTTCTGGTCGAAAATTACTGTTGGAGTAAATTTATTTTCGCAGATTTCCTTTAAAAACTTTGCAGTTTCAAAGGCAAATTCCATTTTATCTGTTTCTCCAACCAGAGACTGTTCGTTGCCAGTTATTCTATACACGATTTCCCTTGCAACTATGGGGCTTAATCCCATAATTCTGTCCATTAAAAATCTTTCACAAGGGGTATCCTCCGCTACCATTTTCAGTTCGTCGTGGATATATTCTGTATTTACATCAAAGGGGTTTTTCTTCTCCTGTTTCGGAGGTAAATCGTAAATAAGTCCAGGAAGAACCTGTCTTACAGAACTTACAGTAAAGTCGATATGCTTTACTGCATCAATGATTTTACCTGTATTTTCAGTAAAAATTATATTTGAGTGTCTGCCCATAATCTCAATATAGATTGATTTTTCAGTTAAATCTCCGAGTTCTGTGTAGCACTCAATATCAATTTTAATAACTCTGTCAAAGTCAAGCTGTGAAATTCCCTTTATTTTTCCGCCAGTTAAATGCTTTCGCATTATCATACACATAAGGGGAGCGACTGCGGGATTTTCCTTTTGCTGATTCGTGAAATGGCATCTTGAATTTGAGGCACTTGCAGAGAGAAGAAGCTTAAAATTACCCTCAAAAGTCCTTATATTCATAACAATTTCGTCGTGCTCGGGCTGGTATATTTTATCTACTTTTCCCTTTAAAATTTTCTCGTTAAGTTCCCACACAATATTATGTGTTACGAAGCCGTCAAAAGCCATCTGCTCCACCTCCTTTTCGTCAGTAAAATTATTATATAATATTTTTTAAAAAATTTCAAATATTATTTGCATTTTATGTGAATTTATGGTAGAATGATTACATAATTTCTACTTATATATTTAGGAGTGAAAATATGCTTAAGAGTATGACAGGTTTCGGAAGGGCTGAAAAGCTTATTGAAACCTTTGATATCAAGGCGCAGATTAAGTCTGTTAACCACAGATACAGCGATTTTAACATTAGAATGCCGAAGTGTTACAGCTTTCTTGAAGATAAAATTCGTCTAAGAGCCTCCGAGTACATCTCAAGAGGTAAAATTGAAATTAACATCAACATTGACCAGAAAGAGTCTGACGACAGGGAAATTACCCTTAATATGCCTGTGGCAGAAAGCTATTTAAAGGCACTCAGACAGCTTTCCGAGCTTGGTATTCAGGACGATGTCAGGGTTTCAACCCTTTCAAAATACAGCGACATCTTCAACATCGAATACAAGGAAGTTGACGAAGACGAAATCTGGAAGATGATTGACTCTGTTCTTACAGAGGCCTTAGAAGAATTTGTCAAGATGCGTCAGGAAGAGGGATTAAGGCTTGAGGCAGACATCGACTTCCACTTAACTGAAATTGAGAAGTATCTTGAAAAGGTTGAGGAGCTTGCTCCGCAGAGCGTTGAAAACAGACGCCAGAGATTGCTTACAAAAATTCAGGAATATTTAGACGATGCACAGATTGACCACAGCAGAATTGTTCAGGAAACTGCAATTTTTGCCGACAAGGTTGCAATTGACGAAGAAACTACAAGACTTCACAGCCACATCAACGAATTCCGCAAGGCAATCAAGTCCGACAAGCCTATCGGCAAAAAGCTTGACTTTGTTATTCAGGAAATGAACCGTGAAACCAACACAATCGGTTCAAAATGCAATGAGCTTGAAATCACAAGAAATGTTGTTGAAATCAAGTCCGAAATCGAAAAAATCCGTGAACAGATTCAGAATATCGAATAAAGAGAGGTACTGTTATGAAGCTTATTAACATTGGTTTTGGTAATATTGTTTCAGGGGACAGAGTTATTTCTATCGTTAGCCCTGAATCTGCTCCTATTAAAAGAATTGTGCAGGAAGCTCGTGACCGTGGCGTTTTAATCGACGCAACCTGCGGACGACGCACCAGAGCTGTTATTATTACAGACTCCGACCACGTTATTTTGTCTGCTATTCAGACTGAAACTATCGCAGGCCGTGCATCAGCTAAAGATGATACACCTGTTGATACACGTGATGAAGAAAATATCTTAGACTAAATTTGAAAGGAATTGATATATTATGATGATTTATCCACCAATTACAGAATTAGTAGAAAAGACAGGAAGCCGTTATACCCTTGTTATTGAAACTGCAAAGCGTGCAAGACAGCTCGCTCAGGGGGCTGAGCCTCTTGTTTCTGTTGACTCAAACAAGGAAGTTACACAGGCTGTTAACGAAATCTACAACGATAAGCTTATCCTTATCGGTAATGCTGACGATAACTCAAACCAGTAAACAATACGACTGTCTTTTCAGGCAGTCTTTTTGCTATTAGGGAGAAACTATGATTGCAAAGGTTATAATCAACAACAAAGATGCGAATATTGACCAGTGCTTTGACTACCTGATTCCCGAAGAATTTTCAGGGGTTTCTGTTGGTATGCGCGTCAGCGTTCCCCTTGGCAACCGCCACGCCACAGGCGTTATTATCGGTTTCTCCGAAAGCAGTCCTTTTACTTTAAAGCCTATCAACAAGGTTTTAGACAAAGAGCCTGTCTGTTCCGAAAGCAAAATTAACTTTTGTCTTTGGATGAAGGAAAAGTATTTCTGCTCCTTCTACCAGACCTTCAGACTTTTTACTCCACCTCAGTCAAGGGAGAAAAATGTACGCTATGCAAGGCTTATTGTACCTTACGAAGAGGCTTTGGGTTCAATCAGAAAAGGCTCGTATCTGCAGACTGAAACTATCGAAAAGTTAAAGGACGGGGCAAAAGAGACTCCGCTCTTAAACAGTGCCGTACTTCGCACACTTGAAAAGAAAGGCATAATTGAATTCCTTACAAAAAGGGAATACAGAGAAGCCTACGACCAGAGCAAGTATAAAAAAAGCGAAAAGTATGTGCCTACCTGTGAACAAAAGGCCGTTATCGACTATTTAGACGAAAAGATTATAAAGGGCGAGAGCGACACAGTTCTCCTCCACGGAGTTACTGGTTCAGGTAAAACCGAGGTCTTTCTTCAGGCCATTGAAACCTGTATAAACAACGGTAAAACTGCTATTATGCTTGTGCCTGAAATTTCCCTCACCCCACAGATGGTACAGAGATTTGTAAGCCGTTTCGGCTCTGATGTTGCTGTTATTCACAGCAAATTATCTCCGGGGGAGAGACTTGACCAGTGGCAGAAAATCCACGACGGTGATATTTCCGTTGTTGTGGGAGCAAGGTCAGCTATCTTTGCACCCCTTGAAAATATCGGCATAATTATTCTCGATGAGGAGCACGAAAACAGCTATAAATCCGACACTACACCGAAATATCTCACTCACGATGTGGCAAAAAAGCGTTGCGAGGACGAAAATGCTGTGCTTCTTCTGGCATCTGCTACTCCCTCCCTTTCTACCTATTACAAGGCTCAAAGCGGGGAGTATAAGCTTTTTGAGATGCTTAATCGCTACAACGATATAAAAATGCCTGAAGTTAACATTGTTGATATGAGAGGAGAAATTTTTACATTCCGCAATATGTCCCCTATCAGCCTTGCACTTCAAAGCGAAATACGAAAAAATCTTGACAACAAAGAAAAAACAATTCTCTTCTTAAACAGACGAGGTTATTCAACCTTTGTTTCCTGTCGCAAATGCGGATATGTTGTCAACTGTCCTAACTGTGATATTTCAATGACTTACCACAAGAAAACTGACAGGCTTGTATGTCATTACTGCGGACATACCCAGGGCAATTACACAGCCTGCCCTGAATGTTCATCCCCTCACATCCGTTATTTCGGCACAGGTACACAGAAAATTGAGGAAGAGCTTAATACTCTTTTCCCTGATGCCCGCGTTTTAAGAATGGATACTGACACTACTTCAAAAAAGGGTGGCCACGAGGAAATTTTAGAAAAATTTTCAAAAGGTGAGGCTGACATTTTACTTGGCACGCAGATGGTTACAAAGGGGCTTGATTTCCCTGACGTTACATTAGTTGGCGTTTTAGCCGCTGACACATCTTTATCCCTTGACGATTTCAGAGCAGGAGAGAGAAGTTTTTCACTTCTTACACAGGTTTGCGGACGTGCAGGTCGAGGAGAAATTCCGGGAAGAGCTGTTATACAGACATATCAGCCTGACAATCAGGTTATAAAACACGCAAAAGAACACGATTACAAAAGCTTTTACGAAAACGAAATCAGAGGACGTTACAGAATGAATTACCCACCATTTTGTGATATTGTTTCAATTATCATTTCCTCTGACAATAAAGAAATTCCCGAGGCTCACATTAAGGAAGTCAGCAAGTTTATTAAGGAATACAGCAAACACGAAACGGGAAAGATATACATGCTTGGGCCTATGGAGGCACCTGTTGCGAAAATCAACAACAACTACCGCTTCAGAATCCTCTTAAAGTGCAAGAAAAGTCTTGACACCCACAGCCTGCTTTCAGGCATCTATGAATTCCACAAAAAGCTTAAAGGGAAATCATACATAAGCATTGATATTAACCCAACCAATATGATATAAGGAGTAAAAAAATGGCTATTAGAAATATTGTTAAATTCGGAGATGATGTTCTCCAGAAAAAATGCAGACCTATTGAAAACATTGATGATAAAATTCTAACTCTCATTCAGGATATGAAAGAAACTCTTGCATTATCTCAGGGTGTGGGACTTGCTGCACCTCAGGTTGGAATGCTTAAAAGACTTTGCATAATTGACGTAGGCAATGGCCCTATGGTTTTAATCAATCCTGAAATTATTAAAACCGAAGGAGAACAGACCGACACCGAAGGATGCCTTAGTTACCCTGGAAAATGGGGACTTGTAACCCGTCCGTACAGAGTTATTGCAAAAGCCCAGGACGAAAAGGGTCAGTGGCGTAAAATCAAGGGTGAGGGACTTTTAGCAAGAGCTCTTTGCCACGAAATTGACCACCTTGACGGTCATATGTTTATGGAAAAGGTCAGCGAATGGATAGAGACTGAATAGGAGAATTTTTATGAGAATATTATTTATGGGGACACCTGATTTTGCTGTTCCCTGTTTGGAAAAGTTATATGATGAGGGTCACGAAATTATTGGGGCAGTATCACAGCCTGACAAACCAAAGGGCAGAGGACACAAGCTTGTTCCTACTCCTCTTAAGGCTTGTGCTGAGAATTTAAATATTCCTGTTTTTCAGCCTGAAACACTTAAGGACAACGCCTTTTTACCTGTATTAGAGGAGCTTAATCCGGAGATAATAGTTGTTGTGGCTTACGGTAAAATTCTTCCTGAATATATCCTGAATTTCCCAAAGTACGGCTGTATAAATGTTCACGGCTCACTTCTTCCCAAGTATCGTGGGGCTGCGCCTATTCAGTGGGCTGTTATAAACGGAGAAAAAGAAACAGGGGTTACAACTATGTATATGGGCAAGGGCTTAGACACCGGAGATATGCTTCTTAAGGCTACAACTCCAATCGGGGAATACGAAACCTCGGGGGAGCTTTTTGACAGACTTTCACTTATTGGGGCTGACCTTATTGCTGAAACCCTTGTTAAACTTGAAAAGGGCGAGGTTTCACGAGAAGTTCAGAACGAAGACGAGGCAACCTATGCACCGATTATTACAAAGGAAACAGGATTTATTGACTGGAGCAGGTCTGCAAGGGAAATTATTAACCTTATAAGAGGCTGTAACCCTTGGCCTGTGGCAAGTACAACCTACAAAGGCGAAATTCTTAAGATTTATTCAGCCGAAATGGGGGACCCTACTTCCTCTCCTGCGGGCACTATTCTTGGTATTAAAAACAAGTGTCTTGAGATTGCATGCGGAGATAAATCCATTCTTATCAAGGAAATTCAGTTCTTTGGCGGTAAGAGAATGACTGTTGAAAGCTACATCAACGGACACGAAATTGACTTAAAAGAAATTTTAGGAGGCTAAAAAATGGGATATTACTACGGTTTTGATATAACATACATTATTTTTGTTTTGCCTGCAATTATTCTTTCTTTGTGGGCATCTGCCAATGTAAACTCAACCTTTAACAAATACAAAAAGTTTGGCAATTCAAGAGGCTTAACCGGGGCTGACGTTGCCCGTAAAATCCTTGATATGAACGGACTTTACAATGTTAAGGTTGAAAGGATTGCGGGGAATTTAACCGACCATTTTGACCCGAAAGCAAACGTTATAAGGCTTTCCGACGCTACACATTCCAGCAATTCTGTGGCAGCTATCGGCGTTGCAGCACACGAAGCAGGACACGCTGTTCAGCACGCAACAGGCTACACTCCAATCAAGTTCAGAAATGCAATTGTGCCTGTTGCACAGATTTCATCTTACGCTGCCTGGCCACTTGTTTTAATCGGACTTGTTCTTAACTCACCATCGCTTGCTGAATTTGGCATTATCCTCTTTAGCTGTGTGGTTTTATTCCAGATTGTAACTCTTCCTGTTGAATTTAACGCAAGTCGCCGTGCAATTCAGACACTTAACAACAACTATATTTTAGAGGGCGATGAGCTTTTCGGAGCTAAAAAGGTGCTTAAGGCTGCGGCTCTTACCTATGTTGCGGCGGCGGCTGTTGCTATCGGACAGCTTTTAAGACTCCTTGTATTAACAGGCGGAAGAAACAGAGATTAAAAAATGAATTCAAGAGAACTTATATTAAAAGCATTAAAAGAAATTGAAGATAACGGAGCTTATTTCAGTGCCTCATTAAACCACGCATTATCACAGGCTGAGCCTATCGACAGAGGCTTTGTTACAGAAGTAATTTACGGCGTTGTTAAGAATAAGACTGCCCTTGACCATATCATTATGCAGTTTTCCAAGGTTAAAATCAAAAAGATGTCCCCCTATGTTCTTAACATTCTCCGCATGGGCGTTTATCAGCTTTATTTTATGGATAAAATCCCTGCAAGTGCCTGCTGTAACGAATCGGTTAAGCTTGCAAAAAGGTACGCAAACAAGGGTGCACAAGGCTTTATCAACGGACTTTTAAGAAATGTATCAAGGAATATTGATACAATTTCTTTCCCTGATAAAACTGATTTTAAAAACTATTTATCCGTGGTTTATTCCTACCCATTATGGCTTGTGGAGAAACTGCTTTCACAATATGGGGATGAAGTTACAGAAGTTTTTTTAAGGGAAAGTAATCTTTCTCATCCTGTAAATATCAGGATTAACACCTTGAAAACCACAAGAGATGAGCTTATTTCTGTTTTAGAAAAAGAGGGCGTTATTGCCGAAATTTATGAGGATTTAGAGTACTGTCTTTCTGTAAAAGGAAAGCTTGATATTCATTCTCTTAAGTCATACAAAGACGGCCTATTCTCTCTTCAGAATATAAGCTCAGTTAAAACTGTACTTGAACTTTCCCCTGAAAAAGACGAAGTTATTATGGATATTTGTTCTGCACCGGGAGGAAAAACCGCCTTTATTTCAGAGCTTATGGGAAATCAGGGAAAGGTTTTTGCCTTTGACCTGCATCCGCACAAAATTGACCTTATAAACAGTGCTATGAAGCGTCTTGGAATTGATATAGTAAATGCCGAAGTTCACGACGGGACTGTTTTAATGGAAGAATTTGTGGGGAAAGCTGACAGAGTTTTAGTTGACGCCCCATGTTCAGGCATCGGGGTTATACATAAAAAGCCTGATATTAAGTGGACAAGAAAGCCTGAAGACATTAAGGCACTCTCCGAAATTCAGGAGAAAATTCTTGAAACCTCTTCTTCTTACGTTAAAAACGGCGGTGTTCTTGTTTACAGCACCTGCACAATTTTAAAAGAAGAAAATCAGGAGCAAACCGAAAAATTTCTTAAAAATCATCCTGAGTTTCACAAGCTATCTGAAACTCAGATATTAACTACCCAAAAGGGAGAAAGCGGATTTTATATCTGCAAAATGCAAAGGGATTAAAAATGATTAACTTACTTGACATGACCTGCGAAGAGGTTACTAGCTACATAATCAGCCAAAATGAGCCTAAATTTCGCGGGAAACAGATTTATTCATGGCTTTATAAGGGAATTTCCTCCTTTGAGGATATGCTTAACATTCCAAAAAGCCTTCGGGAAAAGCTAACTGAAAATTGCACTTTGGGACAGCTTGAAATTGCTGAAAAATTTGTGTCGGATATTGACGAAACCCGTAAATATCTGTTACAATTAAATGATGGGAATTATATTGAAACTGTTCTTATGAAATATCACCACGGCTATACTATCTGTGTGTCCTCTCAGGTGGGTTGCAGAATGGGTTGTAAATTCTGTGCCTCAACCTTAAACGGAAAGGTCCGCGACCTTACTGCCGGAGAAATAATAGGACAGATTCTTGCCGTGCAGAATGACCTTGGAGAACGTATTTCAAACATTGTTATGATGGGAATTGGCGAACCCCTTGACAACTTCGACAATGTTATGAAATTTCTTAAAATTGTATCTTCTCCTGACGGTCTTAATATCGGTATGCGCCACATCTCTCTTTCAACCTGTGGACTTGTGCCGAAAATATACGAACTTGCAGATGAGAAATTACAGATTACTCTCTCAATTTCACTTCATGCAACTGACGATAAAATGCGTTCATCAATTATGCCTGTTAATAATAAATATAATATTGAGAAGCTTATTGAGGCATGCAGATATTACATAGAAAAAACAAACAGGAGAATATCCTTTGAATATACTTTAATTGCAGGAGTAAATGACAACAGGGAGACTGCTGACGCTCTTACAAGCTTACTTACAGGTATGCTTTGCCATGTAAATCTTATTCCTGTTAACGCTGTTTCCGAAACAGGCTTTAAAAAGTCTGACAGAAAGAAAGTTGAGGCCTTTCAGGCTCAGCTTGAAAAAAACGGAATATCTGCTACCATCAGGCGTGAAATGGGAAGCGACATAAGCGCTGCCTGTGGTCAGCTGCGAAACAAAAAACTCAATCAGAAAGGATGGACATAAATGATAACTAATGTATCCGGCAAGACTGACATCGGCCGTTTACGTGAGCTCAACGAAGACAACTTCACCATTTACGGTTTTGAAGAAAACAAGCCACTTGGCTTTTGTGTTCTTTCAGACGGAATGGGCGGACACAACGCCGGTGAAGTTGCAAGTACTGAAATTGTCAACCACATTTCCCAGGACCTGGGGAGCTTAATTGACGAAGCTGATGAAGAAAAAATTGTTTTTAACCTTACCTCTTCCATTGACTTTGCAAATAACCTTGTTTTCAATATGTCCACATTTAACCCTCAGCACAGAGGTATGGGGGCAACCTGTGTTATTGCATATGTAAAAGAGGATAAGGTATGGTTTGCCAACGTTGGCGACAGCCGAGCTTACTTAATTGCAGATGGTACTATCGAGAAAATCACTTCTGACCACTCTGTTGTGGAGGAACTTGTTAAAAAGGGAACTATTACTCCTGAAGAAGCAAGATTTCACCCTGATAAAAACATAATCACAAGGGCTGTGGGCACTGACAAGTTTGTAAATTCAGATATTTACCAGCTTGATGTAGAGAAAAACGATACTGTTCTTCTCTGTAGCGACGGACTTTACGAAATGATTACTGATGAGGAAATTTTAGAGATTATTTCATCAGAAGATAATCTCGATAATATAACACAAAAGCTTATTGATTCAGCAAACGAAAAGGGCGGTCGGGATAACATTACCGTAGTTCTTTTAAGATTTGCATAGGGGGATAATTATGGATTTAATTGGAAAAATTTTAGCTAACAGATATGAAATAATTGAAGAAATCGGCTCAGGCGGTATGGCTGTGGTTTTCAAAGCAAGATGTAAACTTCTAAACCGTTATGTTGCCATCAAAATTCTTCGCCCTGAATTTGAAAAGGACAATGATTTTGTCAGACGCTTTAACGTTGAGGCACAGGCTGCCGCAAGCCTTTCTCACACAAACATTGTTTCTATTTATGACGTAGGAAACGAAAGCGGACTTCACTATATCGTTATGGAATACATCGAAGGTGAATCCCTTAAGGAATACATCGACAGAAACCACAAGCTTGAATGGAGAATTGCTGTTGAGTTTGCAATACAGATTTGCAAAGGTATTGAACAGGCTCATAAAAACAATATTATTCACAGAGATATTAAGCCTCACAACGTTTTAATGACTGCTGACGGTGTACTTAAAATTACTGACTTCGGTATCGCCAGAGCTACTGCTCAGAGCACTATGACTGCTGAAGACAAAGCTATCGGCTCTGTGCACTATATTTCCCCTGAACAGGCAAGAGGCGGATATACAGATTTCAGAACTGATATTTATTCACTTGGTATCGTTTTATATGAAATGCTTACAGGAGTTGTTCCTTTCGACAACGAAAGTGCGGTTTCAATTGCAATAAAG
Organism: Clostridia bacterium; assembly: GCA_017622215.1. Lineage (GTDB taxonomy): Bacteria > Bacillota > Clostridia > Monoglobales > Monoglobaceae > RGIG8709. The sequence continues at coordinate 17,987 of JAGARO010000002.1, forward strand.
CATCTTCAGGAAAAACCTGTTCCACCAAGAGAATATAATCTCGCCATTCCTATGGCTGTGGAAAATATTGTTCTTAAGGCTATTGCAAAGGAAGTTTCTTTAAGATACCAGACTGTTACTGAATTACTTGATGAACTTCAGAACATTCTTTCCAATCCTGATTACGAAATTAAACCTGTGGTTGAAGAATGGACTCCTCCTGCTAACATCGACAAGGGTGCTACAATAAAAATGGAACCAATTAAGAGAAAGTTTACTCCTTCTCACGAAGAAGCACCTGAAAAGGAAATCCCTGAAAAGGAAGCTCCTGTTAAAGAAGAGAAAAAACAAATCGAAGAAATAGACAACACAGATTATTTACCTGAAACTGATAAGAAAAAGGAGATTGATGAAGTGGCTGTCAAGGTTAACAAGAAAAAAGAACGCAACGTTATTCTTGCTGCATTCGGTGCAGGGGTAGCTTTAATTGTTGCTATGATAATTTTCATTGTTAATGCACTTGGTCTTGGACCTTTTGCAGAAAATAATACCTTCAAAATCAAGGCTCAGATTCCTAAAGTTGTAGGACAGCTTTACGACGACGTTGTGGAAATGTACAAAAATCCAAACGAACAGGGCTATCGTTTTGTCTTCGAAATTGCAGAGACTGTTGAAGACCCATCTGTTCCTGAGGGAACAATTGTTTCACAGACACCTGAAGAGGGCTTAAGAAAGGTCGAAGTTGTTGAAAACAAAATCAGCGTTTCTGACGAGGACGCACCTACCGACAAGGTTATTACAATCAAGGTTAATGTAAGCAGGTCTGGGGCTGAAGCAGAAAAGGATTTTGTTTTAGACGACTATTCCAACAGTAAAATTGACTCTGTTAAGAAAATTCTTGACAAGGAAAATGTACAATATGAAATCGAATACGAATTCAGTGATGAAACTCCGGAAGGATATGTTATCAGACAGTTCCCTAAAGCTGAAAAAACACTCAGACCAAGCGATGTTCTTACATTATATGTAAGCGAGGGCCCTGAGAATGCTGAGGATGAAACTACTGTTGAAGACCCCACAGAGAACGGCGGACTTAAAAAGGGTTACCTCCGTGTTCCAGGTCCATCCAACAAAGAATCTGCTTTAGTTGAAGTAAAAGTTGGCGGTAAAACTGTTTACAGCAGTACAATAACCAACGGAACCTACAACGATATTACAATCAAATCCGAAAACAGCGGTGTTGTGGCTGACGTTTACTATGACGGCGAATACGCAATGAGCTATGACGTGGTGCTTAACTAATGGGTGAATTACAGGGAAAAATATTAAAAGGCATTGGCGGATTTTATTACATTGATACTCCTGAGGGCGAAATTGAATGCCGTGCAAGAGGCATTTTCCGCAAGGAAAACATCACTCCTCTTGTGGGGGACAATGTAAAAATCAAGCTTAATCAAGACGGAAAAACAGGTGTGATTTCCGAAATTTTACCGAGGAAAAATTCCCTTATCCGTCCGCCTGTTGCAAATATTTCACAGATTGCAGCTGTAATCGCAGTTGAAAATCCAAAGCCTAATCTTCAGGTTTTAGACAAGCTTATCTGCTGTGCAGAAAACCTTGGTATTAAGGTCTTAATTTGCATAAATAAATCTGACCTAGGGGACTGCAGTTTATACGAAAATATTTATAAAAATGCAGGCTTTGATGTGGTTTCATTCTCTGCAAAACAAGAGGATATATCTCCTCTTCTTCCTTATCTCAAGGACGAAACAACTGCATTTGCGGGGAACTCAGGTGTTGGGAAATCGAGCATTATAAACCTTATTTTAGGGGAAGAAGTTTTTGAAACAGGCGAGGTTTCCGAGAAGGCTGAACGAGGCAAACACACTACCCGTCATTCTGAGCTTCGTAAACTTGAAAACTCAGGATATATCATTGATACTCCCGGGTTTACTTCCTTTGAATTACAGGATATAACTGCATCTGAACTTTCTTCAACTTTCCGTGAATTTGAGCAGTATCAGGGAATGTGCAAATTTCCCGACTGTACTCACAGGGTTGAAAAAGGGTGTGCTGTTTTAGAGGCACTTACTCTTGGAAAAATTGCGCCAAGCAGACACGAAAGCTATCTTGCTTTATACGAAACACTTAAAAATATTAAACAATGGGAGACAAAAAAATGAGAGAAATAAAAGTTGCACCATCAATGCTTTCAGCAGATATTCTGCATCTTGAAGAAGATATTAAAAAGGTTGAGGCGGCAGGTGCAGACTACCTGCATTTAGACATTATGGACGGACACTTCGTTCCGAATTTAAGCTTTTCTGCTGACATTGTAAAGGCTATAAGACCAATTTCAAATATGGTTTTTGACGTACATCTTATGATTTCTGACCCTGAATTTTACCTTGAATACTTTGTAAAGGCCGGGGCAGACATTGTAACATTCCACTATGAAGCCGTAGAAAATCCTATAGCATTGGCTGAAAAAATTCACAGCTACGGCATTAAAGCAGGCATTTCAATCAAGCCTAAAACTCCTGCCTCCGTTCTTTCAGACATTATCGAAAACTTCGATTTAATCCTTGTTATGACTGTTGAACCAGGCTTTGGCGGACAGTCCTACATAATGGAAATGAACGAAAAAATAGCTGAAGTTCGGGAAATGATTGACAAAACAGGAAAAGATATTGACCTTCAGGTTGATGGCGGTGTTTCTCCTAAAAACGCTCATCTTCCTGTATCTCACGGTGCAAATGTTTTAGTTGCAGGCTCGGCTGTGTTTAAGTCTGAGGACTACAAAACTACAATTTCTCAAATAAGGAGCGCAGAATAATGCGTGTTTTTATAATCGGCTCTGCTCCGCAAAAGGATTTGGGCTATCTTAAGAAAATTGATTTTTCTTCTTCTATGATTATTGCTGCAGACGGCGGTTTAAGAGTGTGCGAGGCTCTGGGACTCACGCCTGATGCGTGGATTGGGGACAACGATTCATTAAAAAGAGAAGAAATCAATGCAAAAGATACTGTTTTTTTAGACACACATAAGGATAAAACTGACGTTAACGTATGTGTTGACTATGCCACCCAAAAAGGGGCAACCCACATAACACTCCTCTGTGTTACAGGGGGCAGACTTGACCACGAATACGGAAATTTTGCTATGCTTAAATACATTTCACAGCATAACATTTACGGTGAAATTATTGATGAGCAAAATACTGTTTTATACACAGATAAAGCTATTACTATTCCGAAAAATGACCGTGAATTTCTTTCAATTTTTCCTTATGGAAATCAGGTTAAAGGGCTTACTGTTACAGGAACGGAGTATGAAGCTTTTCAGGTTGACATCAACAACTATTCAACGCTTACTGTTTCAAACAGAATTATAAACGAGGCACATATTTCCTTTGATTCGGGCGAGCTTTTAATATTTTTATCAGGTGACAAGAGTGCATAAAGGCATCTTTCTTTAGGAAGAAGTCAATTTGGATTTCAATATTATAAAAGCCTTACAACACGATGTGTAGTAAGGCTTATTTTATTATCCAAACAATTTATTGCTTGAAACACAGCATTTCGGATGGCGGACAAGGTAAAAAAAGAAGTTAATCCTTTGTGGATTAACGAGGCTTTTTCCGCAGTACGACGCCGAAATGCATAGTTTCAAGTTGGCTTATCCCTAAAGACAGATGCCTTTCCTTATGCACTCTTTTTTCATTTCTGAATATATTATTTCAGGGGTGATTTTATGAGATGCAGACCTAATTGTAGTAGAAATAAGCCTTTGGGCTGGTTTTTTGTTGCCCTGGGACTTGGGATACTCCTGGCTCACGTCATCCCATACTACTTACTTCTCGCATTCTTCGGAATTGCTTTGATTTGTGTGGGTATAAACTTTATAACAAGAAAATAGAAAGGATGATTTCTTTGCAAATTGTTGTAGTTAAAGCTCCAAAATACCTAAGAGGACTCCTTAAAAGGTTATTTAGAATTAAATAATTACATAGAAAAAACAGACATAGAAAACTATGTCTGTTAATTTTTTATTTTCAGATAAATTAGATAGCTCGATCAACTTTTCCCGATCTTAAGCATCTTGAGCATACATATACTCTCTTTGGTGTTCCGTCAACAACAGCCTTTACTCTTCTTACGTTTGGTTTCCAAGCCTTGTTTGAACGACGATGTGAATGAGAAACTTTAATTCCGAAAACAACGCCTTTTCCACATACTTCACACTTTGCCATATATAACACCTCCTAAAAGATTTTTTCCATATCAACTTTTGTATTATAACAGACTTTTTTCCATAATGCAAGTATTTTTTTATTTTTTTTCAAAATTTATTTACAAATGTTTTATATTCTAGTATAATTAATGTAGGTAATTATATCTAACGAAAGGTAGTTTGTACTATGCAGGAAAAATATACCGTAAAACTTACAAAAATAATGAATGAATTTAATCTTGAAACACTGTATCTTCCTGAGGAGGAAGTGCTTATTGAGTCTGCTGACGTTAACCGTCCGGGGCTTCCTATTTCAGGATTTTTCGAATATTATGACCCGAAACGTATTCAGATTATCGGTAAAGCTGAATACACCTATCTAAAAAACCTTTCCATTGAGGAAAGAAACAAAAAAATGACTTCACTTTTTGAGCATAAAGTTCCTGCTCTTATTTTTACAAGGGACATCCCTGTGCATCCTGAAATTCTTACACTTGCTGAAAAATACAAGGTTCCTGTACTTCGCACATCACTTATGACTTCCGAGTTTATGAGTGCTCTTATCGCATATCTTAACAACGAACTTGCACCAAGAATTACAAGACATGGTGTACTTGTAGAAGTTTACGGCGAAGGTATTTTAATTCTCGGCGAATCTGGAATCGGTAAGTCCGAGGCTGCTGTTGAGCTTATGAAACGAGGCCACAGACTTATTGCCGATGATGCTGTTGAAATCAAAAAGGTTTCAGCTAAAGCCTTAGTTGGTTCTTCCCCTGAAATTATCAGACACTTTATCGAAATCCGAGGCATCGGTGTAATTGACGTCCAGAAAATTTTTGGTATGGGTGCTGTTAAAAACACAGAGAAAATTGACCTTGTTATTCTTCTTGAAGCATGGCAGAAAGGAAAACAGTACGACAGGCTCGGGCTTGTTGACGAATACACAAACATTTTAGGTCTTGACATTCCTTCCCTTACTATTCCTGTTCGTCCGGGCAGAAACCTTGCAATTATCTTTGAGGTTGCTGCTATGAACAACAGACAGAGAAAAATGGGATATAATGCCGCTGAAGAACTTAACAAAAGACTTATGGAACAGATTCACCGCAACTAACGGGAGGCAGGGCTACAATGAAAATTTTAACTGATTTACACACACATACAATGGTTAGCCACCACGTTTTCAGTACACTTATGGAAAATATTGAGTTCGGCAAGACTCAGGGTATTGAGCTTATCGCTATGACTGACCACGCGCCTGCTATTCCTGACGGCGCTCACGAATGGCATTTCTTAAACTCAAGAAATCTTCCCTCAGTTGTAAATGGCGTAAAGCTTCTTAAGGGGGCTGAGGTCAACATTATAGGAAAGAGCGGAGAGATTGACCTTAAGGGGTTTGCACTTGAGTGTCTTGATTTAATTATTGCATCAATTCACAACCCTACTTACGCTGACAGGGACGCTGAGGACCACACAGAAACATGGCTTAACGTTATGGAAAACCCGTATGTTGACATTCTCGGACATCCAGGCAGGGACAACTATTATTTTGATGTTGAGGCTGTTACAAAAAAGGCAAAGGAAAAGAATATCTGCATAGAACTTAACGAGCATACCCTTGTAAAAAGCCAAAAATCTGACGATTTCTGCAGGGAAATTGCTTTAGCTTGTAAACGCAACGGCACAAAGGTTGTAATAAACTCCGATGCACATTTTTGTACCGAAGTTGGTGTTTATGAAAAAGTTCCTAAAATGCTTGAGGAAATTGATTTTCCTGAGGAGCTTATTATGAATACAAATGCTTCCAGATTCATAAAATATCTGGAAGAAAAACGAAATAAAAAATATAACTTCTAAGGAGTTAACATGGATATTTTTAATGAACTTTCAAAGTTTACAAATCCTGAAAATATATTAAAAGACGAGCCTATGAAGAATCACACAACCTTCAAAATCGGTGGAAATGCTGACTTTCTTGTGTCCCCTTCTTCTACCCAGGAAATTTCAGACATCATCTCCTTTCTTAAGGAAAATGATATAAATTTTGCTGTAATAGGCAACGGCTCAAATCTTCTTGTATCCGACAAGGGTTTCAGAGGGGTAATTATCCGACTTCACAAGAATTTCTGCGGATTTTCTGTGGAGGGGGACTGTATTGTTGCAGAGGGCGGAATTCTTTTGTCCCGTCTTGCAAATATTGCCCTTGAAAACTCTCTTACAGGCTTTGAGTTTGCTTCTGGTATTCCAGGCTCGCTTGCAGGGGCTACTTTTATGAATGCAGGTGCTTACGGCCCTGAAATGAAAGATGTTATTTTAGAAGTTACATTTATAGATAACAACTGTGAAGTGAAAACTATTGGCGTAGATGAATGCGACTTTGGTTACAGAACTTCATATTTTTCAAAGAATAACGCTGTTGTTTTATCAGTAAAGCTTAAATTATCAAAAGGTGATAAAGCTGAAATTAAAAAGACTATGGATGACTTAAATAAGCGTCGTTCAGACAAACAGCCTCTTACTTTTCCAAGTGCAGGAAGCGTTTTCAAGCGTCCTGTGGGGCACTTTGCAGGGGCACTTGTTGAACAGGCAGGGCTTAAAAACTACTCCATAGGCGGAGCTATGGTTTCGGAAAAACACGCAGGTTTTATCATCAACACAGGTAACGCTACCTGTGAGGATGTATTAAACCTTATTGAATATATAAAGAAAACTGTGTACGACAAATTCGGGGTTACTTTAGAGCCTGAAGTTCGTATACTCGGAGAATTTTAGGGGGTAAGGAAATGAAGTTTATTATAGTTACAGGTATGAGCGGTGCAGGTAAATCACAGGCCGTTCACTGTCTTGAGGATATAGGATTTTTCTGCATTGATAATATGCCTCCTCAGCTTATCGGTAAATTTGCAGAGCTTTATAACAACGCTGAAAAAATTAAGGGGATTGCTGTAGTTTGCGACATCCGTTCAGGCGAACTTTTTGAGTCCTTCTCCTCTACTCTTGACGAGCTTACTGAGTCAGGCTATGATTATGAAATACTTTTCCTTGATGCTGACAACGAAACTCTTATTAAAAGATACAAGGAAACAAGGCGTAATCATCCTATGTCAGGCAGCGACAGAATTATTGACGGTATTACAAGGGAAAGAGAAATCCTTGAAAAAATCAAAAACCGTTCCACACATATCATTGATACAACATATCTTAAAACTTCAAAGCTTAAGGAACAGATAAATGCTATTTATAATACTGATGACAAGTCAAACGGACTTTTGGTAAACATCCTCTCCTTTGGCTTTAAGTACGGTATTCCTCTGGATTCCGACCTTGTGTTTGACGTAAGATTTCTTCCAAACCCTTACTATGACCTCACTCTTCGTGAGCATACAGGACTTGAAAGCTGTATTTCAGACTATGTAATGGGCTTTAAACAGAGTAAAGAATTTTTAGAAAAACTTAAGGATATGATAACCTATCTCATTCCTCACTACATTGAAGAGGGCAAGAGTCAGCTTGTTATTTCCATCGGCTGTACAGGCGGACACCACAGAAGTGTTACTATTGCTGAAGAGCTTCACAAAACACTTAAAGACATGGGACAGAATGTAAATATTACACACAGAGATATTCACAAAAACGTATAAAGGTGATTTATATGAAATCATTTTCAAGAACCACTAAAGAAGAGCTTGCATTCCTTGAAAAAGACAAGGATTGCTGTGCTTTATCCGAGCTTTTGGGACTTATGGTCTTTGCAGGTTCTTTCAGTAACAACTCAATAAAAATTCAAACCGAAAATGACTGTATTGCCATTCGTTTTCAGGGTTTATTTAACGAGCTTTTTGACTATTATATTCCAATTTCCATTGAGAATAACAGCTACATTTTAATTATAGACAAGCTTGATATTATCCTGAAAATATATTCACTTTTGAGAATTATCGGGGACACTCCTTCTATTCCCTACGAATACTTAAAAAAGGATTGCTGTAAGTCCTCCTTTTTAAGAGGCACATTCCTTGCATCAGGAATAATTATGGACCCAAGGAAAAACTACAATTTAGAGTTTGTACTTAAAAACGAGGCGTTAGCACTTAACCTCAAAGGATTTTTAGAAAGCCTTGGCTTTTTACCCAAAATAACAAAGAGAAAAAAATATACTGTTATTTATATAAAATCAAACGGTATGATTTCTGATTTTCTTGGCTACATCAAGGCAATTAACGCACTCAATACTTTTTCCGACGTAGTTATTCAAAAGGAATTTACTAACAATTTCAACCGTTCATCAAACCTTGATATTGCTAACACAGATAAAATATATGTAGCTTCATCGGAGCACATCAAAGCTATTATGGAGCTTGATGAAACTGTGGGACTTGATACTCTCCCCGAAGAACTCAGGGAGATAGCATTCCTGCGAATTGAAAACCCTGAACTTTCACTTACTGAGCTTGGGAAACTGTGTATTCCGCCGATTACTAAATCAGGGGTAAATCACAGACTTAAAAAGATTATTAAACTTGCCGAAAGGGGGTAACATAAATGGCATTTGCACATCTTCATACTCACTCTGCATACTCACTTCTTGACGGAGAGGGGACTGTTCAGAAAATTTTAGACCGCGCAAAAGAGCTTGGACAGACTTCCATGGCACTTACTGACCACGGAAATATGTACGGTGTTATAGATTTTTATGAATATGCAAAAAAAATAGGCGTGAAGCCTGTTTTGGGCTGTGAAGTTTATGTTGCCCAGAGAACCCGTTTTGACAAGGTTCACGAATATGATTCCTCAAACTACCACCTCATTCTTCTCGCAAAGGATAATGAGGGCTACAAGAATTTAATTAAAATTGTTTCCTCAGGCTTTGTGGAGGGATTTTACTACAAACCGCGAGTTGACAAGGACATTCTCCGCCAGTATCACGAGGGAATAATTGCTTTAAGCGGATGTATGTTTGGCGTTGTGTCAAGACATTTCTTAAATAGCGACCCTGAGGGTGCAAGGACTTCTGCCCTTGAATATATGGATATATTCGGTAAAGACAACTTCTATATTGAAATTCAGGATCACGGTCTTATGGAGCAAAAACAGTTAAACCCTAAGCTTATTGCACTTTCCAAAGAACTTGGGCTTAATCTTGTTGCAACAAACGATATTCACTATGTACGCCGTGAGGACGCTAAATATCAGGACATTTTAATGTGCATCCAGATGGGCAAAAGCGTAAATGACGAGGACAGAATGAAAATGTCCTGTGAGGAGCTTTATGTTAAGTCCGAAGATGAAATGTTATCACTCTTTCAGGCTTGCCCTGAAGCCGTAGAAAACACACAGAAAATTGCTGATATGTGTAACGTTGATATCGAATTCGGGCATCTTCATCTTCCTGAATTTAAGTTACCTGATGGATATACTGCATTTGACTACCTTAAAGAACTTTGCTACAAAGGCTTTGAGGAGCGTTATCCAAATGACGACGGCACAGCTAAAAAACAGCTTGATTATGAGCTTGAAACAATCAAGTCCATGGGGTATGTGGAATACTTCCTTATTGTATGGGACTTTATTAACTATGCAAAATCCAACGGAATTATGGTAGGACCTGGCCGAGGCAGTGCCGCAGGCTCCGTTGTTTCATACTCACTTAAAATTACAGACATCGACCCAATCAAATATGACCTGTTCTTCGAGCGTTTTTTAAACCCTGAACGAGTTACTATGCCTGATATCGATATTGACTTCTGCTACGAAAGACGAGGAGAAGTTATTGACTATGTAAACGAAAAGTACGGCTCCGACCATGTGGCGCAGATTATAACCTTTGGTACAATGGCTGCTCGCCTTGCTATCCGCGATGTCGCCCGAGCTCTTGATATATCATACTCCACCGCGGATGCTGTTGCAAAGCAAATTCCGACTGTTATCGGTATGACAATCGAAAAGGCGCTGGAGAGCAACCCTGAACTTAAAACCATGTATGAGTCAAGCCCTGAAATCAAGGAGCTTATTGACACAGCCCGTGAACTTGAGGGTCTTCCAAGACACACCTCTACCCACGCTGCAGGGGTGGTTATTACCCGAGACCCTGTTGACAACTATGTTCCTGTGCAGACAAACGAAGATGTTATAACTACACAGTTTACAAAGGACACTGTTGAGCATCTTGGTCTTCTTAAAATGGACTTTTTGGGACTCCGTACTCTCACTGTTATCCGTGATGCAATCAGAAATATTAAAGAAAACTACAATATTGATATAGATATTAGCAAAATTGACTTTGAGGATGAGGCTGTTTATAAAATGATTTCGGAGGGGAATACTGACGGCGTTTTCCAGCTTGAAAGCGGCGGTATGCAGTCCTTTATGAAAGAGCTTCGCCCTACTTCTATTGAAGATATTATTGCGGGAATTTCACTTTACAGACCTGGTCCTATGGACTCAATTCCTCGATATATCAACAACAAAAACAATCCGTCGCAGATTACCTACAAGCATCCGCTTCTTGAAAACATTCTCGACGTAACCTATGGCTGTATCGTTTATCAGGAACAGGTTATGCAGATTGTGCAGACCTTAGGCGGTTACTCTTTGGGAAGAGCTGACCTTGTGCGCCGTGCTATGTCCAAGAAAAAAGAGGACGTTATGATTCAGGAAAAGCACAATTTCGTTTACGGTATTCAGGACGAAAGGGGCAACTACACAGTTGAGGGAGCTATCCGCAAGGGCCTTGACGAGAAAACTGCAACTGAAATCTTTGACGAAATGATGGACTTTGCAAAATATGCCTTTAACAAGTCCCATGCTGCTGCCTACGCTTTTGTATCTTACCAGACAGCATGGCTTAAGTGTCATTACCCTGCAGAATTTTATGCTGCACTTATGACAAGCTTTTTAGGTTCTACTGACAAAATTACTAAATATATTAACTCGGCAAAATCTCTGGGAATTAAAATTCTTCCCCCTGATATCAATATGAGTACAGCCTCTTTCGTAGCTCACGACAACTCAATTCGTTTCAGCATGGCTGCTGTTAAAAATATCGGGGTGGCTGTTATCGACCAGATTGTCCGTGAAAGAGAAAGAAATGGAAAATTCACTTCCTTTACAGATTTTTGCAACAGAATTGTTGGGGAGAAAATTAACAAGCGAAATGTTGAAGGGCTTATAAAAAGCGGGGCTTTTGACTCCCTCGGACTTAAACGCTCTGTGCTTATGCAGAATTATGAAACTGTTATAGACGGTATTTCAAGGGACAAACACAGCAACATTGAGGGACAGTTGGACTTATTCGGCGGTCTTGAAGAGGAAAGCTCAGGAGACAACTTTAAGGACTGCCCTGAATTTGAGAAAAATGACATTCTTAAAATGGAAAAGGATTATATGGGAATTTATGTATCAGGACACCCTCTTGACGAATACAGTCATATAATTTCAAAGAATTTCAAGACTACTGTGGCTGACATCTGCGATGATGAGGACAACCGCTTTATGTCAGGGGACAAAGTCAAGCTCGGTGGCATTATTACAGGCATAAGAAAGCAATATACAAAGAAAAATGAACTTATGATGTATGTGAACTTCGAAGATTTAACAGGTACAATTGAAGCTATCGCTTTCCCTGCTGTTGTAAGGAAAAATCCTTCTCTTCTCAACGAAGACTCCATTGTGGTTTTAGAGGGCAACCTTGACATTGTAGAAGACAAGGCTCCTAAAATCAGGATTGAAAACATTATGCCTTTAACTAACGCTGAGGAAAAAACAAAGAAGCTTTATCTTAAAACAGTTTCTACCGATACAGAAACTCTGGGAAAGATAAAATATATTTTAGAAAACAAATTTGGGGACATCCCTGTTTGCATCTATTATGCAGACACAAAACAGACTCTTCTTGCTCCAAAATCAATGTGGGTCAAGGAAACTTCTGAGGCTGTTGATGAACTTAAAATTATTCTCGGTGAAGAAAACGTGAAATTTACAAACTAAAAAAAGGAGGCTCAAGCCTCCTTTTATTTTTCCTTTGAAATTCCAAGAATATAGTCAGTGGAAACTTTATAAAAATCAGCAAGTTTAATCAGTATATCAACAGGAAGTTGCCTCTGACCATTCTCATATTGCGAATAAGTATTTTGTTTTATATGCAGATACTCTGCTATTTCCTTTTGCTTAATATCCAAATCTTCTCTCAAATCTTTTAATCTCATATAACATCACCTTATGTAATATTATATAAAATCTCGAGGTGAGATATTGACATTTATCTCATTTTGTGATATTGTATAAAGGCAGGAAAGATTTTTAAAAAGATAAAGACTGAATAATAACTCATTCAGCCTTTAATCTTTAATTACATACATTTTTCCAGAAAGTAATCACGGACTACATATTTCACTTCTTCCTCCAAAACTTCATTTTCTTCCAACCACTTTACAAGTGCCAGGGCCTCTTCCTCGGTAAAAAACAAACTCTTTATCTCCACGCTACCGATTCTTACTCCGAACCTTTCGGTTTTAATTACATTGTACATGTTGTCAGCCCTCCTTTGCATCTATTATTACACAATTTTCAAATTAAATCAATACCCTGTTTACGCAAATTGAAAACATTATAATATCAGGCATTTTCAATCTTTTAAAAATGTTATGTAAACTTTATATTTGCATAAAAAAGAAGGATTTTCCAAAAATCCTTCTTTTTTTTTGCTAATTTTCGACAAAATCTTTGATTTCAGCCTCGGAAAGTGCTCCCACTGTTACGCTTTTAGTTTCTCCGTCCTCAATCAAAACTAAAGTTGGAATTGAAGATACGCCGTAGAGGGCTGCAATTTCTCCATCCTCGTCAACATTTACCTTACCAACAACTACATCCAGTCTTTCGTGACAATCTTCTAAAACTGCACCCATCATTCTGCATGGTGCACACCAGTCTGCGTAAAAGTCAATTAAAATCTTTTTATTTCCCTTTAAAGCATCCTTAAAGTTATCCTTTGTTAAATGAATTATCATAGTTCTTCCTCCTTAGTATATTTTATCTTATAAATCAATTTCTATACTGACAGGACAATGGTCGGAGCCCACTATATCGTTATGAATTTCCGCTGACTTTATCTTATCCTTAATTCTGTCAGACACTATAAAATAGTCAATACGCCAGCCTGCGTTATTTGCCCTGGCATTAAACCTATAACTCCACCAGGAATACTTTTCCTCCTCAGGGTGCAGAAAACGGAAGCTGTCGGTAAAGCCTGAACTTAAAAGAATCCTCATCTTCTCTCGTTCTTCATCTGTGAAGCCTGCATTCATTCTGTTTGTCTTTGGATTTTTAAGGTCAATTTCTTCTTTTGCAACATTCAAGTCTCCGCACAGGACTATAGGTTTCACTTTATCAAGACTTTTTATATATTCAAGAAAGTCCTCTTCCCATTTCATTCGATAATCAAGTCTTTTAAGCTCATTCTGGGAATTCGGTGTGTAGCAGGTAACAAAATAAAAATCATCATATTCAGCTGTAATTACTCTGCCCTCGTGGTCGTGTTCTTCAATGCCAATTCCATAGGTTACATTTATCGGCTTTTCCTTTGTGAAAACCGCTGTACCGCTATAGCCTTTTTTATCTGCGCTATTAAAATATTCTGTGTAATCTCCAAGGTCAACGATTGCCTGACCAGGTTGCATTTTTGTTTCCTGCAGTCCGTAAATATCGGCATCAAGGCTTTTCATACTGTCCTCAAAACCTTTGCCGAGGCAAGCACGGAGCCCGTTTACATTCCATGATACAAATCTCATACAAAAAGCTCCTTACATACTCTTTCAATATTTTTCTTAACATCGGCCTCATCAATAAATTTCAGCTTTCTGTCTTCCATTATAACTTTTCCGTTAATAATGCTTGTCAGGACATTTCCTGCATGGGCGCTGTATGCAATATGGTTATATGGATTATGAATTTTCGGGAGCATATTCTCAGCCTCACCATCAAGTATAATCATATCGGCAATATAGCCTTCTTTGATTTTACCAAGATTTTCTCTGCCCTGTGTTTTTGCACCTGTTACTGTGCCCATATGGAGCAAATCAAAAGCCTGTACCGCAGATGGATTTTTCTCGCTGCCACACATTAAAAGTCCGCCGAATTTTAACTCTGAAATCATATTTAAGCTATTATTCGAAGATGCACCGTCTGTACCAAAGGACACATTTATTCCACTATCAAGATACTTTTTAAGGGGTGCAATTCCCGAGCCAAGCTTCATATTTGAAGTCGGACAGCTTACAATATACCCATTATTTTCCTTGAAAATCTTCATATCCTCATCATTTAAGTAAACGCAATGTGCACCCTGAAGTCCGTTTTCAAAGTAGCCGAAATCGTAAAAAACTCTTGTAGGCGTTTTGCCCAAAGCATTCATTACATTCTTATTTTCGGTTTCAGTTTCGGAAATATGAGTATGAACGTGCATTTTCTTTTCCTTTGCAAATTCGCCTGCGTACTTCAAAAACTTTTCGTCGGAGGTATATGCACTATGGATACCCAAATCAATCTTAATTCTGTCCTCATCAAAGCCGTTCCACTTTCCGAAAAGACGCTCTGTTTCCTCAAGCTTTTTAAGAGAATTCTCCCAGTCGTCCTTATTTCCTGATGCTCCACGGCTTATGTTTGCCCTGATTCCCGATGTGTTTACTGCGTCTAAAATTGCATCAAGTTCATAATACATCTCTGAGAATGAGGTTGTACCGCTTTTAATCATTTCCGCAATTCCCAAAAGTGTTCCCCAATAGATATGGTCAGCATTCAGCCTGTCTTCCACAGGAAAAATTTTATCAAAAAGCCATGTTTCAAGCTCATATCCGTCTGCATAACTGCGAAGCAGTGTCATTGGAACATGAGTATGAGCATTCACAAAGCCAGGCATTAAAATCTTGCCCTTACCGTCAATTTCATGCCCCTCAAATTCAGGACGTGTTTCTCCCACGTACTTTATTTTATTTCCCTCTGTTAAAACAAATCCTTGCTTTATAACAGGATTTTCCCTGTCCATAGTAAGAATTGTTACATTTTTTATGAGTATCATAGGTTTTCCTTTCAAAAAAAGGCTGTTATAAAAACAGCCTTAAAATTATCTTTCGTCAATAGGAATATAACTCTTCCTCTTTGCCACAGTCTTATAAGCAGGTCTGATAATTTTTCCGCCTGTTAAAAGCTCTTCTATTCTATGGGCACACCAACCTGCGACTCTTGACATTGCAAAAATTGGTGTAAATAAATCTTCAGGAATACCAAGCATCTGATAAATAAAGCCTGAATAAAAGTCAACATTTATAGGCATTGGGGTTTCAATTCCCTTTTCTTCCTTGAACGCTGTCGGAGCAAGCTTTGCGATAAGATTGTAAAGTTCATATTCCTTCATACAATCCTTTTCCTTTGCAAGTTCCTCTGCACAACCCTTAAGCACCTTTGCACGAGGGTCAGAGAGTGTATAAACTGCGTGGCCGATACCATAGATAAGACCGCTGCCGTCCCCTGCCTCTTTTCTTATAATCTTTTTAAGATATTCTAAAACTTCGGCTTCGTCTGTCCAGTCCTTAACATTTGCCTTGATTTCATCCATCATACGGATTGTCTTTTCATTTGCACCGCCGTGCTTTGGTCCCTTAAGCGAACCGATAGCAGCGGAAATTGCTGAATATGTATCTGTATTACTTGAAGATAAAACTCTTACTGTAAATGTAGAGTTATTACCACCGCCGTGTTCAGCGTGGAGAATCATTGCAATATCAAGTATTCTTGCTTCAAGCTCTGTGAATGACTTGTTAGGTCTTATCATACGGAGGAAGTTTTCAGCTGTTGAATACTTAGGGTTTGGAAGATGGAGCACAAGGCTCTTCTTATCATAATAATGTCTTTTTGTAGCATAAGCATGAGCAATCATTGTTGGAATACAGGCAATAAGTTTAAAGCTCTGCCTTAGCTGATTCTCAATATCAAGGCTGTCAGGATTCTCGTCGTAAGAATACATACTAAGAGTTGAACGGCCGATTTTATTCATAATATTTTTACTTGGTGCTTTAAGAATCATATCCTCTGTAAAGTTTTCAGGAAGTTCTCTTAAAGAAGCTAAAAATTCCTTGAAGTTTTCAAGCTCCTCCTTTGTAGGAAGATAGCCTAAAATAAGAAGAAAAATTGCTTCTTCATAGCCAAATCTGTTTTCCTTTTTACAGTTTTCAACAAGGTCTTCAACAGATATACCACGATAGTTAAGTACACCCTCGATAGGAGCTTTATTACCTTCGTCAAGAACATAACCGTGTACTTCGCCTACAGCTGTAAGTCCCGCAAGGACGCCTGTACCGTCTGCATTTCTCAAACCTTTTTTAACATTATATTCAGTATAATACTGTCTGTTATACTTTCCAAAAGATGAAGTCTGTTCATCTATTCTGCTGATATAATCCGAAATATTTCCGTTCATAAATTTCTCCTCTTCGTCAATTTCTAACTCAATATACACATAATATACACCGAAATCCAATTAAAGTCAAGAAAACTTTTGATAAAATACTTGATATTATCGACAAAATCCTGTATAATAATGTCATTATTTTTTTATTTTTTAAGGGGGTATTGTTATGGGATGTCTTATTGAACTTAAGAATGTAACAAAAACTTTCGATGACCAGCAGATTTTAAAGGGTATTGACCTTAAAATTCACGAAAATGAATTTCTTACTCTTCTTGGACCAAGTGGCTGCGGTAAAACTACTACGCTCCGAATTATCGGTGGCTTTGAGGAGCCTGATTCAGGGGAAATTCTTTTTAACGGAATTGAAATTTCCAAGTTACCTCCTTACAAACGAGAAATTAACACTGTATTCCAGAAGTATGCTCTCTTCCCTCACCTTGATGTTTTCGGAAACGTAGCTTTCGGTCTTAACATCAAGAAAATGGAAAAGTCTGTAATCGAGCAGAAGGTTTCAAAAATACTTGAGCTTGTAGGCCTCTCCGGTTTTGAAAAGAGAGATGTTATGTCCCTCTCCGGCGGTCAGCAACAGCGTGTTGCAATCGCCCGTGCTCTTGTTAATGAACCAAAGGTACTCCTCCTTGACGAGCCTTTAGGCGCACTTGACGCAAAGCTCCGTAAGGATATGCAGACTGAACTTAAGAAAATTCAGAAAGAAGTCGGCATTACATTTATTTACGTAACTCACGACCAAGAAGAGGCTCTTACTATGTCTGACACTGTTGTTGTTATGAATGACGGCGAAATCCAGCAGGTTGGCTCTGCTATCGACATATACAACGAGCCTGAAAACCGTTTTGTTGCATCATTTATCGGCGACTCAAACATTATCCCTGGACATATGATAAAAGACTGTCTTGTTGAATGGGACGGCTATGAATTTGACTGTGTGGACAAGGGCTTTAAGGAAAATGAAGAGGCAGAAATCGTTCTCCGTCCTGAAGACATCGACATTGTTGCACCTGAAGACGCAAAAATCAACGGAACTGTTAAGTCAGTTGTATTTAAGGGTGTTCACTATGAAATTATCGTGGAAACACCTGACAGAGATTATATGATTCATACAACAGACTTCCATCAGGTAGGTCTTTTTGTGGGTCTTACCATTGAGCCTGAAGATATTCACGTTATGTATACTATGGAGTGGATGTAGATGAAATATTTTAAGAATTTTATTAAACCTTATTTAATATGGTCATTCTTAATCATTGTAATCCCTATTGCAATGATATTCCTCTACGCCTTTACTACATCAGGAAACAATCTCCTTACTGTATCATTCACCTTTGACAATTTCAGGCGTATAGCGGAATCAGTTTATGTGGCTGTATTTTTTAAATCAATAAAGCTTGGACTTATAACTGTTGTGGCATGTCTTTTCCTTGGCTATACCTTTGCATTCATTATCTCACGCTTCAAGGAAAGTGTGCAGGATATTCTTATCCTTATCGTTACAATCCCTATGTGGATTAACTTACTTTTAAGAACATACGCGTGGATGAGCATTCTTTCCTACAACGGAATTATGAACTCATTACTTATGAAAATTGGTCTTCCGCCGATTTTTGATATTTACACAGACTATGCCGTAATTATAGGTCTTATCTGTAACTTCCTGCCTTTTATGATTATTCCTATCCATACATCATTAAGCAAAATGGATAAATCTCTCATTGAGGCATCCTACGATTTAGGGGCTACACCTATTCAGACCTTTTTTAAGGTTACACTTAAATTATCTATGCCAGGCGTTATAAACGGCTCAATTATGGTTTTCCTTTTATCAATCTCCACCTTCGTTATTCCAAAGCTTTTAGGTGGCGGTCAGTATGTCCTTATCGGAAACCTTATTGAAAACCAGTTTATTTCCGTTGGCGACTGGAACTTTGGTAGTGCGATTTCTCTTATTCTTGCAGTTATTATTCTTATCGCTGTAAGACTCACAAAGAAATTCGACAGAAATGAGGTGTGATATGCTTAAAAGATTAAACAAGTTACCTTCATATCTGTATATTGCACTTTGTTTTGCATTTTTCTATCTGCCTATCATTGTGACAATTATTTTCTCCTTTAACGAGTCTAAATCCCTTACACATTTTACAGGATTTTCACTCAGGTGGTACGGAGAGCTTATTAAAAATCAGGACGTTATGAGCGCTGTTTACGTTTCCTTATCAATTGCTATTATTGCTACTGCAATATCCACAGTTTTGGGAACACTTACAGCAATCGGTCTTTCGGACTGCAGAAAGATTTTAAGGGAATGGACACTTACTGTAAACGATATTCCGATTATGAATCCTGAAATCGTTACAGCTATCGGTCTTATGCTCCTTTTCTCATCTCTTAAAATGGAAAAGGGTTATCTTACAATGTTACTTGCTCACATCTGCTTCTGTACACCTTATGTTATTACCTCGGTTTATCCTAAGGTACGTGAGCTTGACAAAAATATTGCTAACGCTGCTATGGACCTGGGTGCAACTCCCTGGCAGGCTCTTACAAAGGTTATTATACCTATCTTAAAGCCAGGTATTTTTGCAGGAATTCTCCTTGCCTTTACAATGTCAATCGACGACTTTGTTATTTCCTACTTTGTATCAGGCAACGGCGTTATGAATATTTCAATTATAGTTTATAATATGACAAAGCGTGTTAACCCTACAATTAACGCACTTTCAACATTGCTTATTCTTGTAATTGTAATTATTCTTTTGATTGTAAACCTTCTTCCTCTTATCAAGAAGAAAAAATCAAAGGTTTTCAACAGAATTTTAGCTGGTGGATTTTGCCTTATATTCTTCTTTACGGCATTTTCCTATTTCAACAGCAGTACAACAAAAGTGCTCAAGGTTTACAACGCAGGTGAATACATTGATACAGAGCTTATTACAAAGTTTGAGGAAGAGTATAACTGTTCTGTAGTTTACGAAACCTTTGACTCAAACGAATCAATGTACACAAAGCTTTTATCAGGTGAAGAATATGACATTATTATTCCCTCTGACTATATGATTGAGCGTCTTATAAAAGAAGATTTTCTTCAGGAAATTGACTGGAGTCTTATTCCAAACAAAGATAATCTTATTCCTGAAATTATGGACAAGAGCTTTGACCCGGGTAATAAATATACTGTTCCATACTTCTGGGGTAACGTTGGTATTCTCTATGATACAACTGTTGTTGAGGAAGCTGACCTTACAGGCTGGGAAATTTTAAGAAATCCTAAGTACAACGGAAAGATTTATATGTATGATTCAGAGCGAGACTCTATGATGGTTGCCTTAAAGGCTTTAGGCTATTCAATGAATACTACAAACAGAAACGAAATTTATCAGGCTTATGAATGGCTACTTAAACAGAAAGAGCTTGTTGACCCGATTTATGTTGGGGACGAAGTTATCGACAATATGATTTCAGGAAATAAGGCTATGGCGGTTGTATATTCGGGAGATGCATCATATATTATTACTGAAAACCCAAATCTCGACTATTTTGCTCCTGTTGAGGGAACAAATATGTGGTATGACGCTATGGTGCTTACAAAGTTCTGCGAAGATACTGACCTGGCTCACGAATTTATGAACTTTATGCTGGACGAAGAAAACGCATTACTTAACACTGATACAGTTGGCTATGCAGGTTACACTACAAACGCCTTTGAAGAAATGAAAAATACCACCTACGAGGGCGTTTCAGCCTACGAGCCGAGAACAGGTAATGAAAAAGATGAAATCTTTGGCTATCAGGACCCTGAAACTAAAAAATATTTCTCTGAATTATGGACAAAGGTTAAATCACATTAACTATTGGGGACGGAATTTTCCGTCCCTTTTTTATCAGGAGGATAAAATGAAAAAAATTTCAATTACAAGATGTATTATCTTAATTCTTGCAACAATTATCGTTTTTCAGTCATCATACTTTCCTTTAAACCGCGTTAACGCTGACTCTGACGAAATCCGCGGTGTATGGGTTGCAACGGTTTTAGGACTTGACTATCCAAAAGAGGCTACTAAAAATGAGGCCACACTTAAAAGCCGTATTGATGATATAGTAAATAAAACATTTGACTGTGGTCTTAACACCATCTATTTTCAGGTCCGACCTTCCTGTGATGCATTATACCCATCAGAGATTTTTCCCTGGTCAGTATATTTAACAGGGGAATACGGCGTTTCACCCGAAAATAATTTTGACCCTCTTGAATACATAATTGAAAGGGCTCACGCAAAGGGAATTTCCCTTCATGCCTGGATAAATCCATACAGAGTTACTATGTATGAATCTGACCCTGTGCCTGAATTTGCAAAAGGTATCTCCTTTAAGGGAGGGGACGGAAAAACCTATTTAGACCCAGGCAAAAATGAGTCAAAAGAGCTTGTAATTAAGGGCATTGAAGAAATTATAAGGAATTATGATGTGGACGGAATTCATTTAGACGACTACTTCTATCCCTCCTGTTCCTATGACGATACAACTACCTATAACGAAAACCCGAGAGGTTTTTCAGATATTGCTGACTGGCGAAGAGATAATATAACCTCACTCATAAGCGACATAAAAACTACAATTAAAGATTATGATTCTTCAATCATTTTCAGCGTCAGCCCTGCAGGAATCTGGGACAACAAAAAGAACAATCCTTTAGGCAGTAATACAAGCGGACACAGCACCTATTCCCAAAGCTATGCTGACACAAGGTTATGGGTTAAGAAAAATCTTGTTGATGTTATTATTCCGCAGATTTACTGGGAAAACGGCAACAGCGCCGCTGACTTTAAGACTGTTCTTGACTGGTGGAGCGATGTTCAGTCAGGCACAAAAACCAAGCTCGTAATCGGACTTGGGGCGTATCGTGCTGACGAAGCAACGTCAGGCTCAGTTTGGTATGGCACAAATGAACTGTCGAAACAGATTGCACAGCTTCGAGCAAAAAAACAGGTTTCAGGCTACTCCATTTACAGACTTGAGTCAATTAACCCAGGGCTGAAAGATATGCTTGTATCAAAAAATTCAAGTCAGATTTTTACTGATTTAGACAATCAGCCTTGGGCAAAGCAGTCAATCGAAAACCTTTACAAAAAAGGGATAATTAACGGCTACGACGACGGCACATTTAAAGGTGCAGGAAAAATCACAAGAGCTGATTTTACAGTTTTACTCACAAGAGTTTCAGGAAAAAATGCTGAATTTACAGACAACTTCTCCGACGTACTTCCTACAAAATACTACTACAAGGAAATCGGCATCGCAAAAGCACTTGGTATTGCAGGGGGTGTAGGGGACAACAACTTTATGCCTGAAAGTAACACCACAAGGCAGGATATGGCTGTTTTAGTTTATCGTTTCTTAAATTCAGAGGGATTGATTGAAGGCTTTAACACTGCAAACTACGAAGAATTTACTGACGGAGAGGAAATAAGGGATTACGCAAGAAATCCTGTTTCAGCCCTTACTGAAATGAAAATTTTAAAAGGTTACGAGGACGGCAGTTTCCAGCCTTACGGACTTGTTACAAGAGCAGAGACAGCAGTTGTTATAGAAAGACTTTCAGCGCTCCTTTAGTCGCTCTAAAATTGTTGACTTTTGTCATCTGTAATGGTATACTAAAGATAATTTATGGTACGAAAGGATGTTTTTATGAAAAACACAAAGAAACTTATTTCCTTAATCGGAATAATGGCTCTTGTAGTTGTTATGGCACTTTCAATGACAGTTTTTGCCGAAGGCGAAGATGTTGCAACAGCTAATATGTTTGCAGGCTCATTCTGGTCATTAGTTCCTCCGATTATCGCTATCGGTCTTGCACTTATCACAAAGGAAGTTTATTCTTCACTCTTTGTTGGTATTTTAGTTGGTGCATTCTTCTCAACAGGCGGTTTCCACCCTGTTCTTGCAATGGATAACCTCTTAAACGAAGGTATTGTTGCTGCTGTTTCAGGAACTGCAGGAATTTTCGTATTCCTTGTTGTTCTCGGCGTTCTCGTTGCTTTAGTTAATAAAGCCGGCGGCAGTGCAGCTTTCGGTGCCTGGGCTGAAAAGAATATTCACAGCCGTGCAGGTGCTATGATTGCTACATTTATTTTAGGCGTTCTTATCTTTATTGACGACTATTTCAACTGTCTTACTGTTGGTTCAGTTATGAAGCCTGTTACAGACAGACAGAAGATTTCAAGAGCTAAGCTTGCATATCTTATTGATGCTACAGCAGCTCCAATCTGTATGATTGCTCCTATTTCTTCATGGGCTGCTGCTGTTGCAAGCTACGCTCCGGAGGGACAGGGACTTTCACTCTTTATAAAAGCTATCCCATTTAACTTCTATTCACTCCTCACATTCGTGTTCATCATCGGACTTGTTGTATTAAAATTTGACTTTGGTCCTATGAAGCTCCACGAAATGAACGCTATGCTTAAGGGCGACCTTTATACATCAGGGGACAGAGCTGAATCAGAAGCTGTTGAACCAAACCCAAGAGGTAAGGTTATTGACCTTATTTTACCTGTTGTTGTACTTATCGTAGTTTGTGTTCTTGCTCTTATCTATGTTGGCGGATATTTTGCTGGCGAAACTTTTGTTAACGCTTTCGCTAACACAGATGCAACTGTTGGTCTCCCATGGGGCGGTATTGTTGCTCTTACAATTACAATTATCTACTTAATGGTAAGACGCGTGGTTACTTTCAAGGAAGCTATGGATTGTATTCCAAAGGGATTTATTGCAATGGTTCCTGCTATTTTAATTCTTACATTTGCTACTGCTCTTAAAAATATGACAGGTCTTCTTGGTGCTGACGTTTACGTTGCAGGTCTTATGGAAGGTGCTGCTGCTGGTCTTGCAAAGTTCCTCCCTGCTATTATCTTCGTTGTAGCTTGCATCCTTGCATTCTCAACAGGTACATCATGGGGAACATTCGGAATTCTTATTCCAATCGTAGTTGCAATTTACCCGGCAACTGACCCACTTATGATTATTGGTATGTCAGCTTGTCTTGCAGGTGCTGTTTGCGGCGACCACTGTTCACCAATTTCAGATACAACAATTATGTCATCTGCTGGTGCTGAATGTAACCACATTAACCACGTTTCAACTCAGCTCCCTTATGCTATTACTGTTGCTGCTATTTCATTCGTTACATACATTCTCGCAGGTTTCGTTCCAAATGCATGGATTTGTCTCCCTGTTGGTATCGTACTTACAATTGCAACACTTTTAGTTATTAAAGCTGTTACAAAGGATAAGCAGTAATATACAACTAAAATCAAAAGAGGAAAATCAATGATTTTCCTCTTTTTTTATTGCAATTATTCTTATTTTATGGTATATTTTAGTTGATTTATATAAGAAAGCAGGATACATTTATGAATACTGAAAATAATTATTTTTATATTGCACAGTTCGGCAAGGATGACTACTCAATGTCTAGCGAGCTTTCAGTTTCAACTTTTGTTGAATACTTAACAAACGAGGAAGCACAGACAGGGGCAACAGGAACTGCAAAAGTTCTCTGGGACAAAAAAGGTCTTTATATTTATGTAAAGGTTGAGGACAATACTCCTGACACTACCTCTGACAAGGTATGGGAAAACGATTCAGTTGAAATTTACATTGATGAAGAAAACATAAAATCCTATACACCTGACAGTGGCTGTGCCCAGTACATTATCGGCAGGGACGGCACTGTTGCCTACGGTTCAATGCCCGGTACAAAGAAAGAAATTGATTTTAAAGTAGAGGATTTTAAGGATTATTACATCGTTAAAGCCTATATTCCTTTCACAAAAGAAATTACAGGCTACAGGAAATATATTGGTTTTGATGTTAAAATTAACGACCGCAGAGACGGAAAGCATTGCTCTGTATCCGTATGGAGCGACAGAACTGGCTTTAGCTTTTCTTCTACCTGCTACTATGGAAATCTCCTTTTATTGAACGATGAAGAATTTAAGAATACAGATAAATTTATTGTAAAATCTTCAGAAAGGATTTTAGCTCCTGACTCAATTTTCACAGGCAATGACGTTCTTCTTCCTATGAAAAATCTCTTTGAAACCACAGGCCGTATGCACCCCCGTTTCAATGAAGAAAATAAGATTTATACTGCACTTCTTGATAAAACTGTTCTAACTCTTAAAGAGGGAGACAAGTTTATTAAACTTGGCAAGAAAAAGTTTAAAGGACAGGACGCTATAAAGGTTATAGATGGGGAGGTTTTTGTCCCTGCAACTCTTCTTGAAAAAACAGGACTTATAACCTTTGAAAAGGATGACATACAGAAAGTCGGAAAGGTTACAATAAACCTCGATTTACTTATAAGCAAGTATTCACTCCGAGACAAGACCTTCTACTTCTTAGGGGACAGTATTACCTACGGAGCCTGTGCCTCCGACCTTAAATACAACTACCCAAACACATTCCACCGTCTTAATCCGCAGATTGGCGAGCTTGTAAACTATGCAGTTCCAGGTTGGCTTGTGTCCTGCAATATGGTGCCTTGTGTTGATACTATGGGAGATGAGGCTGATGCAGTTATCCTTAAGGGCGGAATTAACGACTTTAACACAAATCAGCCTTTAGGGGAATTTGGCGATACTACTTGTGACACTTTCTACGGTGCTCTTGACACAATTATGAAAAAGCTCTCAAAAAAGTACCTCGACAAGTATCTCCTTGTTATGACTCCACTTAAAACAAGTCCAAGCCACGGACACTATCACAACGGCGGAAGCCTTGACGATTTCTGTAATGCAATTATTAAAGTTGCAGGGAAGTATGCTATCCCTGTTTTAGATTTAAACAAGGTTTCAGGCATAAACTCTGAAGCATTTTCTATGGGTTATTATACAGCCGACGGTCTCCATCCAACAGATAAAGGCTATGAGAGAATTGCAAATCTTCTCTCGGCTGAAGTGAAAAAACATTTCTGGGTTGACTAACAAAAAAGCATCTACAAATTGTAGATGCTTTTATTTTATTTACTTTCAAGTATTGTCCTGAATGTGCGAAGCTCATAGATGTCTGTTCCGTCATAACAGATAAACTTTGTTTTCTGGTCAGCTTCGCTGAAATAACTTTCAAAGTGTGGAATATCAATACTTCTTAAAAACATTGCGGCCACGTCATTTCTGCTTGCATTTTCATCCATATTCTTAAGGTCGTCCCAGTAAATTCTATACATAAGAGCATATTCAGTATATCCCTTTGGATAACCAAGCAACTCTTCAGCAGCAGGACCAAGACCTACTGCACAGATAAGGATTTTACAAACTTCATTATGGCTTATAAATCTTTCGCCGTTGAAATTTCCCTTTTCATCTCCGTTAAACACGCCTTTGCTCTTTAAGATGTTAGCATATTTATAATACCAGCAGTTCTCAGGAACATCAGGGAAAGTTGTTGTAATTTCCTCATTTTCGTCAATGCCCATTGTTACGCAGAGCATTTTTGCAACTTCTCCACGGGTTATATAATCCTCAAGCCTTAAGTTGCCGTCTGTATCTCCCTCAAAGATATGATACTTTTTAAGCTCCGACTTATCAATTTCACTTAAAGCTCCCTCGTAGGACATTGCAACTGCAGTTGTCAACAGCATTGAGGCTATTATTAAAAATGAAATTATCTTTTTCATAAAATCAACTCCTGTTTCTATTTTACAATATCTGATTGGCTGTGTCAACAAAAAAACAACCTGATAAATCAGGTTGTTTTATGCTATTCAGCCATTTTCTTCTCGATATTTTCCTTATACAACATTTCCTTGACTTTCATAAGTCTAATCTGGGTTGACCTTTCGTTTTCGTCAAGCTTCATTGTTATATACTTAATATTCTTCTGGGTTTCAGGGATTACTACGTGTTCAAGAGCGTTAACTCGTCTTCTTGTTTTTTCAATCTCTGAAGCCATAAGCTGACAGGACTTTTCAATCTCTGCAAGTTTAAGCATATCAGGAAAAATATCGGCAAGGGACTTAACCGCATCATCCAAATCACAGGATGTATTGGCAAAGCCATAAGAATATATATCGTTTGAGTCAGGAGTTCTTGTTTTATAATCAAAAACAGGAATATTTACACTCATAACATTCTTTTCCGAAACTTCGATTGACACAGACTGTTTCGGGGCAAGAAGAGCTGTGTTTATAACCTCATCCTGCATTACAGCCTTTGCAAGTACAAAGTTCTTATTCGCATTATGAATTCCCTGCTCAACTTTTTCTCGGAGAGCTTTATTTTCTTTTACAAGGTCTAAAAACTGTCTCATAAGCTCATCTCGTTTGTCTTTTAAGAGTTTATGGCCTCTTACAGCTGTTACAAGCTTCTTTTTCAGCCTTGTAAGCTCCATTCGTGTAGAAATTATTGTGTTTCCCGCCAATTATCTCACTTCCTTTTAAGTGTGAAATTTTTAGCCCTGATAGTATTTATCAAGATATTCGTCCTTAATTCTCTTAAGCTCTGTTCTTGGAAGAATTGATAAAAGCTTCCAACCAAGGTCAAGAGTTTCTTCGATTGTTCTGTTTGTATTATAGCCCTGTGAAACATATTCGTTTTCAAAAGCATCTGCAAACTTTGCGTAAATCTTATCCATTTCAGTTAAAGCCGCTTCACCAAGAACTACCATAAGCTCTTTCGCATCCTTGCCTCGTGCGTAGGCTGCAAAAAGCTGGTTCATAGTATTTGCATGATCTTCTCTTGTTTTACCCTCGCCGATACCCTTATCCTTAAGTCTTGAAAGGGATGGGAGTACATCAATCGGAGGAGTAACATTCTTTCTGTATAAATCACGGCTTAAGATAATCTGTCCTTCAGTAATATACCCTGTAAGGTCAGGGATTGGATGTGTCTTATCATCTTCAGGCATTGTAAGAATCGGAATC
The DNA here is from genome assembly GCA_017622215.1 of Clostridia bacterium. Taxonomy (GTDB): domain Bacteria; phylum Bacillota; class Clostridia; order Monoglobales; family Monoglobaceae; genus RGIG8709. The sequence goes on from JAGARO010000002.1 coordinate 45,592, forward strand.
ATTGTAATACTTCCGTCTTTACCTCTCTGACGGCCTGCTCTTTCATAAAGGTTTGCAAGGTCAGTGTACATATAACCAGGATAGCCACGTCTACCAGGAACTTCCTTACGTGCAGCAGAAACTTCACGAAGAGCGTCAGCGTAGTTTGTAATGTCTGTTAAAATAACAAGAACGTGCATACCCTTTTCAAAAGCCAAATATTCGGCAGCTGTAAGCGCCATTCTTGGTGTAGAAATTCTTTCGATAGCAGGGTCATTAGCAAGGTTTACAAACATTACTGTTCTGTCGATTGCCCCTGTTTCCTTAAAACTTTCTACGAAGAAGTTTGATTCTTCAAAAGTAATACCCATCGCAGCAAATACAACGGCAAACTGTTCGTTTGTTCCTCTAACCTTTGCCTGTCTTGCAATCTGTGCTGCAAGCTGTGCATGAGGAAGACCTGAAGCTGAGAAAATAGGGAGCTTCTGTCCTCTTACAAGAGTGTTAAGACCGTCAATTGCAGAAACGCCTGTCTGGATAAATTCCTGTGGGTAGTTTCTTGCAGCAGGGTTCATAGGAAGTCCGTTTATATCCATTCTCTTTTCAGGGAGAATCTCAGGACCGTCGTCAATTGGTCTGCCAAGTCCGTCAAAAACTCGGCCAAGCATATCTCCTGATACGCCAAGTTCCATTGAACGACCTAAAAATCTTACTTTACTGTTAGAAAGGTTAATACCTGTGGAGCTTTCAAAAAGCTGTACCATAGCAGTTGTTCCGTCAATTTCAAGAACTCTGCATCGTCTTTTTTCGCCGCTTGCAAGTTCAATTTCACCAAGGTCGTCATAGTTTACATCTTCAACGCCCTTTACCATCATAAGAGGTCCTGCAACTTCTTCAATTGTTCTATATTCCTTTGGCATATCAGAATTCCTCCTTTACCGGTACCATAGCACCTGCTTCGCCTGCAAGTATCTTTGAAATTTCTTCATATTCAGTCTCGATTTTTTCAAGGTCTGTGTACTTATATCTTCCGATTTTTTCTCTTACAGGAAGATTAACAAGTTTTTCTACATCTGCACCCTTATTAAGAGCTTCTAAAGCTACATCATAGAACTCTAAAATGAGCTTCATCATCTTAAACTGCTTCTTAAGTGGTGTGTATGTGTCTGTATCGTGGAATGCGTTCTGGTGGAGGAAGTCCTCACGGATTGAACGGGCTGTTTCAAGCTTTAATCTATCAGGAGCAGAAAGTGCATCCATACCTACAAGCTTTACAATTTCTTCAAGTTCAGCCTCGTCCTGAAGCATTCTCATAATCTTTGTACGAAGATTCATCCAGTCTTCATCTACATTCTTTACAAACCAATCCTGCATTGAGTCAATATAAAGTGAATAACTTGTGAGCCAGTTTATAGCAGGGAAGTGACGCTTATATGCAAGGTTTGCATCAAGTCCCCAGAATACCTTTACAATACGGAGGGTTGCCTGAGATACAGGTTCGGAAATATCACCGCCAGGAGGGGAAACTGCACCGATAACAGAGAGTGCACCCTCAACTTCCTCTTCTCCGTTTACAATAACTCGGCCTGCTCTTTCGTAGAACTGTGCAAGTCTTGAACCAAGGTAAGCAGGATATCCTTCTTCACCAGGCATTTCTTCAAGTCGGCCTGACATTTCACGAAGAGCCTCTGCCCAACGGGATGTGGAGTCAGCCATAAGAGCAACTGAATATCCCATATCACGGAAGTATTCAGCAATTGTGATACCTGTATAAATTGAAGCTTCACGGGCTGCAACAGGCATATCAGATGTGTTTGCAATTAAAACAGTTCTTTCCATAAGGGAACGGCCTGTTTTAGGGTCAATAAGTTCAGGGAACTCATTGAGTACGTCTGTCATTTCGTTTCCACGTTCGCCACAACCGATATAAACTACGATATCAGCTTCAGCCCACTTTGCAAGCTGGTGCTGTACAACAGTTTTACCTGAACCGAATGGACCAGGAACCGAAGCAACGCCACCCTTTGCAATAGGGAAAAGTGTATCGATTACACGCTGACCTGAAATTAAAGGCATATCAGGGGAAAGCTTTTTCTTATATGGTCTGCCTACTCGAACAGGCCACTTCTGCATAAGTGTAACTTCCTTATCGCCCTTTTCAGTTTCAATTACAGCTACAACCTGGTCAACTGTAAATTCGCCCTTTTCAATGGACTTAATTGTACCGCTTACGCCGTTTGGAACCATAATTTTCTGTGTTACAATTTCAGTTTCGGCAACTGTACCTAACACATCACCGGCTGTTACCTTATCTCCAACAGTCTTTGAAGGCACAAACTTCCACTTTAAGTCTCTCTTAAGAGATGGAACTTCAACACCTCTTTTAAGGTTGTTGCCTGAAATTTTCATAATATCGTCAAGAGGTCTTTGAATACCGTCATAGATACTTCCTATAAGACCAGGACCAAGTTCAACTGAAAGCGGTTCTCCTGTTGATTCAACAGGTTCGCCAGGTCCAAGGCCTGCAGTTTCTTCATAAACCTGAATTGACGCCTTATCGCCGTGCATTTCAATAATTTCACCAATAAGTCTCTGGTTACTAACACGGACAACGTCGAACATATTTGCATCTCGCATACCCTCAGCAATAACCAATGGGCCTGCTACCTTTTTAATAACACCCTTGCTCATTAAAACACTTCCTCACTAATTATTAAAGATAATATCCGAGCCAACAGCCTGTTCAACAGACTTTTTGACTGTACGGATACCCTGTCCCGTATTTCCCGAAATTCCCGGAATAAGAATAACAGCCGGGAGAGGTCTCTCTTTTAGCTTATCAATCTCTTCCTCTAAAATCTTTGCCAGAGCCTCAGTTATATATATAACTGCACAGTTGCCCTCTGCAAGTTTTTTAAGCACCTTTCTACCCTCAACTTCGTCACTTACAGGAAAAATATTAAGTCCGAGGGCAGCGTAGCCATAGATACTGTCTCTATCACCCATTACTGCAATATTATACATACATATCCCTCAATCTTTCCCTGACAGACTCCGAACTTAAGTCGTTTGAAATGCCTGAAAGAATTATTCTTACAGCCTTTATTTCGTTTTCCCTTGCAACAATATACGATGCTATCGGGCCTAAAGTAAAGGCATTATATTTCTGCTTTTTAATATGGTCAACAATTAAATTGTCGCACCATTTTTCAAATGCCGAGTAAGACTCGCTTAAAGCCTCAACGGCTCCTGAATATGCTGTACCCTTAAGGTAGTCATAAAGCTCTTCTGCTCCTTTAAGGCTATTCTTTACAAGTGCATCAACATCAAGTGTTTCACACTTTGCCAAAGCCATATTAAAGAAGTCAGCGCTCTTACGAAGCTTATTGCCACGGACTGCAATTTTAATATCCGAAAGGGCAACATAGAGCTCTGCATATTTCTTAATCATTTCGTCCTCTGACTTATCTCCTGCAGTTTTAATTGCCTCAAGACAAGCCTTATCAACGATTATATCACAAAGCTGTCCATCTCCTGTTTTAAGAAGAACTGACTGTGCCTTTTCATATGTTTCCCTCATATTTTCAGGAAGACACAAAGCATCTCTGTCCTTAACAGCTTTTTTAATTACATCTTTATCAACTGTGCCGTAATCAAGATACAGACTATCCATATCAAGATTCATAAAATCAGCTTTGAGGGCTGCCTTTAAGTTATGATAATCATTCCTTAAAAGAAACACATCAAAAACGCTTTTATCCTCTACAAGCTCCCAGATAAAGCTCCAGATTTTTTCTGTTTCTTTCTTAAGAAGCTCCTCTGTGTCCTTAACTTCACCGTTTCCGTCAAAGCCCTTATCCGAAAGAACCCTTTTGGCCTCCTGGATTGTATCAGAGGATAAAACCTGCTCTAAATCCTGCATAGACAGGAGAAAAGCTTCACGGGCCTTAATTCTCGACACAGCATAGGCGTACTGTTCCATAAGCCCCTCCTATCCGAAAATTATTTCGCAAACCTTATCGGAAAGCACCTCAATAGAGCCATCAAAGATTGCGTCTATTGTGCAGTTTTCTTCAATATCACCGTAATCTAAGATAAATCCGATTTTTGCGTCAATAATTTCCTCACTAACCTTAAGGTTCTTTTCCTTTAATACATCATAAACCTTTGCATTGGCAAAAGCTTTATCGTGGTCTGAAAATTTAACTACTCCCTCTTCTTTATGGGAATATTTTTCAATTGCCTTAATCATAAAGTCGGAATAAGTATCTGCGTCCATTTCGCCGATAAATTCCTTTGCCTTTAAGATAAGGTCATTTATAATTTCCTGTTTTTTAGAAAGAATAAGGCGACCTGCCTTAATTTCCACAGAAGACTTGGCTCTTTCTCTTATTGTTTCAGCATCGCTTTTTGCCTTTTCAACAATCTCAGCAGACTGTCTGTTAGCTTCCGCTTCAGCCTCTTCAATAATTCTCTTTTCCTCTGCTCTTGCAGAAGCTAAAACTTCACTAATTCTTCCGTCGGAATCCTTCTTTATTTCCATTAAAATCTTGTCAAGTCCCGTCAAGTCAGAACCCTCCTTTTTATAAACTATAAAGGCTATTCTTAAATGCCGAAGATTGCAAGAATAGAAACTAAGAGTGCGAGAATTGCGTATGTTTCAACCATAGCTGCAAAAATCATACCCTTACCCATCTGGTCAGGATTTTTAGCTGTAAGCTGGATACCTGCAACAGCTGTCTTACCCTGTGAAATTGCAGACCAGAGACCTACAAAAGCCATTGGGAGACATGCTACGAAATATGCGATACCTTCATAAAGTGAAAGGCTTTCAGGGTTTCCGCCTAAAATACCAATCTGTGAAAGTGTGATAAACGCGATAAGAAGACCGTAGATACCCTGTGTACCAGGTAAAAGCTGAAGAATAAGAACCTTACCGAACTTGTTTGGGTCCTCTGTACATACACCTGCTGCAGCCTGACCTGCCATACCTACACCCTTTGCACTACCTATACCTGACATAACTGCTGCGATAACAGCACCTGCGATTGCTAAAGCTACTCCTAAAGTCATAATTAAAAATCCTCCTTGATTTTATAATACTTTGTATTTGATTTCAGCGGATTGAATTTTTCTCCGCCACCCTCATAAAATTTACCAAAAAATTCTACAAACTGTAATCTGTTTGTATGAACATAAGTTCCTAAAAGATTTATTCCGATATTCAGCGTATGTCCTACTATAAAGACAACCAAAAACAGCACAAATCCGATTACTCCGTCTCCCACAGCATTACTTACCATAGCTCCCATTTTATTGAAAACCTGTGCAATAACACCTGTGGACAAGCCTAAAGCAAGAAGTCTTGAATAAGACAGAATATCACTTAAATAGCTTGTAACTCCATAAAGCTCATAAGCGCCTTTGGCAAGTCGTTTTCCAACATTTTTAGATGAACGCCCTGCTGTCAGCACAATTCCCACAGCACCGATGCCTGCACATATTGCGGCAATCTTTGCGCCCTGTGGTGAAAGTCTGAAACTCAGTCCCGCCATATTACAGAACATTTCAGTTGAAAGCAGGAAGGCAATTCCACCGCCTACAAGCAAGTACCAGAATATTACATCATATATTGCATCAAAATATTCGCCTTTTTTAACGCACTGGTAAAACTTGATTCCAAGACCTGTGAAAAGATGAACAATACCGATTGCAAATGAAGTAATGAGCACCTGCATTGAGCTTGACAACGGGTCACACCACAGCATCGGGAATTTTACTGTCTTTCCGAAATATGTTTCGGATATAACTGTAAAGGCATCACCGAAGCATCCGCCGAACATAAGTCCCCAGAACATTGTGGATATACCGCATATCATAAACATCTTAAGGGAGTTTTTAAGTCCATCTTCCATACCCTTAAACTTCCTGATTGCCCAGAAACAGCCAAGAGAAACTATAAGTCCGTAGGCGAAGTCTGAAAGCATCATACCAAATAGTATATAATAGAAAATTGACATAACTGTTGTCGGGTCAATATCTCCCTTGCCCGGCATACTGTAGGATTCGATAACTGATTCAACGGGAGCTGAAAAACCATTGTTTTTAAGCAACACCGGAGCATTTTCGTCATCTCTTACAGCCTCAATTTCCACTGCCGCATTATATTTACGGCTTAAATGCATTTCAAGTTTTTCTGCATCCTTTTCAGGAACATAACCTGTTATTACAAAAGTCTTTTTAAGGTCGCCTACCTGAGACAACGCCTGATACTTATCATATCGCATTGTGTAGTAGTCAGCCATAAATTTAAGAGCATTTTCAGTTCCGTCAAAGTCTTTGATTTCGTTCTCTGCCTGAACTATTTCTTCTTCAAGTTTTTTAATCTGCTCTTTTAAGAATTTTTCCTGCTCCGCCGGAATACCTAAGGCTGAAACCTGCGGTCTCATAAAGCCTGCATCCCTTAAGATTGCCTCTGCCTTATCTGCATCCTTCTTTCCGCAGATTACAAGCACACAGGTCATCTCAGGCATAGAGGATACAATATCTATATCCACAGAGATGTTGTCTTTTTCATTTAAAAAAATTCCGTATAATTCGTCTATTGTTTTTTCTCCCTCAAAGCTTCCGATAAACCCTGCAGTCTTCTTCGTTCCCTTAAAACTAAGAGGAACAGAAAGGGACATCCACGGGGAAAGCATTTCAATCTGGGACTGTGCCCTGACAATTTCTGCTTTCTTCTCGGCAATTCCCTTTGATAAGGAGATAATTCCCGACGCAATTCGTCCGATTTCGTCAATGGAATCCATAAATCCGTAATATGTTTTTTCCGACAGTTCCTTCCTGCCCTCAAGTGAGGCAAAAATTGAAGATTTCTTCGGAACATATTTAGAAAGGATTTCTAAAGCACTTCGTGCCTGATTTGACGCTTTTAAGAATGTAGCCTGAAAAGATGCCGTGTCAACCTTATTTAAGTCGTCACCTGCATCCCTTATTTCCACAGTACCCATTCTCTGGATTGCTTCAAGAACTGCTTTTCGGTCTTTTTTAAGACCATAAACCGTAATGCGTTTCATAGGCAATACAGCCATAACAATTCCCTCCTTAAAGGATTTTAGTTGTTAAACCAATTCCTGTATAATAAGCTTAACAGCCTCTTTCTCTTTCTTTTCTTTTATTTCCATAAGCCTTTCAAATTCAGGCTTTGCATTTTCCTCTGCAAGAAAATCAATATTCTCATTTTCTTTCTTTGCTTCATCTACCAAAGCTTCAGCCTCAGTTTTAGCATTTCTTACGCTGTCGCGTAAAAGCTCTTCAGCCCTGAGCTTTGCATTCTTAACAATTTCCTCAGCCTCAACTTTTGCAGACGCCTCATTTTTTTCAGCAAGCTCCTCTGCCATTTTAAGCTTATCAATTGTTTCCTTTGACATAAAATTCACCACCTGAAACTATATAATCTTCCATTATACAATTGTTAATATTGTATCAAAGTATGTACAAAAAGTCAATGAAAATGGAAAATTTTTTCAAAAGCTATTTTATTTTTTTTCACTTTATGTTATACTCTAGATTAGGTTATTATGTAGATTTTAAGGAGGCATTTTAAGTGAGTGTAATTGAAATCAAAAATCTTACGAAAAAGTACGGCACAAAAACCGTCCTCGACAAGATAAATTTTACTGTTGAAAAAGGAGATATAATGGGACTTTTAGGCCCTAACGGTGCAGGAAAATCAACCACTATGAACATTTTAACGGGCTACCTCTCTTTAACAGAGGGCTCTGTTTCAGTTTGTGGTTTTGACATACTTGAAAACCCTGACGAAGCCAAAAAGCACATTGGCTATCTCCCTGAAATCCCTCCTCTTTATATTGATATGACTGTCCTTGAATATCTTTCTTTCGTTTTTGACCTTAAAAAAATCAAGCTTGATAAGAAAGAACACATCAATTCAATTATGGGTATGGTTAAAATCACACATGTTCAGAACAGGCTTATCAAAAACCTTTCAAAAGGCTACAAACAGAGAGTCGGTCTTGCACAGGCACTTATCGGCGACCCTGAAATACTTATTCTGGACGAGCCAACAGTTGGCCTTGACCCGAAGCAAATTATTGAAATCAGAAATGTTATCAGGTCATTAGGCGAAAACCGTACAATTATTTTATCTACACACATTCTTCAGGAGGTTACTGCTGTCTGCAACAAGGTTACAATTATAAATAACGGTAAAATTGCAGCACAGGATACCCTTGAGAACCTTGCAGGCTCAATCGGAGGCAAGGGCAAGCATCAGATTAAAGTTATGGCAACCCGTGAAAAGGGGGCTGAAGTCATCAAGAAAATCTACGGACTTTTAAGCTTCAAGTTTGAAGATTTTGACGGAGAAATTTCTACATTCGTTATAGACTGCGGAGAAAAAGACCTTCGACCTGATGTGTTTAACGCCTTTGCAAAGGCAGATATTCCAATTCTGGAATTTAAGAGCGCTGAGCCTACTTTAGAAGAAGTATTTATAAAAATTACTGCACACGATAAAAAAGTAAAGGAGGAAACCAATAATGAAAGCAATGTTCAATAAAGAATTCAGGGGTTATTTCAATTCCCCTACAGGTTACATCTTTGTTGGGGTATTCCTCTTCTTCTGCGCTATGTTTTTTGTAAATATGGTTATTGTTAACCAGAGCGCAACCTTAATCCTTATGTTTAACAGTATGAACCTGATTTGCCTTTTCCTCGTTGCAATCCTTACCATGAAGCTCTGGTCCGAGGAAATGAGCAGGAAAACTGACCAGCTTTTAATCTGTTCACCTGTTTCACCCTGGGGAATTGTAATGGGTAAATATCTTGCAGCCTGTGCTGTTTTGGGAGTTGCACTTGTTTTCTCCCTTATATTTCCTGTTATACTTAATATTTTCAGCAACCCTCCCCTCTCCGAGCTTATAAGCTCATACCTGGGATTTATTCTTCTCTGGTGCTCATTTATCGCCATTGGTTTATACATTTCATCACTTACAGAAAATCAGATGATTTCAGCCATCTTAACCTTTGGGGTGTTGTTTGTTGTATTCCTTATAAACTATCTTACATCAACAACCCACACAGCCCTCTGGATAAGAAAAATTGTTGGAGCCTTTGCACTCCTTGACAGATACTACGACTTCCAGCTTGGTATGGTTAGTATTCCTGATGTAATCTACTACTTCAGTGTAATATTTCTCTTCCTTTACCTTACAAAGCAGAACGTTGTAAAGAGAAGATATAAATAGGAGGTACAGATATGAAAAATAAATTCAAGTATAAATTCAGTTCAGCTGTGGTTACCTCCTGTGTTATTGTTGCACTTATTTTAATAAACATTATTGTAAATGTTCTTGCAACAAAGGTTAATCTTAACATCGACTTAACCCGCGACAAGGTTTACACCTTTTCTGTGCAGACAGAGGAAACTATGAAGAGCCTCGACAAAGATGTTCACTGTTATGTTTTATACACTGTTACAGACGATGACGGAGCAAAATATGTGGACGAATATCTTGAAAAATACAAGAGGTTAAGCAGTCATTTCTCCTACGAATATATTGACCCATACGAAAATCCTGCCTTTGTCAGAAGCTTTTCACAAAACGGTGAAAACATTTCTGTGGGCTCAATTATCGTTACCTGTGGGGACAAATATAAAGTTATTGACGCATCAATGCTTTTCAATATTGCAACAGAAACTACTACAACTATGGAAATGGAAAAGCATCTTACCTCTGCTATTATGCACACCACAGGGGACACAGAAACAGGCAAAATTTATTTCACAAGAGGACACGGTGAATATGATTCCTCGGAGCTTATTTCTTCACTTTCCTCCGAGGGCTATGAAACAGGAGCTGTCAATCTCTCACAGGAGGAAGTTCCAGAAGATGCCCTTGCCCTTATTACTCTTGCACCTATGAGAGATTTCTCCCTTCAGGAAATAAACGCTCTTGATATGTATGTATCAGGCGGTGGAAACTATATCCCTGTTTTATCAGCTGAAATAAGCGATACAACAATCCTTTTCGACTTCTTAAAGGAATACGGAATAAATGTTTTAAGCTGTTATGTGGTAGAAACAGACTCCTCCCACATCTTAAACCAGGGCGGTGTTTCTTATCCTGTGCCTGATATGGAGGCTCATCCTATTACTGAAAAGCTTATTGAGGCAGGGCTCGTTTATCTTGCTCCAAACTCATTGGCTTTTGGGCTTACAGACGACAACATAAACTTTGCATACACCTACCCACTTCTTATGACAACTGAAAAATCCTACGGTAAGACTAATCTTGCATTCACTTCTCTTGATAAAGATGCAACTGACATTGATGGTCCTCTTTGCGTTGGGGCTTTAGCTGAAGGTCGTAACGGCGCAGGCAAAATTTTAGCCCTAGGCTCAGCCAACTCATTGTCTGTTCCGGGGATTTTAAGGGACGGAGCTCTCGCCAACGGGGACTTTATATTAAACGGAATTTCATATATGACTGACAACACAAGAAGTCTCAGCATCCGTGCAAAGAACGTTTCCTACTCAGTATTTACAATAAGCGAGCTTCACACAGAATTTATCAGAATTATTGCACAGTGGGTTCTTCCTCTTATTATAATCTTAGTAGGCATTATCGTTTGGATGAGAAGGAGATACCTGTAATGAAGAAACTATTTCAGAACAAGTCTGTAAGGAGCATTATAATTGCTCTTTTATCCCTTGGCATTTTAGGTATTATTTATGCTGTTGTTATAAATCTTGATACTAACACAGACACAGCTAAAAAAAATCCAGTAGATAATTCAATTATAATTACAGACCACGCAACAAGCGATATTGTTAAAATTGAAAATACAGCTTCAGACTTCTTTATTTCAAAAACTGATGAGGGTTTCAGCTTAAACGGAACAGCAGATGAAAATGTTTCTCCTGTTGCAGTTTACAGCTATGTTTCCTCTCTTTCCAGACTTTACGCTGTAAGGGAAATTAAAAAGTTTGACGATATAAAAGAGTTCGGGCTTGATAATTCAGACAAAAAAATAATTATCACCTTAAAAGACAATAAAAAAATCACCTGTATTTTAGGTGATATGACTCCTGCAAAGGGCGAATATTATTTTATGATTGAGGGCGAAGATAAAATTTACACTGTGGAAGAAACCACAGCCACATTATTCTCAAAAACCACTAACGAGTTTATGGATAAATTTATTGCAACTCTTGACCCTACGAAGATTACATCAATGGAAATCAAAAAGAATGGTAAAACTGTTCTTTCATTTACAACAAATGAAGCATCTAACAGCTTTGAGGATACCCTGTCAGGCTTTAAGATGACCTACCCTTACGACTCCATACTTTATTCAAGCGCTTTTGACACCTTCCTGCCATCCTTTGCAGTTTCGGTACAGGCAATTGAATATATTGAAAAAAATGTCTCTGACACAGAAAAATACGGTTTTGGAAGTGGTTACGAACTTACAATCACTCAGGGGGATGAAAAAATCAGGTTGCTTTACGGCGATAAGGTTGAAAACGCTGTTTACACTATGATCGAGGGAAAGAATGACGTATTTACCACAGACCTTACTTTATACAACCTTATTTCAACTGTAAAGCCTTTTGACCTTATTTCAAAATATGTTTCCCTTTATAATATCGAAAACATTTCCCTTGTGGAAATTCAGGGTCAGGGCAAAAGCCACAAGCTTCAGATTGACAGAAAAAAGGACAAGTATTCAATCAACGGAAAGAGCGTTGTCTGGGACACATTAAGACCGATTTATCAGGTTATAATCGGTGTTACTGCAGTCAGCGAGGCTGTGCCTGAAAAAATGGGAGAAACTGTCCTTACAGTTACCTTTACAGGTAAAGAGGGCAAAAAAGAAACGGTCACCTATAAAGAATATGATGACCGCAATTATTCAGTTATAAAATCTTCCAATGCAATTCCGTTTACTGTACTTCGCAAGAATGTTGATGCTATTCTTTCAGAGCTTTCGAAGTATTAGTTTTCTTTAAGAGAAATACACCAATAAGCATCAGAATTGGATAAATAACAGCTGTTATAATTCCAAGCTTCAAACCGATACTGTCGGCTGACATACCATATAAAGCGCCAAGTTCACAGAGCTTGGTGCTTTTTTGTGCCATATCAGAAACCACACCTGCAAGGTATGGACCTGATGAACAGCCAAGGTCTCCGAAGAGGGCAAGAATACTGAAAAGTGCAGTTCCTGCCTTTGGGAAGGTTTCAGCGCCCAAAGAATATGTCCCCGGCCACATAAGGCTAACAGAAAGACCTGTTAAAGCACAGCCTAAAAGTGAAATAAAAGGATTTAAGGAAACCGCCGCAACTATGTAACAAACTACGCAGAGAACACTTGTGAAAACAAAACCTGTTTTTATGTTGATTTTATCGCCTTTAACGCCGTAAATAACTCTGCCAAGTCCCATAAAGAATGCAAATAAACAAGGTCCTAAAAGGTCGCCCATTACCTTTGAAACTCCAAGTCCCTTTTCAGCAAACAGCGACGCCCACTGGGACATTGTAAGCTCGGCTGCACCTGCACCAAGCATCATTATACAAAGGATTGCAAAGTTTTTGGATAAAAACACCTTTCTGTATGGAGTTTTCTCCTCCTCTGATATCATTTCAGGCAGGGGAACGCGCATAAATGCAAACATATTTACAAATGGAATTATAGCCCACATAACAGGGAGTATCTTCCATGTTCCCATTCCGAAAACCTTAAGAAACAGCGTACTTACAAGAACAACTAAAAGCTGTCCCCAGCAATAGAATGAATGAAGAAGACTCATGGAGGACGCCTTATCATCAGATGGAAGAGCCTCCACAACTGGACTTATAAGCACCTCAATAAGACCGCTTCCCATTGCATAAATAACTATAGCTATAACCATTCCTGCAAAATGATTTTCAAATAAAAATGGTAAAATTCCAAGTCCCGCAAGTCCAATCCAGGCAAAAAGATGAGCCAGAACTGCACTTAGCCTGTAACCCATTTTTTCGATTGTGAATGCAGAAATTATATCTGTTGCAATCTGTGCGCCAAAATTTATTAAAACAAGAGAGCCAAGCTGTGAAAAGCTGAAGCCAAAATCTTTCTGGAAAATTATAAAAAGTATCGGCGCAAGATTATTTATAATTGCCTGTGTTATATACCCTGTGTAACAGGATATTTTTGTTCCTCTGTAACTCATAAACTACCTCGAAAAAATTCTTACTATATCATTCCATGTTGTAAAAATCATCAATCCTATAAGCAGGAAAAATCCTATCATATGAACATATCCCTCTTTTTCAGGGTCAATCTTCTTTCTTCGTATTGCCTCAACAAGAACAAATAAAATTCTGCCTCCGTCTAGAGCAGGAATTGGCAAAAGATTCATAAGACCGATATTTACGGAAATGAATGCACCAAGGAAAATAAGGCTTAAAAGGCCACCGCTTTGGGCTGTGTCATTCATAACCGAAACTACGCCCACAGGGCCCGAAAGGTCAGTAAATCTCGCCTCGCCACCAATTAACATCTTAAGTGATAAAAATACCATTTTCCCCATCCAAACAGTCTGGAAAAAGCTCTCATGGATAACTGTAAAAACACCAGGCTTTTTCACTTCAGCCATAAAGCCGATTGTTTTAACGCCCTCTGTTTCATAAGCCTTAACGGAAACTGTATTTTCTTCCCCGTTTCTTAAATATGTTATATCCAAGGTATCGTCTGTATCAAGGGACACGAGATATGAAATATCTTTCTTTATATTAACGCGTCTGTCGTTAATCCCTACAATCTTATCTCCGCTCTGAAGATAATTTCCGCAGTCTGCTCCCTCTATGCAATAGCCTACAGTTGAAGATGGGATACCTGTGTTAAAAGTGGAAACTGCAACAATTATAAGAGTTATAACAAATCCTAAAAAAAGGTTCATTCCTGCACCTGCAAAGAGAATTACAAATCTTGCATACCAGGGTTTACTGTTTATGGAGGTTTCAGAGTCATCCTCCTCGTCCTCTCCCTCCACAGCACAAAATCCCCCCATAGGAATTAAACGGACTGAGTATTTGGTTTCATTTTTTGTCCTTGAAAAAATTTCAGGACCCATTCCAATTGCAAATTCCTTTACCCCTACACCAAAGGCACGGGCAGCAAGAAAATGCCCCAGCTCGTGAACAAATATTATAAGTGAAAAAATCAATATTGCAAATACAATAGTGATAATCATATTTTATTTTCCTCTCTGACCATCCTGTCGGTTTCAAATATATCATCTAGTGTTGGATTTTCAATATTTCTGTATTTAGCCATAGTTTTTTCAACAAAATCTCCGATTTCATTAAAGGAAATCTTATCCCTCAAAAACGCCTCAACTGCAATTTCGTTGGCAGAATTCAAAATTGTAGGCATAATTCCGCCCATTTTACCTGCTTTCTTTGCAAGGGCAAGACACTTAAAGGTTTCTTCATCTGCCTCAAAGAAAGTGAGCTTTCCCAAATCCTTGAAAGATAGTGCCTTATCAGGAGACGGCATTCTTTCAGGATATGTAAAGGCATACTGAATAGGATGCTTCATTGACGGATATGAAAGCTGTGCAATAACGCTCTTATCCTCATATTCAACCATAGAGTGAATAATACTTTCCCTCTGTACTACAACTTCAATATTATCAATATCAACGCCAAAAAGCCACTTTGCCTCAATAATTTCAAGGCCTTTATTCATCATTGTAGCACTGTCAATTGTAATCTTTGCGCCCATTGACCAGTTTGGATGCTTTAAAGCATCTTCCTTTTTAACATTTTTAAGTTCATCTATGGTTTTCCCAAAGAATGGACCGCCTGAAGCAGTTAAAAGTATTCTTCTTATTTTATTATGGGAATTACCCTGAAGACTCTGGAAAATCGCAGAGTGTTCGCTATCAACCGGCAAAAGAGATACACCGTATTCCTTAACCTTATCCATAAAGATATTGCCCGCTGTAACTAAAGTTTCTTTATTTGCAAGGGCAATATTTTTCCCTGACTCAATAGCTTTTACAGTTGGCTTAAGCCCTGCAAAGCCTACGATTGAGGCAAGGACTGTGTCAACGCTGTCTAAAGTTGCAACCTCAATTAAACCCTCTTCTCCGCTTACAACTTTTATATCAGTATCGGAAAGTCTTTCTTTTAAGGTTTTTGCACCGCAAATATCTGCAACCGCAACAAGTTCAGGCTTATACTCCCTTGCCTGTTTTTCAAGAAGGTCAATATTGGAATTTCCCGATATCGCCTTGACATTTATATCCTTTATTCCTTTTAAGTCATTTACAACCTCAAGGGCCTGTGTGCCGATTGAGCCTGTAGAACCAAGAATTGATATATTCATAGTAATCCGTCCTTAAAAAAGCAACCCTTAAGGTTGCTTTTTATTATTATAGTAAATTTTTATTTTATTATTCCAATGAGAATTATAAAGTAGTATACAACAGGTGCAACCATAATTAAGCTGTCGCATCTGTCAAGTATTCCACCATGACCAGGAATTAAATTGCCGTAATCTTTTATACCGAAATGACGCTTGATAATTGATGCAGATAAATCGCCAATCATTGATACAACCGATGCAACCATACCAAGTATGAAAATATTAACGTAGTTTACATCAAGACTAAAGCATTTTTCAAGAATTATTCCGTAAACTATAAAAGAAAGTCCGCAACCAGCAATTCCGCCAATTGCACCCTCAACAGTTTTCTTCGGGCTGATTTCAGGGCAAAGCTTATGCCTTCCTAAAAATACACCTGTAAAATATGCAAAAGTGTCTGTCATAAATGCACCTAAAACTACAAGCCAGATATAAAGTCCGCCAAGATAATACATCTTGATTTTTACTGCATACAAAAACAGTCCTGCAACGTATAAAACGCCAAAAAGCGCCAGCGCTGCGTGAGTAATATTTATCTTTTTATGTCCTGTAAGAACAAGCAAAAACAAAATTATTACAAAAAGGGGAAGCTCTGCACCATAAAGTGTGAGCCAGAAATAGTCCCTTACAAACATATAAATTGTTGCAATAATTCCTGTAGCAACAAGGAGCTTTGACTGTGCAACGCCTGTGCATTTATAAAATTCCAAAAGACCGATTATGCTTATAATTGCAACTGCAACTGTGAAAATTTCAGGATTTGCAAGCAATATAAAAATCAGCACAGGCAAGGCAACAAGCCCTGCGATAATTCTCGTTTTCATAGTTTATACCTTTCCGAAACGTCTGTTTCTCTTCTGGTAATCTATAATTGCCCTCTCCATATCCTTTTCGGAAAAATCAGGCCAGTTTATCTCGCTGTACCAGAATTCAGCGTAAGCCGCCTGCCACAAAAGGAAATTGGAAAGTCTTTCCTCTCCGCTTGGCCTTATAATCAGGTCAACCTCAGGCACATCCGCCGTGTACATATACTTACCGAGATAGTTTTCGTCAATATCCTCAGGGTTTATTTTGCCATTTTTAACATCCTCAGATGCCATCCTTGCAGCATTGGCAATTTCAGCCCTGCCACCATAGTTAAGAGCCATATTAAGCACAATACCGTCCCTGTCCTTTGTATAGTCCTCAGCATGAGCCATAGCCTCTTTCATTTTGTCAGAAAAAGGAGTTCTGTCGCCAATTATACAAAGACGGATATTTTCGTTCTTGAACTTCTCTTCCACCTGCAAAAGATAGCTATAAAGAAGCTCCATTAAGTTATCAACTTCTTCTTTCGGACGGTTCCAGTTTTCAGTAGAGAAAGCATAAGCTGTTAAGGCTTTAACGCCAAGCTTTCCGCAGTATCTTGAAATTTTTTCAAGAGTTTCTGCCCCGGCTTTATGACCTGCTTTTCTTGGAAGATGACGAGCCTCAGCCCATCTGCCGTTTCCGTCCATAATTACTCCGATATGCTTCGGAATATTATTCATATCAAGTTTTTCTTCAATATCTTTCTTTATGAAAGCCATATTAAACCTCTAAAATTTCCTTTTCCTTCTTTGCAACAATTTCGTCAACTTCAGCTACAAACTTATCTGTAAGCTTCTGTACCTTTGTTTCAAGATTCTTAAGGTCATCTTCTGTAATTTCTCCGTCCTTCTTCTGCTTCTTAAAGCCTTCAAGAGAATCACGGCGGATACCTCTTATAGCAACCTTAGCATCTTCTCCTCTTTTCTGGATACCCTTAACAAGTTCCTTTCTTCTTTCCTCTGAAAGTGGTGGGAAGTTAAGTCTGATGCACTTGCCGTCGTTATTTGGGTTGATTCCTAAATCAGCCTTATTGATTGCCTTTTCAATTTCACCAAGGAGTGATGCATCCCATGGCTGAATAAGGATTGTTCTTGGTTCAGGAACAGAGATATTACCTACCATCTGAATCTGTGATGGTGAACCGTAGTATTCAACTGTAACCTTATCTAAAATAGCAGGGTTAGCTCTACCTGCACGGATTGCAGCTAAATCGTTTGATAAAGCTGTTATTGATTTTTCCATTCTTAATTCTGTTTCTTTCATTTCTATATCTCTCCTTTTAATTAGTCAACTAAAGTTCCGATTGTTTCGCCTTTTAAGGCCCTCTTGATATTTTCAGGGTCATCAAGTCCAAATACAATAATCGGGATATTATTATCCATGCAAAGAGCTGTTGCAGTAGAATCCATAACCTTAAGGTTCTGTGCAAGTACCTCTGAATATTTAATATGGTCATATTTCTTCGCATTTGGATTTACATTAGGGTCGCTGTCGTAAACTGCGTCAACCTTTTTAGCTAAAAGTATGCAGTCTGCATCAATTTCAGCCGCCCTGAGCGCTGCACCTGTGTCTGTGGAGAAGAATGGATTTCCTGTACCACAGCCGAAAATTACAACTCTGCCCTTTTCGAGATGACGGGCAGCTCTGTTTCTTATGTAAGGTTCTGCAATCTGTCTCATTTCAATTGCAGTCTGAACTCTTGCGTTTAATCCCTGCTGTTCAAGGGAGTCAAGAAGTGCAAGGGAGTTTATAACTGTTGCAAGCATACCCATATGGTCTGCTCTTGTTCTGTCCATATTTCCTCCGCTTCTGCCTCTCCAGAAGTTTCCGCCACCAACTACGATAGCAACCTCTGCGCCCATATCAACAACATCCTTGATTTTTTCAGCAATTCTGTCAATTATGTCTGTGTCAAGACCAAAGCCCTTTTCACCGGCTAAAGCCTCACCGCTGATTTTAAGCAATACTCTTTTGTACTTTAAGCTTTCCATTTCCATTTTCTCCTTTTCAGCGTTTGTATATTTCTCCGCTAATTTGCAGAGTTATAGTCTGAATTTGTTTCTGCATCATCCACTGCCTCAATCACAACATCGTCTCTACTGAATCTGTCGCTGTTTTTAGCAACAAGTGTGAGGTAGAATGAAGCAATAAATATAATAATACTTCCAAAGATTGTAGCAAGAACCCAGAGGGTTTTCTGTGTTCTTCTGCTCATAGAATTTTTTCCGTATTCTTCGTGTTCGATAGGTTCAACTTGTCCGTTCATATAAACTCCTTATAGAAAAATATTATTAAGTGCCCCAAGATTAAGTATTCCCGCGGAAAGCAGGGAAACAACAATTCCTGCAACAACAATTCCTGCTAAAATTGCAGGGAGAGAATACCTGAATCTTATATCAAAGAGTGCAGCAATCATAGCCCCTGTCCAGGCACCTGTGGTCGGGAAAGGGATTGCAACAAATATAAATAATGCCCACATACTCACAGACTTGAATTCAGCAGCCTTCTTCCTTGCCCTGTTTTCAAGCCAGTTTGCAGGTCCTCCGAAAATGCGGGTTGTCTGAGCCCACTTTATTATCGGCCTGAATAAAAGAATTATAAATGGCACAGGAATAAAATTCCCGATAACAGATATCAGAAATGTTTCAATAAATCTTATGAAAGATGTAGTAAGTCCTGCAGAGAAGGCGTAAATCATAGCTCCTCTGATTTCAGAAACAGGGAGCAGAGAAAGTAAAAACACCCTCATCTCTTCAGTAATAAATTCAAGCATCCATAATTCTCCTTATACACTTTTATTTATTTTAACATACTTAAAATTATTATTCAATAGTTTTTTTGAAGTAAAAAATTTTTTCATATTTTTAGTAAATTCTATTGACAAAAAGCTCTAACTATGGTATTATATCAAAGTCGCGTGGAGAGGTGTCCGAGCGGTTTAAGGAGCTAGTCTTGAAAACTAGTGATACGAAAGTACCCAGAGTTCGAATCTCTGCCTCTCCGCCATTTTTTTATATTCAAAAATAATTTTATATATTCGGAGAAGTACTCAAGAGGCCGAAGAGGCGCCCCTGCTAAGGGTGTAGGTCGGGTAACCGGCGCGGGAGTTCAAATCTCCCCTTCTCCGCCATCTACTTTCGAATTCTCATTTTTAAAAAAATGGGAATTCTTTTTTTCTATATCTTCTGTTTTCATACCCTTTAAAAAATCTAATGTATATTTAGGAGCATAACCAGGAATTTTTAAATAAATTGATATAGCAAGACAAACACGAGTATCAAATGAAAAAGTGTGTTCTTCAATATCAATGTGATCTATTAAAGTATTAAATAATATTTTTATCTGATCTCTGTCTAATTCTTGAAAATCTTTATAATCGATATCTTCATAAGATAGTTTAAATTGCTTTCTAATCTCTTTTTCTTCTTCCTCAATATCAATTTTTGAATACATAGACATAGTATCATTAAGAGTTGAAATTTGACTTAATACAGAGTTTAATTTTTCTTTATATGTATCTATAATTTGTTTGCTATCCTCCTCAAGAATTAAATTTAATAACTTTTCTTTTTGAGTTATAAGTTTAGATAAATTATTTTCTAATTCTTTAATATCTTTCTTTTTTGCTTTCAAAGATTCAAGTCTTAAATTTAATTGTTCTTCAAAACGTTCTTTATACATATCACTTGTTAAAATCTCTCTTATTCTGTACAAAACAAATTTTTCTAATAGTACAGCAGGTATATTATGCCTTTTGCAAACACTAGAACCATGCCTTTTGCTTCCGCACTGATAATAATAAATACGACCTCTTTTCTTACTAACACCAAAAGTATAAGTATATAAATTATGACAATTAGAACAATATACAAGACCACTTAAAGGGGCTTTTGATGTTTGTGTTCTATCAACATTTCCACAATTACGCCTTTTGCTTTCTAAATTACTTTGAACTTTATTAAAATCTTCTTCTGTTATAATAGCCTCATGAGTATTTTCCATAATCAACCATTCATCAACAGAATTCATCTTTTTACCTGACCTTTTAGGAGCACGTCTATTAAAAACAGTTTTTCCAGTATATACAGGGTTTTTCAACATACAAAGAATACTTGTTTTAGACCAGTATTTAGAATTTTTAGGCGGAGTTATATTATTTTCATTTAAATAATTACAAATATTTTCAGAACCCCAACATTTAGATAAATATAAATCAAAAATCAATTTAATAATATTTGCTTGTTCTTCTATAACCTGTAAATGAGAATCAACCAATTTATACCCAAATGGGGCTTGACCGTTCCATTCTCCTTTTCTAATCTTATTTTCAAGACCACCTTTAACTTTTACAGAATATTGCATGGATTGGGCTTGATTCATCATAGCATTAAAATTTTTAATTATAAAAGACGAAAAACTATCCATAGTATCATAATACTGCTGCCTTGTATAAATTAACTTAATGTTATGTTTTTCAGCAACATTATTAATTACAATGGAGTCCTCCATATTTCTAAACATTCTGTCATCACTAATAGAAACAATAGCATCAATATCTTTTAAAAATAAATGTTCTACTACTAATTTACCTTGAGGACGATCCTTTAAAAAATTTTTATAAGCAGAAACACCAGAATCAACATAAACAAATAATAAATTAATATTATTATCTTTACAATATCTTTTAATTTCTCTCTCTTGTGTTTCAAGCGAAAAACCTTCTAAAACCTGTTCTTCAGTAGAAACTCTACAGTAACCAATAGCATTCATTCAGATCAACTCCAACATTTTTTATTATATTATATCATAATTTAAAACAAAAATCTATTGACACAATAAACGAAATAAAACAAGGACTTTTTACTTTGTCACCATTTCAAGGACATTAAATTTTTCTTTTGCTAACGCAAAACAAACTACAGAAAAAAAGAACCTCAATAAATTGAGATTCTTAAAAATACTAATTTTCTATAACTTTATTATATTCATCTCTGTCCATATATTCTTTAGAACGAGCAGATTCAAGTTGTTTAAAACTATCATAGCATTGTCTAATTCTATCGTCCTGAACAAAAGACATTTTTTGCATGGGTTTTATTTTATTTCTAAAAACTGAATTAGTTTGATTTACATATTCTTCATAGTCTTGAGAATTATAACCTGAACATATAGTCAAGCGGCCTAAAAACGTATGACAATTCCAAGAAATATTAGTTAATTCTCTAAACACTTTATCAACTCTACCATATCTTTGAGCAGTATATAAAATCTTTTTACCTTTACCTTTTCTGTTTTGTGTTAATAAAGTTAGTAAAGCGACAGGAAACTTTTTATAATCTCTACTATTAAATTCATTCTGTATTTCATCATAGAGAAAAATAACAGAACGATCATAATCCTTTTGTAAATCTTGCCAACAAGTAATAGCAAAGTCCTCATCTTTATAACCAAAATTAGATGCTATATAAATTTTATCACCATACTTTTTTCTATATTGTTCAGCACGATAAACAAGACTCATAGTTTTACCATGACCTGGAAGACCAAAAAAACCCTCTATTCCATAAATGTGTGGTTCCTTATCTTTTTCTTTAAAAGACCTATAAATATCAATTAAAACCCATTTTATAAACTGAAAAATAAGCATTAAACACCTCCTACGATAACATAAACTTTTTAATAATAAATTCAATAGGAGCCCATGCAAATTGAGCACCAATCCAGAAAATTACACAAGTCATTTGAGCAATAAATAAGTCTGATGGATAAAAATATAACATATAAGATATATATTTAAAAAATTCATTAACAGCATCTAAATTAATAAAATTAAAATCAAGACTTGGTAATATATCTAAAAAACTATTTATAAAACTAAAAATTAAATCTAAAAACTCTAATACCATTTCTTTTCACCTCTCTCATGTGAATGTTCTTTACCATTAGAATCAGTATAAGAATATGAATCTCTCATATCATAGAAAAATCTTTGACCTCTAAATAATAAATAATATTGATTCATATTATATATAATTAAATAGAAATAACCAAAAGCACGAATAAAAGCAAACAAATAATCTCTTATACTATCTATAAAATCAAAATCAATCTTAAAATGAAAAGGTATGTTTATATCATCAAAAGAGAAATTAAAAGTTTTATCAAAAACTGGTTTTTGTGCTTGAATAGATTTTAAATTATTAAATATTTCAAATACTGAAGAAAAATTATATTTATTATCTAAATTTGTTTTTATTTCTTCAAATTTAGAATTAAAATAACCCTCTGGAGGAAGACCTATTAATTTCTTTAATTCTGTAATTAAATTATCTACCATACCATTAATAGAGGAAATAATATTATTAAAAAAACCAGTTAAACCTTTAATAACAACTCCATCTTCCTCATAATCATCAGGATTTTCTTCAGTATAAACATCTGGAGAACACCATTGAGAATTAACACAATTATTATTTTTTGAAACCATATATTCAACCAAATAATAACAACGATCTCCACCATAGTCAAAATCTAAAACTTGATAAGGTTCTAAAATCATACTAAAATCAGAAAGAGTAGAGTGTACAGAAATCTGATCTCCAGTATTATTTGTATATGTTAATAAATAATTTTTTTCTTCATTGGGAGAGACAGAAAAACTAGAAACTGAATATAATAAAATTTTAAAATTAGATCCATTTCTGCGACCAAAAACATAATAATAATTAAAACCAGGATTTTCTGTCATGAATGAAACTAATTCAGTTGGAATAGTCTCATTTCCAGTAAATAAAAAATTGCTATCAGTCCAAGCAAAAACTGGAACAACATTTAATATTAAAATTAAAACTATAAGTAATAATGAAAAAACTCTTTTTTTCATAAAACACCTCCTAACTTACTAAATTCTTAAAGAATTTTAGTAATTTAGGAAAACCCCAAAAAAGAAGAATAATAGAAACAAGTGATAATAATGATATTGTAATTAATGGTAATACATAATAATTTAATTTAACAAAAATATTATCTATTAATAAAGAACCTAAACGATCATCAACACTATTTAGATATGAAACCGGCACAACCGTTCTAAAAGAGTTATATTCTTTCTTGTAATCAATATAAGACAAAGATGCAGTATAAGAATTACTCCAAATTTGAGAATAATCATAAAAATAAACTTGAGAAGATGAATCACCATAAAATTTAATAGTTAATTGTCTGTCATTTTGAATAAAATCAACATCAACATCATCATTAAAAGCAATTAAATCAATACTACGAGCATTAGCACCTTCCTCACAATTAGCAGAATTACAATAACTAATAATATATTTATTTTTATATGTTTTATCTAAAAGAAAATCATTAACAACATCTGCTGAAGGACTTAAACCACTATCATCTAATAAACTTTGAATAGTAGTATATTCAGTAATAGAATAAACATTATTAAAAACATTTTGAGTATTACCAGGAGTTGCCGCAAAAACAGAAGATGAGCAACTACCCAAAAGAAATAAACAAAATAAAACACAAATTATAATTAAACAAAATTTTTTATTTAAAAACATAAAACACCTCCTATAATGTAATTAAAAAAGTTGTATCAGGCAGTTATTCCACAGCCATAGATACAACTTCATTTTTTGTTAATTACCACATTAAGATGCTAAACCTTTGAAGAAATTGATAACTCTAGGAACTCCCCAGAAAAGACCAATTAAACCAACAGCAGCAGTAGCAGCAACACCACCATTAGCAGTAACTCCTTCAACAATTTCATTTAATGGCAGTGTGAGAAATTTTCTGTAAATTCAATTTTTCTATGATAAAATATTCAAATTTTATGGGCGGGAACAGCCAGATTATGGCTTTCCTGCCTAATTGCAATATAGCACGGAATTTTTGCCATGTCAAGGGCGCCCTCG
>JAGARO010000012.1 GCA_017622215.1 Clostridia bacterium
AAAGTTTCCTACTAAAGATTATATATATGCTGATAAGTGGTTAAAGGGAGAAATAGAATATAAAGATTATTTAAACAATATAAAAAAATTTGATGATTTGTCTTTTTAGAAAAATGATGGTAACATCATCATGAGGTGTTACTTTATGGAAAGAAAATATAAAATAAAATGTAAATTATGTGGTGATATATTAGAGTCTAAAATTCCGGTTAAAGGGGAAATAGTCTGTACTTGTGGTAATGTTAAATTATATAGTGATTATATTGCTTATAATTGTAATCATTTATATTTAACGAAAGAAGAATGTTATGAAGATTTAGACAAAAATAAATATTCATATCAAGAATTAAAAGATTATTACAATAAAGTAGAAAATAATTTAAGTAATAAAATTCAATGTAAGTATTGTAAAGATATTATTGAATCAAAAGAATGCTACGATTTAAAAAGTTGTTCTGGTGGCTCTTCATGGCAAATGCGGTTAGTATTATAATTTGCATTTTATTTCATGGGATAACAATGCAGAATTTATACTAAGAAGACAAACAATGCATATATTGTCCTGGAATAGAATTACTTTGGGGCAAGTCCATATAATTTAATATAATGTTTGCCGATAATAAATATTTACATATCGGGCAGGAAAATTTAAAATTTCTGTTGAGAATCGCAATCGTGTCCACACCTACACAACAATTTATCGGTAAAAACTCTTCGAGTTTTATTGATTCTCTTCGCTGTCGCTGCGAATCCTCGCTAAAAATGTGTCGCTGGCACATTTTTTACGCTCGGACCCCCGGGACGCAAACCTTTTGCAAAAAATTGGTGAAATACATCCCACCTACACAACAGTTTATCGGTAAAAACTCTACGAGTTTTATTGATTATCTCCGGCTGTCGCTGTGAATCCTCGCTAAAAATGTGTCACTGGCACATTTTTTACGCTCGGACCCCCGGACCGCAAACCTTTTGCAAAAATTTGAGGGCTTATCCCCCTCTGCACGGGACGACACACCACCCCTCAACCAACGGACCCCGGCCTGCAAACCAATCAACATATATGGAGTGTCTGCTCCCAATTCAACAGACACAACCGACGCAAACCTTTTAGAAAAATTACCAAAATTTACCAAATACACAATAAAAATAGCACAAAAACACAACCAAAAAACTAGAAAGGAAGACTAAAGCTATGAACTTAAAAGGAAAAAACTTCTTAAAACTTCTTGATTTCACACCGGAAGAAATAAATTATCTTATTGATTTAGCCTGGCGACTCAAGGATGAGAAGAAAAAGGGAATACCTCACAGACTCTGCGAGGGAAAGAGCATCGCCTTAGTCTTTGAAAAGACAAGCACAAGAACACGCTGTGCCTTTGAAGTAGCGGCGGCAGACCTGGGAATGCACCCTGTATATCTTGACCCACAGGGCTCACAGATAGGCAAAAAGGAAAGCATAAAGGATACTGCAAGAGTTCTTGGAAGAATGTTTGACGGAATTGAGTACAGAGGCTTCGGTCAGGAAATCGTTGAAGAACTTGCCGCTTACGCAGGAGTTCCTGTTTGGAACGGACTTACAAACGAATTCCACCCGACACAGATTCTTGCCGACTTCCTTACAATAAAGGAAAACTTTGGCGACCTTAAGGGAAGAAAGCTTGTTTATATGGGCGACGCCCGTTATAATATGGGCAATTCACTTATGGTAGGCTGTGCAAAAATGGGAATGAATTTTGTAGCCTGTGCACCTAAAAAATATTTCCCTGATGCAGAGCTTGTTAAGACCTGTGAAGAGATTGCAAAGGAAACAGGCGCTACACTTCAGTTTATAGAAGACCCAATGGTTGCCACAAAGGATGCAGATGTAATTTACACAGATGTTTGGGTGTCAATGGGCGAACCTGATTCTGTTTGGAAAGAGAGAATAGAAGAACTTTCGCCATATAGAGTTACAACAGAAATCATGGAAAACGCAGGAGAAAACAGTAAGTTTATGCACTGCCTCCCTGCATTCCACGACCTTAACACAACAGTAGGCAAGGAAATTTACGAAAAATTCGGTATAACAGCCATGGAAGTTACAGACGAAGTAATTGAAAGTGAAAAATCAATCGTTTTTGACGAGGCTGAAAACCGTATGCATACAATAAAAGCTGTAATGGCAGCAACTCTTTAATAAGGAAAAGGGAGTGTAAAAAATGAATTTTAACGGAATAGATTTTGATACATATTATAGAAATTATCCTGATAAGGACGGATATTTCGGAAAATATGGCGGAGCATATATCGAAGAAAAGCTTAAGAAAGCTATGGAAGAGATTACAGAGGCATATTATTCAATCTGCCAGTCAAGAAAATTCATAGCAGAATTAAGAAGAATCAGAACAGAATTTCAGGGCAGACCAACACCGGTTACACACCTTGAAAGACTTTCAGACGCTTTAGGTGGCAGGGTACAGCTCTACGCCAAGCGTGAAGATTTGAACCATTCAGGCGCACATAAGCTCAATCACTGTATGGGTGAAGCACTTCTTGCAAAGTATATGGGCAAGAAAAAGGTAATTGCTGAAACAGGCGCAGGACAGCACGGTGTTGCCCTTGCCACAGCAGCAGCCTACTTTGGTCTTGAATGTGATATTTATATGGGTAGCGTTGATATTAAGAAACAGGCACCAAATGTTGCAAGAATGAAGATTTTAGGTGCAAATGTTGTTGAGGTAACCCACGGTTTACAGACACTTAAGGAAGCAGTTGACGCAGCTTTCGACGCATATAGCAAGGAATATAAGGACGCGATTTATTGTATCGGTTCAGTCCTCGGCCCACACCCATTCCCAATGATGGTAAGAGATTTCCAGAGCGTAGTTGGTATTGAAGCAAGGGAACAGTTTATCGGTATGACAGGCCATCTTCCTGATGCAATCGTAGCCTGTGTAGGTGGCGGAAGTAACGCCGCAGGTCTCTTTGCAGGCTTCTTAAATGACCCTGTTGAAATTTACGGTATCGAGCCGCTTGGCAGAGGCCCAAAACTTGGCGACCACGCCGCAAGCTTAAAGTATGGCGAAGAGGGAATTATGCACGGTTTTAACAGCATTATGCTTAAGGATGAAAACGGCGATCCTGCACCTGTTTACTCAGTTGCAAGCGGTCTTGACTATCCGTCCTCAGGCCCAGAACACGCGTTCCTGCAGGAAATCGGCAGAGTTAAGTATGATGTAATCGACGACGAAGAAACAATTGACGCATTCTACAGACTTGCACGTCTTGAGGGCATCATTCCTGCAATCGAAAGCTCCCACGCAGTAGCTTATGGTATGAAGCTTGCAAAGACAATGGAACACGGCTCAGTTTTAATTAACCTCTCTGGCCGTGGCGATAAAGATATGGATTATGTAATTGAAAATTACGGCATAAGATAAAATATAACCGCAACAAGAAATTGTTGCGGTTAATTTTAAGGAAAAATTATGGAAAATAAAATTGTAGTCTGCTACGCTGACGAGAGTTTCAGGGAAAAAGCAGAGAACCTTGCAAAGAAACTGAATACAGAGATAAAAAGCGGAATAATTGAAAATGAACTCACCCTCCTTTATGATGAAAGGGGTCTTACGCTGACAGACGGCGACCTTGAAGTGAGGGGGGATTTTGCAGAGAATAGAAATAGATTGTCGGAGAATAATTTACGACAGGAATTTCTTGTAAAGGCTGTAAAGTCCAAGAATATGGGAGAAAATCCTCTTGTAGTTGATGCCACGGCAGGCCTCGGCGAAGATTCAATTTTGCTTGCCGCCGCAGGCTACAGGGTAATTATGTTTGAATATAACCCTGTTATCTGCGCACTTTTAGAGGATGCAATGGACAGGGCAAAGGAAACAGAGGAACTTCGCGAGATTATAAAGAGAATGACTCTTGTAGAGGGCGACAGCACAGAAAAAATGAGTGAAATAAATGAACGCCCTGAAGCAGTTTTTTTAGACCCTATGTTTCCCGAACGAAAGAAAAGTGCGCTGGTAAAAAAGAAGTTCCAGCTACTGCAAAGACTTGAAAAACCTGCAACGGACGAAAGAGAAATGTATGAAGAGGCTGTGAAATTAAAGCCTAAAAAGATAGTGATAAAACGACCTCTTAAAGGACCAACCCTCGAAGGCACGAAACCCTCATACTCAATAAAAGGCAAAGCAATAAGATATGACTGTATCTTGCTATAAAAAAAGGATTACTATTTAGTAATCCTTTTTTTGATATTAACAAATAAAACCGAAAACAGAATTGATGCGATATATACGAAAGCCCAACGCACAATCGATGGATGTGAAGTCATGTCAGCAATTTTGTGTATAATCACATAGTCAAAAAGGTAGATAAAAATGCAATGGGACAGATAAATGTAATATGATGCCCCGTTCACAGCTTTTAAAACCTTAAACTTGTAAATTCCTTTGAATTTTCTTGCAACCTCAAAGAAGAAGAGAATGGCAAGAACGGAATAGAGAATGTGGAGATATTCAAGGTAAGGGAAAACGTAAACTCCTGCAAAGTTGCACCACATAAGAGATGCGTCGGCAACCCCGCAACAGATAAATAAAATTAAAGTAAGAGGAAACAGCTCCTTGCTGTATTTTTTAGCGTCGCTGTAATGCTTTCCAAAGCACATACCAAATACCCAATAAATAAGATATTTGAATATACTTTTGTCTGATTCAGGGAAATAATATGAGTAAATTACAGTTATAATCAGAGCCACAGGCAAATGGTAACGGTATTTCACACGCTTATTTAAAAATCTCCAAAGTGGCATTAAAAGATAGAACTGAAGAATGATAATAACAAAGTATAAATGCCCTACAATGTTGGTTTTGTATAGTCCGTGAAGAATGTAGCTTAAGTGGTTCTGTCCCTGGGGATAAAATCCTAAATGGAGGAACAGGAAATAATATATAACGGAAAAAACTATGTAAGGAATAACAATCTCCGTAAGCCTTGAAAGATAGAATTTTCCATATTTGAATGAGCGACCATCACGGGAGAAAAACTTAAATGCAGATAAAAATATAAAGCCCTGAACAACAAAAGAAGAAAGACGCCATACAGAAAGAATGGTTTTGTATTCTAAGGCGAACTTGTCAGGGGCAGATAAATGCTTTGAACAAAGATGAATTAAAATAACAAGCATAGCAAAAAAGATGTTCATAAGTGAAATCTCAGTTATTCTTTTTTTCATAATTTTCACCTCACAGAAAGAGTCTAACATAATAAAGAGAAATTTACAAGAAGAAAAAGTAACTTTAACCTTAATGTGACATAAAATGTATAAGGTGATGCTATGAAAAAATATAAGGGACTGACTTATCGGAAACCTCTGATAAATATAATGATATGGTTTCTTTTTGTAATGGGAGTCCTTGGTGCAGTAGGCTGGGCAACAGTCCCCTTTATGCTTGAATACACAACCTCTCATGTTCAGGACCAGGTAACAGAAATAGTGAATGACTGTATAATTTCAGCCATGGGAGAGGAAGAGTTTAAGGAAATAAGATATGATAAGGGAGTAAAATACATAGATGCAGATGTAAGAATGGAAAACCTGATGAAATCGAGGTTGACAATGGCACTTCAGGAGAGGCTTGACGAAATTGATGAGGTAGATATACGATTTCCTATAGGAAGCTATGTAGGTCTGCCATTTTCTATCAGGATTCCCGTTAAAATAGTTTCAATAAGCTCCACAGAGGCAAGAATAAACAGAAAATTTGAAACAGCAGGAGTGAATCAGACAAGGGTAATTACGGATATTGAGATAGACTATTCCGTAAAAACAGCTATGCTCGGTATGTTTTGCGACATAGTCGTTGATACCCAGATTCCCCTCTCTGACACAGTCATAGTCGGCGATACACCTACAACAAATGTAGAGCTTATAAAATAGATAAAAGGACTTGTTTTTTTCACAAAAATTATATATACTAAAGAGTGAAAGGTTGTGTAAAAATGACTGTAAGAGAAGAGATTGAAGCTTTAAGAAAAGAGCTTGAACGCTACAATTATGAATATTACGTTATGGATAATCCTACAGTGTCAGACTTCGAGTATGATGGGAAAATTACAAGACTTATAAAGCTTGAAGAGGAAAATCCTGAATTTGACGACCCTAATTCACCTACAAAGAGAGTAGGCGGACAGGTGCTGTCCCAGTTTGAAAAGGTTGAACACACAGTCCAGATGCAGAGCCTGGGGGATGTGTTTTCCGAAGAGGAGCTTTATGACTTTGATAAAAGGGTAAAGTCTGCCTTAAATGAAGAATATGAATACGTAGTAGAAATGAAAATTGACGGCCTTTCAGTTTCCCTTGAATACGAAAAGGGAGTATTTAAGCGTGGCTCAACAAGAGGCGACGGATTCGTTGGAGAAAATATCACAGAAAACTTAAAAACAATAAAATCAATTCCCCTTAAAATAGATACAGACGCAGATTTTCTTGAAGTTCGCGGAGAGGTTTATATGCCAAAGGCATCTTTTGAAAAGCTGAACGAAGATAGGGAAGCCTCAGGGGAACCGATTTTTGCAAACCCAAGAAACGCAGCCGCAGGCTCCCTCCGTCAGCTTGACAGTAAAATCACAGCAGGCAGAAAGCTTGATATATTTATTTTTAATATCCAACAGGCACAGGGCATTGAATATGAAACCCATAGCGAAGGCTTTGAAATCCTTGAAAAAATGGGCTTTAAAGTTAGCCCTTGGCGAAATAAATTCAGCTCAATCGAAGATGCCTACAAAGAAATTATGCGAATAGGCGAGGAGAGAGGAAATCTCCCTTTTGATATAGACGGTGCAGTTGTAAAAATAAACAGCTTAAGACAGCGCGAGCTTTTAGGTTCAACAACAAAAGTTCCACGCTGGGCAATCGCCTATAAATTCCCTGCAGAGCAAAAGGAAACAATGGTTGAAGATATTGTTCTTCAGGTAGGAAGAACAGGCGTAATCACGCCGAACGCAGTGTTTACCCCTGTCAGAATTGCAGGCTCAACAGTATCCCGTGCCACACTTCATAACGCAGATTATATTGCCGAAAAGGATATCCGAATCGGCGACACAGTCATAATCCGAAAAGCAGGGGACATTATCCCTGAGGTAGTTGAAGTAAATAAGGACAAGCGTCAGGGCGAACTGAAGAAATTTACAATGCCGGAAAACTGCCCTGCCTGCGGGGAGAGGATTGTAAGAACAGAGGGAGAAGCAGCCCACAGATGTATAAACGGCGACTGCCCTGCCCAGATTCTCCGTTCAATTGAGCACTTTGCCTCAAAGGATGCAATGGACATAGACGGCCTTGGCCCTGAAATTATAGAACAGCTTTCAAGCGAGGGCTTAATAAAGGATATAACAGACCTCTACGGCTTAAAGTATGAGGATTTGGTAAACCTTGAGAGATTTGCAGACAAATCTGCGAAAAATCTTCTTGATGCAATAGAAAAGTCAAAGGAAAAATCCCTGGACAGACTTATTTTCGGTTTGGGAATAAGACTTATCGGCTCAAAGGCAGCAAAAACTCTTGCGAAAAGGTATGGGACAATGGAAGCCCTGATGAGTGCAGAAACAGAGGAAATGTGCTTAATTTCCGACTTCGGTGAGAAAATGGCAAGGAGCATAGCGGAATATTTTGCCAATGAGAAAAACCGTGAAAAGATTGAAAAGCTTAAGAATTACGGACTTAATATGAGCTATGAATCCACAGCGGTAAGTAATATTTTTGAGGGTAAAACCTTCGTGCTGACAGGTACGTTGCCTACACTTAAGAGGGATGAGGCGAAGAAGATAATTGAGGATAACGGCGGAAAAGTGATGGGTTCAGTTTCCAAAAAAACAGACTTCGTTGTAGCTGGAGAAGAGGCAGGAAGTAAGCTTACAAAAGCTAATGAACTTGGTGTAAAAGTCATTGATGAAGCCGAATTCTTAGCTATGACTGAATTTGACAAATAGTCTTATATATGGTAAAATTTTAGGATGTAAAGGAGCGAAATTATGGCTGACTTTTTTTCAGGCGGAATGACAGGAATATTAAGTCTTTTAATATCCGTTTTCTGCGTACTTTTATCAATTTCAATACATGAATTTGCTCATGGTTATATGGCGTATAAGCTTGGGGATGATACAGCGAGAGTTATGGGGAGATTAAGCGTAAATCCGCTTCATCACCTTGACCCTATCGGAGCACTCTGCCTTTTGTTTTTCCATTTCGGATGGGCAAAGCCTGTGCCTGTAAATCCGTCAAAGTTTACAAAGGTTAAGATTAAGACAGGCATGGTGCTTACAGCTATCGCAGGCCCTCTTGCCAACTTTATTTTAGGTTTTATTGCAATGATTCTTTTAAGAGTAGTAATTCTCTATATGGCTGATTTTGCTGTGTCAGAGCTTCTTTTTATAATTTTATATACTCTTGTAATTATGAATGTAGGTCTCGGACTTTTTAATCTTATTCCAATACCGCCCCTTGACGGCTCAAAGGTGTTGAATGCACTTTTGCCTGCAAGGATATATTTTAAGATAATGCAGTACGAAAGATACGGTACGCTTTTGCTTATTTTGTTTATCTGGTTCGGCTCAGGAAGATTTTTATCATCTCTTTCGGGATATGTGCTGGATTTTTATGATTTTGTACTGAATTTGATACCTTTTTTAAGATAAGAGAGAATTTATGGAAAAACTTTCATTCAGATTGGAGTCATACGAAGGTCCTCTTGACCTTTTGTTGACGCTGATTAAGAAAAATAAAGTTAATATTTATGATATTCCTATAAGTGATATTCTTGACCAGTACATAGAGGCTATGAATATGATGAAGGAAATGGATTTGGAAGTTTCAAGTGAGTTTCTTGTCCTTGCGGCAACACTTCTTCAGATAAAGTCAAAGATGCTTGTACCAAGTGAGGATGAAGACGGAGAAGAAATTGATCCAAGAGAAGACCTTGTAAACAGACTTCTTGAATATAATAAGTTTAAGGAAACAGTGCCATTTTTCAAGGAAAATGAAAATAACGGCTCATATATGTTCTTTAAAATTCCTGATGTAATTGAAAGGCCTCCGGCAAAGCTTAATTATGCAGCACTGACACCTGAAAACTTGCTGAGGGCTTATAGAGTTTCCTTTAACAGACTTGAGGCGAAACTTCCGCCTCCTGTGGAATCTTTTTCTGGAATTGTAGGACACGAAAAGGTGTCTGTAAGGAAAAAGGTTACAAATATGTGGAAGAGGCTTATAAAGAAAGCAAAGATGCTTTTTTCGGAGCTTTTTAAGGGAGTCAAGTCAAGACCTGAGGCTGTTGCATCTTTTTTAGCAGTCCTTGAACTTATCAAGACAAATAAGATAAGGGTTGAGGGGGAAAATGCCTCGGACCTTATGATTGAAAGAATTTCCGATGAGGAAAATCTTAATGTTGATATTATTGATGATTAAGGAGTTTTGTAATGGATTTGTACGAAACTAAAGCGGTTATAGAGGGTCTTTTGTTTGCGGCGGGAGATTCCGTTGAGATAGACAGAATTGCCGATATAATTGAAATGGATAAAAAGACAACAAAAGAAATCATCTCAAAGATGATGGATGATTATAATATTGAAAAAAGGGGTATAAAAATAATACAGCTTGGTTCTTCTTATCAGATGTGCACAAAGCCTGAGTATTTTGATTATATCCAGCGTTTAGCCGAGCCAAAGAGGATGCAGAATCTTTCTAATGCGGCTATGGAGGTATTGTCTATTATTGCTTATCGTCAGCCTGTTACAAGAGCTATGATTGAAAGCATAAGAGGGGTATCCTGCGACGCGATTATAAACAGATTGATTGAAAGAAATCTTATTGAGGAAACAGGACGACTTGATGTTCCGGGAAGACCGATGATTTTTGGCACAACAGAGGAATTTTTAAGAAGCTTTGGAGTTGCTGACCTTACAGAACTTCCTGATTACGATAAGATTGCAACCGAGCCACAGTATAAACAGCAGACAATGGAAGGCATATTAAATAACGAAGAAGAGGCTGAATAGGAAAAAAGAAATGATTTATTTTCTTATAGTTCTTTTGATTTTAATTTTAATATTGTTTCTTGTTTTGTTTTTGAAAACAAAAATTATTCTCAGATATGAGGATAAAAAGTTTCAGATTTCCTTTAAAATTTTGTTTTTGAAGCTGAAATTTGACTTAAACCGCAACAAAGGGAAAGAAAAGGAAAAACAGCCGAAACAAAGAGCAAGTAACGAGGAAATTTCCAATGATAAGATAGGTAAAAAACTGTCGGATTTTAGGGGAAAATACGAGAAATACAAAGATTTTGTCGAATTTACCTTAAGCCATTTAAGGTATAAGATAGGCTTTGAGAAGTGGAAAATCCGCATAGAGCTTGGAACAGGGGACGCCGCCTCCACGGGAATAGCCCAGGGGATGATATGGGCAACGGCAGGTACTGTCCATGGCTTTTTATCCCAATATTTCGACTTTAAAGGCACTAAAATCTACAAAAACCGACAAAAATATACAACAACTTTTCCTGAAATCGACATAACTCCCCACTATAACGAAAGATGTTTTGATATAGAAGCGGACGGAATAATCTACACACGACTTGTGCATATTATTCCTGTAATTATAAGACTTTTAAAGATAGTAAAAAAGAAGAAAACTGTCGTATAATGTCATATTATGTTGACGAAAAA
This sequence comes from Clostridia bacterium, assembly GCA_017622215.1. Lineage (GTDB taxonomy): Bacteria > Bacillota > Clostridia > Monoglobales > Monoglobaceae > RGIG8709. Next base: position 10,708 of record JAGARO010000012.1, read on the forward strand.
GAAAGAAAAAGCTATAATTTATATATAATTTGTCGAAAAAGATGAAAAATTGAAATACGATGTTTCGGGTTGTTGTGTAATAAATGAAGATTTAAGGATAGAATATATAAGAAAAACACGAAAACGGAGGATGAAAAAATGTCTGAAAATAAGCACCCAATTGACGGAATAATGTTTACAGCTATGCAGAGCATAAAAGAAATGATTGATGTAAATACAATTGTCGGAGACGCAGTCCAGACCCCTGACGGAACAGTTATAATCCCTATTTCAAAGGTGGGATTAGGCTTTGGCGTTGGTGGTTCTGAAATGATGGGAAAGTCAGGCACAGCAGGGGCTGACAAGCTTTTTGCAGGTGGTACAGGCGGTGGCGTTTCCATAAGCCCTGTGGCATTTTTAGTTGTTGGAAACGGAAAGATTAAACTTCTTCCTGTTAACCCTGAATCCACATTCTATGACAGAATTTTAGACACAATTCCTACAGCTATTGATAAGATTAGCGACGGAATAAAGTCTATAAGAGGAAATAAATTCGCAAAGTCAAGAAACACTTATGATGAGGTTTTTGAAGAATATAAGGAAATGAAGGCAAAGGAAACAGAAGAGCCTCCGTATTTCACAGAGGATATCGACTAAAAACCGCGCTGTTACGGGTTTTTCTGGTTGTTGACGGTCGCTGAAAAACTTGAATATTTTAAGGTTGTGGACATAAAACCGCAACCTTTTTTATTATTTTTACATTTAGTATTGATTTTCGGGAAATTTTGTGTATAATTGTATTTAGTGGAAGTTGGGCTTTCACAGTTTAGTTTTGATTTTTATTAATAATTATTTTATAGAAAGAGGGAAATAAAATGGAACTTAATTTAACAAAGTACGGTATTTCAGGTACAACTGAAATTATCCACAACCCATCTTATGAATTACTTTTTGAAGAAGAAACAAAGGCTGGTCTTGAAGGCTTTGAAGTTGGTCAGGAAAGTGAACTTGGCGCTGTTAACGTTATGACAGGCGTTTACACAGGTCTTTCACCTCAGGATAAGTTCATTGTTATGGACGAAAACTCAAAGGACACTGTTTGGTGGACTTCTGACGAATACAAGAATGACAACCACCCTGCTTCAGTTGAAACATGGGAAACTGTTAAGAAAATTGCTTTAGACGAACTCTCAAACAAGAGACTTTTTGTTGTTGACGCTTTCTGTGGTACTAACGCTGATACAAGAATGGCTATCAGATTTATTATGGAAGTTGCTTGGCAGGCTCATTTCGTTAAGAATATGTTTATCCAGCCAACAGAAGAAGAACTTAAGAACTTTGAACCTGACTTCGTTGTTTACAACGCATCAAAGGCTAAGGTTGAAAACTACAAGGAACTCGGTCTTAACTCTGAAACTGCTGTAATGTTCAACATTACAAGCCGCGAACAGGTTATTGTTAACACTTGGTACGGCGGTGAAATGAAGAAGGGTATGTTCTCAATGATGAACTACTATCTCCCACTTAAGGGTATCGCTTCAATGCACTGCTCAGCAAACACAGATATGAACGGCGAAAACACAGCTATTTTCTTTGGTCTTTCAGGTACAGGTAAGACTACACTTTCAACTGATCCTAAGCGTCTTCTCATCGGTGATGATGAACACGGCTGGGACGACAACGGCGTATTCAACTTTGAAGGCGGTTGTTATGCTAAGGTTATTAACCTTGACAAGGACTCTGAACCAGACATTTACAACGCTATCAAGAGAAATGCTCTCCTTGAAAACGTTACTTTAGACGAAAACGGAAAGATTGACTTTGACGACAAGAGCGTTACAGAAAACACTCGTGTATCATACCCAATTGACCATATCGAAAATATAGTTCGCCCTGTTTCTGCTGCTCCTGATGCGAAGAATGTTATCTTCTTATCAGCTGACGCATTCGGCGTACTCCCACCTGTTTCAATCCTTACACCAGAACAGACACAGTACTACTTCTTATCAGGATTTACTGCAAAGCTTGCAGGTACTGAAAGAGGAATTACAGAACCAACTCCAACATTCTCAGCTTGTTTCGGTCAGGCGTTCCTTGAACTCCACCCAACAAAGTATGCTGAAGAGCTTGTTAAGAAGATGGAAAAGAGCGGTGCCAAGGCATATCTCGTAAACACAGGCTGGAATGGTACAGGCAAGAGAATTTCAATTAAGGACACAAGAGGTATTATTGACGCTATCTTAAACGGCGACATCCTCGACGCTCCTACAAAGAAGATTCCTTTCTTCAACTTTGAAGTTCCAACAGCACTCCCAGGTGTTGACCCAGCTATCCTCGACCCACGCGACACATACGCTGACGCTAAAGAATGGGAAGAAAAGGCAAAGGATCTCTCAAGCAGATTTATTAAGAATTTTGCAAAGTACGAAGGCAACGCTGCCGGTAAGGCACTTGTTCCAGCAGGTCCACAGCTCTAATATGAAACTTATCCCCTTGCGGTTTCGCAGGGGGATTTTTTGTGCAAACTATTGAATATTGAGGATGTTTTTGGTATAATACTACCTAATCAAGATATTTTATAGGACTTAGGAGGAAAAGCTATGAAAAAGAGATTATTGTTGGCGATGATTTTTGCCGTTGGAGTTTTAGTTTTTGGGGGTATGACTGTATCTGCGGCACAGAGTGGTAATCTTATATACGAGATATCCAATGGTGAGGTTACTATAACTGGATGTAGTTCTTCGGCGAGCGGTGCCATTGTAATTCCAGAAACTATTGAGGGGTATCCTGTAACAAGCATAAGGAATTCTGCGTTTTATGATTGTAATGGAATAACAAGTATAGAAATTCCGGACAGTGTAACGGAAATAGAAGGTAATGCGTTTGAAAATTGTACAAGTTTAACAAGTATAACGATCCCAAACAGTGTAACGTACATAGGAAGTAGTGCGTTTTCTAATTGTACAAGTTTAGCAAGTATAACGCTCCCAAACAGTGTAACAGGAATATGGGATGATGAGTTTGCTGGATGTACAGGCTTAACAAGTATAGACATCCCAGACAGCGTAAGGTACATAGGGGAAAGTGCGTTTGAGAATTGTAAAAGGTTAGCAAGCATAGAAATTCCTGACGGTGTAACAAGTATAAAGCGTAGAGCGTTTACTAATTGTACAAGCTTAGCAAGTATAATAATTCCAGACAGTGTAATGTACATGGGAGGTAGTGCGTTTTATAATACGAGATATTATAACGATAAAAATAATTGGGAAAATAACGCACTGTATATAGGAAAACATCTTATAAGTGTTAAAGAAGCTTCTGGTAATTATGTTATAAAAGATGGAACAATAACCATAGTAGTAGCTGCGTTTAAGAATTTTACAAGCTTGACAAGCATAGAAATACCGGACAGTGTATTAAGCATTGGGGATGATGCGTTTTATGGATGTACAGGCTTAACAAGTATAGACATCCCAGACAGCGTAACGTACATAGGGGAAAGTGCGTTTGAGAACTGTACAAGGTTAGCAAGCATAGACATCCCAAACAGTGTAACAAGTATAAAGAGTAGTGCGTTTGCTAATTGTACAAGCTTAACAAGTATAATAATTCCAGACGGTGTAACAAGCATAGGGGATCAGGCGTTTTATAATTGTACAAGCTTGACAAGCATAGAAATTCCAGAAAGTGTAACGAAAATAGGAAGTAGTGCGTTTTATAATTGTACAGGCTTAGCAAGTATAGAAATTCCAGAAAGTGTAACAAGCATTGGGATTATTGCGTTTTCTGGATGTACAGGTTTGACTAATATAACTGTTGATGAGGATAATGCTGTATATTCTTCGGAAAATGGTTTGTTATTGAGTAAAGATAAGACAACTTTAGTTGTATGTCCAAATGGGTTAACAAATGTAACAATCCCAGACAGTGTAACAACCATAGGGGAATGGGCGTTTTCTGGTTGTACAAGCTTAGCAAGTATTGAAATACCGGATAGTGTAACAAGCATAGGGGATTATGCGTTTAGAGATTGTACAAGCTTGACAAGCATAGAAATACCGGATAGTGTAACAACAATAGGGAAATGGGCGTTTTCTGGTTGTACAAGCTTAGCAAGTATTGAAATACCGAATAGTGTAACAAGCATAGGGGATTATGCGTTTTATGGATGTACAAGCTTAACAAATATAACTGTTGATGAGGACAATACCGTCTATTCTTCGGAAAATGGTTTGTTATTAAACAAAGATAAGACGACTTTGCTTGCATATCCAGGAGGTTTAACAAGTGTTGAAATCCCAGGCAGTGTAACATACATAGAAAATTGTGCGTTTTATAATTGTACAAGTTTAACAAGTATAACGATCCCAAACAGTGTAACGTACATAGATAGTAGTGTGTTTAGAGGATGTACAAGTTTAACAAGTATATACATCCCAAATAGTGTAACCCGCATAGGAAGTTATGCGTTTTGTGAATGTGAGAGCCTTTCCGATGTATATTACACAGGTACAGAAGAGGAATGGAACATGATAGTGATAGGATACTACAATGAGCCTCTTTTTAATGCGACTATTCACTTTAATTATGGTCAGGAGCTACCTGTTGAGTACATAATCAATTCAATAACTGTAAAGGATGTTTCGGGAAATGAACTTGATGTTATTCCTACAGGTAGATTCTATGCTACTATTTCATTTACTAATGTGAGTTCAGGTCCTGATACCGTAATCAGCTTTGCGCAATATACTAATGATGGCACATTAAAGGGATTATTTTACGTGAGCACTGAAGGTGTGAATCCTGGTGCTACATTAAAATATACAATTCCTATGGATAATACTGATGGTAAAATTACACAGCTTAAGGCACTTTGCTGGACAGATTTTGTCTCAATGACTCCTCTTGGAAAAGCTGTAGTTTTTCCTAATAAATAATTTAACTAACTTTAATTAAATAAACTATCCCCTTGCGGTTTCGCAGGGGGATTTTTTTGTTTGGGATTGTATATTTGGGGGATTTGTGGTATGATAGGATTGATATTAAATAAAATTGTAAGAGGGAAATTTATTACTCTCATGATAGATTATAATTAAATTGGAGGTTTTGGTATGAATGGAGTAGTTATTTACAAAACTAAATATGGTTCAACTAAACAATACGCTCTCTGGATTGGCGAGGAGCTGGGTTTTAATGTGGTTGAATCAAAGGAAATTACCATAGATGAGCTTGAAAATTACGATACAATTATCTACGGCGGAGGGCTTTATGCTGAAATTATAAACGGCGCAAGTCTTATTACCAAAAACATTGACAGGCTTAAGGATAAGAAGATTGCTATATACTCAACAGGAATTACCCCTCTTGATTGCAGGGACTATTACGACAAGTATGTTATTGAAAAGAATTTTAAGGCTGGCGTTCCTGAAAATATCAGGATTTTCAATTTTACGGGGAAAATGATTTTGGAGGAGCTATCGGTAGTTCACAGGACTGCTCTTAAATCACTGAAAAAGATTATGGCGTCTAAAAAAGAGCCTACTGAAATGGAGAAGTTACTTATTGAGCTTTGTGATGCTGACGGAGATTTCAGCGACAAAAATCAGATTGGCGAACTTATTGAATATATAAAGAGTTAATTTTATCAGAAATTTCGTAGAGGAGGTGGAGAAATGGAGGAAAGGTTTTATCTTTGTATTGACCTAAAGAGCTTTTATGCGTCAGTTGAGGCTGTGGAAAGAGGTCTTGACCCTTTTAAGACAAACCTTGTGGTTGCTGACCCCTCAAGAGGCGAGGGGGCTATTTGTCTTGCTATTTCTCCTGCAATGAAAGACCTTGGAATCCCTAACCGTTGCAGAGTTTTTGAAATTCCAAAGGGGCTTGACTATATTACTGCTGTGCCGAGGATGAAGCTGTATATGAAATATTCGGCGGACATTTACTCTGTTTACCTCCGTTTTATCAGCAAGGAGGACATCCACGTCTATTCCATTGACGAGTGCTTTTTTGACATTACTCACTACCTTAAAATGTATAACAAGTCCCCGAAGGAGCTTGCTGTTATGATTATTGACGAGGTGTACCGTGAGACTGGAATCTGTGCTACAGCAGGGATTGGGACAAATATGTTTCTGGCTAAACTTGCCCTTGATATTACTGCAAAGCACTCCGAGGACCACATCGGTTACCTCGACGAAAACGAGTTTAAGAAAAATCTCTGGTTTCACAGACCCATAACTGATATCTGGGGTATTGGCCGTGGGATTGCAAAGCGTCTTGAACACTTTGGTATATTCGATTTATATGGTGTGGCGCACGCTGAGGAGAAGCTTTTATACAAGGAGTTCGGGGTGAATGCGGAGATTTTAATTGACCATTCAAAAGGTCTTGAGCCTTGTACTATTGCTGATATTAAGGCTTTTAAGCCTACCACTACCTCCCTTTCCAATAGTCAGGTTTTATTCTCAAACTATGAGATTGAGGATGCGGGGCTTATCTTAAAAGAAATGGCGGAGCTTATGTCCCTTGAACTTGTGGATAACGGGCTTGTTACGAACTCCATTTCATTAGGCATTATCTACTCCGACAGAAATCTTAGGTCCTCGGGGGCTACAAGAAAGCTTGATGAACACACAAGCTCCACAAGAAAACTTGAAAAGTATTTCCTTGACCTGTACTATGAGATTGTGAACAGAGATGCTTTAGTGCGGAAAATCAGCATTTCCGTAAATCGACTTGTGCCTGCTGACTTTGTTAACATTGACTTTTTCTCGGAGTATATCGTTGACGAAAAGGAGAGAAAGAGGCAACAGGCTATCGTTAACATTCGCAAAAAATACGGAAAGAATTCTGTTATAAAGGGAATGAATTTAAAGGATAAGGCTACGACCCTGAAGAGAAATAAAATGGTGGGAGGTCATAACGGTGGTTGAGAGAGCTAAACAGTTTGCACCTTTTGCTGCACTTCGCGGATATTATGACTTGATTCGCGAGAGGGAAAGGGTTATTGTAGATAAAATTGAATTTCCTGAAGATATGACTGAAATTATTTCAAGAAAGCTTGGTCAGGTTGAAAAAGGGATGATGGTGGAGATTATTCACTATGCTGACGGAGAATATATTTCAACAAAGGGGATTGTGTCGGAGTTTGATACTATTGGGCACAGTCTTACTATTGTTAAGACGAAGATTTTATTTGATGATATTTTTGATATTATCGGAGAAGAAATTGGAGAATAAAAAAGGCGGTTCATAAAATGAACCGCTTTATTTTTTATTTGATTTATGTGGGGTGTGGAACCACTGGTTTGTGTTCTTTTTTACAACTGCATTTATGCCGATTGGTATCCATGAAAGCATCCACACTATAAAGCCTATAAAGTTTGTAAGTATCTTTACGCTCAGCTTTTTGTCTTCGTGTAGAACTGCCATAAACACAAGGAATGAAAGGATTAAAACTGCGTCAAGGAGTATTCTCATTCCAAGTGGTGCCCACAGGTATGTAACAATTCCGCCTGCAAAGAAGAAGAGGAGTATTCTTACCGCCAGCATATAGATAAGGGATGCTGAATGGAGGGAGTCTCCCCAGAAGTTCATTATCATATGAAGCGGAAGTACCTTTTTCTCTTTTATTGCTTTCTTGAAAAGCGGGAGAATATATCTTTTTGATACATCATTAAGGCCCTGTACCCAGCGTGTTCTCTGGTGCCATGAGGTTTCAACCCCAAGAGGCTTTTCGTCGTAGATGACTGCGTCGTGTGCCCAGCCAACCTTTATATCATTTAAGGCAAGCTTTAAGGTGAACTCTGCGTCTTCTGCAAGACAGGTTGCGCCCCAGCCATATTCCTTTATGAGATTTACGGAAACGGCAAAACCTGTTCCGCCAAGTCTTGCACCGTACTTTAGGTTGTTTCGTGCAAGCTGTGAGCATCTGTTATTCAGCCAATACCAAAGTGAGTATGAAAAGGTCTGCATTGAGTCGTATGGGTTTTTGCTGTCGAGATAGCCCTGGACTGCCTCATAGCCCTCGTTCAGCTTATTATTCATACAACGGAGAAAGTCAGGCTTTACAAGGTTGTCTGCGTCAAAGACTGTGAAGAAATTATACTCTCTTTCAAGGCTCATTATATGATTAAAGGCATATTCGAGAGCATAGCCTTTGCCTCGTTTTTCTGTATCATTTCGGCGGATAACATTAACGCCCATTTCTTCGGCTATTTTACCTGTGTTGTCTGTGCAGTTATCTGCTACTATAAAAATATCATATTTATCTTTTGGATAGTCAAGCTCTTTCAGGCTCTCAATAAGGTCGCCTATAACCTCTTTTTCGTTATGGGCGGCAACCACTATTGCGAAGCTGTTTTCCTTTGATGAATTATTTGAGTGTCTGAATCTTATAAGGGAGAAACTTGATATATATAAATAATATATGGCTGCAAGAACTAACAAGGACTGTATAATTCCTGACAGAATATAAAGAAAAGTAACCATATTTTCCTCCGTAAATTTTCAATCTTATACATTATATACCATATTTCTCTCTTTTTCAAGACATTTTTTGCTGGACAAATCTTCCATATTATATTATGATATAAGAGGTGGGTGAAATTTATGAAAGAAAAGAATATTTTTGTCTGTTCCCAGTGTGGCAACGAGTTCCCGAAATGGATGGGAAAATGTACTGCCTGTGGGAGCTGGAACACTATTTATGAAGAAAAAATAAAGGTTTCTGTTAAGGGAAATGTTGCTCCAAAAGATGCAGTATCTTTGCGTCTTGACGAGATTGATACTACCGCTGAAGAAAGACTTTTAACAGGGTTCCCTGAGCTTGACCGTGTACTAGGCGGTGGACTTGTTAAAGGCTCTCTTGTTTTAGTTGGGGGAGACCCCGGGATTGGTAAATCTACATTACTTCTTCAGGCCTGCGGAAAAATGGCTTCTGATTCAACCATACTCTATGTATCGGGAGAAGAATCCCAAAGACAGATTAAGCTTCGTGCTGACAGGCTTTCCGTTAATTCTTCAAGCATCCACATTCTTTCTGAAACTGATATGTCTTCTGTATTTTCTGCAGTTGATAAAATTTCCCCTGATATTTTAATTATTGACTCTGTGCAGACCATGTACTGTGAGGACGTTGCATCGTCTTCAGGGTCTGTTTCACAGATTAAAGAGGTTGCAACAACTCTTATGAGGGTTGCAAAATCGAGAAACATTTCCGTGTTCCTTGTGGGACATGTTACAAAAGAGGGGGCTATTGCCGGCCCTAAGGTTTTAGAGCATATTGTTGATACTGTTCTCTACTTTGAGGGGGAAAGGCATCAGGCATACAGAATTATAAGGGCTGTGAAAAACAGATTTGGTTCGACTAACGAAATCGGCGTATTTGAAATGGGAGACGAGGGTCTTAAGGAAATTGAAAATCCATCCCAGGCTCTCCTTTCGGGACGGCCTGACTACGCTCCCGGAACCTGCATAATCTGTGCAATGGAGGGCACAAGACCTGTGCTTGCAGAAATTCAGGCTCTGTGCTCCCAGACTTCTTTCGGAAACCCACGAAGAATGACTACGGGGGTTGACGTAGGCAGGGCATTGATGCTACTTGCTGTTATAGAAAAAAGGGCGGGACTTCATATTTCCGCTGTGGATACATACATAAATGTTGTAGGAGGACTTCGTCTTTTTGAGCCTGCCGTTGACCTCGGGGTTATTATGGCTGTGGCTTCAAGCTTTAAGAATACTCCTCTTGACAAGGGGCTTGTGGCTATCGGAGAGGTTGGACTTACAGGGGAAATACGCTCCTGCAGTTTCCTCCAACAGAGAGTTGCTGAGGCGGAAAAGCTGGGCTTTGAAAAAGTCCTTGTGCCTTACAACGACTATAAAAAGCTAAAGAAATTTGATAAAATTGAGGTTTGTCCTGTTAAAAATATTTACGAGGCAATCAACAATTTTATATAGAACTTGGGTGATTTTATGAATACTGCCATTATTGTTGCAGGGGGCAACAGTACAAGGTTTGGTCAGGATAAACAGTTCTTTGAAATAAAGAAAATTCCTGTTTTAATCAGGACTTTACTTGCCTTTGACTGTTCAGCTTTAATTGATAATATTGTTGTTGTTACAAAGGAAGAAAATTTTTCTTCACTTGGGGAGCTTATTTCGGAATATGAAATTAAAAAGCCTGTAAAAATGGTTGCAGGAGGAGATACAAGGCAGAGGTCTGTTATGAACGGACTTATGGCGTCAGAGGGCTCAACTATTGTTGCAATTCACGACGGGGCAAGGCCTTTTGTATCGGCATCTGATATAGACGCTCTGGTGGATAAGGCTGGTGAATGTGGGGCTATTGCACCTGCTGTAACTATCCCTGATACCGTTATTGAAGTTTCGGGGGATAAGCTATTGAGCGTGGCTGACAGAGATAAGCTACGTTTAATTCAGACGCCTCAGGTTTTTGAATATGAAAAAATACTTTCGGCTCATAAAAAGGCAGAGGGGGACGGCTTTGTTGGCACTGATGACTGCTCTTTAATCAGGTATTTGGGAGGAGAAGTTGTGATTGCTGAGGGTAATCCTCACAACATAAAAATCACTTCCTTTGAAGATGTGGAGAGGGCTGAATTTATATGCGAAAGGTTGGGAGAAATATGAGAATAGGTTTTGGATATGACGTTCACAAGCTCTGTGAAAACAGAAAGCTTATACTTGGGGGAGTAAATGTCCCTCATACTCTCGGTCTTATGGGACACTCTGACGCTGATGTGCTTATTCACGCTGTTATGGATGCACTTTTGGGGGCGGCTGCTCTCGGGGACATCGGAAAGTTGTTTCCTGATACTGACAATTCTTTTAAGGATATTGACTCGATGATACTTCTTAAAAAGGTGGGGGAAGTGTTAGCTGAAAAAGGATATTCTATTGGAAATATTGACTCTACTGTTGCGGCACAGAAACCTAAGCTTGCACCGTACATTGAGCAGATGAGAAAGAATATTGCAGATTGTTTAGGCGTTGACTTGGACACTGTTTCAGTTAAGGCTACTACAACTGAAAAACTTGGCTTTGAAGGCAGAGAAGAAGGGATTTCAGCATACGCTGTTTGCACAATCCTGCCGAAATAAAAGATATTTTGAGATAATTGGAAATAATTGGTCCTAATCCTTTGTAATTCACTGTGGTTGGACTTGAATATTTTGTAAAAAGTGGGTATTATATAAATTGTTAGCACTCTATGGTGATGAGTGCTAAAATGAGTTAGAAATTAAAATTGGAGGTAATATATATGAATATCAAGCCATTGGCAGACAGAATCGTAATTAAGATGACTGAGGCTGAAGAAACTACAAAAAGCGGAATTATTCTTGCAGGCAATGCAAAGGAAAAACCACAGGTTGCTGAGGTTGTTGCAGTTGGACCTGGCGGGGTTGTTGACGGCAAGGAAGTTAAGATGGAGCTTAAAGTAGGCGACAAGGTTATCATAAGCAAATATGCAGGTACTGAAGTTAAGTTTGACGGAATTGAATACACAATTCTCCGTCAGGACGACGTCCTTGCTAAAATAGAAGACTAATCAGGAGGTATAGACTATGGCAAAGCAGATTTTATTTGGTGAAGATGCAAGAAAGGCGTTGGAAAACGGCGTAAACAGACTTGCTGACACTGTTAAGGTAACTCTCGGACCAAAGGGTAGAAATGTTGTGCTTGACAGAAAGTATGGTGCTCCTTTAATCACAAACGACGGCGTTACTATTGCAAAGGAAATTGAACTTGAGGACCCATTTGAAAATATGGGTGCACAGCTCGTTAAAGAGGTTGCTACAAAAACTAACGATATTGCCGGGGACGGTACAACAACAGCTACACTCCTTGCACAGGCATTCATAAGAGAAGGCCACAAGAATATTGCTGCAGGGGCTAACCCTATGGTTGTTAAAAAGGGTATTGCGTCAGCTGTTGAAGTTGCTGTGGCTGAAATTGTTAAAAACAGCAAGAAAGTAAACGGAAAAGAGGATATTGCACGAGTTGGTGCTGTTTCTTCTCAGGACGAATTTATCGGAACCCTTATTGCTGAGGCTATGGAAAAGGTTTCAAGCGACGGGGTTATTACTGTTGAGGAATCAAAGACTGCTGAAACATACTCTGAAGTTGTAGAGGGTATGCAGTTTGACCGTGGATACCTCTCACCTTATATGGTTACTGATACTGATAAGATGGAGGCGGTACTCGACGACGCTTTAATTCTTATTACAGATAAAAAGATTTCAAACATTCAGGAAGTTCTCCCTGTTCTTGAACAGATTGTGCAGATGGGCAGAAAGCTTCTTATTGTTGCTGATGATATCGAGGGCGAGGCTTTATCTACACTTGTTGTAAATAAACTCCGTGGCACATTTATGTGCGTTGCTGTTAAGGCTCCTGGTTTTGGCGACAGAAGAAAGGCTATGCTTGAGGATATTGCTATCCTTACAGGAGGTACTGTTGTTTCAGAAGAGCTTGGCTATGAGCTTAAGGATGCAACTTTAGATATGCTTGGTACTGCTAAGCAGATTAAGGTGCAGAAGGAAAACACAATTATTGTTGACGGTGCAGGCAACAAGGACAACATCAAAACAAGAATCGGTCAGATTAAGGCACAAATTGAAGAAACTACATCTGATTTCGACAGAGAAAAGCTTCAGGAAAGACTTGCAAAGCTTTCAGGAGGTGTTGCTGTAATTAAGGTTGGTGCTGCTACTGAAATTGAAATGAAAGAGAAGAAACTCAGAATTGAAGATGCTCTTGCTGCTACTAAGGCTGCTGTTGAAGAGGGCATTGTTGCCGGAGGCGGTACTGCATTTATCAATGCTATTCCTGCTGTTGCTTCATTTATGGAAACACTTTCAGGGGACGAAAAAACAGGAGCATCAATTGTTCTTAAGGCCCTTGAAGAGCCTGTAAGACAGATTGCATATAACGCTGGTATCGAGGGTTCTGTAATCGTTAACAAGATTATGGAAAGCGAAGTTGGTTTTGGCTATAACGCTTTAATCGGCGAATATATGGATATGATTAAAAACGGTATTGTTGACCCTACAAAGGTTACAAGAAGTGCTCTCCAGAACGCATCTTCCGTTGCAGCTATGGTGCTTACAACTGAAAGCATTGTTGCTGATATCCCTGACCCTAAGGCTGACGCTGCGGCAGCTGCTGCTATGGCCGGTGCAGGCGGAATGTATTAAAGATTTTTTTAAAGGCTCTCCTTTCGGGGAGTCTTTTTTTGTGGGAAAAATTTTGTCCTTTTATTTACTTTTTGGAAATATTATGTTATAATTGCCCCTTGAGAGGATGAAAACTGCTATGAATAAAAAGTTTTTCCTTAAGGGATTCAAAGATGCTATTCCTGTGGGGCTTGGATATCTTGCTGTAAGCTTCAGCCTGGGCATTGCCTGTCAGAGAATTGGTATGAATCCTTTTCAGGGGTTTTTGATAAGTATATTAAATAACGCATCCGCAGGGGAATATGCGGGAATTAAGGTTATTGAAGAAAATGCAGGCATTATAACTATGATTGCTATGATGATTGTAGCTAATGTACGCTATCTTCTTATGAGCTGTGCCCTAAGTCAGAAGCTTTCTCCTGACTTAAAACTCGGCCACAGGCTTTTAATCGGCTTTGACGTAACCGACGAGCTTTTTGGATTGGCTGTGTCCTGCGACGGATATTTAAAGCCTGCCTACTTTTACGGGGCTATGTGCTCCTCTGTGCCTTTCTGGGCGGTGGGCACTGTTTTGGGAATTATCGTTGGAAATCTTCTTCCGCAGTACATCGTAAGCGGATTTTCTGTTATGCTCTACGGTATGTTTCTTGCAATTATTATCCCTGCAGGGAAGAAAGACAAGGTTGTGCTTGGTTGCGTAGTTTCTGCCTTTATACTTTCGGGACTTATGGAAGTTATTCCTGTTTTTTCAGGAATTTCATCAGGCTTTAAGATTATAATTCTTACCCTGATTATCTCGGCTGTGGCGGCGGTTTGTTTCCCTAAAAAGGAGGAAGAGGCGTGATGAATACATACATTTACATTCTTGTTATGGCGCTGGTTACATACTCCATAAGAGTTTTGCCTCTTACCTTAATCAGAAAGCCTATCAAAAGCGTTTTTATACGCTCCTTTCTATATTATGTACCTTATGTAACTTTGGCTGTTATGACGTTCCCTGCTATTATGCAGACGGCTGATTCCTTTATTCCGGGACTTTTTGCTCTTATTGTGGGGGTAATCTGCGCCTGGTGGGGTCTTGGGTTGTTTCCTGTTTCCGTTATCTGTTGCATAATGGTGCTTTTAGTTCAGCTGTTTTGCTGAGTTTAATGGCATTTTACTCTTGACACTTTGGGAAATTATGGTATTCTTATAGTATAGAGATTTATCTCTTTGAGGTGAAATATGTTTAGCACGATTTTTACAATTGCAAATATAATAACAAGCCTTAGAATTGTGGGGACTGCAGTTCTTTTATTTATTGCGCCCTTTACCAAAGAATTTTTTATAATCTATTCTCTTACAGGCTTTACAGATGCAATAGACGGAACTATTGCAAGAAAAACCAACACACAGAGCCCGTTCGGTGCAAAGCTTGACAGCATTGCTGACCTGCTTTTATACGGGGTTATGCTTTTGAAGATTCTTCCTGTTTTACTTGGAATTCTTCCGCAGTATATCTGGGTTATTTTCTGGATTATTGTTATCATAAGAGCTGTAACTTATATTTATACTGCTTTTAAGCATCATAAGTTCCTAAGCAACCACACAGTTCTTAACAAAATTTCAGGATTTTTTGCGTTTATGCTCCCTTATTTTGTATGCGTAAAGAGTGTTGCGGTTTTATACTGTAACATAATTGGCGGTATTGTACTTATTTCTACTTTAGGAGACCTTTGGACAACATTCAGAAAGGATTCTTAAGGCTTTATGAACATTCAGCTTTCAGAACATTTTAACTACAAAAAGCTTTTACGCTTTACAATTCCATCTGTTATCATGATGATTTTTACATCCATCTACGGCGTTGTAGATGGATTCTTTGTGTCCAATTATGTTGGTAAAATTCCTTTTGCTGCTATAAACTTCATTTATCCTGTAATTATGATTTTAGGCTGTTTCGGATTTATGTTCGGTGCAGGGGGCAGCGCTGTTATAGCAAGGACTATGGGCGAGGGGAAGCCTGAAAAAGCCAACGGGATTTTTTCTTTTATTGTTTATTTAAGCGTTGCCGTGGGTGTTATTTTGGCATTCGTGGGCATTGTTTTTTTGCCTGACCTTGCATCCCTTATGGGAGCAGAGGGACAGATGCACGCTGACGCTGTGGTTTATGCGAGGATTCTCCTTTTTGGACTCCCTTTTTTACTTCTTCAGTTTGAGTTTCAGACCTTTTTTGTTACTGCGGAAAAGCCTGTTTTAGGTCTTGTTTCAACGGTTTTATCAGGGGTTACAAATATGGTTTTTGACTGGCTTTTTATGGCTGTTTTCCACCTCGGAATTGAGGGGGCTGCAGTTGCTACTGCCCTCAGTCAGGTTGTGGGCGGGGTTATTCCCCTTTTCTATTTTGGATTTTCAAAAGCCTCGATTTTGAGGCTTGGCAGGGCTTTGCCTGATTTCCGTGCACTTTTTAAGACTGTTACAAACGGCTCATCGGAGCTTTTGAGTAACATTTCCATGTCCCTTGTGGGCATTTTATACAACATTCAGCTCCTGAAATTTGCAGGGGAGGACGGAGTGGCCGCCTACGGAGTTTTAATGTATGTAAACTTTGTTTTTATATCTGCATTTATCGGCTATTCCGTTGGGATTGCGCCTGTGATTTCCTTCCATTTTGGAGCGCAAAATTACAGGGAGCTTAAAAGCTTATTAAGGAAAAGCTCTGTGATTATCGGGGTGCTGTCTTTGGGGATGTTTATCCTGTCGGAAGTTGTTGCTTATCCATTTTCCTATTTGTTTGTAGGGTATGACAAGGCGCTTCTCGAAATGACATTAAGAGGATTTTTTATATTCTCTTTTTCATTTTTGTTTTCGGGATTTGCAATATTTGGCTCGGGATTTTTCACAGCCTTAAACGACGGACTTACATCTGCCATTATATCCTTTTTCAGAACCCTTGTTTTCCAGCTTGTTGCAATTCTTGTTTTCCCTGTTTTCTGGGAGCTTGACGGAATATGGGTTTCTAACGTTGCGGCAGAGGTTCTGGCTGTTTTGCTTACAATTTTCTTTGTGGTTATCAGGAGAAAGAAATACAGATATTTTTAGGAGGTATTTTTATGAAAAAATGCAGAATTACTGCTATGAAACAGCATTGGCATAATGACCTTATGGAATTATACGAAAATCCTATTAAAAATCATTGCGATATGGAGGTTGGCAGTGTATTTATCTCTGTTGACGCACAGATGCCTGAGGGCTTTTGCAGTAGTGCCTGGGAGTCGGTTTATCCTTTTGTTTTAGAACTTGCAAAGGGTGGCGGAAATTTCTTTGACGGTTGGATGAAAAATCCTTATTCAGCTATGGTTTCCTGTAACGACGGCTTCAGACCTATGAGCTTTTATGTTGAGGCTATTGAGGATTAAATTCGGGAACTTAAAAATACACAAAAACAGACAAAAAAATACACAAAAAAATGTTAGAAAACATTAAAAATTTTAATACAACTTTCATTGACAAACTACGGCAATTATGTTATAATTTAACCATCAAAAAATTCTGTAACTGACGGAGTTATGCGGAGCACCGCAATGAAACAGAAATTTTTTTATTGCCGACCGTCTGGGCACACTTTGAACGTTTACAGTCATAGTGTGTCTTTTTATTTTTTAGGAGGTTTTTTGTATGAAAAAAGTTGGTATTATTATGGGTAGCGACAGCGATTTACCTATCATTGAGAAAGCTGTTAATGTACTTAAAGATTTTGGTGTGCCTTACGAGGTTCACATTTATTCTGCTCACCGTACACCTGTAGAGGCTCGTGATTTTGCTGTGAATGCAAGAGAAAATGGTTTTGGTGCTATTATCGCGGCAGCAGGTATGGCGGCTCACCTTGCGGGTGCTATTGCGGCTAACACAACATTACCTGTTATCGGTATTCCTTGCAAGTCCTCTGTTTTAGACGGTATGGACGCACTTTTGGCTACTGTTCAGATGCCGACAGGTATTCCTGTGGCTACTGTTGCAATTAACGGCGGAGCTAACGCGGCTCTCCTTGCAATTCAGATTCTTGCGGTAGCTGACCCTGAACTTGCAAAGAAGCTTGACGAAAAAAGAGTTAATGACTCAAAGGCTGTTCTTACAAAGGACGCAAATTTATCACTGTAAATAATTTAATATTTTATATAAAGGGGAAATTTATTATGAAACTTATCTACACAGGAAAAACAAAGGACGTATTTGCACTTGAAAACGGCAACGTTTTACTTAAGTTCAAAGATGACTGCACAGGCAAAGACGGCGTTTTTGACCCAGGTGAAAACTCAGTTGGACTTACAATTGACGGTGTTGGCGATGTAAACCTCAGAATGTCAATCTATTTCTTTGAAAAGATTAACGCTGCAGGAATTAAGACTCACTATATTAACGCTAATTTAGACGATACAACTATGGAAGTTGTTCCTGCTAAGGTATTCGGTAAGGGACTTGAAGTTATCTGCCGTTACAAGGCTGTAGGAAGCTTTTTCAGAAGATACAGCGATTACATTGAAGAAGGCGCTGATTTACCTGCTTACGTTGAAATGACTTTCAAGAACGACGAAAAGGGCGACCCGCTTGTAACTAAGGACGGTCTTGTTGACCTTGGCGTTATGACTGCTAAGCAGTATGACGATATGAAGGACATGACACAGAAGATTACTAAGATTGTTGCTGATGACCTTAAGGAAAAGGGTCTTGACCTTTACGATATTAAGTTTGAATTCGGTTACGATCAGGATGGCGAAGTTATCCTTATTGACGAAATTGCTTCAGGCAATATGCGTGTATATAAGAACGGCGAGTACATTGACCCAATGACTCTTTCAAAGCTTTTCTTCAACAACTAAATTTCAGCATCAGAAAGGATGTAAATAATGGGCGGATTTTTTGGTGCAACCAGAAAAGACAGTGTAATATCCGATGTATTTTTCGGAACAGATTATCATTCCCACCTTGGTACTTCCAGCGCGGGAATTGCTGTTTTCGATAAAGAACGCGGACTTCAGAGAAAAATTCACAATATTTCAAACTCACCTTTCAGAACTAAATTTGAAAAGGTTTTTGAACAGATGGAGGGGACGGCTGCTATCGGCAGTATTAACGATACTGACCCACAGCCACTTATTGTAAGGTCAAAGCTTGGACTTTATGCCATTTGTTTTGTGGGTGTTATTAAAAACAGGGAGAAGCTTGTTGACGAATACGTTAAAAATGTGGGACAGCTCAGTGCTATGTCCAGCGGTATTGTTAACTCCACAGAGCTTTTGGCTGCTCTCATAAACGAAAAATCATCCTTTGAAGAAGGAATTTCCTTTGCACAGGATGTTATCGAGGGTACTGCTTTAATTATTATCCTTAAGGATGACGGCAATATTATTGCTGCTCGAGATAAGGACGGAAGAATTCCTGTTCATATCGGACGAAATGAGGGTGGCTTTTGTGCTTCCTTTGAATCCTTTGCTTATCACAAGCTTGATTATGAGGATTATTACTCTCTGGGAGCAGGAGAAATTGTTGAACTTTCACCTGAGGGTATGACTGTTCTTAAAGAGAAAAATGAAAAGATGAAGGTTTGTGCTTTCCTCTGGTCATACTTCGGTTTCTCAACCTCTGATTACGAAAATGTGAATGTTGAGGTTATGAGATGCAGAAATGGTCAGCTTATGGCTAAGTCTGAAAGGGAAAAGGGTACGCTCCCTGAGGTTGACTTTGTTGCAGGTGTGCCTGACTCGGGTACTCCTCACGCAATCGGATATGCTAACGAAAGTCATATTCCTTTTGCAAGACCATTTATCAAATATACTCCTACCTGGCCAAGAAGTTTTATGCCATCTTCCAAGCAGGAGAGAAACAGAGTTGCTAAAATGAAGCAGATTCCTGTTAAGGACCTTATTGAGGACAGAAAACTTTTATTTGTTGATGACTCAATCGTAAGAGGAACTCAGATGAGAGAAACTGTTGACTTCCTCTATGAAAACGGAGCCCTTGAGGTTCATATGAGGTCTGCCTGTCCTCCGATTATGTATGGTTGTAAATATCTTAACTTCTCACGCTCTACAAGTGATATGGATTTAATCACAAGAGCTACTATCGTTGAGCTTGAGGGAGAAGAGGGACTTAAGCATATCGGGGAATACTCCGACGGAAGCACTGAAAGAGGTAAGGCTTTAAGACAGGCTCTCTGCGACAAGCTTCACCTCACATCACTTGAATTCCAGTCTCTTGACAATCTTATTGAGGCTATCGGAATTGATAAATGCAAGCTTTGTACTTATTGCTGGAACGGAAAAGAGTAAATATAAGGAGAAAAAAATATGAATGAAATTTCTATGTCTGAAAGCTATGCTAAAGCCGGTGTTGATATAACTGCCGGTTATAAGGCTGTTGAACTTATGAAACAGCACATTGCTAAAACTGTTACATCAGGGGTTTGCTCCGATGTTGGCGGTTTCGGCGGACTTTTTGAACTTGACCTTGAGGGTATTAAAAAGCCTGTATTGGTTAGCGGTACTGACGGTGTTGGTACTAAACTTAAGATTGCTTTCCTTATGGACAAGCATGATACAGTTGGTATTGACTGTGTTGCTATGTGCGTAAACGATATTATCTGTGCAGGGGCAAAGCCTCTCTTTTTCCTTGACTATATTGCTTGCGGAAAGAATTTCCCTGAAAAAATCGCAGACATTGTTAAGGGCGTTTGTGAGGGCTGTGTTCAGTCCGGTGCTGCTTTAATCGGCGGTGAAACTGCTGAAATGCCTGGCTTCTATCCAATTGATGAATATGACCTTGCAGGTTTCAGCGTTGGTGTTGTTGACAAGGACAAGATTATTGATAACAAGAAAATGAAAGAGGGAGATGTAATCATCGCTCTTCCATCAACGGGTGTTCACTCAAACGGTTTCTCTCTCGTGAGAAAGGTATTTGATGTTGAAAATGCTGACCTTAAGACTCCTGTTGCTGAGCTTGGCGGAAAGTCACTTGGCGAAACACTTTTAACACCTACAAAGATTTATGTTAAGCCTGTTTTAGCACTTTTAGATGCTGTTGATGTAAAGGCAATTTCACATATTACAGGCGGTGGCTTCTACGAAAATATCCCAAGAAGTATTCCTGACGGCTTTGGTGCGAAGATTGACAAGGCGTCAGTTAAGGTTCTTCCGATTTTTGATTACCTTGCTAAAGTTGGTAATATCAGCGAAAGAGATATGTTTAACACTTACAATATGGGCGTTGGCATGAGCATTGTTGTTGCTCCTGAAGATGTAGAAAAGTCACTTTCAATCTTAAAGGAAGCAGGGGAAGATGCTTAC
This sequence comes from Clostridia bacterium, assembly GCA_017622215.1. Taxonomy (GTDB): domain Bacteria; phylum Bacillota; class Clostridia; order Monoglobales; family Monoglobaceae; genus RGIG8709. Next base: position 31,205 of record JAGARO010000012.1, read on the forward strand.
GTTATCGGCGAAATTGTTAAGTCTGATACTAAGATTGAAATTATTTAATTTTGGAGGTTAACTTATGAAGAAAGCAAATATTGCTGTTCTTGTATCCGGTGGAGGAACTAATCTTCAGGCTTTAATAAATGCACAGAAAAAGGGCATTATTGAAAGCGGAGAAATTAAGGTTGTTATATCCAACAAAGAGGGCGCCTTTGCACTTGAAAGAGCCCGCAAGGCTGGAATTGACGCGGTGGTTGTTCCTAAAAAGGAATGTAAGAGTCAGGCTGAGTTTGAAGAAAAGCTTGTCTCCGTTCTTTCGGATTATAAGATTGACCTTATTATTCTTGCGGGATTTATGTGCATTTTAAGTGAAAACTTTACAAAGAGATTCCCAAAGAGAATTATTAACGTTCACCCATCTTTAATACCTTCATTCTGTGGTGAGGGCTTCTACGGACTTCGTGTTCATGAGGCTGCACTGGAAAAAGGAGTTAAGGTTACAGGGGCTACGGTGCATTTTGTAAACGAAATCCCTGACGGTGGGGAGATAATTTTCCAGAAGGCTGTTGCTATATACGAGGATGATACTCCTGAAACTCTTCAGAAGAGAGTTATGCGACTTGCTGAATGGAAGATACTGCCTATGGCGGCAGAAAAAGTGTCTTTGGACATTGTTAAGGAAAGGAAATAGATATGAATATTTATAAGATAAATACAATTGATGAGCTTATCAAAGGCAATTCTTACGTTGGCCGTGGAATTGTTATCGGTAAGACTCCTGACGGAAAAAAGGCTTGTTCAGCTTACTTTATTATGGGAAGAAGTAACAACAGCCGTAACAGAATTTTTACAGTAAAAGATAACGCTGTGTTTACTGAACCATTTGATGCATCAAAGGTTGAAGACCCAAGCCTTATTATTTACGCAGCTGTTAGAGAGCTTGACAACAAGCTTATCGTTACAAACGGCGACCAGACAGATACAATCTATGAGGGTCTTAAGAATGGACTTGGTTTTGCTGAAGCACTTAAGTCCCGTGAATTTGAGCCTGACGCTCCTAACTTCACACCAAGAATCAGCGGTATGATTACTTTCGGTGAGGGTGATTTTACTTATGATATGAGCATTTTAAAGAGTGCTGACAGCGAGGGAACTGCTTGTAACAGATATACATATTCATACAATGCACTCCCAGGTCTCGGACACTTCATTCACACTTATGTTTGCGACGGAAACCCAATTCCTACTTTCCAGGGCGAACCTGAAAGAATGGAAATGGATAATGATATTGATACATTCACAGAAAATATCTGGAATGCTCTTGACGAGGACAACAAGATTTCACTTTATGTGAGATACACTGACCTTGAAACAGGGGAAGAAACATCAAGACTTATTAACAAGAACAAGTAAAAAGGAGAATTAAAGATGAAAGAATTTGAATTAAAATATGGTTGTAACCCTAACCAGAAACCATCAAGAATTTTTATGGACAACGGAGCTGACCTCCCTATTGAAATCTTAAACGGTAAGCCAGGCTACATCAATTTCCTTGATGCTTTCAACAGCTGGCAGTTAGTTAAGGAACTTAAAGAAGCTTTAGGTCTTCCTGCTGTTACATCTTTTAAGCACGTTAGCCCTACATCTGCGGCTGTTGCTGTTCCTTTATCTGATACTCTCAAGAAGGCTTGTTTTGTTGACGACATTGAAGGTCTTGACGAATCTCCTTTAGCTCAGGCTTATGCAAGAGCAAGAGGTACAGACAGAATGTGTTCATTCGGGGACTGGGTTGCACTTTCAGATGTTTGTGATGTTACTACTGCTAAAATGATTCAGAGAGAGGTTTCCGACGGCGTTATTGCTCCTGGATATGAACCTGAAGCTCTTGAAATCTTAAAGTCAAAGAGAAAGGGTACATACAACGTAGTTAAAATTGACCCTGATTTTGTTCCTGAAGTTACTGAAAGAAAGCACGTTTTCGGTATTACTTTTGAACAGGGCAGAAACAATTTCAAAATTGACAGAGAGTTACTTTCTAACGTTGTAACAGACAACAAGGATGTTCCTGAGTCTGCTATAAGAGATATGATTGTTGCTCTTATCACACTTAAATATACACAGTCAAACTCTGTTTGCTATGCTGTTGACGGTCAGGCTATCGGTGTTGGTGCAGGTCAGCAGTCAAGAATTCACTGTACAAGACTTGCAGGTACTAAAGCTGATACTTGGTTCCTCCGTCAGCACGATAAGGTAATCAACCTCCCATTCAGAGATGATATTGGCAGACCTGACAGAGATAACGTTATTGACGGCTACATCAACAAGAACGAAGAAGATGTTTGTGCAGACGGTATCTGGCAGAAGTACTTTAAGGTACAGCCTCAGCCATTTACTCTTGAAGAAATGAGAGCTTACCTTGATACAATCGACGGTGTTGCACTTGGTTCTGACGCTTTCTTCCCATTCAGCGATAACATCGAAAGAGCAAAGAAGAGCGGTGTTAAGTATATTGCTGAACCGGGCGGTTCAATCAGAGATGATGCTGTTATCGATTGCTGTAACAAGTATGGTATGACATTATCATTCACAGGTATGAGATTATTCCATCATTAAAATAAGGAGGCTAACGTGATTACTCACGTTATGCCTTCGGCGGATTTTACAGCCCCTATTTGCGGGCAGAAAGGCTATGGAAATTGATATGAAAATTTTGGTTGTAGGCGGTGGCGGTAGAGAACACGCAATAATCAAAAAAATTAAAGAAAATAAAAGCGTTGAAAAGATTTTCGCAGTCCCAGGTAATGGTGGTATCGCTTTAGATGCTGAATGTGTGAATATCGGCGCTACTGAAATTGATAAAATCTGTGATTTTGCAGTTGAAAATGCTATTGATTATGCTGTTGTTGCACCTGATGACCCATTGGTTTTAGGCTGTGTGGATGCCCTTAACGAAAAGGGCATTAAGTGCTTTGGTCCTGATAAGGCGGCTGCTATTATCGAGGGAAGTAAGGTTTTCTCTAAAAACCTTATGAAAAAGTACAACATTCCAACTGCAGAATATGAAACCTTTGATGACGCCACAAAGGCACTTGAGTATCTTGAAACTGCAAAAATTCCTACAGTTATTAAGGCTGACGGTCTTGCTCTTGGAAAGGGCGTAATTATTGCCCAGACAAGAGAAGAAGCGAAGGCTGCTGTTGTTGAAATTATGGAGAATGGAAAGTTTGGTGCCAGCGGTAACAACATTGTTATCGAAGAATTTTTAACTGGCCCTGAAGTATCTGTTCTTGCATTTACTGACGGCAAGACTCTTGTTCCTATGGTTTCCTCCATGGACCACAAGAGAATAGGCGACAACGATACAGGTCTTAACACAGGGGGTATGGGAACAATTGCTCCTAACCCTTGTTACACAAAGGAAATGGCAGAGATTTGTATGGAGAAAATTTTCCTCCCTACTATGGCTGCTATGAAGGCTGAAAACAGAACATTTAAGGGTTGTCTTTATTTCGGACTTATGCTTACTCCTGACGGTCCTAAGGTTATTGAGTATAACTGTCGTTTCGGAGACCCTGAAACTCAGGTTGTGCTTCCGCTTTTAGAATCTGACCTTCTTACAGTTATGATGGCTGTTACAGATGAAAAGCTTTCTGAATGCGAGGTTAAATTCAGCGATAAGAACGCTTGCTGTGTTATCTTAGCTTCAAAGGGATACCCTGAAGCTTATGAAAAGGGAAAAGAAATCACAATTGACGACAGCGTTGCTGATTCAGTTTATGTTGCAGGGGCAAAGGTAGAAGATGGCAAACTCCTCACAAACGGAGGAAGAGTCCTTGGGGTTACTGCTGTTTCAGACACACTTGAAAGTGCTATAAACGGTGCATATAAAAAGCTTGAAAAGGTAAACTTTGAGGGCGGTTATTTTAGACACGATATTGGTGCGAAAGCACTTAAAATTCAGAAAGGGGGAGATGTCCTTGGTATTTAGAGTTTTTGTTGAGAAAAAAGAGGAAATTGCTTACGAGGCTAAATCTCTTTATAATGAGGCTACAGGGCTTCTTGGTATTACAGGACTTAAAAAGGTTCGTGTAATCAACAGATATGACGCGGAAAATATCTCCGAAGAACTTTTTAACAAGGCAAAGGAAACTGTTTTCTCCGAGCCACAGCTTGATATTGTAAGCGAGGATATTGAAACAGAGGGAACTTTTGTTTTCGCTGTTGAATTCTTACCTGGTCAGTTTGACCAGAGAGCTGACTCCGCTGCACAGTGTATCCAGATTATTTCACAGGGGGACAGACCTGTAATTAAAACTGCTAAGGTTTATGTTTTATACGGCGACCTTACAGAAGACGATGTACTCCAGATTAAAAAGTATGTAATTAACCCTGTAGAATCAAGAGAAGCAGGTCTTGAAAAGCCTGATACTCTTGAAATGAAATATGAAATTCCTGAATCTGTAGCTGTTCTTGAGGGCTTTATTGACCTTGATAAAAACGGTCTTGAGGCTTTCTTAAAGGAATATGCTCTCGCTATGGATATTGACGACCTTACATTCTGTCAGGAATATTTTAAGGGCGAAAAGAGAAACCCTACTATTACTGAAATCAGAATGATTGACACATACTGGTCCGACCACTGCAGACACACTACATTCTTAACTAACATTGACAGTGTGAAGTTTGAGGACAAGCTTTTACAGGATACTTACGACGAGTATCTTAAGGTAAGGCACGACCTTGGAAGAGATAACAAGTCAATCTGTCTTATGGATATTGCAACAGTTGCAATAAGACACTTAAAGAGCATTGGTAAACTTGACAAGCTTGACGAATCAGAAGAAATTAATGCTTGTACTGTTAAGATTGATGTGGAAGTTGATGGAAAGACTGAGCCTTGGCTCTTACTTTTCAAGAACGAAACACACAATCACCCAACTGAAATTGAACCATTTGGTGGTGCTGCAACCTGTATCGGCGGTGCTATCCGTGACCCGCTTTCAGGAAGAGCTTACGTTTACGGCGCTATGAGAGTTACAGGGGCGGCTGACCCGCTTAAGCCTGTTTCAGAAACAATCAAGGGTAAGCTCCCACAGAGAAAGATTGTTACAACTGCGGCTGCAGGTTACAGCTCATATGGTAACCAGATTGGTCTTGCAACAGGTATTGTTGACGAAATTTATCACGATGGATATGCTGCGAAGCGTATGGAAATCGGTGCTGTTATTGCGGCTGCTCCTCAGGAGAATGTACGCCGTGAAAGACCTGACGCCGGGGACGTTGTAATTCTCCTTGGCGGTAAGACAGGCCGTGATGGCTGTGGCGGTGCTACAGGTTCATCAAAGTCTCACACTGTTGAGTCTTTAGATACTTGCGGTGCTGAAGTACAGAAGGGTAACGCTCCTGAAGAAAGAAAAATCCAGAGATTGTTCAGAAACAAGGAAGCTTGTCAGATGATTAAGAGATGTAATGACTTCGGTGCAGGCGGTGTTTCCGTTGCTATCGGTGAGCTTGCTGACGGTCTTTTAATCAATTTAAATGCTGTTCCTAAAAAGTACGAAGGTCTTGACGGAACTGAACTTGCTATTTCTGAATCTCAGGAAAGAATGGCTGTTGTAGTTGAAAAGGAAAATGTTGAAAGATTTATTCAGCTTTCACAGGAAGAAAACCTTATGGCTACACCTGTTGCTACTGTTTCTGCTGAACCAAGACTTGTTATGAACTGGAACGGCAAGGAAATTGTTAACTTAAGCCGTGAATTCTTAAATTCCAATGGTGCACAGAAGCACATTGATGTTGCTCCTTGCGCTCCTCAGGATATAAATAAGACTGTTTCAGGAACATTTGCTGAAAATATCAAGGCTTTAGCCGGGGACTTAAATACCTGTTCAAAGCGTGGTCTTTCAGAAAGATTTGACTCTACAATCGGTGCGGGCACTGTTCTTATGCCATTTGGCGGTAAGAATCAGCGTACACCTATTCAGACTATGGTACAGAAGATTTCTGTTGAAAAGAAGCATACTTGCGACTGTTCACTTATGTCCTTTGGATTTAACCCATTTATCTCCGAAAAGAGCCCATATCACGGCGCATATCTTGCTGTAATTGAATCAGTTTCAAAGCTTATTGCTTGTGGTGCTGAATTTAAGGACGTATATCTCACATTCCAGGAATACTTTGAAAGCCCTGGTAAAGACGCTAAGAGATGGGGCAAACCACTTGCTGCACTCCTTGGCTCATTCAAGGCACAGATGGAACTCCAGATTGCTTCAATCGGCGGTAAGGACTCTATGAGTGGTTCATTCGAAGACCTTGACGTTCCACCTACACTTGTATCATTTGCTGTTACAACATCAAAGACAAAGAATATCGTTTCACCTGAATTTAAGAAGGCAGGAAACAAGGTTATTATCCTTGCTCCTGAATATGATGAAAACGGACTTCCTGTAACTGCATCACTTCTGGATGTGTTTGCTAAAGTTTACGAACTTTTAAGCACAAAGAAAGCTGTAGCTTGTTATACACCTGGTATGGGCGGTATAGCTGAGGCTGTGCTTAAGATGTGTATGGGTAACGGTTTTGGCTTTGATTTTGCTGATATTTCTATGGACAAGCTCTTTGGCTATAGCTATGGACAGTTCGTTCTTGAAGTTGAAGATGGCGTTGACTGTGGCACAGTAATCGGTACTGTTACAGATAAGAAAGAACTTAATTTTGCTGATGAAAAGGTTTGTTTATCTTGCATTCTCGACATTTACGAAGACAAGCTTGAATCAGTTTATTCCTGCAATATTGCTGATGCCTTGACTCCTGTTAAGAATTTCTCCTTTGTGTCAGAAACAAACAAGAGTGCATCAATTAAGATTGCTAAGCCTAAAGTTTTAATTCCTGCATTCCCAGGTACAAACTGTGAATTCGACAGCGCTAAGGCTGTTCGTGATGCGGGGGCTGAGGCTGAAATATTTGTAATTAACAATTTGGATTCCGAAGGAATTTCAAGAAGTGTTGAAAGTTTTGCTGAAAAGGTAAAGGAATCTCAGATGATATTCATTCCTGGCGGTTTCTCCGGCGGTGATGAGCCTGACGGAAGTGGTAAGTTTATCTCTGCTTTCTTCAGAAATGAAGCAATAAAAGAAGAAGTTCATAATCTTCTTAAAAAGCGCGATGGTCTTATGTGCGGTATCTGTAACGGTTTCCAGGCACTTATCAAGCTCGGTCTTGTGCCATTTGGTGAAATTGTTGATATCGACGAGGATTGCCCAACACTTACATTTAACACAATTGCAAGACACCAGTCAAAGATTGTAAGAACAAGAGTTGCATCAAATATGTCTCCTTGGCTTTCACTTACTAACGTTGGCGATGTTTATAATGTTCCAATCTCTCACGGTGAAGGCAGATTCTTAGCCAGTGAAGAATGGATTAAGAAGCTTGAAGCAAACGGTCAGATTGCTACTCAGTATGTAGATTTTGACGGAAATGCTACTAACGATGTTCAGTTTAACCCTAACGGCTCTGTTTATGCTATCGAAGGTATTACTTCACCTGACGGCCGTGTATTTGGTAAGATGGGACACAGTGAAAGAATTGGCTGCGGTCTTTATAAGAATGTTCCTGGTGAATATGACATAAAGATGTTTGAGGCTGCTGTTAAATATTTTAAATAAGGAGAGATAAAAATGGCTTACAAAACAGATATTGAAATTGCACAGGAATGCGAAATGCGTCCTATTATGGAAATTGCAGAACGTGCTCATGTTGACGAAAAATACGTTGAGCAGTATGGAAAGTACAAGGCAAAGATTGACCTTGAACTTTTGGAATCTGAAAAGGAAAACGGTAAGCTTGTATTAGTTACAGCTATTACACCTACACCTGCAGGTGAAGGTAAAACTACTACAACTATCGGTCTTGCTGACGGTCTTAAGAGAATCGGCAAGGATGTAACTGTTGCTCTCCGTGAACCATCCCTTGGCCCTGTATTCGGCGTTAAGGGAGGTGCTGCAGGCGGCGGCTATGCACAGGTTGTTCCTATGGAAGACATTAACCTCCACTTTACAGGGGACTTCCACGCAATCGGTGCTGCTAACAACCTTTTGGCTGCTATGCTTGACAACCACATTCAGCAGGGTAATGCACTTAACATTGATGTTAAGAAGATTACATGGAAGAGATGTGTGGATATGAATGACAGACAGCTCAGAAATGTTATTGACGGTCTCGGCGGTAAGCCAAACGGCGTTCCAAGAGAGGACGGATTTGACATTACTGTTGCCAGCGAAATTATGGCTGTTTTCTGTCTCTCAAATTCAATCACAGACTTAAAGGAAAAGCTTTCAAAGATTATTGTAGCTTACACTTATGACGATAAGCCTGTTACAGCTGGGGATTTAAAGGCTGTTGGTGCTATGACTGCACTTTTAAAGGACGCTTTAAAGCCTAACCTTGTTCAGACACTTGAGGGTACACCTGCTTTCGTTCACGGCGGACCTTTCGCCAACATAGCACATGGCTGTAACTCAATTATTGCTACAAAGATGGCTCTTAAGATGGGCGACTACACAATTACTGAAGCAGGCTTTGGTGCTGACCTTGGCGCTGAAAAGTTCCTTGACATTAAGTGCCGTGCTGCAGGTCTTACACCTGACGCTGTTGTAGTTGTTGCTACTGTTCGTGCTCTTAAGATGCATGGCGGTCTTCCTAAGACTGAACTTGGGGAAGAGGATATTGTTGCTTTAGAGAAGGGTATTCCTAACCTTTTAAGACATGTTTCAAACATCAAGAACGTTTACAAGCTTCCTTGTGTTGTTGCTGTTAACCGTTTCCCAACTGACACTGATAACGAAATTGAATTTATCGTTAACAAGTGCCGTGAACTGGGCGTAAACACAGTTCTTTCAACTGTTTGGGCTGACGGCGGTAAGGGCGGCGAGGAACTTGCTAAGGAAGTTGTTAGACTCTGTGAAGAAGAACAGGGCGACTTCACTTTCTCATACGACCTTGATATGCCTATCGCTGATAAGATTGAGGCTGTTGTTAAGAAGGTTTACGGCGGTGACGGTATAATCCTCATGCCTAACGCTAAAAAGCAGATTGAAACTCTTACAGCTCTCGGCTTTGACAAGGTTCCTGTTTGTATCGCAAAGACACAGTACAGCTTCTCTGACGACCCAACAAAGCTTGGCGCTCCAGAAAACTTTATGGTTACTGTTAAGAACGTTAAGGTTTCTGCCGGTGCAGGATTTATCGTTGTTTTAACAGGCGATATTATGACTATGCCTGGTCTCCCTAAGGTTCCTGCAGCTGAAAAGATTGATGTTGACGAAAAGGGCAGAATCACAGGATTGTTCTAAAAAATTGGAATGATTTATATAATAAAAACCTCGGTTTTACCGAGGTTTTTTGTTTTTTAATAAAGTTGTTTAAGTGAATAAAAAAGGGACTGCGGAGCAGTCCCTTTTTATTATATGAGGTTGATGTTTTTATATTCCTTATAGCCTTTATGGTTAAGCTGTGTTTTGAGTTCGCCGTTTTCAACTTTGAATTCATATTCATTATACTCGCCGTCGAGATACTTAAAGTCTTCGCCGTTATCTGTATAATGCTTATAGGCTCTGCAGTTGCCGTTCTTATCAGGGTATGCCATAAGATTTAATGTATCAAGCTCGATTTCGCCTACATAGCTCATTTCAGGATATGTTGGGATGATTGAGCCAGCTTTTACGTACATAGGACAAACATCAAGTGGTGCGTCCTTTATAATATATCTTCCGCCCTCAATAACTTCATTTGTCCAGAAGTCGTACCACTGTCCCTCAGGGAGATATACGCGCTTAGCGATTTCGCCCTGATTTACAACTGGGGAAACCAAGATATCTTCGCCGAACATAAACTGGTCGTTCATACTTTCACAATTTTTATCCTCAGGGAATTCAAGAACCATTGCTCTCATAACAGGGAGACCTGTTTTGCTGTTCTTTACGAATGTATCGTAAATATATGGGAGAAGCTTATAACGGAGCTTCAGATATTTTCTTGAAATATCAAGAACTTCCTTACCGAATGTCCAGAGTTCCTGTCTTCTTGTGCCGAAACAAGCGTGGTTTCTAAAGAGTGGGTAGAAGCATCCGAGCTCAAACCAACGGGCGAAAAGCTCTGTGTTTCCATTGCCTGCAAAACCGCCAACGTCTGCGCCTGCATAGGATAAACCGCTTAAGCCGAGGTTACAAATCTGTGGGATTGACCACTGGAGGTGATCCCATTCACTATGGTTATCGCCTGTCCAGGCTGTTGAATACTTCTGGATGCCTGAATAACAGGCTCTTGTGATTACAAAAGGTCTTTTTCCGTTATGCTTCTTAAGACCGTTTGAGCAGGCTGTTGCCATGTGATGACCGTAAACGTTATGCATTTCGCCCTGTGTTGCGCCTAAATTCTCATCGCACATTGGAAGGTCAAGAGGAAGATTACCCTTAAAGCTTGCAGGCTCGTTCATATCACACCAGATTCCGTCTGCGCCGAAGTCAATCATCTCTTTCTGGAGGTCTGCCCACCAGTTTCTTACTTCAGGATTTGAGAAGTCAGGGAAGGCTGCTTCCCCAGGCCAAACTTCGTTTATATAAACATTGCCGTCATTGTCTTTGATAAAGTAATCGTTCTCAATTGCCTGGTCATAAACGTGGTAGCCCTCTTCCTTTTTAACGCCCGGGTCAAGAATACAAACTCTCTTAAAACCGTCTTTCTTAAGGTCTTCACCAAGCTGTTTTGGTGTAGCTTCAAAATTTTCCTTATTCCATGTAAACACCTTGTAGTTGTCCATATAGTGAATATCATAATGGAGAACATCGCAAGGGAGGTCATTATCACGCATCTGCTTGGCGATGCTCCTGAAGTCGTTTTCTGTTATGTAACCCCAACGGCTCTGATGATAGCCAAGTGTCCAGAGCTGTGGCACAGGTGTGTAGCCTGTAAGGTGGGCATATCCACCTAAAACTTTCTTCATATCAGGTCCGTAGATAAAGTAATAGTCAAGGTCGCCGTCGTTTATTGCATAGTAGAAGTACGAAAGATTTTCTTCTCCTAAATTGAAGAAGCTTGTAAAAGTGTTATCAAAGAATAAGCCGTAGGTGGCAACGCTGTTCTTTGTGATTAAGAATGGGATTGACTTGTAAAGTGCCTTTGTGTGCGGATAATCATTTGGAAGAGAAATATCCGAATTCTGCATTACATAGTCATATTCACGCTTGTTTAAGAAGCCTGCCTTGTCACCGAGACCGTAGAAACAGTCTGTGCTTTCCATTGTTTTGATGACTTCTGTTCTGTATTTTACGCCACGCTCGTTGAAACTATGTCCCTCGGCACGGAGCTGTGCAATCTGGTCAGGAGTAAGGTTTTCGCCTGTTGTTCTCTTGCCTCTGTAATCCTCACAAATAAGGTTTCCGTCCTTATCGTAGATGTCTGTTTTGCATTCGTCGTACACTTTTACTGTGAGTAAATCTGTGGAGATTACAACTGCGTCAGTTTCCTTTTCAACGGAGAAGTCTGTATCTTGGGCAGGGTTTTCTTCGATTGCTTTTGAAATATAGTTTTTCTCTGTAAACTTAATATTAAATCTGATAATATCATCACGGATGATTTCTACGTTATAGTTGCCCTCGTCCATTGTGATAATAATTTTGTTATCATTTACTTCATAATTCTTGATTTTTCCAAGCATTTTGTCAGCTCCTTTTCGAGTTGGTTGATAGCTTAATTTTATAATACTTGTGGGGTTTTGTCAATGAGATTTTGGGGAAATTAGGCATATTTACTTATGAAATAATTTATTGTATAATATAAGAATCGACACATATTATTTGTTTTGTTGTTCATTTACTCTGATTTTTATTTTATAATTTGGGTGTAAACTAAATTTGGAGGTTATTAAAATGAACACAGACAAAATTATAGCTGAAGCAATAGCAAAGGAGTATGCACCAAAGGACAACTCAAAAATAGTTGCATTAAAGAAGCTTGACAGCAAGGCGAAAATGCCTGCAAATGTTTTTGCTTATACCTTTGGTATTGTATCCTCACTTGTGGCAGGCACAGGTATGTGTCTTGCAATGCAGGTTTTAGGAAGTGGTATTTTTAGTATGATTGCAGGTATAATTATCGGCACAGTGGGATTTGTATGCTGTGGTATAAATTATCCAATTTATAAGAAAATGCTTGAAAAAGGCAAGGCAAAATACGCATACGAGATTGTTGAGCTTGCAAGGGAAATAAGCGAAAAATAATTTGTTTATGGCAGGGAGTGATTAAAATTAACAAATCTGAAAGCAAGTATTTTAATACTGCAAGAAAAATGAACCTTTCTTTAATCTCTTTGCTTAAAAAGAAGCCCTTTGAATATATAACTGTAAGTGAATTGTGTAAAGATGCAGGGGTAAACCGTTCGACTTTTTACCTTCACTATGAAAATACAGCAGATTTGCTTGGGGAAACTACGCAATATATTCTTGACGGGTTTCTTTCATACTTCAAAACTGATGTGAGGGCCGTTGCTTTTAATCTTGAGGACAGGAACCTTGATGAACTGAATTTTATCAACAGCAACTATCTTACACCATACCTTACTTACATAAAGGAAAATAAGGAGATTTTTTCCACCGCTCTTTCTCATATTAAAGCATTCGATTTTGAGGGTGTTTATGAAAGATTGTTTGAAAATATTTTTGACCCGATTTTAGAAAGATTTCACTACCCGAAAGAGGAGAGAAAATATGTGATGCTTTATTACCTGAATGGAATAAATGCAATCAGTTTTCAGTGGGTTAAGGACGGTTGTGAAAAAAGCATTGAGGAAGTTTCAAATATTATAATAGAGTGTATTTTCGGACGGGATAACAAATAAAAAAGGACTGCTAAGCAGTCCTTTTTGTTATATGAGGTTGATGTTTTTGTATTCTTTATAGCCATTATGGTTGAGCTTTGTTTTAAGCTCGCCATTTTCTACTGTGAATTCATATTCTGTATATTCGCCGTCTAAGTAGTTATAGTCTTCGCCGTTATCTATTGTGTGGATATACGGTCTGCAGTTACCATCCTTATCCGGATATGCAAGAATATTTAATGTGTCAAGTTCTTTTTCGCCTACATACATCATTTCAGGATATGTAGGGATGATTGAACCTGCTCTTACATACATAGGACAAACATCAAGCGGAGCGTCGCGGAGAATATATTTTCCGCCCTCGATAAGCTCATTTGTCCAGAAGTCGTACCACTGTCCCTCAGGGAGATATACCTTTTTAACTGTTTCGCCCTGAAGTACAACAGGAGATACTAAAATATCATCGCCGAACATAAACTGGTCATTCATATTTTCAACGTTCTTGTCATCTGGGAATTCAAGAACTAATGGTCTCATAACAGGGAGACCTGTTTCGCTACCCTTTACCAAAGCGTCATAGAGGTATGGGAGGAGCTTATAACGGAGGTTAATATACTTTCTTGAAATGTCAAGAACTTCCTTGCCGAATGTCCATGGTTCCTGATTTCTTGAACCCTTAGCACTATGGTTTCTGAAGAGTGTTGAGAATGCACCAACCTGAATCCAGCGGGCAAAAAGCTCAGGTGTACAGTCTGCACCGAAACCGCCTACGTCTGTGCCTGCGATTGAAAGACCGCTGAGGCCTAAGTTACAGAGCTGTGGAATTGCAAGCTGGAGATGTGCCCAGATACTCTGGTTATCACCTGTCCATACTGTTGAATATTTCTGCATACCTGCATAGCAGGCTCTTGTAATTACAAAAGGTCTTTTACCTGTGTACTTCTTAAGTCCTTTGTGGGTTGCTGTTGCCATATGCTGTCCGTAAACGTTGTGCATTTCGCCGTGGGTTGCGCCAAGTCCTTCGTCACACATTGGAAGCTCCATTGGAAGTGGACCGGTGAAGCTTGCAGGCTCATTCATATCGCACCAGATGCCGTCAACACCAAAGTCAACCATTCTCTTCTGTAAGCCTGACCACCAATCTCTTACTCTTGGGTCAGAGAAGTCAGGGAATGCTGTTTCTCCAGGCCAAACTGTATTTATATAAACGTTTCCGTCAAGGTCCTTGATAAAGTAATCCTTTTCAACGCCTTCGTCAAATACGTCATAGCCTTCTTCCTGCTTAACGCCAGGGTCTATGATGCATACTGTCTTAAAGCCGTTTTTCTTAAGGTCGTCATTAAGGCCTTTTGCTGTGCTTTTGAAGTTATCCTTATTCCATGTGAATACCTTATAATTATCCATATAGTCAATATCAAAGTAGATTGCATCACAAGGAAGATTGTTTTCACGCATTTTTGTTGTTATATCCCTGAAGTCCTCTTCAGTTGTATAACCCCAACGGCACTGGTGGAAGCCAAGTGTCCAGAGCTGTGGTCTTGGAGTGTAGCCTGTAAGATGTGCGTAGCCTCCTAAAACTTTTTTCATATCAGGTCCGTAGATGAAGTAGTAATCAAGGTCCCCGTCGTTGTTTCCGTAGAAATAGTATTCAGGGCTTTCTGCACCCATATTGAAAGTTGAGCCGTGGTTGTTATCGAAGAATAAGCCAAAGCTTCCAAATTTATTCTTTGTGATAAAGAATGGGATTGACTTATAAAGTGCCTTCATATCAGGAATTTCACAGTGTGTCTGCGGAAGGTCGGAGTTCCACATCTGATAGTCATAGTTTCTCTTGTTTAAGAAGCCTGTTTTATCGCCGAGACCATAGAAGCATTCGTCCTCGGACATTGACTTTATAACTGAGATTTTGAAATCATTTATCCTTTCGGATACAGCGTGACCCTCTGCACGCATCTGTGTAATCTGTTCAGGTGTTAAACCTGCCTGTTTTGAACGTTTTCCTCTGTAATCTGCACAGATGAGGTTTCCGTTCTTATCGTATATATCAGTGATACATTCGTCATATACCTTTACTGTAATCTCCTCTGTGGAAATTACAATTGAGTCGCCGTCCTTTTCAACTGAAAAGTCTGTGTCAACAGCAGGATTTCCCTCGATTGCCTTTGAAATATATTCCTTTTTGTCAAACTTAACTTTAAATCTTACAATATCGCTTTTGATAATCTCAACATTATAAATTCCGTCATCTAAAATGACATTGATTAAGTTGTCATTTACTTCATAATTCTTGATTTTTCCCAGCATAATTAAATCTCCTTTACTGCCTGTGAAATTATAGTTTTAATGTATCATATTGGTAACACAAAGTCAATGGAATTCGGCATAATTATTATTAAAAATTCTTTACAACTCTTATGGGAGTTATTGACAATGAAAATGCGCTGTGTTATACTTTTCTTAATTGATTTTATAGGCTATGGAGTGTGTATTTTATGTTTTCTATGAGATACCCAAATGGGCTTAAAAAGGCTATAACTTTAAGCTATGACGACGGACTTGTTACTGATGTAAAAATGCTTGAAATTATTAACAGGTACGGGATAAAATGTACTTTTAACGTAAATTACGGCTTTCTTAATGAAGATGACTTTATTTATCCTGAAATTAAGCGTGAAAATATGTGGACCAGACTCAGAAAAAGCCACGCAGTTGAGCTTTTTAAGAATTCGGGACACGAGGTTGCGGCTCACGGCTTTGTGCACAAGTCCTTAGGGGGATGTACTGTGCCTGAGGCGATGCATGATATTCTTCACGACAGGGATTGCCTTGAAAAGCTTTTTGGAACTGTTGTAAGGGGAATGGCTTATGCAAACGGCTCTTATGATGCAAGATGCGCTGAGTATCTGCCGAAATGCGATATCTGTTATTCCAGAACTGTAGACAGGACAGGGAAGTTTGATTTCCCTGAAAACTGGATTTATCTGCACCCTACCTGTCATCACGATAATCCGAAGCTTATGGAACTTCTGGACAGCTTCTTAAACGAGGATTTTGGGGACTGCAAGATGTTCTATCTCTGGGGTCATTCCTCTGAGTTTGAAGTAAACAATAACTGGGACGTTTTGGAAAAGTTCTGTGCTGTGGCAGGAAACAGAGATGATGTCTGGTATGCTACAAACATTGAAATTTACGACTACAAAAAGGCTTATGACAGTCTTGTTTATACCGTTGACGGCCTTACGGTTTACAATCCGTCGGGGATTGATGTGTGGCTTAACGTAAACGGCGAGAGTAAGGTTGCAAAGGCCGGAGTTGTAACAAACTTAGTATAAAAAATTTTAATATATTTTGGAGGACAATATGTGTAAAACTACTTTAGTAATTATGGCTGCGGGAATCGGCTCAAGATTTGGCGAAGGTATCAAGCAGCTTACAAAAATCGGCAAAAACGGAGAAATTATTCTTGATTACTCCATTTATGATGCTATCCGTGCAGGATTTGACAAGGTTGTATTTGTTATTCGCAAGGACATTGAAGAAGAATTTATGGAAGTTATCGGTAACAGAATCAAGGAAGTTGTTGAAACTGAAATTGCTTTTCAGGAAATTGATGACCTTCCAAAGGGATTTGCTATTCCTGAGGGAAGAAAGAAGCCTTGGGGTACAGGTCAGGCTATTCTTGCCTGCAAACAGGCAGTTTCAGAGCCTTTTGCTGTAATTAACGCTGACGATTTCTACGGCAGAGAACCATTTGAACTTCTTCACAGCTATCTTGTTGAAGAACACGATACTGACGGTCTTGAAGACATTTCAATGGCAGGCTACATTCTCAAAAATGTTCTCTCCGACAACGGTTTCGTTACAAGAGGTCTTTGCAGTGTTGATGAAGAGGGATATCTTGTTGGAATCAAGGAAACAAGCAACATCGGTAAAGACGGAGACAAGGTTTATATTGCTGAAGAAGACGGAAGCAAGACTGAACTTGACCCTGGCTGTAACGCTTCAATGAATATGTGGGGCTTCAGACCTTCATACTTTGACAGACTTGCTGAATTGTTCCCTGAATTCCTTGAAAATATGGAAAACCCTCTTAAGTCTGAATTCTTACTCCCAATTATTGTTGGAGATATGCTCGAAAAGGGCGAAACAAAGGTTAAGGTTCTTGAAACCAACGAAAAATGGTATGGTATGACATACAAAGAAGACAAGGAGATTGTTGCTACATCAATCAGAAAGCTTGTTGATGCAGGACTTTATCCTGAAAATATTATGGAAGAACTCAAGAAATAGGACATTAAAAACCCGTAATACGATAGGTATTACGGGTTTTTTTATAATGTTCTCAAGCCTTTCGGGTAGTGGTTTTTAAGTGTCTTATTAACAGCTTTGCCACCGCCCATAGCTACGCCTTCTATACAGACTGCACACCAGCCCTTGTTATATTCGCAGGGGATTGTTTCGCCGTGGAGATATTTTTCAGCCTCATTTAACGAGAGGTTTATTTTTTTGCGGAAAAGATGTCCTAAGGCTGTGAAAAGCTGATGGTGTGGCTGGAAGTAGTTTTTCTGTACTGTGCCCAGCTTTACTCCGCAGAGGAAAACTGGTACTTTTGGTATTTTTATGTCTTCGTCTATGTAGATTATGCTGTCGTTATGTTTTTTAATTTTCTTTTTATCGTAGCTTGTCAAAGTTTCATCTAAAAATTCACAGACAATTTTTTCTTCCTGTTTAGTAAGAGGAAGAAGTATGTCCTTTATTTCTTTAGGGGTGTTTTCTCCCTCTTTCTTTTTAAGAACTGCTACAAACTGTCCCTCGCCCTTATTTATATGCGGATAAAAGCGTCTTGTGTATTCCATATTTCCTATGCCCTGTGAGGAGTTGCTTTTAATCTCTTCGGGGGTTTCTGTAAGAAAAAAATCAGGGTTATTTTCAAGGAAAGTTTTGATAAGCCCCTCGTTTTCTTCAGGGGAGTAGGTGCAGGTTGAGTAAACCAAAGTTCCGCCTTTTTTAAGGGCGTTTTTCATATTTTCTATGATTTCAAGCTGTCTTATGGCACACTTTTCTACATTTTCAACGCTCCATTCGGAGACTGCGTTTTCCTCTTTTCTGAACATTCCCTCACCTGAGCATGGGGCGTCGCAGATTATAAGGTCAAAATATTCCGTGAAGTTTTTGCCGATTGTCAGGGCGTCGCAGTTTATGACTGCTGTGTTTTCGTAGCCCATTCGCTCAATGTTTCCGCTTAAAATTTTGCATCTAGAGGACACATATTCGTTGGAGAAGAGAAAGCCATTCGGTATCTGACAGGCAATCTGTGAGCTTTTTCCGCCAGGGGCTGCGCACATATCAAGGACTTTCCAGTCCTTTTCGGGCATAATACAGTTTACAGGTGCCTGAGCCGATGGTTCCTGAACATAAATCATTCCTGCGTGGTGGTATGGATGGTTTCCTATTTTTCCGTCATTGAAATAAAAACCGTTTTCGGCATAAGGGATTTTCTCTGTATCAAAGGGATTGATTTTAAGAAAATCCTCCACAGATACTTTCTTTGTATTTACGTGAAATGCCTTTACGGGAGCTTCGTTTAGCGCGCTTTCAAAGGCATCATATTCATTTTTTAAGAGTTCTTTCATTCTCTCTTCAAATTCTTTTGGAAACATTTTTTCACCACCCTGTAAATAAAAATGCCCTTAGGTTATAAGGGCATTTTTTGGTGTTCCTGAGGTGATTCGAACACCCGACCTACCGCTTAGGAGGCGGTCGCTCTATCCTGCTGAGCTACAGAAACATATCTCGTATATAATACTTTATTTTTATCTGTTTGTCAAGATTTTCTCCCCTCTTGCATAGATTTTATAAGTAGAGGAGTGTGATTATTATGGAATATTCAGGTGTGCTTACTGTAAGAGCGTATCTTGCCTCTAAAGCTGTGCCTGTGGAAAATGCTCTTGTGGTTATTACTGACATATCCAGCGGTGAAACTAAAATTATAAATTCACAGTTTACAAACAAAAACGGAGTAACAGAAAATGTTACTTTGTCGGCTCCTGACCCGAGATTGTCCGAATATCCAAACGTCAGCCGTCAGGGTTATTCCCTTTATGACGTGAGGATTGACAAGGAGGGTTTTTATTCCCTTGAGTTTCACAATGTGTCTGTCTTTGCAAACCAGATAAGTATTCAGGAGGCGGAGATGATTCCTTTGCCTGAGGGGGAATTACAGGGAAAAACAATTTTTTATATCGAAGAAGAACCTAATCTGGAGGCGTAAATATGGATTATCCGATTATACCTGAAAAAATTACAGTTCATCTGGGAGCGCCTGACGCTCAGGCTGAAAATGTTACAGTTTCTTTCCCTGATTACATAAAAAATGTGGCTTCCAGTGAAATTTTCCCGACTTGGCCTGAAACGGCTATCCGTGCAAATATTTATGCGCAGATTTCTATTGCTATGAACAGAGTTTACACCGAATGGTACAGGTCAAAGGGCTATGACTTTGACATAACAAATTCTACTGCCTTTGACCAGTCTTTTGTAAACGGGCGAAATATTTTTGAAAATATAAGCCGTATTGTTGACGAGATTTTTAATTCTTATCTTCGCAGGGAGGGGTTTATTGAGCCTCTCTATGCAACCTACTGCGATGGGATTCAGGTTACCTGCGAGGGTATGTCTCAATGGGGAACTGTTGACCGTGCCCGAGAGGGACTTTTGCCTTATCAGATTTTAAGGTACTATTACGGGGAGAATACTCAGATTGTGTCAAATGTTCAGGTGCAGTCCATTATGAATTCCTATCCCGGAACTGCACTGCAAATCGGAAGTATTGGTGTCAGCGTTGAGAGAATTCAAAGACAGCTTAACAGAATTTCGAGAAATTATCCTTTAATTCCTAAAATTCAGTCTGTGGACGGAATTTTTGGGGCTGATACAAGGGACGCTGTTATCGCTTTTCAGTCAACCTTTAACCTTGAGCCTGACGGAATTGTGGGTAAGCGGACCTGGTATAAAATTCAGTATATTTATGTGGCTGTGAAAAAACTTGCACAGCTTGACTCCGAGGGACTTAAGTATTCGGATATACAAAAGCAGTTTACCACTGCTCTGTCTTTTGGGGACACAGGTGAGCCTATTCAGGCTCTTCAGTATTATCTCAAATATGTGGGAATATACAACCAGGCATTGACGCCTATCGAGGTAACGGGGACATTCGACTCGGCAACTGAACAGGCACTTCGGTCATTTCAGACCTTTTACGGACTTGAGCCTACGGGGATACTTAATCTTAACACTATAAACAAGTTAAATCAGGTTTACCTTGGAATACTTGAGGACCTGCCTTATGAAATTACTGCGGAGAGGGTTGTGCCATTCGGGGGACGGAATTTAGGAATTGGAAGTACAGGGGACGATGTACGACAGCTCCAGACCTATTTAAGCTTCCTTTCGGACTACTATCCGACAATTCCGAGGGTTAATGTTACAGGCTATTTTGGCACGGAAACACAGAATGCTGTTATTACTTTTCAGAATAATTTTGGAATTACGCCGAGAGGCATTGTGGGGGCTGTTACCTGGAATGCAATAGAAGAGGTTTACGGAGATGTTTCTGCAGGGGCAGAAAGAAGTCAGAGACAGTTTTCCGGTGAAGTTTTAAATGAGGAGTGATTTTTTTGAATTATCTTAATACACCTGCCTCAATTTATGAGGCGCAATATTATCTTTATGTTCTTTCGGGACTTTACAACACTATTCCAAAGGTTAACCCTGACGGTATCTACGGGAAGGAAACTGCTGAGGCTGTGAGGATGTTTCAGAGGCAGTTCGGTATTCCTGAAACAGGGGAGATTGACTTAGGGACATGGACTTTGCTGGTAGAAAAATTTGAGGCTGCGGAGGAACTTCGCGGGTACCCTGAACGGATTTCGGTTTTTCCGCCTGAAATTCAGGCCTTTTATCTTGGTGCAAAAAGCGACGAAATTATGATTTATCAGATTATGCTTAGAAGGATTGCACTTCGTTTCAGAAATGTCCCACCGCCATCTGTGAATGGAGTGTATGACAATCCTACAAGAGAGTCTGTGTCTGCTCTTCAGGGGGTTTTTGGAATGGAAGCAAACGGAATAACTGACAAAGTAACCTGGAACAGAGTTGCAAGGCTATACAGCGTTTTTACGAATAATGATTAGTTTTCGGGAAATATTAACATTAGGTGATTGATTTGTTAGCTATTTTTTTGAGAACTCTTATTATGTATGGGGTGGTTTCCTTATCTGTCAGAATTATGGGAAAAAGACAGATAGGGGAGCTTGAACCCTCGGAGCTTGTTGTTACAATTATGATATCCGAAGTGGCATCTCTGCCAATCGACGGGGAAAATCAGAATATTATTCCTGCTGTTATTGCAATTCTTACTTTGGTTGTAATTGAGGTTTTTGTGTCCTATCTTGCTTACAAAAGCAGAAGAATGAGGCAGTTTCTCTACGGAACGCCAAGTGTGTTCTATGAAAAGGGAAAAATTAATAAAAAGGAAATGGATAAGCAGAGGTTTAACTTAAACGACCTTATGGAAACTGTGCGTAACGCAGGGGCGTCAAGCCTTGATGAAGTTGACTTTGTAATTATGGAAACAAACGGAAATATGAGCGTTATTATGAACGAACTTTCACGCCCGCTATCTCCTGAAGATGTGGGGCTTAAGCCTGAACCTCCTGAAATATCCTATGTAATAATTGACAACGGAAAAATCAATTTTGGAAATCTTAAGAAAATTGGATTTAACAGGGAGTGGCTTGATAAGGCAATAATGGAGGAGGGGTATAGAAGTCCCGATGAAATTCTTCTTATGACTGCTGACAGAAGTGGGAAAATTTTCTTACAAAAATGCAAATAGGTATTGAAAAGATTTGGGAAAGGTGCTATAATGGGGAAAGAATTATTTTAGGATGTGATAGTATTGGCTGAAATTATTAAGCCTTTGGGATATCATTCTTGCCTTGGCAAAAAAGACACGCAGATTGCTATTAAAGCCTGCCGTGATTATTTTGAAACTAACCTTGCAAGAGAGCTCCACTTAACCCGTGTTTCTGCACCTTTATTTGTTGAGCCTGAAACCGGTCTTAACGACGACTTAAACGGCATTGAAAGGGCTGTTTCCTTTGATGTGAGAGAAACAGGAAAAGAACTCCAGATTGTTCATTCCCTTGCTAAATGGAAGAGATATGCTCTCGCTAACTATGGCTTTGAAAATGGCGAAGGTCTTTATACTGATATGAACGCAATCCGCCGTGATGAAGACACTGACAACATTCATTCTATTTATGTTGACCAGTGGGACTGGGAAAAGGTTATCTCAAAAGAGGACAGAAACGTTTCCACACTTAAGCATACTGTAAGAAAAATTTATGATGTGCTTAAGATGACTGAAAAATATATGAACTCCCTTTACCCACAGCTTAAAATTGAGCTCCCTGAAGAAATTACTTTTGTTACTACTCAGGAGCTTGAGGATTTATACCCTGACAATACTCCAAAAGAGAGGGAATATCTCCATTCAAAGCTTAAGGGCGCAATCTTTATTATGCAGATTGGCGGTGTACTTAAGTCGGGAGAAAAGCACGATGGACGTGCTCCTGACTATGATGACTGGGAATTAAACGGGGACATTGTTCTTTACAACAGAGTTTTAGACTGTCCTTTTGAAATTTCCAGTATGGGTATAAGAGTTTCAGAAGAAAGCCTTAAGGAACAGCTTAAAATTGCGGGCTGTGAGGACAGGCTTACAATGCCTTTCCACAGAGATTTGATTGCGGGCAAGCTCCCTTATACTATGGGCGGAGGCCTTGGACAGTCAAGAATCTGTATGTTCTTCTTGAAGAAGGCTCATATCGGCGAAGTTCAGGCGTCAGTTTGGCCTGAAGCAATGAGAGAAGAATGTGAGGCTTGTGACATAAATCTCTTATAAATTTTAATTATCCCTTGACAAACGGGCCCTGTAATTATATAATTATATATTGACAGATGATTTTAAAAAGTCCCTGCGACTTTATTTCGGAGGAGAAAAATTATGAAGAAAAAAACCTGGATAAATTACACACAGATTATACTTATGATTTCATGGCTGGTGATTTCATTTATTCCTTTCTTTATGAAGGGCGATAAGGGAAATATTGTTTCACTTCAGTATGTTCTCTGGTTCCCAAAACCAATGGAAAGAGTACAGATTCTTCAGAAGATTTTCCGTACATTTATGACTGGTCAGTACAATGTTAACACACTTGTTATGATGCCTCTTATTCTCATAATCGGATATAATATGTGTTGGATCTGGACAAACATCAGAATTAAGGCGAGAAAGTACTGCTATTTCTGGATTACTGTTTTTGCGGCTCTTCACTTATACGATATGTTCAAGAACCCACTTATGTTATACGTTTGGAAAGTTGATTATCTCGGCGGAAAGATTTTCTACATAATTAACTGTCTTATTGCTATTGCACTTATTGTTCTTTCACTTTATGAATTGTATCTCCACAGAAGATATTTAAAGTGGCTTAAGGTTGACGAAGCATTCCATCATGATGAAATTCTCGAAAAGAGAGACGAAAACATGAGACTTACTGCTCTTAAAGAAGAAAAGAGACAGGCTTCACTCAGAGAAGACGAAGAAATTGCAAAGCGCTTAAGCGAAAATAACTAAGTTTAATAAAGTCCGGTCTTGTGCCGGACTTTTTTACATTGAAACTGATTTGGGGAGGTGGCGTATTGGGCGTTAAAAGACTTGTGCGGTGTGCTGTTTTTGTTTTGTTCATTTCAATTTGTTCTGCCTTTGCTTTGCCCTTTGGCGCTGTGCCATTAAGCCTTGGACTCCTTGCCCTTATGGCTGTTTCTATGGCAGGGGATGTTAAGACAGCTGTGTTTGCAGTTTTGGGTTATTTGCTCTTGGGAATTGTCGGACTTCCTGTTTTTGCAGGGTTTAAAGGTGGTCTGGGGGTGATTTTCGGACCCACAGGTGGATTTCTTTTGTCCTATATAGCTGTTGCGGTTATTATAGGTTTTTTTGCTTTGCGAGGCAAGGCTGTTTGGGGGATTGTTCTCGGACTTTTGATTTGCTACATTAAAGGGACTCTCTGGTTTATGATTGTTATGCGAGTGTCCTTTATTCAGGCTTTATCTGTGGCTGTTTTGCCTTTTGTGGTGCCTGATATTATAAAGTGCATTTTAGGATATTATATCGGGAAACGGATAAAGATAATTATATAATAAAAAAAGGATTTGTGATAATTCACAAATCCTTTTTGAGTTTTTTAAACAATTACTTGTTCATTGCTTCTTCGATAGCAACTGCAACAGCAACAGTCATACCAACCATTGGGTTGTTACCTGCGCCGATAAGTCCCATCATTTCTACGTGAGCAGGAACAGAAGAAGAACCAGCGAACTGTGCGTCTGAGTGCATTCTTCCCATTGTATCTGTCATACCGTATGAAGCAGGACCAGCAGCCATATTATCTGGGTGAAGTGTACGGCCTGTACCGCCACCTGAAGCTACTGAGAAGTACTTCTTGCCCTGTTCGATACATTCTTTCTTATATGTACCTGCAACTGGGTGCTGGAATCTTGTTGGGTTTGTTGAGTTACCTGTGATAGATACGTCAACGCCTTCCTTATGCATAATTGCAACGCCTTCACGAACGTCATCTGAACCGTAGCAACGAACTGCAGCTCTTTCGCCCTTTGAATATGCGATTTCCTTTACAACATTTACTTCGCCTGTGAAGTAGTCAAACTGTGTCTGAACATATGTAAAACCGTTAATTCTTGAGATAATCTGTGCAGCGTCCTTACCAAGACCGTTAAGAATAACTCTGAGTGGTTCTTTACGAGCCTTATTAGCTGACTTTGCAAGACCGATAGCACCTTCTGCAGCAGCAAAAGATTCGTGACCTGCTAAGAATGCGAAACACTTTGTTTCTTCTCTTAAAAGCATTGCGCCCAGGTTACCGTGGCCAAGACCAACTTTTCTGTCGTCTGCAACAGAACCTGGGATACAGAATGACTGAAGACCTACGCCGATTTTTTCAGCAGCGTCAGCAGCCTTTGTGCAACCGTCCTTGATTGCGATTGCAGCGCCTACAATGTAAGCCCAGCAAGCGTTTTCAAAACAGATTGGCTGAATTCCCTTAACTAAGTTATAAACATCAATACCCTTATCGTCACAAATCTGCTTTGCTTCTTCGATAGAGTTTATGCCGTGCTTCTTAAGTTCGGCATTAATCTGGTCAATTCTTCTTTCGTAACTTTCAAATAAAGCCATGATTTATACCTCCCTTATGCCTTTCTTGGATCGATGAGCTTTGCAGCATCGTCAACACGTCCGTACTGACCGCTTGCCTTCTTTAAAGCTTCATTTGCATCCATACCGTTTCTGATATTTTCCATCATCTTACCGAGGTGAACGAACTTGTAACCGATAATCTGGTTTTCGTCGTCAACTGCGATATCTGTGATATAACCTTCTGCAAGTTCAAGGTAACGTGGTCCCTTTTCAAGTGTTGCGTATGTAGTACCAACCTGTGAACGGAGGCCCTTACCAAGGTCTTCAAGACCTGCGCCGATTGGGAGACCGTCTTCTGAGAATGCAGTCTGTGTACGGCCGTAAACAATCTGGAGGAAGAGTTCTCTCATAGCTGTGTTGATAGCATCACAAACTAAGTCTGTGTTGAGAGCTTCGAGAAGTGTCTTGCCGATGAGAATTTCAGCAGCCATAGCAGCAGAGTGTGTCATACCACTACATCCAACTGTCTCAACGAGAGCTTCCTGGATAATTCCTTCCTTTACATTTAATGTGAGCTTACATGTACCCTGCTGTGGTGCACACCAGCCGATACCGTGTGTAAGACCTGAAATGTCTTTAATTTCTTTTGCCTGAGTCCACTTGCCTTCCTGCGGAATTGGTGCAGGACCGTGATATACGCCTTTCGCGAGAGGACACATTTCTTCTACTTCGCGTGAGTACTTCATAGTAGATTTCTCCTTTCAAATTAAGCAATTACAGTTTATTATACATCATTTTTTTACAATAATCAATAGAAAAAGTGAAAATTTTGTCAATCTATGGAATTAAAATTCAGTCTTTCAATTCCATTCACTTTTCCTGTCTTTTCGTCTATGTCAAAGACGCATCCTGAAAACCACACTTCACCCTCGGCTTTTTCAAACCTGAAATGCTTTCTTGTGTAATACATATCCATTATAATTTCTTTTTTTACACCTAAAATTGAGTCCCTTACGCCTGTCATTCCGAGGTCAGTTATATAGGCTGTGCCATTTGGAAGAATATGCTCGTCAGCTGTCTGGACGTGGGTATGGGTGCCGAAAATTATGTTTGCTTTGCCGTCAAAATAGTTGGCAAAGGCAAGCTTTTCACTTGTTGTTTCGGCGTGAAAATCAATTACAATTATGTCTGCATCAATTTTATCGAGGATTTTTTCTGTTGCCCTGAATGGACAGTCAAGGGGCTCCATATGAACTCTGCCCATCATATTTATGACTGCTATT
Organism: Clostridia bacterium; assembly: GCA_017622215.1. Lineage (GTDB taxonomy): Bacteria > Bacillota > Clostridia > Monoglobales > Monoglobaceae > RGIG8709. Next base: position 57,627 of record JAGARO010000012.1, read on the forward strand.
TTTGCAAAGCCAAGCTCCTCAATATAATATGGCATACCCTCTGTTTCAGATGGATAGTTGCCCGGTCTTATTACACGGGGCATATCCTCTAAAACTGCTCCGTATTCCTTGTTTGCAAAGGTATGGTTCCCCATTGTGATTACATCAACTCCGCACTCGATAAGTGTTTCAGCTATGTCCTTTGTAATGCCGTTTGTGTTGGCTGAATTTTCGCCGTTTGCTATGCAATAATCTATATTATATTTCTTTCGTATTCTGCCTAAATTATTATATACAAATTCACGTCCGTCTGAGGCTACAATATCACCTATTGCTAAAATTCGCATAAAGTTTCTCCTTTTCTTTATTTGCTGTTAAATATTGTATCATATTTCTTGCAAATTGGCAATAATTATGATACAATTTATATTGAGGTATTGTGTATGGAAAAGAAAACACTTAAAACACTTGAATACAATAAAATAATTGACATACTTGAGGGGTTTGCTGTTTCGGAATCTGCTAAAAAAATGGCTCTTGAGCTTAAGCCTTTTGTCAGCATTAAAAGAGTAAGCCGTGCTCTCGCTTTAACTGATTCTGCATATATTATGCTTATGAAGTTCGGCACTCCGTCTTTTTATGCCTTAAGCCCTATTGGTGAGGCTATAAAGAGAATGGATAAGGGCGGAAGTTTATCTATGGCTGAACTTTTAAACTGTGCATCTGTGCTTAAGAATGCTGAAGCCCTGAAAAAATACGGAGAGGATAATTCGGGAAGTTTATCCGAAATTTTTGAAAGCATTATTGTTCATAAGGACGTTGCAGACAGGATTACTTCGGCTATTATTTCAGAGGAGGAGGTTTCCGATTCTGCCAGTCCAGAGCTTTACGATATAAGAAGAAAGATAAGGACTACTTCTTCAAAAATCAAGGACGTTCTTAACAACATTATCCACGGTGAGCATTACAGAAAAATGCTTCAGGATAATATTATTACCATGCGTAACGACAGGTATGTTGTGCCTGTTAAGGCTGAATATAAAGGGGAAGTGGGCGGTATTGTCCACGATATTTCTGCATCGGGGGGAACTGTTTTTATAGAGCCTTCTGCTGTGGTTAGTGCCAACAATGACCTCCACGAGCTTGCAATTAGGGAAAAGCAGGAGATTGAAAAAATTCTCCGTAGTCTTACAAATGATTTAATTGAAATTGAAGAGGATTTGAAAATTGATTTTGACGCTGTAACAGAGCTTGATTTTATCTTTGCAAAGGCAAAGATGGGGGTTGATTTCCGTGGTGTTATTCCGAATATCAATGCAACGGGCAGAATAAACATTATCAAGGGCAGACACCCTCTTATAAACAGAGAAAAGGTTGTGCCTGTTGATATTAACCTTGGCATTGACTTTGACAGCCTTATTGTTACAGGTCCGAACACAGGTGGTAAAACTGTTGTGCTTAAAACTGTGGGACTTTTCACATTGATGGCACAGAGCGGTCTTATGATACCTGCAGGGGATAATTCGGAGATTGCTGTATTTTCAAATGTGTTTGCTGATATCGGCGATGAGCAGAGTATTGAGCAGAGCCTCAGTACATTCTCATCTCATATGGTGAATATTGTTCATATACTTGAAAATATTACTGCTGACAGCCTTGTACTCTTTGACGAGCTTGGGGCAGGCACTGACCCGACAGAGGGAGCAGCACTTGCTAATGCAATACTTGAATATGTAAGGGGCATAGGTGCGAAAACTGTTGCAACTACCCATTACAGTGAGCTTAAGCTTTATGCTCTTTCAACAGAGAGAGTTGAAAACGGAAGCTGTGAGTTCGATGTTAACACTTTAAGCCCGACATATAGGCTCTTAATCGGTGTGCCGGGAAGAAGTAACGCTTTTGCTGTTTCAAAGCGCTTGGGACTTTCAGATTATATTATTGAAAAGTCAAAGGAGCTTTTATCTAAAGAAACTATTAAGTTTGAAGATGTGCTCTCCAGCATTGAAAAGGACAGAAAGATTGCTGAAAGTGCAAGTCAGGAGCAGACAAGACTTAAAAATGAAGTTAAAAGACTTCGTGATGAGCTTAAGGCTGAACGCCGTAAGTTTGACGAGGAAAGAGAAAGACTTATGGTCCGTGCCAGCGAAAAGGCTGAGAAGATTATTCATAAGGCTGAAATGGAAACGGAGTCTGCACTTTTAGAAATTAAAAAGGCTAAAAAGGAAAAGGACGAACAGGAAGCTTTAAAGAAAATGGAGGAAATGAAAAAGGAACTCCGTGAAAAGCTTAAAGGCACAAAGCGTCCGCCAAGACCTGTTAAGCAGATTAAATCTGATGTTACTATAAACAACTTAAAGCCAGGTTCAACTGTTATGATTATTGATATGGGGGACAAGGGAACTGTTGTTTCCATAAACAAAAAGGACGAGAGCGCTGTGGTTCAGGTTGGAATCATGAAGGTTACAGCAAAGCTTAAAAATCTTGCCCTTGTTAAAGATAAAGATGTGGAAGAACTTATGAGGTTTGTGCCGAGGCGTGAATGTCTTGGGGCGAAAGATGTTCGTACTGAGCTTGATTTAAGGGGTAAAACCTTGGAGGAGGCTCTTTATGAAACTGACTTGTTCCTTGACCAGTGTATGCGTTCTTCACTGCATAATGCTACAATTATTCACGGTAAGGGCACAGGTAAGTTAAGAACAGGAATTCAGAATATGCTCCGTAAGGACAAGAGAGTAAAATCTTACAGAACAGGTACCTACGGAGAGGGAGAGAATGGAGTTACCTTAATTGAACTTTAAAAATTTTGGAAGTCAGAAATATCTTTTATCTGAAAAGATGAGTGGTTTTTCCTCACTTGCTCATTGTTTTACAACAAGAGAGGGAGGCTTTAGCACAGGGAAAATTCAAGGACTTAACCTTGGTTTCCGTGTGGGAGATACCCCTGAAAATGTAATGAAGAATTACAGACAGGTGTGCGATGATATGGGATTTAGCTTTGACAATATAGTTTTGTCCCGTCAGGAGCATACTGATAATATAAGGATTGTGAAAGAAGAGGATAAGGGGAAAGGTCTTGCAAAAGAAAGTGATATTTTTTCCACTGACGGGCTTATAACCAACCTTAAAAATGTTCCTCTTGGAATTTTTTATGCAGACTGTGTGCCTGTTTTACTCTATGACAGGGAAAAGCAGGTTATCGGCGCAATTCACAGCGGTTGGAGAGGAACTGTTATGGGGATTTCGGCGAAGGCTGTGGAAATTTTTAAGGAAAAATTCGGCTCGGAAGTTAAAGATATTGTTTGTGCAATCGGGCCTTGTATCGGACCTTGCTGTTTTGAGGTTCAGGAGGATGTGGCACAGCATTTTGACTCAAAATATGTAATAAAAAAGGAAAATGGCAGGTTTAACATTGACCTGTGGAAAGCAAATGTTGATATTCTTGTTTCGGCGGGAGTGCCGAGAGAAAATATTGATATTGCAGAGGAATGCACAAAGTGTAAAAATCAGATTTACTATTCCTATCGGGCTCACGGTAAGGAGCATACGGGGAGAATGTGTGCATTTATAGAATTAAAGGATTGATTTAATGAAGAAAATTTTATGCGTTTTATTGACTTTTGTCCTTTGCTTTACGCTGTTTGGTTGCGGTGAAAAGGAAGAAGCAAAAGTTGAAAACACAATTGAAATCGGCGGTTCGAGAGAGGATTTTGAGCCTGCCCAAGGCGGAAAAATTACTACTTTTTCATACAGAGCTGACACTTTCTGCCCGATTTTATCCACCAATATTGAAAACATTGAAATGCTTAATATAGTTTACGAGGGTCTTGTTACTTTAGACGGAGGGCTTAATCCTCAGGGGAAGCTTGCTACGGGCTGGTCGGTGTCTGAGGATGGACTTTTGTGGACTGTTACCTTAAGAGACAATGTTCGTTGGCACGACGGTACAATGCTTAGCGCTATGGACGTTATTTATACTGTGGAACAGATTAAAAAGGCTGACTACAGTTACTATAAAAATAACGTGAGTAAGATTGCGGAAATTGACGGAGAGGGAAATAAAGTTCATTTTACTCTTTATAACCCCTGCTCTAATTTTGTGAATTTACTTACATTTCCTGTGATTAAATATTCGGAAAGTGATGCTGATAAGGAGAATTTTGCAGTATGCGGAACAGGTCCTTTTGTGTTCAGCAAGGTTACAGAGGGAAACTATTACCGCCTTCTTAAAAATCAAAACTGGTGGGGCGGACTTTGTTTCCTTGATGAAATCAACGTAAGACTTCTTCCTGACAGAGATACTGCTATGTATGCCTTTACCTCGGGAGAGATAGATATCTGCAGGGCTGATTCTGAGGACTGGTACAAGAACATTGATGCTGTTAACACTTCACATCTTGATGTGGGTGGGGATGAATATATTTTCATCGGACTTAACAATCAGAGAAACCCATTTGACGACGGGGCTGTGAAATATGCCCTTTCGGGAATGATTGACAGAGAGGATATTATAAGAAAAATTCTGTCGGGGAAAGGAATTCCCGCTAACGTGCCTGTAAGGGACGATTGGTTTATGGGGAATAGCGACTATACTCCGAAGAAGAATGTTGTTCAAGCCGAAAAGGTTTTGGATAATGCAGGCTGGCGTATGAACGCAAACGGAAATTATACGAAAAATGTTGACGGCGTTTATAAAACAATTGCTTTTGATATTCTTGTGAATAAGGAGAATGACACTAGGGTTAAAATAGCAGAAGAGGTTGCTAAAGCTTTGAGCGAGCTTGGAATTGCTGTTACAGTTACAAAGGTGGATTTTTCGGTATATAACGACAGAATTGCATCGGGGAATTATGACGCATTCATTGGAGAATATAAAATTTCACCTGAACTTGATTTTCGGTTTATGCTTGGAGAAGAAAATGTTTTCAGGTATGATAATCCGAAGATGACTGAGCTTATCTTAAAAGCCAAAGGGGCAAGAGATAAGGAGGGAATCATAGAGAGCTATGACGAATTCGGAAAGTATTTCAGGGCTGTTCAGCCGATTATAGGAATTTGCTTCCGAAATGATATTGTGGTATATAATACAAGGCTTAAAGGAATCTTAAATCCTTTCAGCGACCATTGTTTTAACGATATAAATAATATTTTTGTAAATTAAATTGTAAATTAAAATACAAAGGAGAAAAATTATGAAGAAAATTATTGCACTTATTTTAGCACTTACAGTTGTCATGTCTTTTGCTGCCTGCGGTAGCAAAACTGAGGTTGAAAACCATGAAACTGACAAGGTTACTCAAAATGTTGTTGATAAGGTAGAAAATGAAATTGTACCTGAAAAGAACGAGGAAACTGATGCTCCTGTAAAGGAAGAAAAGCCTGAAGTTAAGCCTCAGGAAAAACCGGCTGAAACACCTGTTGAGAAACCAGCTGAAAAGCCAGTTGAAAAGCCAGTTGAAAAACCAGTTGAAAAACCAGAGGAAAAGCCTGTGGCTTCTACAATGGGACAGACACTTTTAGCTGACTTTAAGGCAAGAGCAAACAAGGGAACTGTTTTGGAAATTGCAGAGGGACTTTTAACTAACTCTGTTATCCAGTTTATGGGCGGTGCTATGCCTGTTGAAGAGGGCTACCTTGCAGGCTTTGATAACGAAATCACAGGATTTAAGTCAGGTGCTACTTTTGCACCTATGATTGGTTCAATCGCCTTTGTGGGATATGTTTTTGAACTTGAAAATGAGGCTGATGTGGCTGGATTTATTTCAAATCTTCAGAAGAATGCCAACAAGAGATGGAATATCTGCGTTGAGGCAGATGAAATGGTAACCGGAAGTGTCGGAAACAAAGTTTTCTTTGTTATGTGCCCAAAGGCAACTGAAGAATAAATTATAAACGGGCACAACTTGTGTCCGTTTTGTTATGGTAAGGAGCTTAAAATGGTTTTTTCAAGTATTCCCTTTTTATATTATTTTCTTCCTGTGGTGCTTGTTTTATATTTTATTGCACCAAGATGCCTTAAAAACCCTGTACTTTTAGTATCAAGTTTGGTTTTTTACGGTTGGGGAGAGCCGAAATATGTGTTTTTAATGGTTCTGACAGTGCTTCAGGCTTATGTTTTCGGTCTTTTGATTGAAAAAAACAGAGGTAAGTTTTTATCAAGGCTTTACCTTGTTTTATCTGTGCTTTTCTGTCTTGCGGGGCTGTTATTCTTTAAGTATGCAGACTTCTTTATCGGCAATTTTAACGCTGTAACAGGACTTTCTCTGCCATTTTTAAGACTTGCACTTCCTATCGGCATAAGCTTTTATACATTCCAGATTTTAAGTTATATTGTGGATGTGTACCGCGGTGGTGTTCCTGCGCAGAAAAACCCTGTTAATCTTGCAACCTATGTGGCACTTTTTCCACAGCTTATAGCAGGGCCTATCGTAAGATATTCGGATATTGAAAAACAGCTTGTTTGTCGCAGTCATACTTTTGAAAAAACTGCACAGGGCATTAAAAGATTTATGATTGGTTTCGGAAAGAAAATAATCCTTGCCAACACCCTTGGAGGACTTTGCGAGGGCTTTTTAGTGTCCTCTGATTTGTCTGTTTTATACTACTGGCTTTATGCTGTTTCCTATATGCTCCAGATTTATTTTGACTTCTCCGGTTACAGTGATATGGCTATCGGTCTTGGGAAAATCCTTGGCTTTGATTTCCTTGAAAACTTTAACTATCCGTTCATTTCAAAGAGTATAACTGAATTCTGGAGAAGATGGCACATGTCCCTTGGCTCATGGTTTAGGGATTATGTATACATTCCTATGGGCGGAAACAGAGCGAATAAGGGAAGATGGCTCTTTAATATTTTTACTGTTTGGTTTTTAACAGGCTTCTGGCATGGGGCTGAATGGAACTTTATTCTTTGGGGATTATATTTTGGTGTTCTTCTTGTGCTTGAAAAGTTCTTTTTCCTTGATAAACTTAAAAAGATTCGTGAACTGAGCCGTGTTTACACCCTGTTTTTTACTGCAATCAGCTTTATGATTTTCAGCGGAAACAATTTAGAGGGGGCTGTTCGTCATGTGTCAGGTCTTTTTGGTGCAGGGAATATTCCGCTTGTTTCACAGGAGTTTTTCTATAATTTAAGAAATTATGGATTTACAATTATAATCGGAATTTTAGGGGCTACACCTATACCAAAGGTTTTATGGGGCAAGCTCTCTGAAAAGAAGAATTTTAAGGCTGTTTTGGATGTGCTTGAGGTTGTGCTTTTGGTTTTACTTTTGGTAGTTTGCACAGCTTATCTTGCTGACGGTTCATTTAATCCGTTCCTTTATTTCAGATTCTAAGGAGGTAGGACTATGAAAATTAAAGATATTGTTTTAACAGTTATTTTTATAATTTTAATAGGCGTTATCTCTGTTTTTGCGTGGGTTAAAGCTCCCGCTGAGTATTCAGCAGGGGAAAGACGATTTCTTAAGGAGAAGCCTGTTTTATCCTCTGAGACGGTATTAAACGGCGAGTATATGAAGGATTTTGAGGAATATACTGTTGACCAGTTTCCCTTTCGTGATGATTTAAGAGGAGTTAAAGCCCTGTTTTCAACTTATGTACTGAATAAAATGGATAACAATGGACTTTTTGCTGTGGATGGACATATTTCAAAGCTTGAATATCCTGTGAACCCTGATATGATGGATAATGCAGCGGAAAAATTTGACTTTTTATATGAAAAGTTTATTAAGGGGAAAACTGATAATGTTTATCTCTCTGTTGTGCCTGACAAAAACATTTTCTTTGGGGAAAAAGGATATCTCACCATTGATTATGAAAAATTTATAGGGGATTTCAGAGAAAAGGTCCCTTATATGAAATACATTGATATTGTCCCATTTTTGTCCTCTGATGATTTTTACAGGACTGATTCCCACTGGAAACAGGAGGAAATAAGGGACATAGCTCTTTATATTGCAAAGGAAATGGGAAGTGATGCTGACGCTGAATATGCGGTGAATACTTTAGATGTCCCATTCCGTGGAGTTTATCTGGGACAGTCTGCTTTGCCTTTTAAGGCTGATACAATAAAATATCTTACAAACGACATATTATCTTCTCTAAAGGTGTATTATTATGATACAGGAATGAAAGAAGAGGGCGAAATATATAATATGGAGAAAGCAAGAGGCAAGGACCCATACGAGATGTTTTTATCTGGGACTACTCCGCTTGTGGAAATAGAAAACCCGAATGCTTCATCAGGTAAGCAACTTGTGGTTTTCCGTGATTCCTACGGAAGCAGTCTTGTACCGCTTTTAGTACCTGCTTACGAAAAGATTTCTGTGGTGGATATACGATATATTCAGAGCAATTTTGTTGGAAATTTTGTTGATTTTTCCGATGCTGATGTTTTGTTTTTATACAGCACTACACTTCTTAACAACAGCACGGCTTTAAGATAAAATTAAATTGCAAAATATGTGGTTTTGATATATAATGGGAATAATAATTATAAAGGAGTTTTTTTGATGACAGCTGCGATTGTGCTTTTTGCTTTAACTTATGTGCTTATTCTGGCATTTGGTAAGTGGAGAACCTATATTGCATTGGGTTCAGGTTTAATATTTATTTTGTCGGGAATGCTTCCACTTGGGAAGATTGTGTCTTCCATTGACTTTAATGTTTTACTTATGATTATCGGAACAATGGGGCTTGTTTCCCTGTTTACAGAAAGCAGGATGCCTATGCTTATGGCTGATATGGTTATGGAGAAGGTGCCTGATGTTAAGTGGGCAGCGGTTTCCCTTGCTTTGTTTGCAGGTATCATTTCAGCATTCGTTGATAATGTTGCAACTGTACTTATGGTTGCGCCTATCGGTCTTGCTATATGTAAAAAGCTTGATGTTAACCCTGTGCCGTTTATCATTGCTATTGCAGTTTCCTCAAATCTTCAGGGGGCTGCAACTTTAGTTGGAGATACAACTGCAATTATGCTTGGCTCGGCTCTTGATATGAGTTTTCTTGATTTTTTCTGGTATAAGGGCAGACCGGGTATTTTCTTTGCAGTTGAGCTTGGGGCTGTGCTTTCAGCTCTTATTCTCCTTTTTATATTCAGAAAGGAAAGCAAACCTATTGAAAAATCTTCGGAACGAACAAAGGTTACAGACTATGTGCCTACCATTCTTCTTTTAATGGTGCTTGTACTTTTAATCGGCGCATCATTTATTCCAAATAAGCCTGATATAACCAACGGTGCAATTTGCTGTGTACTTCTTATTATCGGTCTTATTTATACTGTGATTAAAAATAAAAGCTTTACTGCGGTTGTAAATCCTCTTAAGGAGATTGATTTACAGACTTTGGGAATCCTTGTGGGAATCTTCCTTATGATTGGAGGAATTTCACACATGGGAGTAATTGACGCTTTAGCACAGCTTCTTGCAGGTGTGGGCGGTGGAAATGTCTTTGTTTTATATACAATTATCACTATTGCATCTGTGATTATTTCGGCATTTATCGACAATATCCCTTATGTTGCAACTATGATTCCTGTTATTGCGGGGATTGCTGCTGCACTTAACATTGATGCTACACCTCTTTATTTCGGACTTTTATCAGGTGCAACCCTTGGCGGAAACTGCACACCTGTGGGGGCGTCTGCAAATATCACAGGTATCGGCATTCTGAAAAAAGCAGGATATACTGTTAAAAACGGCGACTTCTTTAAGATTGGTATTCCATTTACAATCGCTGCTGTTGTTCCTGCATATTTCTTTATTTGGCTTATGTTTGGAATTTAATATAAAATTTACGGAGGAGAATTATTATGAAAATTACGGAAGATATTAAGTATATTGGTGTTAATGACCACAAAATTGACCTTTTTGAGGGGCAGTATGTTGTGCCAAACGGTATGGCGTACAATTCATACATGATTATGGATGAAAAGGTGGCTGTTGTTGATACTGTTGATGCAAGATTCACTCACGAGTGGCTTGACAATATTCAGCATACTTTAGAGGGCAGAACTCCTGATTATTTAATCATTCATCATATGGAGCCTGACCACTCTGCAAACATCCACAACTTTATAAAGGCCTACCCTGATGCGAAAATTGTTTCATCTGCCAAGGCTTTTGTTATGATGAAAAACTTTTTTGGCACTGATTTTGCAGAAAAACAGGTTGTTGTTGGCGAGGGGGATACATTATGCCTCGGCGCTCACACATTAACCTTTGTTACAGCACCTATGGTTCACTGGCCTGAAGTAATTGTTTCCTACGATTCAAAGGACAAAGTTTTATTCTCTGCTGACGGTTTTGGAAAATTCGGAGCTCTTGATGTGGAGGAAGAATGGGCCTGCGAGGCGAGAAGATACTATATCGGTATTGTAGGAAAATACGGAATGCAGGTTCAGGCACTTTTAAAGAAAGCATCAGGACTTGACATTGAGATAATCTGCCCTCTTCACGGACCTGTGCTTACTGAAAATTTGGGATATTACATTAACCTTTATGACATCTGGTCAAGCTATGAGGCAGAGTCAGAGGGGATTGTTATTGCATATACCTCAGTTTACGGAAACACAAAGAAAGCTGTTATGCAACTTGCTGATAAGCTTAAGGCAAAGGGATGCCCTAAGGTTGTTATAAACGACCTTGCAAGATGCGATATGGCTGAGGCTGTTGAGGACGCATTCAGATACAACAAGATTGTTCTTGCTACAACAACTTATAATGCTGACATTTTCCCATTTATGAGGGAGTTTATCAATCATTTAACTGAACGTAATTTCCAGAATAAAACTGTGGGAATTATTGAAAACGGAAGTTGGGCACCTCTTGCGGGCAAGGTTATGAAAGGTATGCTTGAAAACAGCAAAAACCTGACTTTCGCTGAAAATACAGTTAAGATTTTGTCTGCCTTAAACGAGGAAAGCTCAAATCAGCTTGAGGCTCTTGCAGAGGAGCTTTGCCGTGATTATCTTGCACAGCAGGATTCTACTGCAAATAAAAATGATTTGACTGCACTCTTTAATATTGGATACGGACTTTATGTTGTAACATCAAACGACGGTAAAAAGGACAACGGTCTTATCGTGAATACTGTTACACAGGTTACAAATACACCAAACAGAATTGCTGTTACAATCAACAAGGAAAATTATTCACATCACGTAATCAAGCAGACAGGAATTATGAATATTAACTGCCTTACAGTTGACGCGCCTTTCTCTGTTTTTGAAAAGTTTGGCTTCAAGAGTGGAAGAAATACTGATAAATTTGAGGGCTGCGAACCCCTGAGATCCGATAACGGTCTTGTGTTCCTCCCTAAATATATCAACTCCTTTATGTCCTTAAAGGTTGAAAATTATGTTGATTTGGACACTCACGGTATGTTTATCTGTTCCGTAACAGAAGCGAGAGTTATTTCAAATGTTGAAACAATGACCTACAGCTATTACTATTCAGATGTAAAGCCGAAGCCTGATACAGAGGGTAAAAAGGGCTACGTTTGTAAGGTATGCGGTTACGTTTATGAGGGAGACGAGCTCCCTGAGGATTACATCTGTCCGCTTTGTAAACACGGGGCAGTTGATTTTGAGGAAATCAAATAGCTTCTGACTTAAATTGGAAAAATAAAATTATTGAATTTTATATATCAGGTATGATATAATGAATTCATGGGATTAGTTTTTTAGGAGAGTAATTATGGACGTTTTTATTGAATATCTTGCTAAAAGAAAGACTACTTTTATTGATACAATTATTGCTGTTTTATCAGTAATTTTCGGGATTTTAGGCGCGGTTTCACTTTTTTGGCTTGGATTTATTTTAAGCCTTTCAATTCCTTTTGCAGGATTTTTCCTTGTGCTTGCGGGAGTTGCTGTTATTTACGGAATGATAAAGGTTATCGGGGCTTTGAATGTTGAATATGAGTATGCAATAACCAACGACGAGCTTGATATCGACAAGGTTGTAAACAGACGAAAGAGAACAAATATGATAAGCTGTACTTTAAGACGGCTTGAGTGGTTTGGTATTGCCAACGACGAGCTTTGCGACAAGTATTTTGACGATAAAAATATCAGAAATATCTATGCCTGCACTGACCCGTCAGGGGGTTACCACTACATAGTTACTGAAGTTGATTTGGAGAAGGTTATGGTGCTTTTTAACCCTAACGAAAAGATGGTTGAGCATATTAAAATTCTCAACAGAGACAAGAAATTTTTGGTTTAAGGAGTTATTATCGTGTTTGATAGCGAAAGAACCTGGACGGAGATAAATTTAGATGCCCTGGCAAGTAACATCAGAAATATTAAAAACCTCTTAAAGCCTGAAACAAAGCTTTTGGGGGTTGTTAAGGCTGATGCTTACGGTCATGGTGTGTCCACAGTCTGCCGTACAATGATTGAAAACGGCGTTGACAGGTTTGCTGTGTCCTTTATTAACGAGGCTATTGAGCTTCGTAAATACGGTTTTGACAACACAATACAGCTTTTAGGTTATTCGCCTCTTGGAACAATTCCTCTTCTGGTGAAGCACGACATTATCCCCGCTGTTTTTGACTATGAAAATGCTCTTGCGATTTCTGCTGAGGCTGTGAAACAGGGGAAAACTGTTAAAATTCATTTTAAGGTTGATACGGGAATGGGAAGAATCGGCTTCCGTTACATAGAAGATTTAACCGAAAAGGAAGAGTCTGTTGCTGAAATGCTTAAAATTTCAGCTTTACCGAATATTGAAGTAGAGGGGATCTTTACTCACTTTGCAACCTCTGACGAGGCTGACCGCAGTTTTACTGAATTGCAGTATAAGAGATTTTGTGAGTGTATTGATGCTATTAAAGAAAGAGGACTCAATATTCCTGTCTGCCATTGCTGTAACAGCGCGGGGATTATAAATTATCCTGAATATCAGATGGATATGGTAAGACCGGGAATTATTCAGTACGGACTTTATCCTGCTGAAGATATCGACAGGGAAAGGCTTTGTCTTACACCTGTTATGGATTTTAAGACAAGGATTTCACATATAAAAATAATTGAAAAGGGTGATACCGTAAGCTACGGAAAAACCTTTGTTGCAACTGAAAAAATGAAGCTTGCAACTATTCCTGTGGGGTATGCTGACGGCTTTTCAAGACACCTGTCAGGAAAAGGGGAAGTTCTTGTAAGGGGATTTCTTGCGAAAATTGTAGGAAGAATTTGTATGGACCAGTGTATGATTGATGTAACCCATGTCAATAATATTAGTGTTGGCGATGAAGTTACTGTTTTTGGTAAAAATCTTCCAATTGAAAAAATTGCTGATATGTCAGGCACAATCAACTACGAAGTTACCTGTCTTATCGGTAAGAGAGTTCCCCGAATTTATCTGTCCGACGGTATTATTGTTGGCACAAAAGACCTTATTACTGATTAGTAATATCAGGGACACGCTGTTTTGCGTATAGTATAGTATGAGGTTGGAGGGAGCCTTATGGAAGAAAAGAGAAAAACCACCTGTGAGGAGCTGAAGAACGGCTACGAGGAAATGGCAAAACTCAACATAGCGCTCGCCAACGAGGCTGTGCAGTCTGATAACGAAGCACAAGCCCAATACGAACTATATGTAGCGGAGCGTGAATGACTTGAATGTAAAAAGAGGAGATATTTATTATGCTGATTTAAGCCCTGTTGTGGGCTCGGAGCAAGGGGGGATACGCCCTGTTTTGATAATTCAGAATGATATTGGTAATAAATACAGTCCCACAGTTATTGCAACTGCAATTACATCCCAGATTAACAAGGCGAAAATGCCTACTCACATTGAGCTTGGGGCTAACGAATACGGTCTTTCCAAGGATTCTGTTGTACTTGCTGAGCAGATAAGGACCATTGACAAAAGACGTCTAAAAGAAAAAATCGGGCACGTTGAAGATGAAAAAATGGCTAGGGTTAATGAGGCTTTAGAAATTAGCTTTGGTCTTATATAGGAGGAAAAATGATGAAAAAGTTTGTTGAAATTTTAGTTGTTTGCTTAGTTGGACTCTCTGTTATTGCTTTTGCTGATGCGGGTTCATCAAATGACCCGCTTATTTCACTCAGCTATATCGAAAATACATTAAAGCCACAGCTTGAAAAATACATAGACTCAAAGATTGGTTCTATGGATAATTCTTATGGAGGCGGTTCTGTTTCTTCTTCAGGGGACAAGTTTACTGTTGTTAACCTTAAAAAAGGGAACAGGCTTATATGTGAAGCGGGAAGTGAACTTATTCTCCGAATGGGACAGGCTGTGATTATTGCAACACCAAAGGGCGGACTTGCAGATACAACTGCGGGCTATGATCTGCCTGACGGTACACTTATGCCATCTAACCATCTTCTTATTGTTCCCGTTGCTGACGGCCGCGGTATGCTTGCAACAAGCGATGGAATTGTTATGGTTAAAGGCGGATATTCAATTGAATAATGAATAAAAATTCCTTAAAATGTGCACAATATTTTTGTGCGGAATGGGATACATACAGCGTTACTTTCCCAGGTAGCGCTGTTTTTTTATGATTGGAGAGAATTGAATGTCCAGATACATTGTGAGAAAGGCAAACGGTCTTTCGGGGACTGTAAAAATCAGTGGGTCAAAAAATTCTGCTTTGCCAATTATTGCGGCATCTATACTTGCTGAGGGCGAAACTGTTTTAAGTAATGTGCCCAGGCTTACTGATATTGAAAATATGTGCGGTATTATACGCTGTCTTGGGGGAAAGTGTGAATGGAGCGGAGATAAGCTTTTTATTTCTTTCAAAAAACCAAAAAGTTATATTGTGCCCTATGAGATTGTTACAAAATTCCGTGCATCCTTTTTACTTTTAGCACCAATGCTTATAAGAATTGGAAAAGTACAGATTCCTTTGCCGGGAGGCTGTCCTATTGGGGCAAGACCTGTGGATTTACATCTTAAGGGTCTTTCGTCGTTGGGAGCAAAGTTTACTCAGGACCACGGTTTTGTGGAAGGAAAATGCAGAAAGCTTACGGGCACTAAAATTTATCTTGATTTTCCCAGCGTTGGAGCTACCGAAAACATTATGATTGCCTCGGTGATGGCGGAGGGAGAAACTATAATAGAGAATGCTGCTACAGAGCCTGAAATTTCCGACCTTGCTGACTTTTTAAATAAAATGGGAGGCAAAATTCAGGGAGCGGGAACTGACAGAATTGTAATAGAGGGAGTAAAGAAACTTAATTCTGTCAGACACAAAATAATCCCTGACAGGATTGAAGCAGGGACGTATCTTACGGCAGGGGTTATGTGTAAATCGGACATTACAGTTGAAAATATTATTCCTGAACACATTAAGCCTGTTATAGCTAAATTTTCTGAAATGGGAATTGAAATTATTGAGAATGAAAATTCGGTGAGGGTTATTGCACCGTCAAAAATCAGGCATACTGACATTAAAACCTTGCCGTTTCCTGGGTTCCCAACCGATATGCAATCCCAGTTTACAGCTCTTATGTCTGTGGCGGAGGGGACAAGCCTCATTGTTGAAACAGTCTTTGAAAACAGATTTTTGCACATACCTGAACTGAGCCGAATGGGCGCAAAAATCAAGGTGGACGGCAGAACTGCTATTGTGGATGGAACGAAATCTCTTACAGGGGCAAAGGTAAAGGCGGGGGACTTAAGAGGAGGAGCATCATTAGTTCTTGCAGGACTTGTGGCACAAGGGGAAACTGAAATTGATTGTATTGAGCATATAGAAAGAGGCTATGAAAATTTCGGAGAGAAACTTCGCAGTCTTGGAGCAGACATTATAAAAATACAATAAAAAAAGCAGGTGTTATACCTGCTTTTTTATGTAGAGATTTATCTCTTTAATTCGTCACGGTTGCTCTTAACTGTAACAACACACTGTTCCAGTTCGCGAAGAACGTTTGTAACAACCCTTTCAACATTCTCAAGAAGATAGTCTGTGTATTCGATTGACGCGTCCTTTGTAGCCTTTGACTCGGACTGTGCCTTAACCATAATGTCGTTTGCACGGTTCATAGCCTTCTTTGTGATTTCGTTTTCGTCAACCATTTCGATAATCTGTTCGTTGGCTGTCTTGATAATCTTATCAGCTTCAGCCTTGGCTTCCGCAAGAATACGGTCTCTTTCGGACTTAATCCATTTAGCCTGTTTTAAATCATCAGGAAGCTTAAGCTTTATATCCTCAATAATTTCCATAAGCTCGTCCTTGTCTAAAAGACAACGACCTGATAAAGGAACGGAAACACCTTTATCAACAATATCTTCTAATTCGTCAATAAGTTCTAATAAGTCCATAATAACCTCCTAAAATATGTAAAGTTAATAATTATCACTTTGAAAAACGGTTCTTTAATTTTTCAGCAACTTCTTCAGTAACCATTCCTGATAAATCGCCACCGTATTTTGCAACTTCTTTAACTGTGCTTGAGCTTAGAAACATAAATTCGGCTGTGGTAGATAAAAAGATTGTTTCAATTCCTGCGCCGATTTTCTGGTTGGTAAGTGCCAACTGAAATTCATATTCAAAGTCTGTAACAGCTCTTAAACCTCTTACAATAACCTTTGAATTCTGCTTCTTCATAAAGTCAACCAGAAGCCCTGAAAAACTCATTATTTCAATATTATCCATATCTTTTGTGATATTCTTTAAAATTTCAACTCTTTCTTCAACCGAAAAAAGAGGAGTTTTCTTTTCGGGGTTGTCCAGCACTGCAACAATAAGTTTGTCAAACATTTTTGACGCTCTTTTTATTATGTCAAGATGTCCGTTTGTGCAGGGGTCAAAGCTCCCCGGATATACTGCAGTAGTCATTATATCATCTCCGTAAAAACGGAAACCTGAGTCTTTCCGTATTTTGCTTTTTTGATACAGTCAAAACCCATAAATTCCGTTTCCTCGCCACCAAATTCTGTTTCAACTAAGACTATTCCGTTCTCTGATAAAAGTTTTCTCTCCTTAACTATTTTAAAAACAGGAGAGAGGAAGCCCTTGTTATAAGGCGGGTCGAGAAATATTATATCAAATTTTTTGTTTGTAGAATTTAAAAAATCAAAAATGTCTTTTCTTAATATTTCGGACTTGTCCGACACCCTTGCACCCTCAACATTTTTCTTGAGAATATTAAGCGCATCAGGGTTTGTTTCAATAAAGGTGCAACTTCTTGCACCTCGGCTTAAAGCCTCAATTCCCAGTGCCCCTGAACCTGCAAAGGCGTCGAGAACATTCTGGCAAGGTATGTATCGTTGTATAATATTAAAAATGGATTCCTTAACCCTGTCTGTTGTAGGACGGGTATTTATTCCTTCAGGTGCAATAAGCTTTTTTCCACGGGCTGTGCCTGAAATTACTCGCATATAAACACCTTCACTTTCAAATTTACACAATACTACACTTCATTTTATAATGATAATTGTAATTTGTCAAGTATTTGAATAAAAAAACCCTGCATGTGCCGTATATTGCATAAGGTAAAAACCTGCATAGCAGGTGGGCTGTAGCCCGATTACTTTACAAGTCCACTGGCATTGCCAAAGGCAAAGGAGGCATGTGCGCCATAATCGGAGACCTACGTTCCCTTATAAAATGTGTTGGTTTTACATTATTGCAATTAAATACGAACACCGCAGGGTGAGCATCTTTATAATATCATATTATGCACTTTTCTTCAAGATATTCGTTAAAATTTATAAATGGAAAAAAATTTTTCTTTACAAATTTGTGCAAATATGATATAGTTATATCAACATATATTATTTTGGTGATTTCATGAGAATAGAAAGGATTTCAGATAACAAAATAAAGGCTTACATATCTCAGGAAGAACTTAAATCCTGGAATGTTACTATTAAGAATTTTGCTGAGAAAACTCCTGAGGCACAGAAGCTTTTTTGGCACGTAGTCAGGGAGGCTCAACGATGTGTGGATTTTACTGCAGAACATTCACAGCTTCTTGTTGAGGCTACAGGTTCTGAAAATACCGGTTTTGAAATGACCATAAGCCGTCTGCCTCTTGTTAAAAAAACAGAGGATAGGAAAACTGATGTTGTGCAAAAAGGCACACTTGTTTATCAGTTTGTTGATTTTGAAAATATATGCTTGTGTGTATCTGAAGTCGGACAAAGATACAAAGGTCAATCCAGTTTATATAAATTGGATAACAAATACTTTTTAATTCTGTATCCTGAAAATCTGAATATTTTTAAAGGCATAGAACATATAATTTTAGAGTACGGAAAAAAGTGCATAAACGACATCAGTGTTGAACTTATAAAAGAAAGAGGAAGTCAGCTGATTTCTGATGTTGCTGTGGAGGTTATTCTTCGGCACTTTAAATAGTTTTGTATAGGAGAATTATATGAGATTTTTTTAAGGGAGCTCTTTGGATTTGAATATGAGATTTGCAGACGCTGTATTAACGATATGCATAATATCCATTTGAAGCCGGAACACTGTGTTTATGACCATTACAGCTATAACTGCCCTCGTTGTGGTGCTCATAGCCACATTGTGAGAAAGCTGACTATTGAGGGACGTATTCGTTTATTATTACATAGGAAAAAAGCAAAAGAAATTGAAGAAAATTTGTTATAAAAAAAGAGAGGTTTTTACCTCTCTTTTTATTATATATCTCTCTTTTTATTATCTCTGTACTCGTCCTGAACCGTCGCCGCCCATAAGGTTCTTAACCTCGGCAACTGTAACTAAGTTCATATCGCCTTCGATTGTGTGTTTTAAGCAGGAGGCTGCAACTGCGAAGTTGATTGCATCGTCGTTGGAGTATCCCTCAAGGAGTGAATAAATAAGTCCGCCGCCGAAGCTGTCGCCGCCGCCTACACGGTCGATAATTGTCATATGATATTTCTTTGATTTATGGAAACTGTCTGATTTTGCGTCGTAGAGGAGAGCTGACCAGTCATTTTCGGAGGCTGAAATACTCTCTCTTAAAGTGATTGCAACATATTCACAACCAAATCTTGAAACCAGCTGTTTTGCAACATCTTTATAACCCTCGTCGCTGATTTTTCCACCTGTAACGTCTGTGTTGCTGGCGTGAATTCCGAACACCTTTTCAGCGTCTTCTTCATTGGCAATGCAAACATCTACATATTCCATAAGCTTGCCCATAACCTGACCTGCTTTTTCAGAGGTCCAGAGCTTCTTTCTGAAGTTTAAGTCGCAACTTATCTTAACCCCCATTTCTTTGGCTGTTTTACAAGCCTCAAGACAGAGGTCAGCACAGCCGTCGCTTAAGGCAGGTGTGATTCCTGTAAAGTGGAACCAGTCTGCACCTTCAAAAATTTCTTTCCAGTTAAAATCGTCTGCTGTTGCAGTAGAAATAGAGGAGTGGGCTCTGTCGTAAACTACATTTGACGGACGCTGTGATGCGCCCTTTTCACAGTAGTAAATACCAAGTCTTTCTCCGCCTCTTGCAATCTTGCTTGTATCAACATTATGCTTTCTGAGTTCTGCAAGACAAGCATCGCCGATTGGGTTAGCAGGAAGCTTTGTAACAAAGCTTGCGTCAAGACCGTAGTTTGCACAGCTTACGGATACATTAGCTTCACCACCGCCGTATGTAGCCTCAAGGCCTCTTGCCTGAATAAATCTTTCGTGATTATATGTCTGGAGTCTGAGCATTATTTCTCCGAATGTAACAACTTTCTTAGCCATTTTTTGTTCTCCTTATTTAAGATTTTCTCTTGCTATTCTGATATTTTCAACAAATTTCTTTGCTGTTTCGGTAATCTTATCGTAATCACCTGTTTTTGCGCCTGCTGTTAGAGCACCGCCTGCACCCACTGCAACTGCGCCAGCCTGAATCCATTCGTGAACATTGTCAACGGAAACACCGCCTGTCGGCATCATTCTTGCCTGTGGGATAGGGCCGTTAACTGCCTTTATAATCTTTGGACCAAAGGCTTCACCAGGGAATACCTTAATTATATCTGCACCTGCTTCCATAGCTGTAACAACTTCTTTGATTGTCATACAGCCAGGCATATATGGAACTCTGTAACGGTTACAGAGCTTTGCTGTAGCTTCGTCGAAGTATGGGCTTACGATATACTGTGCACCGCTTAAAATTGCAATTCTTGCAGTTTCGCTGTCCATAACTGTGCCTGCGCCTAAGATAATTTCGTCTTCTGTATACATCTTGGATAAATCGTAGATTACCTTGTCAGCGTGTGGAACTGTAAAGGTGAGCTCGATTGCAGGAACTCCGCCTGCGATACAGGCGTCTGTAATTTTCTTTGCCTGCTCAGCAGATTCGGCACGGACAACTGCAACAATACCTACGTCTCTGATTTTTTTAAGTACCAATTCTTTTTCCATTTATATTGCCCTCCAATTAAAAATCATTTTCAACAATATAATTATACACCATATTATGTAAAAAACAAGTACAATTTTTTTCATAAATCATATATTTTTGAGAAAAATAATCATATATTTGAAAAAATATTGAAAATTTTTGAAAAAAATAGAAAATAAATGAAAATAACACTTGAAATTTTGTTTTTTTTATAGTATGATATTTTTTGTATTGTTTAATGTGGATATTAATCGTCTTATCTTAATATATAGGATGATTTTTTTAAAAATTGACTTTCGCATGGAGGTAAGTGTTATGAGCGAAATTAAGAGAATTGGTGTTATGACTGGTGGGGGAGACTGTCCTGGTCTTAACGCTGTAATAAGAGCGGTTACTAAGACTGCTATAATGAAATACGGTCTTGAGGTTGTTGGTATTAAGCACGGTTACCGTGGCTTATTCCTTGGCGAAAAGGAATTTGTTAACCTTACACTTGATAACACAGACCAGATTTTAGCTGAAGGCGGTACAATCCTCTTCAGTTCAAACAAGGATAATCTCTTTGATTATACATTTGAAGATGAAACAGGTGTTCACCACGGTGACTATTCACACGTTGGTGTTGAAAATCTTAAGAAGGCAGGCATTGACGCTCTCGTTGTAATCGGCGGAGACGGCACACTTACAAGTGGACGCGACTTCTCAAGACTTGGCATTAAAGTTATCGGCGTTCCTAAGACAATTGATAACGACCTTGCGGCTACTGATACAACATTCGGTTTTGATACTGCTGTTGCTGCTGCTACTGACGCTATGGACAGACTTAAGACTACTGCCCGTTCACACAGCAGAATTATCTGTGTTGAAGCTATGGGCAGATACGCAGGCTTCCTTGCTTTAGCTACAGGTATTGCAGGTGCTGCTGATGCTATCTTACTTCCTGAAATCGAATTCGATTTAGATAAGGTTGCTGAAACACTTAAGAAGAACCGTGATAACGGTAAGGAATGGGCTCTCGTAGTTGTTGCTGAAGGCGCAAAGGAAAAGGGCGGTAAGGTTATCGTTTCAAAGGTTGTAGAAGACAGCCCAGACCCAATCAGACTTGGCGGTGTTGCAGCTTACGTTGCTGAAGAACTCGAAAAGAGAGTAGGCCTTGAATCAAGAGCTACTGTTCTCGGTCATGTTCAGCGTGGCGGTTCTCCAACTGCTAACGACAGAATCTTATCTACAAGATACGGTAGTGCTGCTGTTGAACTCCTTATGGAAGGTAAGTTCGGCAACATGGTTATCTTAAAGGGTAACGAAATGAGCTATGAATCACTTGAAAATGTTATTGGCAATAACAAGGGCGTTGAAGTTGATGGCGAACTTGTTAAGGTTGCTAAGGCTATGGGTGTTTCATTCGGCGACTAATTATGATTTATATTTTGCAGGGAGCAATTCCCTGCAATTTTTTTACTTTTAAACATATAATTTATGGTATTCACACAGATATCACATTTATAAGGTAAAACTGTTTAAGAATAAGACAGGAGGTTTTATTGTGAAGAAATTTCTTGGAAAAGTAAAGAATTTTATTGTAGGTTTTAAAAATAAGCTTGGAATTAAGAAGTTTATTGCAGTTTGTATTGCGATAATACTTGTTATTTTGCTCCTCTTTTCCTGCGGGGGCAAAAAGGTGGAGCAGAAATCTTATGTTTCAGCAGACGCTTATATGGGAAACATTGTGGAAACTGTTGAGCAAAGCGGAACTGTTGAGCCTTATGAAAGAAGAGAGATTACTGCTCTTGTAAGGGGAGAAATTATAGACTCTCCTTATAACGAGGGTGATCTTGTGGAAGAGGGGGACACTCTTTACAGAATTGATGATGAGGATGCACAGCTTAGTCTTGAAAGAAGCCAGATAAACCTAGACGAAGTTAACGAAAGTATAAATAATCTCAAGGTTTATGCTCCTGTTTCAGGGGTTCTTTCAAACTTCAGTTTATCTGAGGGAGACTATGTAAACGGTGGAGAAATAGGTAAAATTCAGAATTCTGACAATATGAAGGTACAGCTTTCTTTCACTCCTTCTGATTTTGATAAAATAAGAATCGGGGACAGGGCTTTGGTTACAAGTGCTATGTATATGACAAGCCTTGAGGGAACTGTTACATATAAAATTGATTCAGCGTCGGGTACAGCTACCGAGGGAAGCTATCTTAAAAAAGTGGAAATAACAATACCAAATCCAGGGGCACTTGCAGAGGGGACAACTGTTCACGGAACTGTGTTTACTGCGTCCGAAACAGTGTATTCTGCAGATTCCAGAGCTATCGAAAACGGAGGAACAACTTCACTTCGAGCTGAGTCACAGGGCGAAGTGGAAAATGTTTACGTTAAAAACGGTGACAAGGTAAAGAAGGGACAGCTTCTTGCTGTGCTTTCAAACAGGTCATTAAATAACAGCAAAAAAACCACTGAGCTTTCCTTAAGGTCTGAAATGAAGAATCTTGAGGATTATAATATTACAGCGCCTATTTCGGGGACTGTTATTACAAAGAATGTGGAAAAAGGCGATAAAATTGATAACTCTAACGTTTCAACTGTTTTAATGGTTGTGGCGGATATGAGCAAAATGAAATTTACAATTTCTGTTGACGAGCTTGACATAGGAAGAATAACTATCGGTCAGGATGTAAGGATTACTGCAGATGCTTTGCCTGATGACGTTTTTATGGGATATGTGTCAAAGATTGCTGCTGAGGGAACTGTAAGCGGTCAGGGTGTTACAACCTTTGATGTGGAAATTGTTATTGATGAGCCAGGGGAACTTAAATCGGGAATGAATGTTAACGCAAATATTATTATATCTGAAACTAAGAATGTACTTATTATTCCTGAAGAAGCTTTAAACGGTGCCAAGAACAAAAAAGCAACCGTTTACGTTGCAAAGGGAAAGGTTAGCAAGGACGCTGTGTTCCCTGATGATTTTGTGGAAAGAGAAGTTGAATACGGAAACTCCAACGGTGAGCTTGTGGAAATTATCTCGGGACTTCAGGAGGGAGAAACTGTTTATTATATTCAGTATTCAGGAAATGAAAATGAATTTATGAAGATGATGCGTGGAATGCATGGAGGAGACGGAGGCTCAGGCGGAATGGTCGGTCCTCCGGGGATGTAAGGAGGAGATTTTATGTCTGAAAAACTTATATCCGGTGCGGAATATATGATTGACATCCGTAATATCAAAAAAATCTACAAAATGGGTGAAAATGAGGTCCGTGCTTTAGACGGAATTGACCTTAAAATAAAACCTAATGAATTTGTAGCAATAATCGGGCCGTCGGGCTCGGGAAAATCTACTCTCATGAATATGATTGGCTGTCTTGATACGCCAACAGAGGGAGATTTTTATATTGACGGAAATATGGCAAGTAAACTTAAGGATGATGAACAGGCATTTATAAGAAACAAAAAGGTTGGCTTTATTTTTCAGCAGTACAACCTTTTGTCGAAGCTTACAGTTGAGGAAAATGTTGAGCTTCCGTTGATTTATGCGGGATTGCCTCAAAGCAAGAGAAAAGAAATGGTGAAAACTGCTCTTGAGAGAGTTGAAATGTATGACAGACGCCACCATAAGCCATCTGAACTTTCAGGCGGCCAGCAACAGAGAACTTCCATAGCCCGAGCTTTGGCTGCGAGACCGCCTATTATTTTGGCAGACGAGCCTACGGGCGCTCTTGACTCCAAGACAGGTGCAGAGGTTCTTAAAATGCTTAAGGAACTTCACTCCGAGGGAAAAACAGTTGTTTTAATTACTCACGATAATAAAATTGCTCATGAGGCAGACAGAATTGTGAGAATTATGGACGGGAAAATTGTTTTTGACAGTGCTGTTGACGGAGATAAATCGGAAGTTAATGTATAGAGGTGAGATAAATTGAATTTTTCACAGGCTTTTAAGATGGCTATGAAAAGCATCAGTTCAAGTAAACTGCGAACTTTTCTTACCATGCTTGGAATTATAATTGGTGTTTGTGCTGTTATTGTTTTAGTCAGCGTTGTTCAGGGCTCAACGGGACAGATTACTGAATCCATAGAGTCTTTAGGGGCTAACGCTATAAGCGTAAACCTTACAGGAAGAAATTCTTCAAAGAAAATCACCTATGACAAAATGGATGATTTGATTGAGGAATACCCTGATTTAATTAAATATGTTGTTCCTAATATGACATCTTCTAACGCTATGGTTAAGCGTGATAATGAGAATATATATACAACTGTAACGGGAACTAACCCTGACTATATGAATGTAAACGACAGGGGGATTATGGTTGGAAGATTTATAAACAGTCTTGATACCGAAAACAGACGAAAAAATGCTGTTGTTGGTACATACATTGTAAATGAACTCTTTGGGGGAAGAAACCCTGTGGGAGAAAACATAAAGATAAACAACGAGATTTTTAAGGTTGTAGGAGTTTTAGAGGCTGTGTCTGACGGAGAGGAAGGTTCAAACGACGATATAGTTATTGTGCCATATACTGCAGGACGAACTCTTTTTAAGACTGATGTTATCCGCTCCTATTCGGTATGGGCAACCTCCTCGGAAACTGTGGATTCTGCAACTGACGCAATCAAAGCCTTTCTTTACAGACATTTCAGGGACGAGGATGAGTATATTGTAATCAGTGTTGCTTCCATGATGGATGCAATTTCGGAAATTACTGATATGATGGCAATTCTTACTGCAGGTATTGCGGGAATTTCCCTTGTTGTAGGCGGTATAGGAATTATGAATATAATGCTTGTGTCGGTTACTGAAAGAACAAGAGAAATCGGTATAAGAAAGGCTATCGGTGCAAGACGCGCAAGTATTATGACTCAGTTTTTAATTGAGTCTATTGTGGTAAGTTCCATGGGAGGAATAATTGGCATCCTACTTGGGACGGCGGGGTCTGTCATACTTGGAAATGTGATGGGAATAAATGCATTTCCAAAGTTTTATGTTATGCTTATTGCCTTTATGTTTTCAGCTGCAATCGGCATATTCTTCGGATGGGCACCCGCTAATAAGGCATCAAAGCTCAATCCTATTGATGCATTACACGCAGATTAAGAAGGAAGTGTAATTATATGAAAAGAATATTATCTTTATTTTTGGCATTTGCTATGATTTTCTCATCTGCTTTTGCTATGAGCTTTACAGACGTTCCAAGGTCTTCAAGCTACGCGGATGCCGTTGAAAATCTTACAAACCTGGGTATTGTTTCAGGCTATAACGGAGAATTTAACCCGTCGGGAAAGCTGAGCCGTGCTGAAATTGCAAAAATTGTGGTTAAAGCAGGGGGATTTTCTTCCTATGTGGCAGACAATTCTGGAATTATTATGTTTGACGATGTTAAGCTTGGTGAGTGGTACACAGGATATGTAAATACTGTGGCAAGACAGAGAATTTTAATCGGTTATCCTGACGGAAAATTTATGCCTGATAAGTCTTTGACCTACGCTGAGGCTACTACAATTATTCTCCGCCTTTTAGGTTATACACCTGAAGTTTTAGGAGATAACTGGCCTTATGCTTATATGATTAAAGCTAAGGATTTAGGGATTACAGGAAGCCTTTCTTTCGGAGACAACGATTATATTACCAGAGCTGATTTTGCTGTGATTATGGATAAGGCGTTAAAATGCAACAAATATAATTCCGATAAAAAGCTTATGGATAATGTTTCTGCCCTTGATTTAAGCGACCCTGTGGTTGTCAGCGGAAGTGTTTCAGCATCTCTTTCAAAGCTTGGTGTTTCGGATTTTAGTTCTGTAAGAGTAATCAAGGACGGCTATATGTCGGAGGTATCTGCTATCGAGCTTGATGATGTTATTTATCTTTGTGAAGATAATGATACTGTTTATGTATATAGCGACAAGGTGTCAGGAATTTATGAGGAGGCATATCCGTCAAAGCTTAATCCTGTAACCGTTACAATTTCGGGCAAAACCTTTGAAATAGAAACAAGCACTGCAGAGGGAAAGCTTGGTGAAAGGGATAATTCCTACAGAATAAATTCAAGGGTTACTGTACTTCTTGGAAAAGACGGAAAGATTGTTGATGTCCTTGGGACAAAAGAGGGAACTTCTTCAACCTACGGTGTGATTTTATCTTTTGGTGTGGAAACTAAAGAGGATATTAAAAACGAAAACCAGCAGGACAGAGTTGTAACTGTTATGACAGGAGACGGGGCTGAGGTTTCCTATAAAACTCTTAAGGATTACAGTGATATGATTGGATATCCCGGAGAAATTTCCTTTGACGAGCAGGGTTATATGACCTTTAAGTACAAACCGAATACTATTAAAGTTAGCGGTAAGATTGACGGAAAAAACAACAAAATTGGCACAAGAAAGCTGACTGAAAATGCAAAGATAATTGAAATGCTTTATGTGCCTGATACAAATACAGGTGTGGCTACGGCTCATCTTATTGAACTTGAGGATATTAAAATTGATGAACTGAGCGATAAGAATGTTATTCTTGCTGTGGAAAGCGGTTCCTTTAATGATATTTCACTTCTCATTGTTGAGAATGTAACTGACGAAAAATACGATTATGGTATTATTTCTTCGAATAATAATATTCTCGGCATGGGTAATGGCCTTGGTGCATCACAGATAAATTCCTATGGAATTATAACTGACGGCGTGGATACAATGCTTAATTCGGACTTTTATTATTCTCCGGATAGGTTTAAGAAGGGGACTGTGGTGTCCTTTGTAAGATATGGAAACACAATCAAGACTATGACTGCTCTTAAAAAGCTTGACGGCTCTGTTTGTCAGGCTCTTGATATGACAAGAATTAAAGTGGGCGGAGAGGTTTACGAAACTGCTCACGATGTGCAGTATTATCTATATTCTGAAAAGGGCTACACAGCTATGTCCTATAAGACTGCAGAAGGCTATCAGGGCGAGAAAGTAAGAGCTTATGTTGATAAGGATGTAAGAGGAAACAGTTTAGTCAGAATTATAATTTTTGAATAATTAAAAAGGACCGATTTCAATCGGTCTTTTTTATTGTGTTTTCTGCGTTATAATTTTTCGGATGTTTTTCTTTCGGTTGTGTTCAAAAAAATTCAATATTTTTTATTGACAAAGTAAAAACAATATGGTAATCTAGTATTAGATACTAGATAAACGAGTATCAAAAAGGAGAACATTTATGTATAAAAAGTATGTGCATTTAAAGGAAATGATTGAAGATTGTGCGGTAAAGTATGAAAACAATATTGCATTTAAGGTAAAAAGTATTGAAAAAGGCAAGGCAGTTTATGATGATATTACATACGCAAGATTTGCCAGAGAAATAGAATATCTTGCTAAAGCCTTTATTGAAACAGGGCTTGCGGGTAAGCGTATAGCTGTTATAGGAAAGAACAGCTATGAATGGATTGTTGTGTTTCTTGCCACTGTTTTTGCAGGCGGCACCATAGTTCCTCTTGACAGAGGTCTTCTTGATTATGAGATTGAGGACCAGATAAAGCGTTCAGAGGCTGTGGCTCTTTTCTACGGCGGAGAATTTAAAGACAGAATTGCAAACTATGATATAGTAAAGGTCTGCACTCAGGACAAAGAGTTTCAGGATATGCTCATTCGCGGTAAAGAGGCAGACAACAAAGCAGAATATGATTCTGTTGAAATCAAACCTGATGAGATGAGCGTTCTTTTGTTCACCTCCGGCACCACATCAGCATCAAAGGCGGTTATGCTGTCCCAGACAAACATTATGGCAAATGTTTACGGTATGAGTTTATGGGAAAAGTTTTACGAAACTGATGTTAATATGGCCTTACTTCCTTTTCACCACACATTTGGTATGGTGCAGACTATGCTGTTTTTGTCCTTCGGTATGTGCAATGTATTCTGCGAGGGGCTTAGAATTGCAAAGTGCCTTAATGAATACGGAGTTACAATTTTTGTTGGTGTTCCAAGAATTATTGAGGAAATGATGCTTGCGGTAAACCGTAAAATCAAGGCTCAGGGCAAGGAAAAAACTATAAAATTTGCTCTTAAGCTTTCCAACACCTTAAGAAAAGTTGGCATTGATATCAGAAGAAAGCTGTTCAAACAGATTTTGGACGGTATGGGTGGAAAATTACGTCTTGTAATTATAGGTGCTGCTGCCGCTTCTCCTGATGTGTTGAAGTTTTTCAATGATATTGGGGTTCTTTCTATTCAGGGGTACGGTCTTACTGAAACATCACCTGTTCTTTCAGCGGAAAATGACAAGCATATGAGAAAGGATTCGGTAGGTCTTGCAATTCCCGGAGTTGAAGTGAGAATTGATAATCCTGACGAAAACGGAATTGGTGAAATTATTGCCAAAGGCGATAATGTTATGCTTGGATACTATAATGACCCTGAAAAAACTGCGGAGGTTATCAAGGACGGTTGGTTCTACACAGGCGACCTGGGCAGAAAGGATAAGGATGGATATATCTTCATCTGCGGAAGAAAGAAGAATGTTATAGTTCTTTCAAACGGTAAAAATGTGTTCCCTGAGGAGCTTGAAACTCTTGTTAATCTCTCTCCTGCTATTAAGGAATGTCTTGTGTATGCAGAGGGTAACGATATCTGCTGTAAGATAGTGTCAGACGAAAACTTTGTAGGCGATGTAAATGAGGCTATAGCTAAGCATATTGAAGCTGTGAACGAACAGCTTATACTTTACAAAAAAATCAGCAGATACACAGTAACAGAAACTGAAATGGCTAAAACTACAACCGGTAAAATAAAAAGATAATAAAACACATATAACCGACGGCAATAATTATGCCGTCGGTTTTTTTGCATAAGTATGTAATTTTGGTTGAATTTGGAGAGAATGTGTGATATAATAATCTTTAATTATGGAATTTATGGCAAAGGAGGGGGAGAAAAGTGAAAGGAAAAATTCAAGATGAGAATTTTTACAGAAATGAAACTGCAGAAGAAAGCTCTGTGGTATGGTTTGAATTGCCTTGTGATAAATTTGAAATTTATGGGGTAACCCCTGAAGAAAATGGAATTTTGTCCCGAAGAATGCCTCTTGATGTAGCCTACACTGTTAGTGGCGACGTAGCAAGTATGTGTGGCTACGGCGCAGGCGGAAGAGTTTTGTTTTCAACTGACTCGGCCTTTGTTGCAGTGAAAGCTGAGTACAAAAACGGTGGCGTGCCTACGGTTTGTAACTACTGTGTCTGCTATGGCTTTGACCTTTACAAATCAGATGAAAATGGTCAGGAATCCTTTGTTGGAGCTTGCAGACCTGTTAATGAATTTGACCATAAAAATGCTGAATATAAGGTTGATACAAATAATATGGGGGAAATGACATATTACACACTTAATATGCCTGTTTTCTCAGAAGTTAAGAAGCTTTGGATTGGCTTGGAAAAAGGCTCACAGCTTGGCAAGGGTAAGAATTACAGAAACCATAAGCCTGTTGTGTTTTACGGCTCGTCAATTACTCACGGTGCTGCTGCGGGAAGACCCGGTAACATATATGAAAATTTTATCTCACAGAAATATAATCTGGATTATATCAATCTTGGCTTTTCAGGAAGTGCAAGAGGGGAAGAGACTATGGCACGATATATTTCAAGTTTAGATATGAGTGTTTTTGTCTGCGATTATGATTATAACGCCCCTGACGCTGAACATCTTAGAAAAACCCATTTTCCATTTTATGAAATAATCAGAGAAAAGCATCCTGATATTCCATACATTATGATTTCAAGGCCTAACTTCTCGCCTTATAATGATGATAATGAAAGAAGAAAAGTGATTTTTGAAAGCTTTGAAAAGGCTAAATTGAATGACAAAAATGTTTATTTTATAGACGGAGAAACACTGTTTGATGGGGAATTTAAAAATTCCTGTACCAGCGACGGTGTTCATCCAAATGACCTTGGTTTTTACCGAATGGCTGACAAAATTGGTACTGTTATTGCACAGGTACTTGCTATAAATCTCTAATGAGATTCAATATATAAATAACGGAGGAATAAATTATGGCTGAAAAAATTAAAATGACTACTCCCCTTGTTGAAATGGACGGAGACGAAATGACCAGAATTATCTGGAAAATGATTAAGGATATTCTTATTTATCCTTATGTTGACTTAAAGTCTGAATACTATGACTTAGGTCTTGAATACAGAAATGAAACTAACGACAAGGTTACAGTGGATTCTGCGGAGGCTACAAAGAAGTACGGTGTTGCAGTTAAGTGTGCGACAATTACTCCTAACGCTGACAGAATGACTGAATACAACTTAAAGGAAATGTGGAAGTCACCTAACGGAACTATCCGTGCAATCCTTGACGGAACTGTTTTCAGAACACCTATTATCGTTAAGGGAATTACACCTTACATTCCTACATGGACAAAGCCTATCACTATTGCAAGACACGCATACGGCGATGTTTACAAGAATACTGAAATGCAGGTTAAGGACGGAGCGAAGTGTGAACTTGTTGTAACTGATAAGGACGGCAAGGAAACAAGACAGCTTATTCACGAATTCAAGGGCTCTGACGGTATTATTCAGGGACTTCATAACATTGACAAGTCAATCGGAAGTTTTGCAAGAGCTTGTTTTAACTTTGCACTTGATTCAAAGAAGGATTTATGGTTTGCTTCAAAGGATACAATTTCAAAGAAGTATGACCACAGATTCAAGGACATCTTCAACGAAATTTTTGAGGCTGAATATAAAGAAAAGTTTGACGAGGCCGGTATCGAATATTTCTACACACTTATCGATGACGCTGTGGCTCGAGTTGTACGCTCTGAGGGTGGATATATCTGGGCTTGCAAGAACTATGACGGCGACGTTATGAGTGATATGGTAGCTACAGCTTACGGAAGCCTTGCTATGATGACATCTGTTCTTGTATCTCCTGACGGAGTTTACGAATATGAGGCAGCTCACGGAACAGTACAGAGACATTACTACAAGCACTTAAAGGGAGAAGAAACTTCTACTAACAGCGTTGCTACTCTCTTTGCATGGACAGGCGCTTTAAGAAAGCGTGGAGAACTTGACAAACTCCCTGAACTAATGAATTTTGCAGATAAGCTTGAAGAGGCTACAATCAAGACAATAGAAGATGGCGTTATGACAGGGGATTTATATCTCCTCTCAAACCTTGAAAACAAGAAGAAGGTTAACACTGAAGATTTCTTGCTTGCAGTAAACGACAGACTTAAGGAAATGTTATAAATTGCCCTTTGAAAGGTGGAAATTTTAATGTTTGATGCAATTAAAGTTAAAAATGACTGCGTTGAATGGATAAGGAATTTTTTCGCTGAAAACGGCAGAGATTGTAATGCAATCATCGGCATTTCAGGAGGAAAGGACAGCTCTGTTGCAGCGGCGCTTTGCGTTGAGGCTTTAGGTAAAGACAGGGTTATCGGCGTCCTTATGCCTTGCGGAGAGCAGTCTGACATTGACTGTTCAAGACAGCTTGTGGAATTTTTAGGAATTAAAAATTATACAGTTGATATAAAAGATGCTGTTGAGGGGCTTACGAATGCTTTGCCTGATGGAATGGAAATTACTGCCCAGACAAGAACAAACATTCCTCCGAGAGTGAGAATGGCTACACTGTACGCCATTGGACAGTCAAATAACGGCAGAGTTGTGAATACCTGTAACCTGTCGGAAGACTGGGTTGGATATTCCACACGCTACGGTGATGCTGCAGGGGATTTCAGCCCCCTTTGTCATCTGACTGTGGCTGAAGTTAAGGAGATTGGAAGAGTTTTGGGACTTCCTGAAAATCTTATTGAAAAAGCTCCTGCAGACGGGCTTTGCGGTAAGACTGATGAGGATAACCTTGGTTTTACTTATGCGGTACTTGACAAATATATCCGCACAGGCATTTGTGAAGATGAAAAAACAAAGGAGAGAATTGACTATCTCCACAGGATTTCAAGATTTAAGCTTGAACTTATGCCACAGTTTCGTCCTGAAATATAAATTGACGAAAAACTATTGATTTTTGCGGTAAATGTGGTATTATATAAAGAAAATATTTATTGGAGGCTTTATTTATGAATAAGGAAAATATAAAGAAAGTAGTTTTAGCTTATTCCGGCGGACTTGATACATCTATTATCATTCCTTGGCTTAAGGAAAACTACAATAACCCTGAAATTATTGCTGTTTCAGGTAACGTTGGACAGGCTGATGAGCTTGAAGGTCTTGAAGAAAAGGCTATTAAGACTGGTGCGTCCAAGATTTACATTGAAGATTTAACAAAGGATTTTCTTGATAACTACGTATTCCCTTGCGTTCAGGCAGGTGCGCTTTACGAAGATTATATGTTAGGTACAGCTTTCGCTCGTCCACCGATTGCAAAGAGAATTGCTGAAATTGCTATTGCTGAGGGTGCTGACGCTATCTGTCATGGCTGTACAGGTAAGGGTAACGACCAGGTTCGTTTTGAAATGGCTGTTAAGGCTTTTGCTCCTGATATGCCAATCATCGCCCCTTGGCGTGAATGGGATATTAAGTCCCGTGAGGAAGAAATTGATTATGCTGAAGCACACAATGTTCCTCTTAAGATTAACCGTGAAACAAACTACTCAAAGGATAAGAACATCTGGCATTTATCCCACGAAGGACTTGACCTTGAGGATCCTGCAAATGAACCATTATACAACAAGGAAGGCTTTCTTGAAATGGGCGTTTCACCTGAAATGGCTCCTGACAAACCAACTTACGTTACAATCCACTTTGAAAAGGGTATTCCTACAAAGGTTGACGGAGTTGAAATGGATTCTGTTGGCGTTGTTACAAAGCTTAACGAACTTGGCGGAGCTAACGGTATCGGTCTTTTAGATATCGTTGAAAACAGACTTGTTGGTATGAAGTGCCGTGGCGTATACGAAACACCGGGCGGTGCAATTTTATACAAGGCTCACAATGTTCTTGAAACAATTACACTTGACAAGGACACAATGCACTACAAGGCATTAGTTGCACAGAAGCTTGCTGAAATGGTATATAACGCACAGTGGTTCACACCTCTTACAGATGCTATCTTAGCATTTGTTAAGGAAACACAGAAGACTGTTACAGGTGATGTAACACTTAAGCTCTACAAGGGTAATATGATTAACGCCGGTGTAACTTCACCATATTCACTTTATGACCCTGAAATTGCTACTTTTGATGAAGACGAGGTTTATGACCAGAGCGAAGCTACAGGCTTTATTAACCTCTACGGTCTTTCAACAAAGGTTTATGCAAAGATGAAGAAAAAGAACGGATTAAACTAAAGTAGGGAATTATTATGGCAAAAATGTGGGCAGGAAGAACTGCCGGAATTACAAATAAACTTGCTGATGACTTCAACTCCTCAATACATTTTGATAAGAGAATGTATAAGCAGGATATTGAGGGAAGTATGAGCCACGCTTTAATGCTTGGAAAATGCGGAATTATCGGCGAAGATGAGGCTGAAAAGATAATAGAAGGTCTTAAGGGGATTCTTGCTGACTTGGAATCAGGTAAGCTTGAATTTGATTTGACCTGCGAAGATATCCATATGTTTGTGGAGCAGGTTTTAACTGAAAGACTTGGTGATTTAGGCAAAAAACTTCATACTGCAAGGTCAAGAAACGACCAGGTTGCCCTTGATATAAGAATGTATTTAAGGGAAGAGCTTGACGAAATACAGGAACTTCTTATTGATTTTGTAAGGGTGATTACAAATAAGGCTGAGCAGTATAAAAATGCAATTCTCCCTGGTTATACTCATCTCCAGAGAGCACAGCCTATTGTTTTCGGACACCAGCTCATGGCTTATGCTATGATGATTTCAAGGGATATTGAAAGACTTTCTGACTGCAGAAAGAGAATGAATATTTCTCCAATCGGCTCCTGTGCCTTAGCAGGTACAACATATGAAACTGACAGAGAATTTGAGGCTGAGAACCTTAATTTTGATGGAATCTGTCTTAACAGTCTTGACGGCGTATCCGACAGAGATTTTGTTCTTGAACTTTTAAGCGATATTTCAATTATTATGGTTCACCTTTCAAGGTTTGCAGAGGAAATTATTCTCTGGTCAAGCTGGGAATTCAAGTTTGTTGAGCTTTCTGACGAGTACACAACAGGCTCATCAATTATGCCGCAGAAGAAGAACCCTGATATGGCTGAGCTTGTTCGCGGTAAGACGGGCAGAGTTTTCGGCGACCTTATGGGACTTCTTACTACTCTCAAGGGGCTTCCTCTTGCCTACAACAAGGATATGCAGGAAGATAAAGAGGGCATTTTTGACGCTGTGGATACAGTTAAGATGTGTATAGAGGTATTCGCGGGAATGGTTGATACTATGACTGCTAACACCGAAAATATGTTGAACGCTGCGAAAAAGGGCTTTATAAATGCCACAGACCTTGCAGATTATCTTGTTAAAAATGGCTTGCCTTTCAGGTCTGCATACAAGATTTCGGGACAGATTGTAAGTAAATGTATCGCTGAAGATAAGGTTTTGGAAAGCCTGACTTTAGAGGAATACAGGGAATTCTCCGATTTATTCAACGAAGATTTATTTAAGGAGATTGACCTTGTAACCTGCGTTGAAAAGCGTATCTCAAAGGGCGGAACATCAGTTAAATCCGTTGAAGAACAAATTAAATATATAAGGGAAAAGTTTAATATATAAAAAAGATGGTCTTTCGACCATCTTTTTTAATATTTGTCCTTTGGGGTGAAGATTAAGGCTACCAGGAAACCGAAGAGGATAGAGGCGGTTATGCCTCCTGCGGCGGCTGTAATTCCACCTGTGAAAATCCCTATAAAGCCTTTTTCGTTTACAGCTTTCATAACGCCTTTGGCGAGGGTGTTGCCAAAGCCCATAAGGGGAACTGTGGCACCTGCGTGGCCTACTCTTTCAATTATATCGTATAGTCCCAGAGCACCTAAAACTGTGCCCACTACAACATAAAGCACAAGAATTCTTGCAGGGGTCAGCTTTGTTTTGTCAATTAAAATTTGGGCTATTGCACAAAGGATTCCGCCAACTATGAATGAGCCAAGGTATGCCATTTAGTCCACCTCCCTTGAAATTGCAACTGCGTGGGCTATGCCCGGGATTGTTTCGCCCTGAAGAGTGGAGGTGGGGCTGAGGAGAGCTCCTGTGCCTGCAAAAAGAACATTTTTAAGCTCTCCGCTTTTTATTTTCTCCATAATAAAGCCACAGAGAGTGATTGCGATACAGCCACAGCCTGAGCCTCCTGCGTGCATATCCTGTTTTTCCAAATCAAAGACCATACATCCGCAGTCATTATAGTTGCTTCTCATATCATAGCCCTTTTCAAGCATTTTTTCAATAACAATCTCCTTGCCGATTTTCCCTAAATCCCCTGTTACAATCAGGTCGTAAAAGTCGGAGGTTCTGCCTGTATCCTTAAAATGTGCTGTAAGGGTGTCGATGGCAGCAGGTGCCATGGCTGCGCCCATATTGTTTGCATCGTTTATGCCCATATCAACAATTTTTCCTGTTGTTATATGGGTTATATAGGGGGATTTTCCTGTTCCTAAAACCATTGCTCCTGAGCCTGTTACAGTCCATTGGGCAGAGGGCGGACGTTGGCCTCCGTATTCAAGGGGCTGACGGTACTGTCGTTCTGCTGTGCAGAAATGACTTGAGGTTACAGCCACGGCGTAATCTGCGTAGCCTGAGGAAACTGTAATTGAGGCAAGAGATGTGCTTTCTGCCATTGTAGAGCAGGCTCCGTAAAGTCCGAAAAATGGTATTTCAAGATTTCTTAAGCCAAAGCTTGAGGCTATGCACTGGTTAAGAAGGTCTCCTGCAAAAATATAATTCATATCCGTAGGCTTTAAGTTTGCTTTTTCAAGAGCCTTTGTTACAGCAAAGGTCTGCATTTTACTTTCAGTTTTTTCCCAGGTTTTTTCGCCCCACTCTGCATCTTCTAAAACCTTGTCGTAAAAATTTTTGAGAGGACCAAGTCCCTCCTTGACACCTGCAACAGAGGCGGAGGATAGAATTGATACAGGAGTTTTAAGTTTTATTGTCTGCATTACATCATACCTCCTATAAAATAGTAAATCAGTCCCACAATAACGGAAGCTGTTATGCCGTAAACCAAAACGGGACCTGCTACGGTAAACATTTTTGCGCCAAGTCCTAAAACAAGTCCCTCCCGCTTAAATTCCATAGCAGGGGATACAATTGAGTTAGCAAAGCCTGTGATTGGAACAATAGTGCCTGCTCCTGCGTACCGTGCAAGTTTATTGTAAAGGTTAAGACCTGTAAAGAGTGCACCTAAAAATACCATAGTTATAGGTACAGCTGTTTTGGCGTCTTCGGCACTCAGGTTAAACATAATTCTGTAAAAGTCGGAAAATGCCTGTCCCACGCAACAGATAAGTCCGCCAATAATAAATGCAAGTACTGTGTTTTTAAGTATCTTGCTGTTTGGGGTTTTCTTGTTGACGTAATCAATATATTCTTTGTTTGTCATAATTTCACTCCTTTATGATTATTGTTTCGAAAAACATTGACTTTATGCAGAAAAAAATTATAATAAATTATGGTGATAATTATGTTTGATGTGAGGAGTTGCAGACTTTGTCCAAGGCAATGCGGTGCTGACAGAAGTACAGGGGCAGGGTTTTGCGGAGCCACAGATAAAATTAAAATTGCAAGAGCAGGACTTCACTTCTGGGAAGAGCCTTGTATAAGCGGAAAAAATGGCTCGGGAACAGTTTTTTTCAGCGGTTGTACTATGAAGTGTGCCTATTGCCAGAATTACGAAATAAGCCACGAAAATTTTGGGAAAACTGTAACTGCCCAGCGACTTGCGGAAATTTTTAATGAGCTTCAGGAAAAGGGTGCTCATAATATAAATCTTGTTACGCCGACACATTATCTCCCATGGATTGCAGAGGCTTTAGAAATTGCAAAACCGAAAATTCCTGTGGTTTATAACTGCGGTGGCTATGAAAACAGGGAAACAATCCGTGAATACGGAAAATATTTTGATATATTTTTGACTGATATTAAGTATTATTCAGAGGAATTGTCCGCAAAATACTCTAAGGCTCCTGATTATTTTAAGTTTGCGTTAGAGAGTGCAAAGGAAATGGCTGAAATTACAGGAGAGCCTGTTTTTGAGGACGGAATTATGAAAAAGGGCACAATTATAAGACACCTTGTCTTACCTGGGCACAGACAGGATTCCATTGAGGTTTTAAGGCATATTGATATTCCGAAAGAAAAGTTTATTTTAAGCCTTATGAGTCAGTTTACACCTAAGGGTGAGGCTGAAAAAATTGGTCTTGGAAGAAGAATTACAAGCTTTGAATACAACTCGGTAGTTGATGAGGCTTTAAGGCTTGGCTTTGACACAGGCTATATGCAGGAAAAATCAAGCGCCAATGAGGAATTTATACCTCCCTTTGACTTGACGGGAGTGTAAAAAAGTGCTAAAATACAAAAAGATGTTTATGAAAGGAAAGATATATAATGAGCGAATGTACACATGATTGTTCAACTTGCTCGGCAAACTGTGCCGACAGAGACCCAAAGAGTTTTCTTGAAGCACCTAATGCTATGAGCAATATAAAAAAGGTTATCGGAGTTGTATCAGGTAAAGGGGGAGTAGGTAAATCCTTAGTTACTTCACTTTTAGCTACAGCTGTGCAGAAAAGCGGAAAGAATGCCGCTATTTTAGATGCGGACATTACTGGCCCTTCAATCCCTAAAATTTTTGGTTTAGACGGCGTTCGTGCTGATGCTAACGACTTCGGACTTCTTCCTGCTGAATCAAAGGAAGGGGTTAAGATTATGTCAATTAACCTTCTTTTAGATGATGTAACTTCTCCTGTTGCTTGGAGAGGACCTGTTATCGGCGGAGCTGTTAAGCAGTTCTGGACAGACGTTGTATGGGAAGATGTTGACGTTATGTTTGTGGATATGCCTCCTGGCACAGGGGACGTTCCACTTACAGTTTTCCAGTCAATTCCTGTTGACGGAATTGTTGTTGTAACATCTCCTCAGGAGCTTGTTTCAATGATTGTGGCTAAAGCTGTTAATATGGCGAAGATGATGAATATTCCGATTATCGGAATGGTTGAAAATATGAGCTATGTTGAGTGCCCTGACTGTGGAAAGAAGATTGAAATCTTTGGTGAGTCCCACGGGGAAGAGGTTGCAAAGGAAAATGGAATTGAATTCCTGGCAAGAATTCCTTTCAGACCTGAAATTGCAAAGCTTTGTGATGCAGGAGAATTTGAAACACTTTCAGACAATCCTCTTGAAGCTGTAATAGAAAAATTATAAAAAGGGCCTTATGGCTCTTTTTTACGGAATGGAGAGATATTATGTATAAAGCTGTTGTTTTTGACTTAGACGGCACACTTACAGATACTATAACTACAATTGCATACTACGGAAATAATGCTTTAAAGGCTTATGGCTACCCTGAAATTGACGTCAATATGTATAAAATTTTTGTAGGGGACGGCACAAGAATTCTTGTTAAGAGAATGATGGAGTATGTAGGGGAAGATAGCCCTGAAATCTACGAAAAGGTATTTAAGATGTACTGTGAGGAATATGACAAGGATACAATGTACTTAACTACTGTTTATGACGGTATGCAGGAACTCTTAAAAGAACTTAAGGCAAGGGGAATGAAGCTTGGCGTTGTTTCAAACAAGCCTCATTTTACTATGATTGATGTACTTAAAAACTTCTTCGGCGAGGATATGTTTGACGGTTTTTACGGCGTGAGAGAGGGTGTTCCTGTTAAGCCTGACCCTGTATCACTTCTTCAGATTTTAGATGATTTTGGTGTTAAGCCAACAGAGTGTATCTATGTTGGGGACACTAAAACTGATATGATGACAGGTAAAAATGCAGGTGCATATACAGTTGGCGTTCTTTGGGGCTTCAGGGACAGAGCTGAGCTTGAGGAACATAAGGCTGATGCGATTGTTGAAAAGCCTTGCGAAATTCTTGGAATTCTGGAGTAAAATTATGATTTTTGAGATTAAAAATGATTTTCTTACTGTGAAAATAAGCAGTCTTGGAGCTGAAATTCAGAGCGTAACTGACGGAGAAAAAGAATATATCTGGAACGGGGACGAAAAGTTCTGGACAGGGAAAGCTCCTGTGCTTTTCCCAATTTGCGGTGGACTTCCTGATGATGAGTTTACCTATAAGGGAAAGAGTTATACCCTTAAAAAGCACGGCTTTACAAGGCACAGCGAATTTGAGGTTGAAAAATCAGAGGAAGATAGAATTGTTTTTCTCTTAAAATCCAACGAAGAAACATTAAGACAATATCCTTTTGAATTTGAACTACGCCAGATTTATGAGATTTCGGGAAATATGCTTAAGGTTGAAACTGCTGTGAATAATTTGACTGACGGGGAGATGTATTTTACAACAGGCTCTCACGAGGCTTATGCCTGCCCTGAGGGGATTGAGGATTACAAAATAATCTTCGATAAAGATGAGGAGCTTATTGCAAATGCATTAAAGGGAAACCTCCTAACAGAGAATACACAGGTTATTCTCTCGGGAGAAAAAGAACTGCCTCTTAAGGAAAGCTATTTTGAAATTGACGCTCTTGTTTTTAAGAAGCACAATTCTGATAAGGCTGTACTTACAAACGGAAAGAGAACTATTGAGGTTGATTTTGCAGGCTATGAATACCTTTTAATTTGGCAGAAATGCGGTGCAGGGTATATCTGTATTGAGCCGTGGCACGGAATTCCTCCTATGGAAAATTCTTCAAAAGCAATAGAAGAAAAAGAGGGAATGATTAAGCTAAAAAAAGGCGAAAATTATTCCACAGTTCATACAATTAAATTCAGTTAAAGAAAAACCCTTGGGATTTCCCAAGGGTTTTATTTTATTCAATTACGATGTCTGCCGAGGAGTTTGTTGTGTCTTCCGTAACCTCTCCGCCGACTTCAACTATTACTGTAGATTCGCCGTGTGGGAGCTTACATTTTTCCTTTGCAAGTTTATTATCAACAAACCAGAATGTTTCAACATCCTCGCCACAGTTGTCGCCTGCAGGCTTGCCTGACTCTTTACAGTAAGTAACTTCGATTACGTCCTTTGGACGCTTGATTGTTTTTTCTGTAACCTTTTCGTGCACCTTGTCCATAACTGTTTTGAAAGTAGATACACAAGGGTTTCCGCCAGGGATTGTTCTTGGCTGGTCCCAGCCATACCATACTCCGCATACATAGTTCGGAGTAAAGCCTACAAACCATCTGTCTTTCATATCAGAGGTCGTACCTGTTTTACCTGCTGTGAAGCTTGCTTTTGAAAGCTGTGCACCGCCACCTGTACCTGATGTAACAACTGCACGGAGCATCTGTGCTGTGACATAGGCTGTGGATGGGCTTAAGGCTTCTGTTGTCTTTTCGTCAGCATACAAGATTTCCTTGCCCTTTGAATCGTAAACTGATTTATAAATATGCGGTTTTGTGTAGATACCGCTGTTTACAAATGGCTGGTAGGCTGCGGTAAGTTCCTTTAAGGAAATACCGTCTGTAAGACCGCCCAAAGCGAGAGAGGAGAGGTTTATATCTGAATAAACCTTGCCGTCAATTGTTCTTGATTTAACAAGTGAAGTTACACCTAAATTGTTAACAAGGTGGTCAAAGGATTCGTGTGTTCCAAGGTCGTCAAGTACCTGAACAGCGATTGTATTTACTGAATTTCTAAGTCCGTTTCTTACTGTCATAGGACCGCTGTATGTAAAGTCATAGTTTTTTGGTACCCAGCCGTTGTAATCAATAGCCTTATCTTCGTAGATTGTACCCGGTGTAACAATTCCTGCCTCAATTGCAGGGGAATATACTGCAATCGGCTTGATGGTTGAACCAGGCTGACGGAATGTGCCTGTTGCACGGTTTAAAATTCTGTCCCCTGTTTTTTCACCAATACCCCCTGCCATACCTTTGATTTCACCATTGTATGGGTCAATCACTATAATTGAGGACTGTGGCATTGGGTCCATATTTGTATTAGGAAAGTTTGCTTTGTCTGCATAAACTGAATCAATTGCGTTCTGAACGTTCGGGTCGTAGGTTGAAACAATTTTAAGTCCCCCTGTGTAGAGAAGCTTTTCTGCAATTACTTCAGGGTAACCCTCTTCGATAAGGTCAGCTAAAACCTGTTCGATAACCTCGTCAATAAAGTAGGAGTTGATGTTATCGGCTGTGGCTGTAACGGCTTTTTCTTTGAATACAAGCTTATAATTTACAGCCTCGTTGTATTCTTCTTCTGTGATATAGTCAAGCTCAAGCATTTTCTTAAGCACGATCTCCTGCTTTTTCTTATTGTTTTCAGGATTGTGAAGGGGGTCATAGGTAGTTGGTGCCTGTGTTATACCTGCGATACAGGCTGACTCTGCGATGTTAAGCTTTGAAACAGGCTTACCGAAGTACTTATAAGAGGCAGTCTGAATACCGCTGCAACCGTTTGCAAGATAGATTGTATTTACATACATTTCAAGTATCTGGTCCTTGGAAAGATGTCTTTCAAGGTTAACAGACTGGGAAATCTCGCGGATTTTTCTTGCAGAGGTCTGTTCTCGGTCCATAGTTATATTTTTAATAAGCTGTTGAGTAATTGTACTTCCGCCAAAAGTTGTAGGACGTCTTGTGATTTTGTTGAAGAAATGCACAAAAACAGCCTTTGTTGTTCTGAAAAGGTCAAAGCCGTTGTGGGAATAAAAACGTTCATCTTCAATGGCTACAAAAGCGTCGAGCATATGCTGTGGGATTTCTTCCTTGTCAACCCATACTCTGTTTTCATCTGAGGACAGGGAGTCTAAAAAGACTTCCTCGCCGTTTTTGTCAATATAGTAAACGGCAGAGGAGGTATTAAGAGTAAGAGATTCCACATCTACTCCGTTAATATCTCCCAAAAGTCCGTAGGACGCACAGATAACCACTAGTCCGCAGATAAGCAGACCTACTCCGCACATTGCTCCTAAAATTATTAAAAATTTTTTCAAATAAGGATTTTTCATTGTAAACACTTCCTGATACTGAAAAATGTATAATTTCCTAAATAGCATTATATCACAGTTTTTTCCATTTGCAAAGTATATTTTTGTTTTTTGATGGAAATACTTTTCAAAAGGAGGAAAGTATATGAAAAATTTTAGAAAATTTCTTACTATATTTTTAATATATTGTATTCTTGCTGTGGGAACAGCATATCTTAGCTATTATGTAACGGTTAAAAATTTAGAGGAAAATGCGGAGGCTGTTACAGTTTCAAGTTTTACCCCTGACGGTTACAGAGAAAAAGGTGATAAACAGTTCTTTGTTTGTCTGGATGGTAATAAACTTTCTATATATGAATGTGAAAACGGCAACAAAAGATATATTTATTCAGAAAGAATTTCCACCTCTG
Organism: Clostridia bacterium; assembly: GCA_017622215.1. Classification (GTDB taxonomy): domain Bacteria; phylum Bacillota; class Clostridia; order Monoglobales; family Monoglobaceae; genus RGIG8709. The sequence goes on from JAGARO010000012.1 coordinate 100,369, forward strand.
CACTTCCAAAAAACGATATAGAACTTCTTGAAACGGGAGTTGTTTTAAAGAGCAAGGCTGAACTTACCGAATTTATAGAAAATTTTGTAAGCTGATTGTGTCCATTCTGTGAATTGCCTTGACAATTAAATTTCTATGGATTAAAATAAAAAATAGGAATTTTATAGGAGGGGTATGGATTGATTAAGAAGCTTTCTAAATGTATCGGCGAATATAAAAAAGATGCAATCCTTTCACCTGTTTTTGTGGGATGTGAAACTTTTCTAGAAGTTTTAATTCCATTTTTAATGTCAAAGCTTATTGATAAAGGTATAAATGCAGGTAATTTAAGTGAAATTGTGAAGTATGGAAGTATTCTTATTGTTTTTGCACTTTGTTCTCTTACTTTCGGCATTCTTGCAGGCAGTTACGCTGCCAAGGCGTCAACAGGATTTGCGAAAAATATAAGAAAAAGAATGTTTTATAATGTGCAGAATTTCTCTTTCAGAAATATTGATAAATTCTCCACTGCAAGTATTGTAACAAGACTTACAACTGATGTAACCCATCTTCAGAATTCATTTTTGATGATTATAAGAACAGCTGTGCGTTGTCCTGCTATGCTTATTTTCTCTTTGGCAATGACTATGTATATAAGCGGAAAAATGTCCCTTATATTCCTTGTTCTTTTGCCTTTTATGGCTGTTGCTTTATTCCTTATTTCAAGCTCGGCACATCCGATTTTTAAGAAGATGTTTAAGACCTATGACAAGCTTAACAGGATTGTTCAGGAAAACTTAAGAGGTATAAGAGTTGTAAAATCCTATGTTCGTGAAGACCACGAGGCAGGCAAATTTAAAGAGGTTTCAGGGGAAATTTACAACTACTCCACAGGGGCGGAAAAAATTCTTTCCTTTAACGGTCCTGTAATGCAGTTTGCTACATATACGGCAATAATTGCTATTGCCTGGTTCGGAGCGAAGATGATTGTTGTGGGCAATCTTACAGAGGGTCAGCTTGTAAGCCTTTTATCCTACGTTATGCAGGTGCTTATGAGCCTTATGATGCTTTCTATGGTATTTGTTATGCTTGTTATGTCAAGGGCGTCGGCTGAACGTATTACCGAAATTCTTGACGAGGAAAGCGATATTAAGAATCCTGAAGAGGCGGTTATGGAGCTTAATTCAGGTAAAATTGAGTTTAAAAATGTATTCTTTGGTTACTCCGATAACAAGGACAGATACTGCTTAAAGGATATAAATTTAACCATTGAATCGGGAGAAACTGTGGGAATTATCGGCGGAACAGGTAGCTCTAAGAGTACCCTTGTTCAGCTTATTCCAAGACTTTATGACACAAAAGAGGGAGAAGTTTTAGTTGATGGCAGAAATGTCCGTGAATATGACCTCGAAGTCTTAAGAGATTCTGTAGCTATGGTGCTTCAGAAGAATGAACTGTTTTCAGGTACTATAAAAGACAATCTTTGCTGGGGCAATAAAGACGCCACAGATGAGGAGATTGTAAGGATATGCAGACTTGCACAGGCAGACAGCTTTATCCAGTCCTTCCCTGAAAAATATGAAACAAAAATTGAGCAGGGCGGAACTAATGTTTCAGGTGGACAGAAGCAGAGGCTCTGTATTGCAAGAGCTCTTCTTAAAAGCCCTAAAATTCTCATTTTAGACGATTCTACCAGCGCTGTTGACACTCGGACTGATGCTGAAATCAGACGGGCATTCAGGGAAGAAATCCCACATATTACAAAGCTTATTATTGCCCAGAGAATTTCCTCTGTTCAGGATGCTGACAAAATTATCGTTATGGATAACGGACGCATTGACGCTGTTGGAACACATGACCAGCTTCTTGAAAGCAACGAAATTTACCGTGAGGTATATAACTCACAGGTGAAGGGAGGGGAAGAATAATGCCTCCTGTAAGACACTATGCGGGACCTAAAACAAGAGATGTTAAGGGCTCCCTTTTAAGACTCCTTTCCTATTTCAAGGAGTATAAGCCACATCTTTTCTTCGTTGTAATCTGTATTATAATTTCTGCTGTAGCAGGCGTAAGAGGCTCTGTGTTTATACAGACGCTGATTGACGACCACATTGTTCCAATCTCCAACAACCCGTCTATTGGTTATTCGGGACTTTTGAGTGCAATTATTAAAATGGCATTTATATATCTTCTTGGGGTTGTGTCAAACTTTACATTTAACAGAATTATGGTTGTTGTGTCCCAGGGGATTTTAAGAGATGTTAGAAATCAGATGTATGACCATATGGAAAAGCTTCCAATCAGGTATTTTGATACTCATACCCACGGGGATGTTATGAGCCATTATACAAACGATACGGATACTCTCAGGCAGATGATTTCCCAGAGTATGCCACAGCTTTTCTCTTCTGCAATTACAATTGTATCTGTGTTCTCCGCTATGATAACTATGAGCTGGCAGATGACAATTATTGTTATCTGTATGGTATTTATTATTCTTAACTGCACAAAGATTATAGGCGGAAAGAGCGGTAAGTTCTTCGGTGCACAGCAGAAATCAATCGGTCAGGTTAACGGCTACATTGAAGAAATGATAAACGGACAGAAAGTTATTAAGGTTTTCTGCCATGAGGAAGAAGCAAAGAAGAATTTTGATAAGCTTAATGATGAGCTTTTTGAAAATGCAAATCTTGCCAATAAGTATGCAAATATTATTATGCCTGTAAACGGTAACCTGGGAAATATCCAGTATGTACTCGTTGCATTCTTCGGCGGACTTTTGTCTATTGTATTTAAAGTACCGGGACTTACTGTTGGTACAATTGCAGCATTTTTACAGCTCAGCAAGAGCTTTACTATGCCTGTCAGTCAGGTTTCACAGCAGTTTAACTACATCGTTATGGCGCTTGCGGGGGCTGAAAGAATTTTCGACCTTCTTGATGAAGAGCCTGAAACTGACGAGGGCTATGTCACTTTGGTTAATGCAAAAGTGGAAGATGGACAGATTACGGAAACCCTTGAAAGAACAGGTATGTGGGCGTGGAAACATCCTCACGGCGACGGCTCTGTAACCTACACGGAACTTAAGGGAGATGTGGTTTTAGAAAATGTTGACTTCGGATACAACCCTGAAAAGACTGTGCTTCACAATATAAGTCTTTATGCAAAGCCAGGTCAGAAGGTTGCATTTGTTGGTGCAACAGGTGCAGGTAAAACTACAATCACAAATCTTATAAACCGTTTCTACGATATTCAGGACGGAAAAATCCGTTATGATGATATAAATATAAATAAGATTAAGAAAGCTGATTTAAGACACTCTCTTGGAATTGTTCTTCAGGACGTAAACCTCTTTACAGGTACTGTTATGGAGAATATCAGGTACGGAAAGCTTGATGCAACAGACGAAGAGGTTATTGCTGCAGCTAAACTTGCTAACGCTGACGGATTTATAAATATGCTTCCTGATGGGTATAACACTGTGATTTCAGGAGACGGCTCTGACTTGTCCCAGGGACAGCGTCAGCTTATCTCTATCGCCCGTGCAGCTGTTGCTGACCCGCCTGTTATGATTCTTGACGAGGCTACATCAAGCATTGATACAAGAACTGAAAGCATTGTACAGCAGGGTATGGTCCGACTTATGAAGGGCAGAACTGTCTTTGTAATAGCTCACAGACTTTCAACTGTGCAGAATTCTGATGTTATAATGGTTCTTGAAAACGGCAATATAATTGAGCGTGGAACTCACGATGAGCTTATCCTGCAGAAAGGCAAATATTATCAGCTCTACACAGGTGCATTTGAGCTTGAATAATCATTGACAAAACAAATAAAAACTGCTATAATGTTAAGGCTACGCAAAGTAGCCTTAACATTTTTATGCGGGTGTGGCGGAATTGGCAGACGTGCAAGATTTAGGTTCTTGTGTCCAGTAGGCGTGCAGGTTCAAGTCCTGTCACCCGCACCAAACAAAAGAATAAACGCAGGCCATCAGATGTATAGTGCATCTGTTACCGGACATACTGCAGGACGGTATTGTCAGGTGATAAGGGAATACGGTGGGAATCCGTAGCAACAGCCATTGCCGTAACTCTTGCTAAGGCAAGTCAAGTCGGAATGCTTATCGGTTTGTGATACATAAAAGTCTCTTGGGCAATATGGGGAGATGTGTATAATCAGGTTTTTGTATAATTGTGCCTGAATTTTACAGTACCCTCATAGAAGGGTACTTTTATTTTATCCTTTTGAAAAAAGAAAGGATTGAGAAATATGAAAAAATTTTTATGTGCAGTGCTTGTTGCTATTTTGATTTTCAGTTTTACTGCCTGTGGAAGCTCTGTTGACAAGGCGGGATTATGGGAAAATGCAATTTATCTTGAGGATACTGTTCTTGGCATTGGAGAAAAAACATTCACAGCAGAAGTAGAAGCAGGGGAAGAGGTTGTTGTGTTTACTGTGAATACTGATAAAAAGACTGTGGGAGAGGCTTTGACCGAACTTAAGCTTGTTGACGGAGAGGAAGGACCTTACGGCCTTTATGTTAAAGCTGTAAACGGCATAACTGCCGACTACGACGTTGACAAGAGCTACTGGGCATTCTATATTGGCGAGGAGTATGCAACATCAGGCATGGATACAACTGAAATTACAGAGGGAGCTACATACAGAATTGTTTACACGAAATAATGGTGCTACGGGCAGAGGAAAACAAGCTCTGAGCGTTAAAGAAATGGTCGTGTTTGCCATGCTTGGCACGATTATGTTCTGTTCAAAGATTATTATGGAGCTTTTGCCAAACATTCATCTTATCGGGATGTTTACAATGGTTTTTACGGTTGTATTTCGTAAAAAGGCTTTAATTCCGATTTACATTTATGTTATTTTGAGCGGTATTTACGCAGGCTTTACAAACTGGTGGATTCCATACCTTTATATCTGGACAGCTCTCTGGGGAGTTACAATGCTTTTGCCAAAGAATATGTCCGAAAGGGTTGCCTGTATAGTTTATCCCGTTGTATGCCTTATGCACGGTCTGTTCTACGGTGTACTTTATGCTCCTGCTCAGGCGTTACTGTTCGGTCTTAATTTTAAACAGGCTCTGGCATGGATTATATCGGGATTGCCTTTTGATATAATGCACGGAATAGGAAACTTTTGTGCAGGATTCCTTATTCTGCCTTTGTCAAAGGTACTTATAAAATTGAATAAATAAAAAAGCACTTGATTTTTCAAGTGCTTTTTATTACTATTTTTCTTCGCCGAATTCCATATATCTTAAGTATTCCATCTGTTCAGGGTCGAAGGAGCCGTCGTTGTCAATCCAGATATCATAAGTGATAACCGAGCTGTCTCTCTTTGCTCTGTTCATAAATGCTCTTAAATATTCCTTTGAACACATTGAACCCTTTCTCCACCAGTCACCTTTACCTGTTTCAGGGTTAAAGCCGAGAGTTACGAGGAGGTGCTGCTGTCCGCCGATACGGAAACGTCCTGTTGGAATATATTCGTAGCTTACAGCTTCGCCTGTGATAAAATCACCATGTCCCCAGTTCATTTCGTTTCCACCCTTTACGCCGTTGTTAAATGCACAAATTGCGTTAGGGTTACCTTTTTTAACTGCTCTCTTATAGTAGTCGATAAGTTCCTGATGATAGCCGAGAACGTCGTACATACCGTCAAACCACCAGCCCTTAACGCCTTCGCCGTAACGTACAGCGTATTCTTCTAAAACTGCTGTCCAGTTCTTAACAAATTCTTCTGTAACAGGGTGCATATTATACATTGGGTTTTCTTTTAACATATCCCCTTCGTACATTCCCATTGCTCTGCCTGCAACTTCGTCGAGATGTGGGCCGTCCCCTGTATAGTAGAGGTAAGTGTCGATGCCGTGCTTATCAAGTTCTTCGATAATTTCAGCAACAAGGTCTCTCTCTGAACAAGCTTCGCCAGGCTTGAAACCTGTAATCTTGTTGTATGTATCGTTAGGGCCAAGCATCCATCTTCCGCCCTGCATTATTGTGATAAAATAATATCTTGCACCAACATACTTAAGCTGTTCTGCAAGTTTCTTTACGTCAAAGCTGTTAACCTTTGCATTCCACTCTTCTGCAGTTGTGCAATCCTTAATTCCAAGATAGTGTGTGAAAACACCCCACTGACTTTTACAAAATCTGTCTGTAATATGTGCCATAACCATATTCCTCCAAAAATAATTGTTAAGTTCATTTAAGCATATTAAAATACAAAAGTCAATAAGTTTTTAACATTTTAACACTATAAGATTTATTGCATATTATAATGAAGTTTATTAATGAGCCATGGAGGGATGTTTTATGAATTCCTGTGAACTTACAGCTTCTGTAACTGCAGTTGCAAATGCAATTTCCTGCAAGCTGACAGTGGAGGAGATTACCGTTCTTGCAGCGGTTTTGGTACAGCTCGGGGATACCCTTGCCACAATTGCGACTTTCAGGTCAATCTGTTGCCCTGATGAAAAATAAACAAAAAAAAGACCGCCATAAAGGCATCTTCCCATAGGGATTAGCCAACTTGAAACTTTGCATTTATGGCGTTGTACTACGGAAAAAGCCTCGTTAATCCATACAGGATTAACTTCGTTTTTTGCCTTGTCCATCATCCAAAATGCTTTGTTTCAAGCAATAAATTGTTTGGATAAATAATAAAACCCTTACGATACCTGGTATCGTAAGGGTTTTTGTAATCTTGAAATCCAAATTGACTTCTCCCTAAGGGAAGACGCCTAAAGGCGGTTTGCATTAAGCAATTTTGTTCATTTTGTTAGCATACTGGCTCTTTCTTCTGGCAGCTGTATTCTTATGAAGAATACCCTTTGCTACTGCCTGGTCAGTTGCCTTAATCAATGCAGTGTATGCATTTGTTGCAGCTTCCTTACCTTCTGTAAGTGCCGCTTCAAACTTCTTAACAGCTGTCTTAAGCTGAGTCTTTAACATCTGGTTCTGAAGAGTCTTTGTAGCGATAACCTTAACTCTCTTTTTAGCTGACTTAATATTAGGCATTAATTTCACCTCCGAAAATAGTATAACTTAATCAATCCATACTATATTAACACAGAGGTTTTGAAAATGCAAGTCTTTTTTTAAAAAAAATTCAAATTATTGACAAAAGTTCCTATAAGTTATAAAATTAAGTGGTTAAAGGAGTTGCAGGCTTTTGAAAGAATTGTTTTTATTATTTTATTATTTTGCTAAAATCGGCCTTTTTACATTCGGAGGCGGACTTGCTATGCTTCCTATGATAAAAAAGGAAGTAGTTGAAAAAAATAAATGGGCCACTGAAGATGAAATTATGAATTACTATGCAATCGGACAGTGCACACCAGGGATTATTGCGGTAAATACTGCAACCTTTGTGGGCTACAAGAAAAAGGGTGTACTCGGCGGAATTTTTGCCACATTAGGCGTAGTTTTTCCGTCAGTTGTGATTATTGTGATTATTGCAGCGCTGATTAGCAATTTTTCTTCAATTTCATATGTGCAGTATGCTTTTTCGGGAATTAGAGTTGCGGTTTCAGTTTTAGTTTTTGACGCTGTTATAAAATTTATAAAGTCAGGGGTTAAGGATAAAATTACATTTTTAATTTTCTTTGTTTCTTTAATTCTTGCCTTGATTTTTGATGTATCTTCCATATATCTTGTTCTCGGGGGGATTCTCCTTGGTGCTTTAATCGGCGAAAGGGGGAAGAAGTAGTGAACCTTTTTATTCTTTTCTTTGAGTTTTTTAAGATAGGGCTTTTTGCTATCGGCGGAGGAATGGCTACTCTTCCGTTCCTTTATGATTTGGCAGGGAAATATCCTGAGTTTTTATCTGAACAGATGCTTGCTGATATGATTGCTGTATCTGAGTCCACACCTGGACCAATCGGCGTAAACTGTGCAACCTATGTGGGATATAATTTTGCGGGAATTTTCGGGGGAGTTATTGCGACGCTGGGACTTATAATGCCGTCCATTATAATAATCCTGATTATTGCAAAGGCTCTTGATAAATACAGCGAAAGCAGGTTTGTAAAAAATGCCTTCTACGGACTTCGTCCTGTGGTGGCGTCCCTTGTGTGCTGTGCCCTTGTGTCAATCCTTAAAAGTGCATTTTTGCCAAGGATTTCAACCCTTTCCGAAAGCTTTAATATTAAACAGATAATCGGCATAATTGAAATACCTGCAGTAATTCTTTTTGCTGTACTTTTTGCAGTTACAAGAAAGGTGAAAATTCACCCGATTTTTATTATACTTTTGTCTGCTGTAATAGGCGTTATTTTCAAATTTCAGCCTGTTTTGTAAAAAAGTTCAATATTCTCTTGAAAAAACAGAGAAATTGTGATAAAATTATCATTTGGAAATTATTTTATTTTAATATACGGAGGAAAAATCATGGGATTTATTGATGTAATCAAAGAAAGAGCCAGAGCTGATAAGAAAACAATTGTTCTTCCTGAGTCTATGGACAGAAGAACTCTTGAGGCTGCTGAAACAATTTTAAAGGAAGGAATTGCTAACCTTGTAATCATCGGTACACCTGAAGAAATCGAAGCAAACGGTAAGGGACTTGATTTAACAGGTGCAACAATTATCAATCCTTTCACTTATGAAAAAACAGAAGAATACTTAAACCTTTTTGTTGAGCTCAGAAAGTCAAAGGGCTTAACATACGAAGAAGCAAAGGAAACTGCTCTCGGAGATTATATGTATTATGCTTGTCTTATGGTTAAGGCAGGGGACGCTGACGGTGTTGTTTCAGGTGCTTGTCATTCAACTGCTAACACTTTAAGACCAAGTCTTCAGATTATTAAGACAAAGCCGGGCGTAAAGCTTGTTTCAGCTTTCTTCTTAATGGTTGTTCCTGACTGTGAATACGGCGAAAACGGTACATTCATTTTCGCAGACAGCGGTCTTGAACAGAATCCTGACCCTGAAAAGCTTGCTGCTATTGCTGCTTGTTCTGCTGAAAGCTTTGAACTTCTTGTTCAGAAGCAGGCTAAGGTTGCTATGCTTTCACATTCAACAATGGGCAGTGCAAAGCACGCTGATGTTGATAAGGTAGTTGAAGCTACAAGAATCTGTAAGGAAATGAACCCTGACCTTTTAGTTGACGGTGAATTACAGCTTGACGCTGCTATCGTTCCATCTGTTGGTGAGTCAAAGGCTCCGAACAGCCCTGTTGCAGGTAAGGCAAACGTCCTCGTATTCCCTGACCTTGATGCAGGTAACATCGGCTACAAGCTGGTTCAGAGACTTGCTAAGGCTGAAGCATACGGACCTGTAACTCAGGGTATTGCTATGCCAATCAACGACTTGTCAAGAGGTTGCAGCGCTGACGATATCGTAGGCGTAGTTGCTATCACTTGTGTTCAGGCACAGGCGTAAATTTTACAAAAGGAGAAAATCAAAATGAAAATTTTAGTTATAAATGCAGGAAGCTCATCACTTAAGTATCAGCTTATTGATATGGAAACTGAAAATGTAATGGCAAAGGGTCTTTGCGAAAGAATCGGTATTGAAGGCTCAAAGCTTAACCACACTCCTGACGGAGGAGAAAAGGTTGTCATTGAGAAACCTATGAAAGACCATGCTGACGCAATCAAGATGGTTCTTGACGCTTTAACTGACGGAAATCACGGCGTAATTTCTTCAATGGATGAAATTTCAGCTGTAGGCCACAGAGTTGTTCACGGCGGAGAAGAATTTACTGGCTCTGTTATTATCAATGATGAGGTTATGAAGGCTGTTGAAGCTTGTAACCCACTTGCACCACTTCACAATCCTGCAAACATTATCGGTATTAAGGCTTGTGAGGCTGCTATGCCAGGCGTTCCTATGGTTGGTGTATTTGATACAGCTTTCCACCAGACAATGCCTGCTGAATCATTTATGTATGGTATTCCTTATGACCTTTATAAAGAAAATAAAATCAGAAGATACGGTTTCCACGGAACATCACACAAGTATGTTACACAGGAAGCTGCTAAAATGCTGGGCAAGAATGTTGATGATGTTAAGATTATCACTTGCCATTTAGGTAACGGCTCAAGTATTACTGCTGTTGACGGCGGTAAGTCAGTTGATACATCAATGGGCTTTACACCTCTTGCAGGTACAGTTATGGGTACACGTTGCGGTGATATTGACCCTGCTATCGTTAAGTTTATCGCTGATAATAAGGGTATGACTCTTGATGAAGTTGATACTCTCTTAAACAAGAAGTCAGGTGTTGACGGTATTTCAGGTATCAGCAGCGACTTCAGAGATCTTGAGGCTGCTGAAGCTGAGGGAAATGAAAGAGCACACCTTGCACTTTCTATGTTCTCACACAGCGTAAGACACTTCGTTGGTGCTTACCTTTTTGAACTTGGCGGTGCTGATGCTATCGTATTTACAGCAGGTATCGGTGAAAATACTGTTATTATTAGAAGAGACATCTTAAAGGGTGTTGAAGCTCTCGGAATCAAGATTGACCCTGAGAAGAATGAAAAGGCAATCCGTGGCGTACAGATGGATATTGCAACTGATGATTCAAAGGTAAGAGTTCTTGTAATTCCTACAAACGAAGAGCTTATGATTGCTAAGGAAACAGAAGCTTTAGTAAAATAATTTTCGGAGGCTATACCTTGGAATATAGAAACCCAAACTATGATTCTCTGCCTGACGAAAGTCTGGCTGAACTATCCCTTAATGGAGATAAAATAGCAACAGAGTTTCTGCTTGAACGATATAAGGACAGGGTTCGCTCCTGTGCAAGACTTTATTATCTTGCAGGGGGAGATGATGATGACCTTATTCAGGAGGGTATGATTGGTCTGTTTAAGGCAATCTGCACCTTCGACAAGGATAAAAATTCTTCTTTTAATACCTTTGCAAATCTCTGTATAAAAAGGCAGATGATTACTGCAGTTAAAACTGCAAACAGAAAAAAACATCTGCCCCTTAACAGCTATGTGCCTCTTACAGGCTACGGAGAGGAAGATGAAGAAGAAAAAATCCTTGATTTTCTTGTGTCAAACCCTGAAGAAATATTTATTGATAAAGAAAATATGGAGATAATTGAGGAGAAAATCAGCGATGGACTCAGTTTCCTTGAACAGACGGTGCTTTATCTTTATGTCAAAGGGAATTCCTATCGTGAGATTTCTGAAATATTAAAGAAAGAACCAAAGTCAATAGATAATGCTCTTCAGCGTCTAAAAAAGAAAATGGTTGATATAATTGAGAACAGCGATTAGCTGTTCTCTTTTTTTGTGGCTATAAATTCGCAAAATCGGTTGACATATCTGTTTTTAAGTTGTAAAATATTGGGGATAACATTTTAATGGAGGAAATCATTATGAATGAGATTTCAAAGGTATATAATGTGTTAAAATCCAAGGAGTCCTTAATGGATGCCTGTGATTTTAAGACTGAAAAATATTTTGCATACGGAGAACAGGAAGGTGCTACTGCAGAGTTCAAGCTTGGCTTTGATAAAAAAGGTCTTTACATTTTTGTGAAGGTGCTTGATGATACTCCTGAATATGATTCGGAACTTTCCTGGGAAAACGACTCTGTGGAAATTTTTATTGACGAAAAGAATATTAAGCTTTCTGAACCAGACGAAAACTGCTATTTCTTCAGAATTACAAGAAGTGGACAGGTTGTAAATGGTGAAATGCCTGGAAACAACTTTGAAATTTCTGCTGAAGTTCAGGAGTTTGGTGACTACTATACAATTTCAACTTACATTCCATTTAAGAATGAACTTGAAAGTGAAGTTACTCTTATGGGCTTTGATCTTATTGTAAACGACAGAAGAAATGGAAAGAGAAGATCTATGTCAGCCCTCAGTGATGCTGAATGTCTTTCATTCCAGAACTCTGAAAAGTATTCTACATTGGCTGTGGGTGTTCCTGAAAGTCCTAAGATGATTATGAATGATTCAATGGTTCTTGACTTGTTAAACAAGGACGGAAAACTCTATATTGATTTTGATTTATTTATCAACAAATCAAAGTTTGCAAGAGTTTTAGAAGAAGAGGGAAGAAGATACGTTGAACTTTCCCGTAGCCGACTTTACATAGACGGCGAAACATTCTCTATTGATGAAGAAACACTTGATGTTGAGGCTATGACAGTTGACGGAAAGCTTTATGCTTCAACTGATATTATCGAAAAAATCGGTGCAAAGTTTGTATATGAAGAAGAAATTAAAATTGCTTACGCTTATGTAAGGGCTGACGTTTTCTCAAGTCCATACAGTTTAAAGGGTAAGATTTGTAACTTCTTAGGTGACAGTATTACATGGGGTGTAGGTGCTACTACTCCTGAAGATGTTTATCACGCTGTTTTTGCAAAGAAGAACAATGTTGGTCTTGTTAGAAACTACGGTATAAGTGGCACAAGAGTTGCTGATTGCTATGATGAAAATGGCGTTTTAGATGACAAGTTTGGCTCATCATTCGTTGCAAGATTTGAATTTATGGATGATGATGCTGACATTATCTGTGTGTTTGGTGGTACAAACGACTATGGTCATGGTACACCTGATTTTGGAACAATGGATAGCCGTGACAGGGCATCATTCTATGGAGCACTCCATTATCTTGCATCCGGTCTTATTGAAAAATATCCTGATAAGTTCATTATGTTTATGACACCGCTCCACAGAACAGATGAAAATCTTCCTGGACCTGCAGGAAGACCTCTTATCGACTACTCACGTGCTATAAAAGAGGTTTGCGAATTTTATTCAATCCCTGTTTTAGACCTTTATGCTAACGCCGGTATCTACTGTGACAGTGCAAAGCACAGAAAACAGTGGGCAACAGACGGATTACATCCAAACGATAACGGATATGAAAGAATAGCAAGTCTTTTAACAGGCTTTTTGAAAAACTATTTCCCTGAAAATTAAGATGTAATAAGGAGATATATTATGTTAGATATTAAATTTGTAAAAGAAAACCCAGAACTTGTTAAGGAAAACATTAAAAGAAAGTTCAAGGACCACAAGCTTCCGTTAGTTGACGAGGCTATTGCCCTTTATGATGCAAAGAAAGATGCAAACGATAAGGCAGGCATTCTTCGTGCCAACAGAAATAAGCTCAGTAAAGAAATCGGTATGCTTATGGGACAGGGCAAAAAGGAAGAGGCTGAGGCTATCAAGGCTCAGGTTACAGCACAGGCTGACGAGCTTAAGGCTCTTGAAGTGCAGGAAACTGAACTTGAAGCAAAGCTTAAGGATGTTATGATGAAAATTCCTAACATCGTTGACCCATCTGTTCCTGTTGGTAAGGATGACTCTGAAAACGTTGAAGTTAAGCAGTACGGTGAAAAGACTGAAAAGAACTTTGAAATTCCATATCACACAGATATTATGGCTAAGTTTGACGGTATTGATAAGGAAGCTGCAGGCCGTGTTGCAGGTGAAGGTTTCTATTACCTTATGGGTGATATTGCAAGACTTCACAGCGCTGTTACAGCTTACGCAAGAGATTTTATGATTGATAAGGGATTTACATACTGTATCCCTCCGTTTATGATTAGAAGTAACGTTGTTACAGGCGTTATGAGCTTTGAAGAAATGGACGCTATGATGTATAAAATTGAGGGCGAGGATTTATACCTTGTTGGTACATCTGAACACTCAATGATTGGTAAGTTTATTGATACAATTACACCTGAATCAAAGCTTCCTATGACTCTTACAAGCTACTCACCTTGTTTCAGAAAGGAAAAGGGTGCACACGGTATTGAAGAAAGAGGTATCTACAGAATCCATCAGTTTGAAAAGCAGGAAATGATTGTTGTCTGCGACCCGGCTGAAAGTATGGAATGGTTTGACAAGATGTGGAGCTACAGCGTTGAGCTTTTCCGCTCCCTTGATATTCCTGTAAGAACTTTGGAATGCTGTACAGGTGATTTGGCTGACCTTAAGGTTAAGTCTTATGACGTTGAAGCCTGGTCTCCAAAACAGGGTAAATACTTTGAAGTTTGCTCTTGCTCCAACCTTGGTGATGCACAGGCAAGAAGACTTGGCATCAGAGTTAAGAAAGAGGATGGCACAAAGTATTTTGCTCACACTCTTAACAATACAGTTATTGCTCCGCCAAGAATGCTTATTGCATTTTTAGAGAACAATCTTGAATTTGACGGAGAAAAGTATTCAGTTAAAATCCCTGAGGCTTTAAGACCTTATATGGGTGGAAAGTCCGTAATTGAAGAAAACTAATTTTTAAGCCCTGATTTATTTCAGGGCTTTTCTTTATGTAATATTGAAAGAAAGCACTCATATTTTATATAAAGGAGTGCTTTTTATGAGGAGAATCTTGTCTTTGGTTTTGGTTTTTATTTGCCTTACTACAACTGTTTTTGGCGCAGAATGTTATGTTGTTATGGATGCTTTGTCGGGAAGAGTTTTATACAGCAAAAACGAAAATATAAAGCGTGGAATGGCAAGCACAACAAAGATTATGACAACTGTAACAGCTCTGGAGAACGCTGATGCAGACAGGGAGGTTGTTGTATCTGCAAGTGCCTCAGGAGTTGAGGGCTCGTCAATGTATCTGAAAGCGGGGGAGAGGCTTAAACTTAAGGATTTGCTTTACGGAGTTATGCTTGTGTCAGGAAATGACGCGGCTACTGCTACGGCAGAAGCTGTGGGCGGAAGTGAGGAAAAATTTGTGGAGATGATGAATGAAAAGGCAGAGGAAATGGGGCTTAAAGACACTCACTTTGATAACCCCCACGGATTGTCCTCGGATAACCACTACACCACAGCTTTTGAACTTGGACAGATTATGAGATATGCTCTTTTAAGCCCTGATTTCAGGGAGATTTCTTCACAGAAAAGTAAGACTGTTACCACTTCCGAGGGGGAAAAATATCTTAAAAATCACAACAAGCTTTTAAGTACCTGTGATGGTTGTTTTTCGGGGAAAACAGGCTTTACAAAAAAAGACGGAAGATGTCTTGTTTCAGCCTGCAACAGAGAAAATATGGAGCTTATCTGTGTAACCCTTTATGACCCTGACGACTGGAATACCCACAGCACCCTTTATAACACAGCTTTCGCGGAGTATGAAGGTGTAAAATTTGTTGAGGGTGGCACATATTTATCTGAAATCAAAGTGAAAAAGGGAGAGAAACAGACTGTGCCTGTTCTTGCAGAAAAAGATATAATTATTCCTTTGAAAGAGGGAGAAAGTACAGAATTTGAGCTGATTTGCGATATTCCTGAAAAGATAATTGCACCAATGAAAAAAGGAGATGTGGCAGGTGAATTTTACATAAATACAAATTACGGAAAGTTCGGTCCTTTTAAGGCTGTTTTAGGGGAGGATGCTATAAGACGAAAAGTTACAGGAGGTACATTCTTAGATAGTCTTGAAAGGTTTTTCTCTGTGTGGATTAAAACTTTTGCCTGAATCTTGACCTGCTCGAATAAATATGATAAAATATTTGTTATGAATATTTTAACAGTAACACTTAACCCATGCCTTGACAAAACTGTCAGGGTAGAAAAACTTAATATATCGGGACTTTCCAGAGCTGAAATTGAAAAGGTTGACTTTGGGGGAAAGGGGATAAATGTTTCCAAAATTCTTAAAAATTTTGGCACAGACAGTATCTCTACAGGAATTATGCCTATGGGCAACAGCCGACCTGTTTTCGACTATATGGCGAAAAAGGAAATTGAAAATGACTATGTAATTTCCAACGGCTTTCTTCGAACTAACCTTAAGGTTCTTGATTTGTCCACAAATGAAATTACCGAGATTAACGAAAAAGGCCCTGAAATTGAGGAGAAGTATATAAACGACTTTGCGGACAAGTTTACAAGACTTTCTGCTATGTGCGAATATGTGGTGATTTCGGGAAGTCTGCCCCGTGGTTTTTCAGAGGACTTTTATGCAAAGCTTGTAGAAATTGCTTCAGTTTCTTCCAAAGTGATTTTGGACTGCGATGGAATACAGCTTAAAAATGCAATTGAGAAAAAGCCTTATATGATTAAGCCGAACATTTATGAATTTTCAGGTCTTATGGGCAGAGAATATAAAACCGACGAAGAAATTGCAGAGGATATGCTAAAGCTTAATAAAGATATCCCTTGTATAATCGTTTCAATGGGCGAAGATGGGGCTATGTTCTGTTTTGAGGGACAAGTTATTAAAACTACTCCTTTTGAGATTGAGTTCGGCAGTTCTGTTTGCGCAGGGGACTCAATGGTTGGAGCAATGGTTTACGCAGAGATAAATGATTTTGATTTTGAGAAAACAGCAAGGTTTGCAACAGCCTGCGGTACGCTTACTGCATCGAAAAAGGGCAGTGAAGTTTGTGAACTTCAGGAGGCTCTTGAAAATATGGACAGAATTAAGGTTGAAAAGGTGAAATAATGGTTAGATTACAGAAATTTATGGCTGATTGTGGCGTGGCCTCAAGAAGAAATGCAGAGAAAATTATCCTTGAAAGACGCGTTAAAGTTAACGGCGAAGTTGTAACTGAAATGGGCGTTAAGGTTGACGAGGAATATGATGTTGTAGAGGTTGACGGAAGAGAAATCAAGCCACAGACAAAGAAAATTTATATAATGCTCAATAAACCTGAGGGTTTTGTTACAACTGTTTCCGACGATAAGGGAAGACCTACTGTAATGGAGCTTGTTTCGGATATTGAACAGAGAATTTACCCTGTGGGCCGACTTGACTATGATACTGAGGGACTTCTTATTATGACAAATGACGGGGACCTTACATTTAAGATTTCACACCCAAAGCACAACATTTCAAAAACTTATGTTGCAGAGGTTACAGGCAATATCACAATGGAAACCCTTATCAACTTAAGACGCGGGGTTGAAATTGACGGGTTTAAGACAAGCCCTGCTGAAGTTGAGGTTGTTGGGGCTACACAGCTTGGTACAAAACTTGAAATTACAATTCACGAGGGACATAACCGTCAGGTAAGAAAGATGTTTGAGTCCCAGGGCTGTATTGTTAAAAAACTTAAGAGAATTAAAGAGGCTGGACTTCAGCTCGGTCATCTTCCAATCGGAAAATGGAGAAAGCTTTCCGAATCGGAAGTGAATATGCTTAAGAAAATCGGAACTGAACCAAAGAAAAAGTTTGTTCCAAGATATAAGAAAAGAAAATAGTTATGGATATTATTGTAATTGGCGGTGGAGCTTCAGGTATGATGGCGGCAGGGACTGCTGCGAAGAATGGGCACTCCGTAACTTTAATTGAGAAAAATGAAATACTTGGGAAAAAGGTGCTTATAACAGGCAAGGGAAGATGTAATATTACCAATGCCTGTGAGGATGTTGAAACACTTATAAATAATGTTACAAAAAACAGTAATTTCCTATATAGTGCCTTTTATACCTTTACTAACGCTGATACAGTTAAGTTTTTCAATGATTTGGGAGTTGATACAAAAGTGGAAAGAGGGGAAAGGGTTTTCCCTGTTTCAGATAAAAGCCACGATGTAGTTGACGCCCTTAAAAAGCATATGAGGGAAAACGGCGTAAAGGTAATCTGCGATACTGTTACTGAGATTATTGCAGAGGGGAATAAGGTAAAGGGTGTTAAGACTCTTGGAAATAAGCTTCTTGCTTGTGATAAGGTTATTGTTGCAACAGGCGGAGCATCTTACCAAAGAACAGGCTCAACAGGCGACGGTTACAGATGGGCGGAAAAACTTGGACACACCGTGGTTTCTCCTGTGCCATCCCTTGTGCCACTTGTGGTAGAAGAGGATATTTCAGGTCTTGAGGGACTTTCTCTTAAGAATGTTGCAATCAAGGTTATGGACGGCAAAAAGAAGATTTACGAGGACTTCGGGGGGATGATGTTTGCTCATTTCGGGCTTACAGGCCCTGTGATTTTAAGTGCATCAGCCCACACAAGACCTATGGATACGGGAAAATATAAAATCTATCTTGATTTAAAGCCTGCACTTGATGAAAAGAAGCTTGACGAGAGAATACTCAGGGACTTTTCACAGAATATCAACCGTGATTTCCGTAACTCCTTAGGGGAACTTCTGCCACAGCGATTGATTGACACCATAATAAAGCTGTCGGAGATTGACCCGTTCAAAAAGGTTAATTCCATAACTAAAGAGGAAAGAAGAAGACTAGTTTCCATAATTAAAAATATGGAATTTACAGTTATTGACTATTGTCCAATTGAGCAAGCCATAATTACATCAGGAGGCATTTCTGTTAAGGAAATTGATTCTTCAACTATGAAGTCAAAGATAGTTGAAAATCTTTATTTCACAGGTGAAATAATTGACGTTGACGCTTACACAGGCGGTTTTAATCTGCAGATTGCTTTTTCAACAGGTTATCTTGCGGGGATTTCAGTTTAAAAAATATATAAAAGATAGTCTATATGACTATCTTTTTTTGACAAATTTTATAAAATTTTGAAAAATTTTTATGAGATATTAAAAAATTCTTGCATACAAAAAAAGAGTGTGCTATAATTATTTCAGTTATTTTTATATAGGAGATGATATCAGTGAGTATCAAAAACGAATATCTGCTCAGAGTTTATGCAGATGTTGAAAAAAGAAATCCTGGTGAAAAGGAATTTATGCAGGCTGTATATGAAGTATTAGAATCTTTAGAGCCTGTTGTTGAAAAGCATCCTGAATATGAAGCTAAAGGCTTGATTGAAAGAATGGTTGAACCTGAAAGAATGATTACTTTCAGAATTTCATGGGTTGATGACAATGGTAAGGTACAGGTAAACCGTGGTTTCAGAGTACAGTTTAACAGTGCTATCGGACCTTACAAGGGTGGTTTAAGATTCCATCCATCTGTTTATGCCGGAATTATTAAGTTCTTAGGCTTTGAACAGACATTTAAGAACAGCTTAACAGGTCTCCCTATCGGCGGCGGTAAGGGTGGTTCTGACTTTGACCCAAGAGGTAAGAGCGACGGCGAAATCATGAGATTCTGTCAGGCATTTATGACAGAACTTTACAGACATATCGGTCCTGACGTTGACGTTCCTGCTGGTGATATTGGCGTTGGTGCTAGAGAAATCGGTTATTTATACGGTCAGTATAAGAGAATTAAGGGCTGTTGGGAAAACGGCGTACTCACAGGTAAAGGCCTTGAATACGGCGGTTCTTTAATCAGACCTGAAGCTACAGGTTTTGGTGCTACATACTATGCAAACGAAGTTCTTGCTCACTTTGGCGAAACATTCGAAGGCAAAACAGTTGCAATCTCAGGCTTCGGTAACGTTGCTTGGGGTGTTTGTATGAAGGTTGCTGAACTTGGCGGTAAGGTTGTTACAATCTCTGGTCCTGACGGTTATGTTTATGACCCAGACGGCGTTACAACAGAAGAAAAGTTTAACTACCTCCTCGAAATGAGAGCTTCCGGCCGTGATAAGGCTCAGGATTACGCTGATAAGTTTGGTTGCGAATTCCATGCTGGTGAAAAGCCATGGGGCGTTAAGGTTGATATCTGTATGCCATGTGCTACACAGAACGAAATTGATGAAGTACAGGCTGAAAAGATTATTGCTAACGGCGTTAAGTACTACATTGAAGTTGCTAACATGCCAACAACAGCTGAAGCTATGGCTCTCCTCAGAGGCAAGGGTCTCGTTGTTGGACCTGCTAAGGCTGTAAACGCTGGTGGTGTTGCAGTTTCTGCTCTTGAAATGGCACAGAACTCAATGAGATATAGCTGGACAGCAGAAGAAGTAGATGAAAAGCTTAAGGGTATTATGATTAATATTCATAAGGTTTCTATGGAAACAGCTGAAGAATACGGTCTTGGCTATGACCTCGTAGCAGGCGGTAACATTGCAGGCTTTAAGAAGGTTGCAAACGCTATGATGGCTCAGGGTATTGTATAATTAAAAAAATTTTTTTCAGGTGTCCGATTTTGGACACCTGTTTTTTTGTACTAAAAATTCAAGATAATTGAAAAGCTTGTCAAGAGCATTTTGAAGAAAATTTTTTAATATTATGTAAACTGAATTGGATTTCTAAAAATATAATTAGTTTACATAATATGACGGTTTTTTCAAAAACCCCCATAAATCAGTTATTCACAGCCTTTTCCACTTTTTCCACAGGTAAGGTTAAAAAAGTGGATAATTTTTGCTAAAAAATGGTAAAAAACTGTGGAATGCGATAATATCGGGCTTTTTAAATTTGTAATTCTGAATTTTAATATGGTTTACATAATATTTACAAATATTTTTACAAAAAGATACATTGACGATAAGAATTAGATGTGATATACTTATTTAAAGTTTCTTTAAAGGAGGGGTTCTATGAAGGCGGAAGAAAAGGATATTAAGATTGTTGCGCAGAATAAAAAGGCACTGCACGACTATTTTGTTGATGCTGAATACGAAGCAGGAATAGAACTCTTTGGAACTGAAGTCAAATCCATACGAAACGGTGCTGTGAATTTAAAGGACAGTTATGTTTCTGTTAAAACGGGCGAAGCGTATCTTCTGGGGATGCATATTTCTCCTTATGAAAAGGGAAATATTTTTAACCGAGACCCACTGAGGTCAAGAAGATTGTTGCTTCACAAGAGGGAAATCCATAAGCTTATCGGCCTGACCCAACAGGACGGCTACACTTTAATTCCGCTTAAAATGTATTTTGTTGGACAGTATGTTAAGGTTTTAATCGGAGTCTGCCGAGGTAAGAAGAACTATGATAAGCGAGACAGTATAGCTGAAAGAGATTCAAAGCGTCGTATGGAAAGAGCCTTTAAGGAACTTAATCAATAAGGGGGCGTAAAGGTTTCGACGGGGATTTTGAAGTTTTCGGAGCGAGCCGTGGCGGGCACCACGTTAAAAGTCCATTTTAAAATTAAACGCTAACAAAAATTTAGCTTACGCTGCCTAATTATGGCAACTGCTCCCCTTGTGTAACCACAGCATAAGCAAGGAGTATCAAAGTATGTGGTGAACGAGTCCTGTAAAGCTTTGAACAGGTCTTGTATTTATGAAGCTACCAAAGGGATTGGATTGTTAATGAACCTGTCCCTGAGGGAATTTTAATCATTAACTACGCTCGTAGCGCTGATTATGAATAGGTCTTCGGACACGGGTTCAATTCCCGTCGCCTCCACCAAGAAAAAGAGATAATTTTACTTTTGGTAAAATTATCTCTTTTTCAGTTATATTTGCCTTACGGCAAGTTATATTGCTTCGCAGTTTTATTTGTCTTTGCCAAGTGGTATTGTGCTTCGCACAGTTTGAAAGGCAAATATAATACCACTAAAACCGCGAGATTTTAATAACACTTTTACGGAGTAAAAATACCACTTCATCAAAGATGGAATACCACTGACAGTAAAATCATATCGTTCCACCATAAATCCGTACATGAAGGTGTGCGGAATTTTTTTTAAAAAAATTTTTTCAAATTATTGACATTTTTTGGTAAAAGTGTTATTATTTTTTTGAAAAATTAACCATTCCCTATTTTAGGAGGAGTAAAAAATGAAATATGTTACAGTAAAAAGTTACGAAGAGTTAAGTAAGATGGCTGCTGACATCGTTGCTGATGTTGTAGCTGCAAAGCCTGACTGTGTTATCGGTCTTGCTACAGGTTCTTCACCTGTTGGACTTTACAATTGCTTAGCTGACTATTGCAAGAGCGGAAAGCTTGATTTCTCAAAGGTTAAGAGTGTTAACCTTGATGAATATGAAGGTCTTCCAAACGACAATGAACAGAGCTACAGATACTTTATGAATGAAAATCTTTTCTCAAAGATTAACATTGATATCAACAACACTCACTTCCCTGACGGTTGTGCAGAAGATTTAGTTGCTGAAGGTAAGAAGTATGACGAACTTATCGAAAGCCTCGGCGGAACTGATGTTCAGGTTCTCGGTATCGGTGTTGACGGTCATATCGGATTCAACGAACCAGACGATGTATTCACATTAGAAACACATCCTGTTGTTCTTGATGAATCTACAATCGAAGCTAACGCACGTTTCTTCGAATCAATCGACGACGTTCCACGTCACGCTATTACAATGGGTATCGGCGCTATTATGGCTGCTAAGAAGATTGTTCTTGTTGCTAACGGTGCTAACAAGAAGGAAATCATGGAAAAGGCTTTCTTTGGTCCAATTGACCCTAAAGTTCAGGCTTCAATTCTTCAGGTACACCCTGATGTAACTGTAATCTACAGCGAAGTTTAATATTTGCATATAAAAAAGGTGGTCCTAATTGACCACCTTTATTTATTTTTATAATAAAATTCTTTTATTTTTTCAAAACTTTCATCGCTTAAATCGTGCTCAATTTTACAGCTGTCTTCATAGGCTGTTTCCTCGCTGACACCAA
Organism: Clostridia bacterium; assembly: GCA_017622215.1. Taxonomy (GTDB): domain Bacteria; phylum Bacillota; class Clostridia; order Monoglobales; family Monoglobaceae; genus RGIG8709. Next base: position 122,703 of record JAGARO010000012.1, read on the forward strand.
GTATCATAAGCACATGGGCAATAATTTCGTGTCTCTCATATACCTGGGTTGCAATTTCCATTCCCTTGTCTGTAAGAGAAATTATTCCGTCTTTATCAACATTTATATAGCCGTTTTCCCTGAACTGTTTCATTTTGACAGAAACGCTTGGCTTGGAGAAATTCATCTCATTTGCAACGTCAATGCTTCGTACAGCCCCAATACGTTTTGATAAAACATATATTGTTTCAAGGTAGTTTTCGGCTGATTCTTTAATAATCATAACACTAACCTCACTTTTTTCGTTATCATTTTAACATACTAAAGCGGTTTTGTCAAATTCTGAAATTTTCTTAATAATTTGCAAAAAATACCTTGACAAATTTATAACAATATGGTAAATTATCTAAGGAGTTAGTTGTGACTAACTCAAAAAAATTTGGAATAGGGTGTCTTATAATGAAATTATCTGAAGCAACAGAAGGAAAGGAATACATAATCAAAGATATACTCGTAGACGACGAAGAAGTAACATCTTTTTTGTTTTCTTTAGGTTGCTACAGCGGAGAAGCGGTTACTGTTATTTCACGATTAAGGGGAAGCTTTGTTGTTTCCATAAAAGAGGGAAGATACAGCTTTGATAACCAGCTTGCTGAATTTATAGAAGTTGAATAATTTTTTTACCCCGTAGTTAGTCAAGACTAACTCGAATAATTCCGATAAAACTCAGGAGGAATATATAGTATGAAAATTGCGTTGACAGGTAATCCTAATTCGGGAAAAACCACAATGTTTAATGCACTGACAGGCTCTAATGAGAGAGTTGGAAACTGGGCAGGTGTTACAGTAGAGAAGAAAGAACATCTTTTAAAAAGAGCTTACCATAAAGAAGAAGTTGTAGTAGTTGACCTACCGGGTGCATATTCTATGTCGCCCTTTACTTCAGAAGAGTCAATTACAAGCTCATACATAAAACAGGAAAACCCTGATGTTATTATAAATATTGTTGATGCAACAAACCTTGGACGAAGTCTTTTCTTTACAACTCAGATTTTAGAGCTTGGCATACCTGTGGTTGTTGCCCTTAATAAGTGGGACATTAATAAGAAAAAGGGGACAAAGATTGATGAAAAACTCCTTTCAGAAAAGCTTGGTTGTCCAGTTGTAAAGACAATTTCCACAAATTCAAAGGGTCTTGAAGACATTGTTTCTGTTGCTGTGGGACTTGTGGGACAGTCCCAGACTGCACCGTTTTCACAGGGAAATGTTGTTTTAACAAGTAAGGAAGCATCGGAACTTGCTGACAGAGAACGTTTTAAGTTTGTAAATGAAATTGTTTATGCTGTTGAAAAGAGAAAGATACATACAAAGGACAGAAATTTCGGCGATAAAATTGATGCTGTACTTACAAATAAGTGGCTTGGAATTCCGATTTTTGCCGTTGTAATGTTCCTTGTTTTTCATATTTCACAGGCAGAGGGCCCTCTTGGTATCGGTAAGTGGCTTGAGGGAATTTTAACGAGAGCGATTGACTCTTTTCAGGGTTATGTAGGCGAGCTTTTATCTGATGCAAGTCCTTTGCTTCAGGCAATAGTTGTGGACGGTATAATCGGCGGAATTAGTGCTGTTATGGGATTTTTGCCTCTTGTTATGGTAATGTATTTCCTTATTGCACTTTTAGAGGACTGTGGATATATGTCCCGTGTTGCAGTTGTTTTAGACCCGATTTTCAAGAAAGTGGGACTCTCGGGAAAGTCTGTTATTCCTTTTGTAATTACAATCGGTTGTGCTGTGCCTGGGGTTATGGCAAGCCGTACAATCAAAAATGAAAGAGAAAGAAAAGCTACGGCTATGCTTGCTCCGTTTATGCCATGCGGTGCAAAAATTCCTGTAATAGCTTTATTTGCAGGTGCATTTTTTGATAATGCAGGCTGGGTAAGTACAGTTATGTACCTGTCAGGAATTGTATTTATATTCCTTGGAGCGCTTCTCATAAATAAAATTACAGGTGTAAAAAATAAAAAGTCATTCTTTATTATTGAACTTCCTGAATATAAAATTCCGTCATTCTGGGGTGCATTCAAGTCAATGTGCAGCAGAGGCTGGTCATATATTGTTAAGGCTGCTACAATAATTCTTCTCTGTAATATGGCTGTTCATATTATGCAGTCATTTACCTGGAACTTTAAGGTGGCTGAAACTGCAGACGCATCAATTTTAGCTTCAATTGCAAGTCCTTTTGCCTATCTTCTTGTGCCGATTGTTGGTGTACTCAGCTGGCAGCTTGCGGCAGCTGTTGTTACAGGTCTTATCGCAAAGGAAAATGTTGTAGGCACACTTGCGGTTTGCTTTGTGGGACTTGAAAATCTTATTGATGCAGAGGAACTTGCTCTTGTAGAGGGTGCAGGGGGAGAAGTTGCAACTGTTTTTGCAATCACAAAGGCTGCAGCACTTGCATATCTTATGTTTAACCTTTATTCACCTCCTTGCTTTGCGGCAATCGGTGCTATGAATGCAGAAATGAAGAGTGCAAAATGGCTCTGGGGAGGCATTGGACTTCAGCTTTTCGTTGGCTATACAGTTGCATACATCGTTTATACAGTGGGAACAATTATATTTAATCCTGAAATGCTTAATATAACAGCAGCTATAATCGGCGGAGGAGCAATCCTTTTGGTGTCAGGCTACATAAGTTATCTCTGCGTTAAAAATAACAGATAAAGAGGGATTTTATGATTGATTTTATTGTTATAGCCATAATTGTTCTTATAATTTTTTCTGCATCTCTTTATATTTATAAAGAAAAGAAAAAAGGGAAAAAATGCATTGGATGTCCTTACGCAGGAGAATGCAGCAAGAAGAACTGTAATCATTAAAAATAAGGCATAAACCGAAAGGTTTGTGCCTTTTTGTATATTTTTCTTTTTGGGGGTAATAATATCCAAAAAAGAAAGGAGACAAAAATATGGTTGAACAGGATACAATAAGACTACTCAGAGAATGCGACGCGGGAGTAAAAATGGGAATTTCATCAATAGAAGATGTGCTTGACAATATTGTAAATAACGAGTTTAAGGACAGGCTTACTAAGGCTAAAGAGGAGCATTGTGAAATTGACGGAAAATTACAGAAGTTGCTTGAAAATTATCAGGATGAAGGAAAAGACCCAAATGTAATGGCGAAGAGTATGTCCTGGATTAAGACAAATGTAATGATGGCAATGAACAATTCTGATGAAACGGTTGCTGATTTAATTACGGATGGCTGTAATATGGGAGTAAAAACCCTTAATAAATACCTGAATAAATATAAGGCTGCTGATGAAAATTCAAAGAATATAACAAATGAACTTATTAGGTCAGAGGAAAGTCTTGCAGTGGATATAAGAAGATTTTTATAGTCTGATTTATGGTTTTGGATAGATAAAGACCCGAAAATTTTTTTCAGGTCTTTATTTTTATTAAAATATTACAAAAATATTACAAAAAACTCTTTACTTTTTATTACAATGATGTTATACTTATTCTGTACGATAGTGAGATATTATCGGTAAAATTTATAACTTTGTATTAAATTAAGATTTTATATACACAAGGAGTGGACAAAATGAAGAAAAGAACATTTTTGAAAGTCGTATCATTGATGACTTGCGTGTTTGTACTGGTTTCCACAGTTGCATTCGCTGGAACAGCCAGCCTTGCTACAAACAACCTCATTCTTATGAAGGACGCAATTCAGTTTGATAAGGCAAGTTTCAGATGGGGAACAACTGTAGGTAATAACGGTATGACTGCATGGCCTGCATCTGATGCTTATGCAGATATTGCAGGCTATATGCTTGACAATCTGGGAGGAAAGGCAAGTGAGCTTATCGGAGACTCTGATAACCTCTACTTTGTAAACCCTGAATCTGTATATGACAATTATGATTTCTTAAACGATGAAAACAGAACTTTAACTACTATGGCTATGACAGAGTGGAATGGATTCCTGTTTGTTGTTGCAAAGGGTTATGGTGTTGCTACTGCTACATATAAGTCGGGAAGCACAACTGTATCCTATAACGCAAGAACAAATTCAAGCGTTAACGATTCTTATCTTTATATCTTTGATATAAGCGAAGGTAAGAACTGGAAGGATTGTCTCTACGGTGCATGGTCCTTTGAGGAGCTTGGAATTGCTTCTGCTGATAAGCCATTACTCTACGGCGAAGCTATTGAGGTTACAGATAAGTTCATTATCATTGAATCATACAACGCAAACGACGGTAAGTATGCTTCAATCCTCGATAACAATGTAAAGCGTGGCGATGAAGGCACAATGCCTGAAAACGTTACAGACAGCGTTGCTGGCGGATATGCATTTATCGAATCTTCTGCAGTAGGCTTTGCGTCAACTTCAACTGATATGGTTGGGGATTTCAGAATTGCAAGAAGACGTGATACGAGAAGACCTGTATGGGATTTAAAGAGCGACAGCGTTATTATGACAGCTGTTGACTATAAGAACGCTCCTGCTGTTGGAGGAACATATTTCTATTCAGGAACAGGTGTTGCCGACCAGAAAGTAAAGCCACTTTCAGAAGTGCTTGACCCTGCTGTTGTTACAGACGGAAGACTTTCTTCATGGGACGAGGCAGAAAAGGTACAGATTAACGATATCGTATTTGACGGAAACACAGCTTATATGTCAGTTGTTTACTATATTCCAGACTTTGAAGCCGGAAGTTGTAAGGGCGTATTCAACTCAGCCTGTGTTGTAGATTTCAGCGATGCGTTAAATCCTGTAATCCTTGGTGCTTATCCATTCCCTACAAATGCTGATAGTACACAGCTTGGTTCTGTTGGTACAATTGGTTACGGCGATGGAAATATTTATATAACAAATTCCTATTATCTTGTAAGCAAAAATGTTACAGATGAAGCTAAGGCTATGGGATATACAGCACTCCATTATGACCCTGTTTCAGGTAAGGATAGCTTTATATATAAAGGTGAAAAATATTTCACAGCTGCATACCGCAGTATGTATGGTACACTTAAGCTTAGCGTAACAAAGAATGTTAACGGAACTGTTTCGATGGAATGGGACCCAAGACACCAGACTTCAATGGACGGTACTTTCGGAAGTAGTTACTTTATTCCAACTAGTGGGGGTTCAAACATTGTTCCTGTGGGACATCTTGTATTTGGTTTTGTTCCTGGACAGAGTCAGGTTCACGCATTCCTTATGAGACCTGAGGGTTATGCAGCTCCTAACTTCTATGATGCTAAGATGGGCGTATCAAACGAAGCCCGTTGGGGACATACTGACGGCGGTAACTCAGTTCACGTTGACCACCCAAGTATAGATTATACAAATACAAACGCTGCAGATTACACAATTGACCCTGTTGTTTATAAGTCAAGAATTTATACAGCTATAAACAGCGGTATTGTTGGCGGTGTGCAGGTATTCAACTTTGCAAAGACTGCTCCAGTTACTCTTACAATGAACGCAGTTTCACCTACTGTAACTGCTCCTTATACAATAACAGGTACAGCCTATAACGCAAACAGCGTTTATGTTTCATTTAACGACGGTGAATACTATAAGGCTGACACAAAGAAGAACAGCGACGGCACACTCACTTGGTCATATACATTATATGAACCTGGTATGGGCGCAAAGCTTTCTGCTAAGGCGGCTGTATTTGAAGATACACCGATTGACAACACAGAAGAATATACATATATAAATGTAGTTTCTTCATCTAACGACGGCGTAGCTGTTGAATATGCTCACAGCGTTGAGGGTTCAACTGTTTCTGTTACACCAACAGTTACAAATTCACAGGCAACCCCAATTTCTGCGGTAACTGTTGTTTCACTCTTTGATGAAACAGGCAAGCTTGTTGCATCTACTGTTGCTGATGTTCAGTATGCAAATGGCGAAAACGCAACTTCAACACTTGAAACAATTGAAGTTCAGATTCCTGACACAAGCAAGACATATACAGCAAAAGTTCATATGTTCTTTGACCTTGAACATATTGTTCCAATCACAGACGAAGTTACATTCAGTACTAAATAATAAAGGAAAAGGAGGAAAATTATTATGAAAAAGATTATTAGCTTATTACTTTCAATTATTATGATTTTATCTGCCTTTTCTGTAACTTCTGTTTCTGTTTTTGCAGGAACAATTGAAGATGAGGTAAAGGTACAGTATAGCGAAAATGCCTTGAAATATGGCGCAAATGAGTTCTTTATTTATGGTAAGAACGAAACTGATACTGCAAAGATTTACAGCGTTTATGCATCACTTTTCTATGAGGGTGCACTTGTTAAGACTGAAAATGTTGGTTCATATACAGCTGTTCCTAACGCTGACTTTAAGTCAGGCACATATTCAATTACAGTATCACAGTCTGAGGCTCCTGTAATTTCAAAGGCTTCTGTTGAAGTATATACAATTGATGAAGCAGGCAAGTCAGCAGGTCAGGCTACAAGCTTTGAAAATGTTACATATTCTTACACAGTAGAAGAAGATGACTGTCTTATCTGGATTGACCTTGAAGCCCGTTCAGGTCTTGACACATATACTGAAACTGAAAAGAGAACATTCCCAAGCCTTGAGGCATTCCAGGAAGCTTTTAGAGAAGAATTCCCTATAAGCCCAATGGAAAACGTTAGCTACTACCACAGAGAAGGCGTTGACGGTTCATTCACAGAGGGTACAACTACTGTTTGTTACGAAATAAGCGCTACGGGTGCTGTTTCACAGGGCGAATGGAAAAGAGACAGAGGCTGGGAAAGAAAGCCTATTACAGAAGGCAAGTGGGCAGGAAAGAACGCTTATGCTTCTGAAAGATATTCAAAGCAGTACTCATATAAAAATCTTGTAGTTAACGGCGACGGTACTGTTTCTGTTGACTATGTTACATCATACACAGGTTATAAAATTGTTCAGGCAAAGGGCTGTAAGGCTTCTGCTTCAGTATTTGACAGCAACGGAAAGATGGTTAGAACATTATACTATGTTCAGCCAAGAACACCTGGTACATACTACGAAACATGGGACGGAAGAGATGACTACGGTAACCTCTGTCCTGACGGCGACTATGTAATTAAGGTTGCTACAAACTCTGTTGAATTTGAACTTGATACTGTTGTTGGTAATACATCATACTTTGATGGCGACTTTGGTAAGTATATGGGTAATTACCATGGCTTCTCCGATATGGTTTACTATGAAAACTTAAGAGAAGACGGTATTACAGATAAGCTTATGTATTATACTGAACAGTATATGGAAAATACATTCTCTGCATGTGCTTTCTTGACAGAAGACCCTAACCACAGAGCTGACCGCTTCAGCGGACAGAACAGACAGCACAGAAAGATTGACTCCGACGGAAAGTATGTTTATTATGTACAGCACGAAGGAAATGAAAACGGCGTATTTGCTGTAAACCCTGTTACTAACTACTATTTATATACTAATAAATATTCACTTCGTTCAGGTGCTACGGGTAGAGACGGTACAGGTTCAAACGTTGGTTCAGTTATAACTCCGCCAACAATGATGGCTGACGAAGCCGGTAACGCAATCTTATACGAAGATACAGAACATAAGTACTCAAACGGTGCTTATCCATTTAAGTATTATATTCCTGACCCTGAAACTACAGCTGCAATCAGAATTAACGGAGAGCGTGTTCCGATTACAGCTGAAAACTTAGGAATGACTGAAGAAGAATTCTTCTTCTATGCAAATGCATATACACAGTCAGGTATCGGTACAGATTCCAAGGGATTTAAGTACGGTGATATTGCTGTTCAGAAGAACGGAAAGTTCTTGTTCTATGCACAGCCATCAAGCCGTGTTATCGTTTCAGGTATAAAGTATTCACCAGAACTTCAGAACGATACAGCACAGTTTGACGGTGAAATTCTTTATGTAAATCACCTTGACATTATGCACGCTGATGAGCCTGCTCATCTTTTAACTGCTCTTACAACTGATAAGAATGTTGATTCTCCAAGATTTGATATGCTCTTCGGTGCAAGAGAATATATTGACGAAAACGGAAAGTATCACGACAGAATCGCTTTATATCAGGCTGACGAAAACGGTAAGCTTACTGAAGTTGATTCAAAGTTCAAGAACCGTGATATGGGCGGAAGAATTATCACAATGGAATTATCTCCATCAGGCAGATACCTTTCTGTTGGCTTAAGCTACGAAGGGGATTATGTTCCTGAAGGCGTACAGAAATACGCTTCACAGGTTGTAACATACGACCTTAACTCTGACGGATTTGAACCTGTTTGGATTTACGGTAACGGCGAAAGCTATGCTTACTCTCCTGTTGTAAAGGACGATAAGATTTTCCTCTTTGGTTCTGAATACAACTCACATCACGCATATATTGCATACGAAGGTACAGACGACAGAGTATATATCGGTGATACAGGTAATAACCGTGCTTTAGTTGTTGACCTTACATATAATGCTGACGGAACTTCTGCTACAACAAGCTTTGTAAGAGAAATTTCACAGTCTATTGCAAATACCGCAACTGGTAACGCTATAGTACACGGCTCAGATGAAAGCAAGAAGGATTACGTTAATATCGGCTACCGTTTATATGAAATTGACTACAGCAAGGATTATCACGGAAGTGAAGCAAAGCTTGAGGTTATGAATGACGACAGTCTTACAGCTGAAGAAAAGGCTTATAAGATTGCAGGCAGAGATTACTGGAAGCTTGCTTACAACTATCAGGGATATTCTGTATTCGGATTTAAACCTGGCGAAGATGCAGGCAACCTCGGACTTTACAATAACTTTGAAGTTGCTGAAGGTATTGTTGACGAAAACGGTAAGGAGCATATTTATATGCCTGTTAAGGACAATAACCTTAACGGCGGAAAAACTACATTTGTTGACTTTGACCCTGAAACAGGCGATTCAAGAATTACATCTGTATTCTTAACAAGCTCACAGTATCAGACTGTATTTGATAATGATAAGCTCCGTATAAGAAGTACTGATAAGGCATATCATAACGGAAGAAATGGTACAATGGTTTACGAAATGTACCTTATCGGAACAAAGAAGGTTGGCGATAACTACGACCCTGTTCTCGGCTATATTGACGAAAACGGTAACAAACACGCTAACGAGTTTGAAGCTAAATACTTTATTCCTGCTGATGTAAGTAAGCCTGGTACAATGTATAACGGCGACTCATATACTGACGGCGGTATCACAGTTGGTATCAGAAACACAGGTATCCTTAATAACCAGTGGTGGCCATTTAACTGGAGAACTCCAAACGACCCAATGGATTACAGAATGAAGGGCTATGACACAAGCCTTGACAGAGAAGGCGGAAGTTATGCTTTCGGTGCTGCTCCATCTGTTGGACGTAACTCTTACGGTAACGAAATTAACGGACCGTTCCCAAGAAATGGTGCATATAACGTTAATGCTCATAACGCATCAGGTCAGGCAGAAGCTATCGGCGAATTCCTGTTCTTCCAGTGGTACGGCGAATTCTATAAGGGTTCAACTCAGGCTTCATTCGCTTATGTTTATACTGAAGACGGTCTTTATATAGGCACATTCGGTTCTGCTCCTGGTGAAAACGAAGACAGTACATTCGGTGAAGCTGCTTATGATGGTAACTGTCTTGACTTCTATCTTACATACGACTTAGATTCAAACGGTGATGTAATTTACGCATACTTAAAGGGTGAATCCCGTATGTCAGGTATCAGAAGACAGAGATTCTCAAATATGAACTCTGTTAAGACACACGAACTTCCTGTTGCACTTAAGACAGGTTTAATCAACGGTGTTACAAGAAGCTCATATTCAACTGACAGCATTATTTATCAGTACACAACTGCTGTTGTTGATGCTGCTAACGAAAAGTACTTCACACTTCCTGAAGCTACTGATAAGCTTACAACATACGACTTCTATGTTGGTAATATCAAGGATGCTACAGATTCAATGAATGTACTTATCAACACTGATGCTAAGGCTTATGTTTATGTTTCAAACATTCTTTATGCAGAGGGAACAGGCACAGTTTCTGCTCCTATCTCCCTTGATGAAACTGTTAAGAAGGTTAGAATTGTTCTTGAAGCAATTGACGGTCAGCCATATTCTAAGCTTGAAGTAATGTACGGTACAGGCGCAGATATTAAGGAAATTCCACTTGAAAATATCTGGACAAATAAGATTGACTATGATAAGACTGAAAAGACTTATGACCTTATGGCAGGTATCAACGAACAGAAGGCTTACTATTCTAACTCAGCATATATAAGATATGCAAACCACGGCACAATATATAATGAAAATGGTCCTCTAGATATGAATGCTCCAAAGGACTCAAGTTACTACCTCAGCTTCTACGGTCCATGGTGTGACTTTACAGCATTCCCTGTTGACCACACAAGAGAAAGCTTAGTCTTCATTCCTGAAATTACAACAAGAATTCAGCATAACGAATATATGAACTGTAACCTTCCTGAAGAACATATTGACGGAATGAACGCTTATACTCTTGACTTCGATATGGCACAGAGTGGTGGTATTGTTTCATATAACTATAACAACTCAGGCACATTCTTAAACAGCACAAAAACAGGAACATTTACTCTTACAACAGGTAACTCAACTCCTGTAACAAGATATGATACAGATACACTCCTTATCGGAAACGGTATGAAGGGTCTTATCGCATACGACTTACTTGACGATAACGGTAAGATTATTGCAAGAATGTATCCTGCAGGACTTGGCTCAGAAACTGCTCCATCTGAATATACTCATAACGGAATCGCTTATACATCTACAAACGGTTCTGACAGAGCTATCTTCTTAAATGATGAGTTTATGACAAGAGTACACTTCGGTACTTCAGGTGCAAAGGAATGGCATCAGGGTGAAAGCTGTACACAGTTTGGTGAACTTAATATCTTCAACAATTATAAGATTGATGTAGATTACTCAAACGGCACTCCAAAAATTTCACTCTACTACAGAGGCGATTTACTTGGAACAGTTAACGGCGTATTTGAAGAAGGCGCTGATTATACTCAGCCAAGACGTTTCAGAATTGCACAGTATGCACCAGGCATAAACAGAGAAGCAGGCGTTTACTTTGAAAATGCTAAGTTTACTGAATACGTAAAATAATTTATAATAAAAAAGACCTTGATTATTCAAGGTCTTTTTTGTATGTTTATTCAGTTTTCTTTGATTTAATGAATTCGCGCGGTCCGAGCGTAAAAAATGTGCCAGTGACACATTTTTAGAGAGGATTCGGAGCGAGAGCGAAGATAAACAAAAAAAGGGCTACAATTTGTAGCCCTTTTTACATAATAGCGCCGCTATTCAATTCTCTTTGATTTAATGAATTCGCGCGGCGCTATTCCCTTAAGCTTCTTGAAACATTTTGAAAAATAGAACTGGTCAGAGAAACCGCAGAGGAAGGCTATATCCTTAATATTAGTCAGTCCTGCGTTGATAAAGTCTATGGCATGGGATATTCGAACATCTAAAAGGTAGTCGGAAAAGCCTGTGCCGAAGATTTTTTTGAATATTGTGGAGATGTATTTATCGTTATAATTCAGTTCTTCCGCAATTGTGATAACTGATAAATTTGTGTCTGAATAGTTTTCGTCAATTTTCTGTTTAACAGCATAGGCAAGATTAAGCTTTTTATCGGGAGCTTTCTTTTCTTTTTCGGTCAGCCTTGC
>JAGARO010000013.1 GCA_017622215.1 Clostridia bacterium
AATAAAAAAGGCGGTACATTCTTTAATAGAACATACCGCCTACATACTCATTCCCATTCCGGCTTCTTCCTGTTGCTCTGCCATCACTTCATCGAAACGCTCCTTCATATATTCTGCCGGAGAAACTTCTAATGCTCTCCCTGCCGCATTATATGACGGAAGTCCGTTTTCATTTTTGAATTCTTTCTGAGTAGGAATTCTGCCGTTTTCAATCATAAACTTGTCCAAGGCATTTATAACCTCAACTCGGCCCCATATCTGTTGTCCATCAGGAGCCTGTCGCACCTCTATTTGTTTTGCAGGTTCCTGCTTCTGTTGAAGCTTCTGTTCCAAATCCTTTTCTATAAGTTCTGCAACATACTGCTTCTTTGTAACCTGTGCTTCTTTTACAAAGTCATCTAATTTATCAAACACCTCATTAGACAACGCAACTGCTAATACTCTTGTTCCTTCTTGCATGTGTTATTCCTCCTTCATATTTATTGCATTGACATTCCCATGTCTTCTTCGCACTCCTGATCAATCTCTTCCCGAAGCTTCTCATCGAAGTTCGGAACTGATTCCTTAATCTTCTCTTGCACCTGCTCTAACACCTCAGTCTGTTCACTCGACAATTCATATCCGTTGTTTAATGTGTCTTCTGTACAACGATATATTTGCATCATTTCTTTGTCTGTAAACAACTTTGTTGATTGAAGCAATCCTGATCTTACTGCAAAATCTTCTTTTGCTTTTTCATAATCGGTAAAATAATGACCGTGATACAAAGAATTGTTTGCGTATGACCAAGTTGTGAACTCAAAGGTATTATTTGACCGATGCTCAATTCCGCCAAGTACAACTCCGTTAAATTCTGCAAGCAACTTGTATGGCATATTGAAATCTCTCGCACTGAGTTCTGGAGCATTATCCATCAGATCAATATACTCCTTAACCGTTTTGAAAGCTTTATCAGCTTCTTCAACCAATTTATAAAATTCATCGGTCTTCTCAGTTGCGGCATTATAACAAATGCCTCCGGGATATCTGATCTCAAAACTCTCTGACTTGCCATATCCAACATTTAATGCAGAATTTTCAACCCAAGTAGTCACACCATCATGTTCTGGCAGGTTCTGCTTTACCTGAATCAAAAATCTTTCTACATTCATTTGGTTTCCTCCTTCCTGTAATTTTGGATATAAAAAAAGACGATAACTTCATTTCTGAAATTATCGCCTTCGTTTATCTGTATTAAATTCACTAGTTCAAGTCTGGTCTTTATGATGTCCTAGTTTACTATTAAAATATCCTCTAAAAACCTACTGTCGTTGGTTCAAGTCTGGTTCAAAACCGCTTGGCATCTACCCTTTTGTTTCAAAACTGATTTTTGCAAAAAGCCCTCAAACCATTGAAAAAAGCGAACAATTTAGATGTCATCTAAATCATTCGCTTCTTTTGGTGGATCTTCAGGGACTCGAACCCCGGACCAACCGGTTATGAGCCGGTTGCTCTAACCAACTGAGCTAAAGATCCGTATATTGTAAAACAACATCACTAATTATATAATACAATATATGTTTTGTCAAGCAAAAAATCAATTATTTTTCCACTCTGTTTCGCATAATTCCGTCAGAAAAAGCAAGAATATTTTCAACAATTTCAGCCATACAACGTTCTCTTGCTTCAAAAGCTCCCCAAGCCATATGAGGAGTCATAAAAACATTGTCAAAATCCTTGATTTCGTAGAAGGGATGTTCTTCTCCAAAAGGCTCAAGAGAGTAAACATCAGTGCCAAAGCCAAAAAGTTTGCCCGATTTAACAGCATCAGCAACAGCCTTTTCATCTGTAACAGCACCTCTTGCCGTGTTAACCAAAACAGAATTTTTTTTCATTTTTTCAATAAGTTCAGCCCCAATTAGTCCGCGAGTGGCATCAGTCAAAGGTGTATGAACCGAAATAATATCAGCTCTTTTAAAAAGTTCATCAAGGGAAACACATTCCACTCCCTCAATTTTTTCTCGCTTGTTCACAATAACATTACAGCCAAAAGCTTTTGCAATCTCTCCAACCTTTCTGCCGATATTGCCATAGCCTACAATCCCCCAGGTCTTTCCAGAAAGCTCAAAATATGTTGGTATAAGTCTGTTTGCAACTCCTGATTCCGAATATTTCCCCTCTCTGACAAAGGCATCATACTGTCTTAAATGCATCAAAAGTTCAAGTGCAATCCCCACAGTAACCTGTGCCACAGAATCAGTTGAATAACCCACAACGTTAGCAACACCAATTCCCTTTTCTCTGCAAAAATTCAAATCAACGTTGTCATAACCCGTTGCAGCAAGACAAATAAGCTTTACCGATTCAGCTCCCGCAAGGGTTTCAGCATTCAGTTTACATTTGTTTGTGATAATCACATCAGCATCAAAAACTCTGGAGGAAATTTCTCCGTAAGCAGTTTTTTCATAGCGAACAAACTCGCCTAAAGGTTCAAAAATCGAAAAATCAAGTCCCTCACCTAAAGTGCAGGAATCAAGCATTACAATTTTCATAAAATCTCCCTCCTCTTTTTATCATCAACAAGCTGTGAAACTAATTCCTCTTTCGAGTCAAATTTAATAATATCCCTGATTTTTTCGTGAAATAAAACAATAATTTCACTTCCGTATAAATCAATTTCAGCGTCCAGAATATGAGTTTCAATATTTACCGACTCAATTCCAAATGAAGGTTTTCCTCCAATGTTAGTAATCGCCTTATAAACCTCGTCCCCCAATAAAACGCTTGTTGCATAGACACCATGAGCCAATATTGTATCAACCTCAATGTTGGCAGTAGGAAAACCAAGCCCCGTCCCAACATTACGCCCTGAAGCAACAATCCCGCGAACAAAGTAATCTCTGCCAAGCATCTGATTTGCTTTTTTAATCTCACCGTTTTTCAAATAAGACTTAATCAAAGTAGTTGAAACACATTCCACATCAACCTTAACACAATCCACCCTAAAAACATAAGTGTCGCCACAAAGTTCTTTAAGTAAAGCAACATCCCCCGACTCACCCTTGCCAAAACGGTAGTTAAATCCTACGAAAACAGCTTTCGAATTCATCTTTTCCCTTATGTAAAAGTCAACAAAATCCTCACAGGAAATCTGTGAATATTCAGGGGTAAATTCATCTAAAATAACAAAATCAACACCCATTTTCTCAAGGAAAGAAAGCCTGTCCTCAAGAGAAAAAAGTGTACACGCTGACTTATAATTGTTTTTATACATATAAACAGCAGAGGAAAGCCCGTTTTCCCGGGCATAAGAAACAGTCTCTTCTATAATATGCCTGTGGCCGATATGAAGAGCTTCAAAGTTCCCAAGAGCAACAGCACAAGGGTCAAAATTTCTAATTTCGGAGAAATCTAAAACAGTCATACCTGTCCCTCACCAAAAAAAGTTTTAAGAATTTTAAAATATCCATTTCCTGACACAGCAATACAAAGAAAATTTTTCTTTTCATCATAGATTCTGCAATATACCCCATCGGGCAAAGTTGTAGAAGTTTTAATGCCGTTTCTGATTTTCTTCGCATTATTTTCAGCTAAAATAATCTTTTCATAGTCCGAAAAAACATCCTCAATAGAAATCAAAAATCCAAAATCACCTGATTTAGCCTTTTCCTCTACTTCCTCTAAAGTAAAAGAATTTTCAATAAAAAATGAGCCTGAACGGGTTCTTGTAAGTGCAGACATACACGCCCCGCAACCAAGTTTCTGTCCGATATCGTGGCATAAAGTTCTTATATATGTACCCTTTGAACAGTCAACTTTGAGTCTCGCCTTATCACCGCTAAACTCAAGAATTTCAATACCTGAAACAGTGATAGTCCTTGCCTCACGCTCTACGACTTTTCCCTCTCGGGCAAGTTCATAAAGCTTTTTTCCGTCAATTTTAATTGCAGAATACATAGGCGGAATCTGGCTGATTTCATCGACGAATTCGCCGATAACAGTCTCAAAATCCTCACGGGTAAAACTAACATCAGCTCTGGATAAAACCTCGCCTGAAATATCCTGAGTATCGGTTACAATACCAAAGGTAATTTCAGCGATATATTGCTTTTCATCAGCCATAAGGAATTCGGAAATCTTTGTTCCGCGACCGATACACATAGGCAAAACACCTGTTGCATCAGGGTCTAAAGTCCCCGTATGACCAATCTTTTTCATACTTAAAATCTTCCTGAGACGATAAACAACATCGTGTGAAGTTATCCCCAAAGGCTTATTTATATTTATAACACCGTCCATAAATTACCTCAGATGTTCAATAATTTTATTAACAACAGTCTCTCTTACAGTTTCCTCATCGCCAAAAAGTGAAAAACCGCTGGCACGAAGATGACCACCGCCCCCAAAGGAAACAGCAATCTCGGAAACATCAACAGAATAGTTAGACCTTAAGCTTATCTTAAACTCGTCACAGCCTCTTTCACGGACATAAACGCCAACTTCAACCCCGGAAATGCTGTTTGGAAGATTTGTAATCTTGTCAGCGTCAGCCTCACAAATCCCAGCATTCTCAAAATCCTTAATTGATAAATAAAGGTAAGCAATTTTACCTTCAGCAAAATACATAAGCTTGTTTAAGGCTGTTTTCATCAAATCAAAATACTCTTTTGTGTTCGTATCAAAAATTTCTTTAACAAGAGTAGAAAAATCCACGCCAAGGTCTATAAGCTCCCCTGCAATTCTGTGAGTTCTGGCAGTTGTAGAAGAATACTTAAAATTACCTGTATCAGTCATAATTGCAAGATATAAATCTGAAGCAGTCGACATAGACATACTATGTCCCATTTCCTTAAGTAAAAGACAGATTATCTCAGCTGTAGCAGGAGCATCAGCATCAACATAGTCAATACTTGCAAAATCCACGTGAGTTCTGTGGTGGTCAATGGCAACAGTATTGGAAAACGCCTCAAAATCAGCTGAAAACTCTCCCAAACGGTCCACAGATGCACAGTCAAGTGCAATCCACAAATCGCAATCTTCCTTTGTTAAACTACTATTTTTTTCACAGGAAATAAACTTATATTCCTTTGTGGGAACAAAGATACTCTCTAAACAGACAACAGCCTCCTTACCCATATCTGAAAGTGCTGACTTCAGTCCAAAGGAACTGCCTAAAGCGTCTCCGTCAGGTCTTGTATGGGTAAAGATAGCAATTTTCTCTGCAGATTCAATTTTTTTAATAATATTTTCAAACATAGAATCACCCTAAAGGTTTTTTAATACTTCGCTTATATGTGAACCATATTCAATTGAATCGTCCAAAACAAAAACGAATTCAGGTGTATAACGAAGGTCAACACGACTGCCGATTTCACGACGAATGAACCCTGCTGCATTTTTAAGTGCAGCAATGCAATCATTCTTTGTCTTTTCGTCGCCCATAACGCTGATAAAGGCTTTAGCAACCTTTAAGTCGTTAGCAACCTTAACATTTATAACAGAAGTCATAAGAGGAATTCTCGGGTCTTTAAGTTCACGGATAATAAGACTGAGTTCCTTTTTAACTTCCTGAGTGATTCTGTCTATTCTCTTAAAATTAGGCATAATTTAAACCCCCTTTAGTCAGGCTTAACCTCTTCCATAATATAAGCTTCGATAACGTCTCCGTCCTTGATATCGTTGAACTTATCGATAGATACACCACATTCGTAGCCCTGAGCAACTTCCTTTGCATCATCCTTAAATCTCTTAAGTGAGCCAAGGAGACCCTCGTGAATAACAATACCGTCACGGACAACACGAACAGAGCTGTTTCTCTGGATTTTACCGTCAGTTACATAAGCACCGCCGATAGTACCAACACCGGACACTTTAAATGTAGTTCTGATTTCAACATGACCGAGTACAACTTCCTTGAATTTAGGAGCAAGCATACCCTTAAGAGCCGCCTCAATATCTTCAATGGCATCATAAATTACACGGTAAAGACGGATGTCAACTTCAGCATCTTCAGCAGAAGATACAGCACCAGGTGTAGGTCTTACGTTAAAACCTACGATAATTGCATTAGAAGCACTTGCAAGCATAACGTCAGACTCGTTGATAGCGCCAACAGCCCCGTGAATTACATTTACACGAACTTCTTCGTTTGTAATTCTCTCCAGGGACTGACGAACAGCCTCAACAGAACCCTGAACGTCTGCCTTAACAATAATACCGAGTTCCTTCATCTTACCTTCTTCAATCTTGTCAAAGAGGTTGTCAAGAGAAACAGTATTCTTTCTCATCTGTTCTTCCTGTTTAGCCTTGAACTTTCTAGCTTCAACAACCTGTCTAGCTTTTCTTTCGTCGTTTACTACGTGGAATACGTCTCCGCCTTCAGGGACGTCAGATAAACCTAAGATTTCAACAGGAACACAAGGACCTGCCTTTTTAATAGACTTACCCTTATCGTCAATCATAGCACGGACACGGCCAACAGTTGTGCCTGCAACGATAATATCGCCAACTCTGACTGTACCGTTCTGTACGAGAAGAGTTGCAACAGGTCCGCGACCCTTATCAAGCTGTGCTTCGATAACAGTACCCTTACCAGGTCTGTCAGGGTTAGCCTTAAGCTCTTTCATTTCAGCAACTAAAAGCACCATTTCAAGAAGCTTGTCGATGTTCTGATTCTTTTTAGCAGATACAGGAACACAGATAACATCACCGCCCCATTCTTCAGGAACAAGACCGTGTTCTGTGAGCTGTTGCTTAACTAAATCAGGGTTAGCAGCTTCCTTATCCATCTTATTGATAGCAACAATAATTGAAACTCCCGCAGCTTTAGCGTGGTTAATAGCTTCAATTGTCTGTGGCATAATACCGTCGTCTGCAGCAACAACAAGAATTGCAATATCAGTAACCAAAGCACCTCTTGCACGCATAGCAGTAAAGGCTTCGTGTCCAGGTGTATCAAGGAAAGTAATCTTGTGGTCGTTAACTCTTACACGGTAAGCACCGATATGCTGAGTAATACCGCCGAATTCCCCTTCAGTAACATTTGAATTTCTGATTACATCAAGGATAGAAGTTTTACCGTGGTCAACGTGTCCCATTACAACAACGACAGGTGAACGGTCTTTAAGCTGTTCAGGAGTATCCTCAACATCGTTAAAGAGCTTATCCTCTTCTGTCACAATAATTTCGTGCTCAACAGTGTGTCCCATATCCTCAACGATAAGAGATGCTGTATCAAAGTCTAAAACTTCGTTAACAGTAGCCATAGTACCAAGGAGCATAAGTCTCTTGATAAGCTCAGCAGGAGACACCTTCATTCTTTCCGCAAGGTCGCCAACAGTAATTTCATCAGGCACCAAAACTGTTAAAACTTCAGCCTTCTTTTCTTTCTTAACAAGCTTGTCAAAGTTTTCAACATTCTTTGGCTGTTTACCCTTCTTGTTGTTCTTGTTGGCATTCTTGTCCTTCTTCTTGTTTTCCTTAATGTGTTCAGGAACAAGTTCTTCAAGCTGTTCGTTGTCAATTCTGTCAAGGTCAACGTCGTTTACACGGGTGTCAACAACTCTTACCTTTCTTGTTTCAACTTCAACTTCACCAATAGGCTCGTCGCTTACAGGAACTTCTTCAACGGCCTCCTCTTTCTTTGCCTTTGCCTTCTTTTCAACAGGAACTTCAGGCACAGCAAACATAGCAGAAAAATCTTCTACCTGATTTTTCTGTGTATAATATTCAAAAACGAAGTTAAGCTCTTTTTCTGAAAGAGTAGTAAGATTTTTTTCTGTAATACCATTTTCCTTAAGAACTGCAACAATTTCCTTGCTTGTTATGTTACCAAAGGCTTTGGCAATTTCAGAGACTTTAACTTTATCAATCATATTATCCCTCTTTTCTTAAAAATCAATCGGAAAGAACAGATTTAGCAAAATTTTCATCCATAATGGCGAGAACTGCCGAAATCTCTCTTCCTGTGTATCTTCCAAGTTCTTCTTTGGAAGAAATTTCTATATATTTAACATTGTAATACTCAGATGTGTTTTTAATACGTTTTTTTGTGTTATCTGATGCATCACAGGCACAAATAGTGAGACACACCTTGTTTGTGCGGATATTATCGAGAACCTTAGCCTCACCGAGAGCAACCTTACCTGCCCTGAAAGCAAGACCAATCATTCTGAGTGCTTTATTATCCATTGATAATCTCCTCAATTCTCTCAAATAAAGATTTATCAATACTACCGCCCAGAGCACGTTCAAAGCTTTTCCTCTTAACAGCCGCCGTAAGACATTCGCTGTTTTTGCAGAGATAAGCACCTCTGCCCTGAGCCTTTAGACTCAAATCAATTTCAGGATTAAGTCCTTTAATGCGTACAATTCTTATAAGGTTTTCCTTGCTTTGAATTTTCCTGCACGCAACACACATTCTTTCTGAAATCATAGCTCCTCCGATTACTGCTTATCGGACTTTAAGTCAATCTTCCAGCCTGTAAGACGGGCAGCAAGTCTTGCATTCTGTCCTTCCTTGCCGATAGCAAGAGAAAGCTGGTCGTCTGGAACAACAACAGAGCACATCTTGTTAGCTTCGTCAACTTCGATTGATACAACCTTTGCAGGAGATAAAGCCTGTGAAACGTATTCAGCAGGGTTCTCGCTGTACTTGATAATGTCAATCTTTTCGCCACGGAGTTCTTCAATAATATTCTGAACTCTCATACCCTTAGGACCGATACATGTTCCAACTGGATCAACATTTTCATCAGTGGACATTACAGCAATCTTTGTTCTTGAACCAGGTTCACGGGAAAGGCCCATAATCTTGATAACACCTGTTTTAATTTCAGGAATTTCAAGTTCAAAAAGGCGTCTAACTAAACCTGGATGTGAACGTGAAACTAAAAGCTGAATACCCTTAACAGAGTTAGCAACTTCTACAACAAATACCTTGTATCTTTCGCCGATTTCGTACTTGTCTGATCTTACCTGTTCATTTGGCATAAGTACAGATTCAGTGTTGCCGATTTCAAGCATAACATTTCTCTTTTCGATATGACGAACAACAGCAGTCATAATATCGTTCTGTCTGTCAGAATATTCATCGAACATTCTTTCTCTTTCTGCCTCTCTCATACGCTGGAGCACAACATTTCTTGCTGTCTGTGCAGCAATTCTTCCAAAGTCAGCAGGAGTACATTCAAATTCAACAATGTCGCCGATTTCGTAAGCACCGCTGATTTTCTTTGCTTCCTCAATAGAAATTTCCTGTTCTCTGTTTTCAACAGTTTCTACAACAGTTTTCTTTGCAAAAATCTTAATTGCGTTTGTCTTTTCGTTGATGTCAACACGAACATCTTCAACAGCGCCGTAATTCTTCTTATAAGCGCTGATTAAAGCGTTGTTAAGTGCATCAATAATAACATCTTTTCTGATGCCTTTTTCTCTTTCAATGTCATCAAAAATCTTAAATAAACTTTCAGCCATTTTTAATATTCATCTCCTAAAATTCAAAATGTAATTTAACGGCAGTAACTTCAGAAAGCTCCAGCCTGATATTTTCGTCATTTATCTCAATCTCTACAAATTCCTTTTCCTTGTAGGATAAAAGCTTGCCTGTGAGAGCCTTTGAACCGTTTACAGCCTTATAAAGTCCCACATCAACAGTCTCCCCAAGGTATTTCTCGAAATGTTCAGCCTGACGGAGTTTTCTTTCAACCCCAGGTGATGATACTTCAAGAAAATAATTGGTTTTTATAGGGTCATTGTTTTCAATTTTCTTGCCAATTTCGTGATTGATATCCTTGCATTCATCAATGGAAATTCCCCCATCTTTGTCAACAAGAATTCTCATGTAAAAGTGTCCGCCCTCTTTTGTGTATTCTACGTCATAAACGTAGCACCCCAAAGCCTCGGCAACAGGCTTCGCCACATCAAAGAAGAACTGTTCAGTTTTTGAAAAATTCATAACTGCCTCCTTTTTTAACATAAAAGAGTGAGGTTTCCCTCACTCTTTCTGCAAAACACATATTTCTTGTATTTATGATACCAAAAAAAGCCCGAATTGTCAAGCTATTTTTTGATAATCTTGGATAATTCCTCCATAAAGGAATTGATATCCTTAAACTGTCTGTAAACAGACGCAAAACGAACGTATGCAATATCGTCAAGCTTCTGGAGCTCGTCCATAACCATCTGTCCGATTTTTTCAGATGATACTTCACGGATAAGCATATTGGAAAGCTGAAGTTCGATTGATGCAACAACCTCTTCCATCTTGTCAGCAGAGATAGGTCTTTTTTCACAGGCACGTCTGATACCGTTTAAAATTTTATCTCTGTCAAAGCTTTCACGAGTTCCGTCTTTCTTTACAACCATAATAGGAACACTTTCAATTTTTTCATAGGTTGTAAATCTTTTACCACACTGAAGACATTCACGTCTTCTTCTGATAGTACTGCCCTCGTCAGTAGAACGAGAGTCGATTACCTTACTTTCAAGATGACCACAAAACAAACAACGCATTTCATTTCCTCCGAATTAAATATTTCTATACTTATCTAAAGCAGCATTAATTCTCTTGATTGGGTCAAGGAATTCGCTGATTGAGTGCTCGGAATTAAGCTCGCTAATAAGCAATGCAACATATTTTGACATATCAACCTGATGATACCAAGGGCAATCAAGAAGACCTGGTCTTGCATAAATTAAGTTTGTTGTAAATACAGCGTCAATAATGCCACTTTTATAGGCTTCATTAAACTTGTCAAAGCCCTCTGTAAAGAGACCGAATGTTGAGAAGCAGATAACCTTAGCAGCCTTTCTCTTCTTAAGCTCACGGCAAACATCAATCATGGAGTCGCCTGAAGCAATCATATCATCAACAACAATAACATTCATTCCTTCAACAGATGTACCAAGGAATTCATGAGCCAAAATCGGATTCTTACCGTCAACAACCTTTGAATAATCACGTCTCTTGTAGAACATACCAAGCTTCATGCCAAGAACTGAAGAATAATACATACAACGGGACATAGCGCCTTCGTCAGGAGAAATAATCATAGTGTTGTCCTTGTTTAAGATGATGTCCTTGTCATACTTAAGACAAGCCTTAATCATCTGGTATGTAGGCTGAATATTTTCAAAGCTCTTGTTAGGAATAGCACTCTGCACTCTTGCATCATGAGCGTCAAAAGTGATGATATTGTCAACACCCATATTCATAAGTTCTTGAAGAGCCATAGCACAGTCAAGAGATTCTCTTGCAACTCTCTTATGCTGTCTGCCTTCGTAAAGCATAGGCATAATAACTGTAATTCTCTTAGCCTTACCACACATAGCAGAAATAACACGCTTTAAGTCCTGGAAATGGTCATCAGGGCTCATAGGAACGTCCTGACCATACATTTTATATGTAACGCCATAGTTGAAAACGTCAACAATAAGATATACATCAAATGTTCTTATAGAATGGAGAATAGTAACTTTAGCTTCACCTGTACCAAATCTTGATGGTTTAATTGGAATAAGGTAAGTTCCTTCCTCTCTTACATCTCCCTCATTAAATTTTTTAAGATAGAAGTCAACTCTGTCGCAGAATTCATCGGTACCGCTAAGACCGATTACACCAAGTTTCCCTTTGTTGTATGATTCAATAGCAGAACTACTCATAATTATTCTCCTTTATTGTTTAATGATAATAAATTATATTTGATATCCCAGAGCTTCTGAGATAAATCTACATAGTATTCGTGAGGATTTTCAAAACGCTTAACTTCGTCCCAGAGCTTGTCAACCTCTGCGGCACAGTACTGACGGATTTCCTTAACAGTTGGCGAATTGTAAATTTTTTCACCCTTAACAAAAATCTGTTGAAGAAGTGGTCTGGCAATAAAATCAGTAAGCTTTCTTCTCTTCCAAGTGTGATGTGGGTCAAAAATTTCATAAGACTTTGTGTCGTCAATCTCCTCATCAAAAAGTGTTATAACGTCAGCAATCGCCATTCCTGTTTCTCTTTCAAAAAGTCTGTAAACTTTCTTAAAACCGGGATTAGTAATTTTTGCAACATTCTCCGAAACCTTAATTTTCGGAATAAGCTCACCGTCTTTTTCAATAGCCGAAAGCTTGTAAACTCCGCCGAAAACAGGTTCAGACTTTGAAGTGATAAGTCTTTCACCCACGCCGAATGAATCAATCTTCGCGCCCTGCTTTAAAATATCACGGATAATATACTCGTCAAGGGAGTTTGAAGCCACAATTTTGCAATCCTCATACCCTGCCTCGTCAAGCATTTTCCTTGCTTTTTTTGATAAATAGGTAATATCACCGCTGTCAATTCTGATTCCCACAGGCCTTTCGCCCATAGGTTTAAGAACCTCGTCAAAAACCTTAATAGCGTTAGGTACACCTGATTTTAACACATTATAGGTATCAACCAGAAGTGTGCAACCCTTAGGATAGGTCTGTGCATAAGCCTTAAATGCTTCATATTCAGAGTCAAAAGACTGAACCCAGCTGTGAGCCATAGTTCCAAGTGCAGGCACATCAAAAAGCGAATCGGAAATGGTGCAGGCAGTACCTGACGCACCGCCAATGTACGCAGCTCTCGCACCATAAATAGCGCCATCGCCACCCTGAGCGCGTCTTGAACCGAATTCCATAACAGGTCTCCCTTCGGCAGCCCTCACAATTCGATTGGACTTTGTAGCAATCAAGCTTTGATGATTTATGATAAGAAGTATCATAGTTTCAACAAGCTGAGCCTGAGGAAGGGGTCCGCGGACTGTAACAATAGGCTCTCCGGGAAAAATGGGAGTTCCCTCAGGTATAGCCCATACATCGCAGGAAAACTTAAAATCACGAAGATATTCTAAAAATCTCTCGTCAAAGATTTTCTTGCTTCTTAAAAATTCAATATCCTCGTCAGTGAAATGAAGATTTTCAAGATATTCAATAACCTGCTCCACCCCTGCCATAATGGCAAAACCACCGTTGTCAGGCACCTTTCTGAAGAACATATCAAAACAGCCAATTTCATCTGCCATATCGTGGACAAAATAACCATTGGCCATAGTAAGCTCGTAAAAATCTGTAAGTAAAGTATAGTTCATTAAGCATACCTCAAATCTCGTCATAAATTGACAATTTTATTATACCATTAAAAATTAAAAATACAAGTGCTTTTATACGGATTTTTACAAAATATACAAAATATTTTTCCAAGACCCACTACACATTGTGTAAATACATAAAAACCGCTGTCCGAAAACAGCGGTAAATAAACTATTTTTTAGGGTTAACAATATCACGCCAGTCAAGGTCGCCTCTCTGAAGACCGTGGATAAGAACTTCAGCGGTAGCAACGTTAGTTGCAAGAGGAATATTGTGAATATCACAAAGTCTGAACAAAGCCTGAGCGTCAGGCTCCATATCCTTAGCAGTCAAAGGGTCTCTGAAGAAAAGCACAAGGTCAATTTCGTTGTAAGCAATTCTCGCACCAATCTGCTGTTCTCCGCCCTGTGAGCCGGGAAGAAAGAGACTAACTGGAAGTCCTGTTGAATCAATTATAAGACTGCCTGTGTTACCTGTAGCACAAAGCTTATGATTTTTAAGAATATTCTTATAAGCAATGCAAAAATCAATCATCAGGTCTTTCTTTTTATCGTGAGCAATGAGAGCTATATTCATAATAACACACACCTTCCTGTCCACAAAATCTCCCGTGGACTAAAATTTATATCTTTTAACTTTCTTAAAATTTTTAAGTGGAACAATCTCCCCAAAAATTCTTTTAGATATATTACAGAGACATTCACCCGCCAAAGAATTTCTTTGATTTACAACAAGCTCTCCCCTCTCTGCAGAAAGGAAAATATCGTCATCAAAAGGAATAATTCCCAAAAGCGGTACTCTTAAAATATCAAGTATATCATCAACATTTAAGGCTTTATTTTTCTTAATTAAATCCAGTCTGATTTTGTTGATAATAAGGCAACCCTTATCACCGACAAGAGAAAAAATCTTGTCAGCATCTCTTATCGACGCCTTGTCAGGATTAGAAATTACACAAACTCTGTCCGAAAGGGAAACAGCCTCCTCAAAAGCTCTTCCAAGAGCCGACGGACAGTCAATAAGGATAAAATCAAAATCCTTTTTAAGTTCAGTAATAACGGAAGAAAACTTGTCGAAATCAACTTCGTCAGGAGTTTTAACCTGTGAAGCAGGAACTAAAAATAATCCGTTACTGTCAACCATAACCTCCTTAATGGTTTTATTGCCCGAAAAAACATCAGACAGGTCAAAAACAATGTTGTTTTCAACACCAAGAGCAATATCAAGATTTCTAAGACCAAAATCAAGGTCAATCAAAACAGTTTTTCTTCCAAGAAGGGACAGACCTTTACCGATATTTGATGCAATAACAGTTTTACCAACTCCGCCTTTTCCCGAAACAAAGGAAACGACAGTTGAATTGCATTCAGCCATAAAACCCCTCCTTAAAAAACATTCTAACATAATAACTTTGAAATGTAAAGCTATTTAATAAGTGAATTGTAAGATTGAACATTGGAAACAGCGCTTCCAAGTCCAAGATAGTATTCAAAAATATCTCGTCCCACAGACGCCGCAAAGCTACTGGACGCACCGTGTTCAATTACGATTGCAACAGCAATCTGCGGATTTTCGTATGGAGCAAATCCAACGAATAATACGTTGTCGGAGCCTCTGCTGACTTCAGCTGTACCTGTTTTACCACCAACAGCCACAGGGAAATCCTCGAAAACAGCCTTAGCAGTACCGTCAGCCGTAACTCTCTTCATTCCGTCTAAAACCGCGTCAACTGTTGACTGTTTAATTGGATTGTCGGATAAAACTTCAGGAGCTTTCTCCATAACAGTTTCCCCGTTATCATATCTTCTGACTTCCTTTACAAGATGAAGTCCATATCTTTTTCCGCCATTGATAATTGTTGCAACATAGCTTGCAAGCTGTGCAGGAGTATACATATTATCCGACTGACCAATAGCAGCCTGAAGTGTATCCCCCGGGTACCATTCAAGCCCGAGCTTATCTCTGTAATCAGGGCCAGCCACAATGCCTGTTGTTTCAGAAAGCTCAATGCCTGTCTTCTCACCAAGTCCGAACTGATAAGCATACTTGTTAATAGTTTCTATGCCCATAAGACGGCCAACTTCATAATAAAAATAGTTACAGGAAACACCGATTGCCTCTGAAACATTTATAGTTCCGTGAGTTTCCCCTGTTCTTCTCCATATAAGGCATGTTGGAGTGTATGACGGAGCGTAATACATATATTTTCCTGCATCATAAATCTTTGTATTAGGTTCAATCGTTCCGCTTTCAAGAGCCGCAATGCTTGTAAGTGGTTTAAATGTAGAACCAGGTGTATATGCACCGTTTAAAGCACGGTTAAAAAGAGGCTTGCTCTCGTCCTTTAATAAAGCATCATAATTTTTATTGTATTCATCAGGCTGATAACCAGGGTATGATGCCATAGCAAGAACTTCCCCTGTTTTAACATCAATACAAACTGCAGCTCCGGATTTCGCATCGTTTCCCGCAGCTTTAATATTTTTCTCAAGAGATTTTTCCGCAACCTCCTGAAGTCTTGAATCAATGGTAAGCATAGCATAGTAGTCAGTTTCAGGCTGTTTTTTCATAAGGACCTGAGAAATATCCCCGACCTTTGTCTGCTCAACCTGCTTATAACCGTCTTTACCCTTAAGGTAAGGCTCTAAAACCTTTTCAATACCATCTTTACCAATGATATCGTTCATGCCATAGCCTTCATCCTTAAGCACATCATATTCCTCTTTATATATAATTCCAGTTCTGCCAAGAATATGCGAAGCAAGACTACCGTTCACATAAGAACGTTTAGGCTCAATCTCCACAGAAACGCCAAGAAGATTACCATAGTTTTCTTCAATCTTCTGCACAGCATCCATATCTACATCTACCGCAAAAGTAAATGGATTAGTAGAATTAAAAAGCTTTTCCTCCATAGTATAACGAACAGCAATAATATCAAAGGCCTCTTCGTCTTCATACTTTGAGGATATGCCGTACCTGTTCCTGTAATAGCTCATAATCTCCCCGACAGTAGAAAACTTGTCAAGTTTATGCTCCTTCCTCCACTTTGTAAGTTCAGCCTTCTTATCATCAGTCTGATACTTAAAGTTGTAGTAAGGATAAGCTAAAGGAAATTCATTTATATATTCAATTTCATCTTCCTTTGCAATAGCCACAAGGCCTGCAACAGTTTTGTTAAGCTCCTCATCACTTAAATCAAGGTCCTGAATCTGCACATAAAAGCCCATACTGTTAGTAACCATAGGTCTGCCATAACGGTCAAAAATCTCACCTCTCGGCGCTTTAATAGCAAAAGACCTGATGGAACGGGTACTTATAATCTGTTTATAGCTGTCGCCTTTAACAATCTGCAGATTAAAAAGCTGAACAGCACAAATAAGTGCAAAAACAAAAATCCCGATAAAGAGAATAACAAGTCTGCTCTTTGGGTTATTCTTCAATTTTTTCACCTGTCAGCATCAGCAAAAGCCAATGCAAATTTTTTCAAAATAAAATAATCAATCACAGCAATAATTGCATTGTATAAGCCTTTAATCATAATAACGTGGACAAAAGCAAACCAAAAACCAATTCCATTTCTCCAGACGAGAGAAACAAAAAGGTAAATAGTTTCAGTAAGCACAGAGGCTAAAAAAACAACTACTGCAACAACGATAACGTTATAGCCAGACAGAAAATATGAACGTCCCAAAGCAAGAAAATATCCCACAAGGAGATATAAAACAGCGCTAAGTCCTATCTTCTGTCCAATCAAAAAGTCAAATGCAAGTCCAAAAATAAAGCCGATAAATGCAGTTTCTCTCTCTTTTGCAAAGAATGCAACACAGATTACGTAAGTGAGAAAAAGGGACGGTTTAACCCCTGCAATTTCAAGAAAATTAAAGAGTGTAGCCTGAAATGCAACACAGAGAACAAGAAAAACGGAATGGAGAATATACTTCAAATCAATCACCTACTCCTCTATGTCTGCAGAATCAATGGACTCCACAACGCTAAAATCGTTTGTAACAACCAAGACCTTTTTGATTTTTTCAAGGTCAACTCCGGTTTCAACAACAGCATACTGTGAAATACTCTGGAGGTCAGCCTTAATTTCAGTAACTCTGCCAATGGTAATGCCTTTAGGATAAACACCGCCAAGTCCTGAAGTTTCAACGCTGTCTCCCACAACAATGTCAGAGTTTTTTGAAAGATACAAAAGCTTACAAACCGATGAACCGTCCGAGAGTCGTTCACCTGCAATAACTCCCATTTCCCCTGAACGTAGAACCATTGAGCCAATAGAATTTGACGGGTCAGTAATCAGTGTAACCTTCGCCCAGTTAGAACCAACATCGGTAATCTTTCCAACGAGCATCTTGTCAGCAGAAACAACAACATCATTTACATCAATTCCAGACGCAGTCCCCTTATCAATGGTCATAGTGCTGAGCCAGTCCGACGGGTTACGTCCCACAACTTCAGCCGCCTGAAATTCAAGTTCAGGGTAAGCATTTTTAAGTGACAAAATACGTCTTAACTCTTCATTTTCAGTTTTAAAAAGGTTGTTTTTATTAACCTGTTGTTTAAGAATAGAATTTTCATTTTTAAGCTTTTCAATTTCTTGAAGCAATTTATCCTTGTCCCCGAAGTTTTCAAAGAATGAGGATACAGATGAGGACAGCTTGTACGCCCCCTCCTGCACAGGAGTAAAAACAATTCTGCATATATTTTCAGCCCATGTGGACTTTGTTCTGACAGCATTCAGAACACCAAAAAATATAGATAGAACAACAACAATTGCAAAAAGAGATGAAAGAACTTTATTCTTAAAAAGTTTCTTCAATTATATCAGCCTTTCTTATGACATAAGAGCGCGCATTGTATCAATTTCATCAAGGGCCTTTGATGCACCGAAAGCAACACTTTCCATAGGAGATTCAGCGATGTAAACAGGAATTTCTGTAATCTTTTCAATAAGCTTGCCAAGACCCATAAGGGTTGCACCGCCACCGCTTAAAACAATACCAGAATCAAAAATATCAGCAGCAAGTTCAGGCGGAGTCTTTTCAAGTACAGACTTAACTCCGTCTAAAATCTGTTCTAAACAATCCTTGAGCGCTTCTCTTATTTCAACAGATGTAATTGTAACGTCCTTAGGAAGACCTGTAACAATATCACGTCCTCTTACAGATGTTTCAAGTTCTTCTTTAAGGGGATAAACTGCACCAATCTTCTTCTTAACATCTTCCGCAGTAATTTCACCGATGTTTAAGTTGCTCTTTTTCTTTATGTAAGCAACGATGTTTTCGTCAAATACGTTACCCGCAATCTTAAGTGAAGCTGACTGAACAATGCCGCCAAGTGAAACAACCGCAATCTCAGTAATACCGCCGCCAACATCAACAACCATCGAACCGTATGGACGGTTAACTTCGATTCCTGAGCCAATAGCAGCAGCCATAGGAGATTCAAGTAAAAATACTTCTTTTGCCCCTGCAGCAAGAGTAGCCTCCTTAACAGCTCTCTTTTCTACTTCAGTTATAAGTGAAGGGATACAAACAACAGCTCTAGGCTTAAAAAGAGGAGATTTAGTAGCTCTTCTAATGAATGCCTTAAGCATAGCAACTGTAATATTAAAATTTGCAATAACGCCCTCTTTGATAGGGCAAACAGCAACAAGCCCTGTTGGTGTTCTTCCAAGCATTTCTTTTGCTTCCATACCAACAGCAACAAGCTTACCTGTGTTTTCATCAACAGCAGCAACAGTAGGTTCGCTTAAAAGAATTTCTCTGTTCTTGCCTGTAATAATTGTGTTTGAAGTACCAAGGTCAATGCCAATTTCTTTAATAAAATTCATAATTTATACCTCCGTTTTTGTATTAATTACAAAATTAAATTTACTTTTTAATATATTACATAATGTGCAGACAGGAAGGCCTACAACATTAAAATAATCTCCGTTAATTCCTTCGATAAGAAGTGAGCCAAGATTCTGAATTCCATAGGCACCGGCCTTGTCATCACTTTCACCGGTAGCTACGTACCACATAATTTCTTCTTGTGTAAGTTTCTTGAACCTTACCTTTGTTTCAGTGCTTGTAAGGGATGTAACCTCGCCCTTTCTGATATAGAGCGCTGTATATACGCTGTGTTCTCTGCCACTTAATAAATTAAGCATACGTACAGCGTCATCCTTGTCTTTAGGTTTCCCAAGTACCATATCATCTATAACAACAATTGTATCAGCCGATATAACAAGCTCATCGGTCAAATTGTTGTCCCTGTAAACATTGTCTCCCTTATCCCTTGCAATTGCCATGCATAATTCCTTAGGGGACAAGTTTTCCCTGAATATTTCAGGAGAATCGTCAGGAATAATCTCAAACTTAAGACCAATATTCTGAAGAAGTTCACATCTTCTGGGCGATTTAGACGCCAAAATTATCTTTTCCAAAAAAACTAACCTTCTTTATATAGGACAAGTGGTTTAGTTGCCAATCCTTTTTATTTTTTTAAGCCCAATAACAATATACCTTACCGCTACGCTTGATATTCCTGTCAGAACAAGGGCTAATATTATACCCACAAATATGTTATCACATATTTTTATTAACGATGTATTATATCCTATAAATAAGCAATGTGTAAGATATATATTATATGAATAGCGGTCGGATATTTTGAGGAGAGTATTATAATTTTTTACCTTATCAAAAAATCGGTAAAGCCAGAAAAACAACACACATCCTGATAGAGTTTGAGTGTAAATAAAAATTATTTCTGATAATGATCCAATAATGTAAATATACCTTACAAATATTGTTATAATAATTGCAATAACAGACAACATTGAAAGACATATCATTATTTTTGTTGTTTTGTTTGAGTCTATATTATATCTTTTAAACAAAAAATAAGGAATATATGCCCTTATGAGTACTCCAAAACTAAGTGGTATATCAATTGTAAGAAATAATATCTGTCCCAAACCCAAAAATAAAATGAAAAATATCCAGAATTTAACATCACTTTTACATTTGCAATTGATTTTTTGAATAAGGGGTAATGTAAAATAAAATACCAGAATATATGTAAGAAACCAAAGTTGTATAAACATCCATGAATCTTTTAAAAATGCTTCCCCACCTAATCCTGAAAAAATTGCAGCAAGAACTTTTTTTAATGAGATATCGCCTATAAAAGTAAATACAATAATTGTGAGGATGCTAACAACAACCGCAGGCAATGAAATCTCATAATATCTATGTTTTAGCCATTTATAAATCTCTTTAATTTCCCTGTTTGAATAGAGAAAACCAGAAATACAAAAAAACATAACCAATCCAAGATTAAGCCAGTCGGTAAAATAATGCAAATTACCAAAGGTGTTTTCCAGCTGTTGGAATATGTGCAACACGACAACCATAACAGTTGAGATCATTCTAATCAAGGAAATCCTAACATCTTTATTAACTATCATTTTGAAATTCTCCTATCAATATTAAATATAGATGATATCCATAATAAATTTATTAAACTTTTATAACGTATGAAAATTAGGTAAGTGTTTTATATTGTCTCGGCAAATTTCGCATATGTTTTAATATTTTCAATGCACAAATTCCTGTAATAAATCCTCCAAGAACTCCCAAAACGATAAGTACAGGAAGATAAACAATTATCCTAAAGCTCATAAATGTTGCCATAGCTACAATAATCTGCCCTAAGTTATGAGTTACAGCACCACATACCGAAATCCCCACAGGACTGAATTTTTCTGTCTTTACAATCATATAACCCATAAGGGATGAGCTAAGGATTGCACCAACAACGCTATATGGAATAGCCGACACTCCTCCAAAGAGCAATGCCCCTAAAAAAGCCCTCAACGTAGCTATTATAATTGCATTTAAGGGTCCCAAAAGGTAAATATTTATAATGGTTACAATGTTAGATAAACCAATCTTTCCACCTGGAAGAACAGCAATAGGAATAAGGCTTTCCATATACTGAAGTACAAGTCCAAGGGCAATAAAAATACCCATTAAAACAACTTTCTTACCCTTATTCATCAGTACGCCACCTTATCTACGGAAGAATTTCCAACAACATCAATTACAAGGTGTAATGGCACACAGACTATAACCTGACTGCCTTTTGAAATTCTACCCATATTTTCACAGTATTTATCAGGACAATCCGAGGATAATACCTCTGCCTCACCATTCTTAACAGAAAGTGTGCAGTTACCATATTCTGTGGAAATTTTGATATCTTCATCTGTTAAAAGACTGTATCGGCCGTATTCCTTTCCGTCAAGGCTTACCCTGACAGTGTCCGAAACATCAAAGGCAAAACAAAGGGTGAAACAATATAAAATTATAGCAAAGACAAGAAGAAAAATAATCAAAATCCTGTCATATTTTGTCGTCATTTATAAAACTCCTTTGTAAAAGTGTCCCCTTGTATAATCTATGTTTATTTCTCCACCGCTGAAGATATAATCGCATATCTTCTGACATTCTTTTTCAGTTTCAATTGTAAAATAAACCATTGGTTTAGAAATTCCTGCACGCCTTATTTCATCAACTTTATCAAGCATAAATACAGGCTTTGCGTTAAGCAAAATGCTACGACATTCTCCCATATCCTTGATAACAGGGAGTTTTTCGCCCTTTCTGTCAAATATATAACCCACTCCGTCGCATTTACATTTATCTGCATTTTTTAATATACAATTCTCTGTAAGCATCAGCGGAGTGTAGCCGTAAACCGTTGATATAACAGGGATTGGCTTGACTATATCCCTGATTTGAGGCAGGGTTAGTTCAGGGGAAAGTTCGCAGGAAATGAATTTATTTCCTTTTCCGCAACTCTCCGCAAGTTTTAAGTGGAACAAAGCGAAACTATTGAAGATATTAAGCCTGAAATTGCCGTAAAGTTCGCAATTCTCATAAATTTCAAGTAAAGAAATGTTAGAAATTTCAAACTTTCTAAAGCCTTTTTCCATAAGACTTACTATTTTATCTTTAATTTCTCGTGTTATAATCCCAGGAGCAGCAACTACAAGATTTTCTTTCCCAGAAAAATAGTCAATATCCGACAAAATAAGATTATATGGGACAAAAATCTTCCCAAAATTATAGTTTTTAACTATATCAAATTGTTTCTTGTTATTTACTTTTACATAATATTCAAAATCATCGTCTTTTTCAGCTGAAATTTCCTTAAAAATCTCACTAAAATCAACTTCTTTTCTTTCTCTTTTTTTACTTTCTAAAAGCTGTTTTTCCGCGTGGTTAAGGGCTTCACGACGAAGTTCGTTAAGAACTTTTTTAGGAAGAAATATATTATCATCAAGTTCAATTTCAATATCAGTTATCTGGGCGAAAGTGCCGCCTGTTTTTGAAATCTGTGCAATAACATCTTCCTTTGTTATTGGATTCTTCTCTGCCTCACAGCAGACAAAATCCGACATAAATTCAATTTCTTCTACATTTTCTGACAGATTTTTCAGCCTTATTAAAGCCCTTTTTCCATTCTTTAAGCTTAAAAATGCCGAAAACTTGCGCTTTATTTCGGTTGGTGTATCCATTTCATAGTTATTAAGCACATAAGGGTTTTCAGGCTTATGAAAACAAAACATTTCTGTGCCTTTTTTCCCCTCTAAATAACCATTGGTCTGTCCGCCACGGTTAAAAACTGTATCAAGCAAAACTCTGTCCTTTTTTGAAACAGATTTTTCGTCAATTATTCTTCTATAAACTCCTGTTACAGCTGACACATAATCTGTGCCTTTCATTCTGCCCTCAATTTTAAGTGAGGCAACACCGATATCACTAAGCGCCTGAACATAGTCCACACCGCATAAATCCTTAAGGCTTAAAAGATTCTTCTTTTCGACCTCAATTTCTCCCGAATAAAGAAGTCGGCATGGCTGGGCACATTTACCTCTGTTACCTGACCTGCCACCGAAAAAGCTACTCATAAGGCATTGTCCCGAATAGCTCATACAAAGTGCGCCGTGAATAAAAATTTCAAGCTCTATATCTGAATTTTCTTTAATATACTTTATTTCCTCAAAGCTAAGCTCTCTTGACAAAACTACTCTCTTAAAGCCAAGCTTCTCAAGGTAGAGAGCACCCTCTAAATTATGGATAGTCATCTGGGTACTACCATGAACTGACATTTCGGGAAAGTTTTTTAAGACTATATCTGCAACGCCTAAATCCTGAACTATAACTCCGTCAACACCAATTTCATAGAGAAAACAAAGGTATCCTAAAAGTTCCTCAATTTCCCTGTCAGTAACTAATGTATTAACTGTTACATAAACAGCCTTCCCGCGAAGATGACAGAAATCCACTGCCTCTTCCATTTCCTCATTATTAAAGTTATCTGCATAGCTTCTTGCACCGAAGTTATTGCCTGCAAGATAGACTGCGTCTGCACCATTTAAAATAGCAGACTTTAAACACTCCATATTCCCTGCAGGAGCAAGTAATTCAACACTCACAAAAATACCCCTTAAAAATGATTTCTTAAATTCTCAATTTCTGCTTCTCTTTTTACAAGCTCGATTTCAAGACTATGAATCTCTTCCTTAAGATTTTCACATTCCAATTCCAATTCGTCATATTTTTCCTTAAGAGCATTATACTTTACTCTCATATTTTCATTTTCTTCTGCATAGTCATCATCGTCAAGTCCAGCCTTACAGCACATATCAGCCATATTAAGTGCCGCAAGTATTGCAGCATAGGCTGTGCTTAAATGTCTGTAATTTTTTGTAATCATTTTCATCTGTTCATCAACCATAACTGCAACCTTCTGCACATAAGCAGGCTTTTCATCACTTACAAGGTTATAGTCCATTCCGTTGATTTTAACTGTTACTTTTCTTTTTTCCATTATAAATCCCCCACCAGAATTTATTTGAGATATTCCATAGCCTTAAAAAATCCGATTACTGTCTTTGCATCATTTATCTCATTATTCATTATCATTTCTTTAACTTCGGAAATATCATATTTATAAACATCTAAATATTCGTCTTCGTCAAGGTGTACTTCGCCTTTGTACAACCCTCTTGCAAGATACAAATGAGTTACCTCATCATCAAAACCAGGGGAGGGATACATATAGCCAAGATATGTAAACTCCTTTGCCTTATACCCTGTTTCTTCCTCAAGCTCACGTCTTCCGCATTCTTCTATGTCTTCATTTTTATCAAGCTTTCCTGCAGGTAGCTCTATTATCGCCTTTTCAATGGGCTTTCTGTACTGCTTAACCATTAAAATTTTATTATCATCAGTAATTGCAACAATTCCAACTCCACCCGGATGCTCAACAATATCACGAAGAGCTGTTTTTCCGTCAGGAAGCTCAACTGTATCAACTCTCAAGTTTACAACTATTCCGTCATAAATCCTCTTTGTAGAGACTGTTTTTTCTTCATAAATCATATTCCCTACTCCTTATTTTTAAGGTATTCGTCAATGGACTTTGCCGCTGTCTTTCCCGCACCCATTGCGAGAATAACTGTTGCCGCACCGGAAACTGCGTCTCCTCCTGCGTAAACACCCTCTTTACTTGTCGCACAGGTTTCCTCGTTTACCACAAAGCAACCTCTCTGGTTTGTTTCTAAATCAGGAGTTGTATTTCTTATAAGAGGATTCGGGGACTGTCCGATTGCCATTACAACCGAATCAACATCAATCATAAACTCTGAATTTTCAATAGGAGCAACCTGTCGTCTGCCCTTTTCATCCTTTTCCTTAAGCTCCATCCTTACACATTCAAGCTTTTTAACCCAGCCGTCTTCGCCGTGAATTTTAATCGGATTTGTTAGAAGCTTAAATTCAATTCCCTCTTCTTTTGCGTGTGCAACTTCTTCAAGTCTTGCAGGCATTTCCTCCTCGGAGCGTCTGTAAACAAGATATACATTTTCTGCTCCAAGTCTTACTGCACATCTTACAGCGTCCATTGCAACATTTCCGCCACCGACAACTGCAACATTCTTTCCGATATAAATCGGCGTATCATATTCAGGGAACTTATACGCCTTAAGAAGATTTATTCTTGTTAAAAATTCATTAGCAGAATAAACTCCGTTTAAGTTCTCTCCCTCAATATTCATAAAGCTTGGAAGACCTGCGCCTGTGCCGATGAAAGCTGCGTCAAAACCTTCTTTTTCAAGAAGTTCATCAACAGAGAGCACCTTACCGATTACCATATTGGTTTCGATTTTGACGCCCATTTTTGTAAGATTATCAATTTCAGTCTGCACAATAGTTTTTGGAAGTCTGAACTCGGGAATTCCGTACATAAGAACTCCGCCTGCTGTGTGAAGTGCCTCGAAAACTGTTACATCATAGCCGAGTTTTGCTAAATCGCCTGCACAGGTAAGACCTGCAGGACCTGAGCCGATGATTGCAACCTTTTTGCCGTTTTTCTCTATACTTTTAATTTCGTTTTTGCCGTTTTTAATATGCCAGTCAGCAACAAATCTCTCAAGTCTGCCGATTGAAACCGGCTCACCCTTAATTCCCCTGACGCAGTATTTTTCGCACTGCTTTTCCTGTGGACAGACTCTTCCGCAGACTGCAGGCAGGGTGCTTGTTTCTGCAATAACTTTATAAGCTTCCTCAAATTTACCATCTGCTACGAGAGCTATAAATTCAGGAATTTTGACCATTACGGGACAGCCTTTCATACAAGGCTTATGCTTACAATTCAGGCATCTTTTTGCTTCTTTTATCGCCATTTCAGCTGTGTAGCCAAGAGCTACCTCGCTGAAGTTTTTGTTTCGTACATCAGGATCCTGATGTGGCATTGGGACTCTAAAATTATCTTCCATTTTCAAAGCCCTCCATTCTACAACTGTGCTTTTCTCTGCCCTGATTTTCAGCGTCCTTAAACATTTTTGAACGGAGGATTGCGCTGTCGAAATCTACAAGGTGGCCGTCAAAATCCGGACCGTCAACGCAGGCAAATTTTGTTTCGCCACCAACTGTGATTCTACAGCCGCCGCACATTCCTGTACCGTCAATCATTACAGGATTCATTGAAACAATTGTTTTAATTCCGTATTTTTTAGTAAGCTCTGAAACTGCTTTCATCATAACGAGTGGACCGATTGCGATAACTAAATCGTAATTTTTTCCGCTATTTATCAGTTCCTCAAGTTTCTGTGTTACAAAGCCTTTATTTCCGTTTGAGCCGTCGTCTGTCATCACATAAAGGTTATCGCAAACGTTTTTACACATATCCTCGATTATAACGAGATCCTTATTTCTAAAGCCTGTTATCATATCTACCTTTGCGCCAAGTTTATTGAGCTTTTTCGCCTGTGGGTAGGCGATTGCTGTACCTAAGCCACCGCCGATTACAGCTACATTTTTAACGTCGTCAAAATGGGAGGCAACGCCCAGGGGACCAACGAAATCAAGGATTTCATCGCCCTCGTTTAAGGTGTTTAAGAGCATAGTTGTGCCACCGACAATCTGGAAAATGATTGTTACTGTGCCTTTTTCGCGGTCAAAGTCAGCGATTGTGAAAGGGACTCTTTCGCCCTGGTCGTTTACCCTTAAAATTATAAACTGGCCAGGTTCAGCCTTTTTCGCGATTTTCGGCGCATAAACTTCTATTAAAGTGACTGTATCATTTAAGATTTCTTTCCTTAAAATTTTATACATTTTAACGA
This sequence comes from Clostridia bacterium, assembly GCA_017622215.1. Taxonomy (GTDB): domain Bacteria; phylum Bacillota; class Clostridia; order Monoglobales; family Monoglobaceae; genus RGIG8709. The sequence continues at coordinate 26,771 of JAGARO010000013.1, forward strand.
CTGCCTTCTTCTAAAAATAGTTATAAAATACCGATTAATATTATATCACACTCTTTAGGTTTCTGCAAGATTATTTTACATTATTTTCAAAATAAAAAAGAGTGGCAAAAAGCCACTCTTTTTATGCGAGACAAACGGTTTAGAAGCAAACTTTTTTATAGTTCATGTCAAGTCGGGGTAAAAGTTTTATTATAATAATTTTAACATATAAGATTTTATATTTCAACTATAAAAAAAGAGTGGCGGGGCCACTCTTTTTGTTAGATATCGTTTCTTACTATATCTTCTAAGGATTCGCGTTTTACTGCGATATATTCCTTATCCTTTGCAAGAATTAAAATTGCAGGACGACAGATTCTATTATAATTTGACGCCATGGAGTAGTTATATGCGCCTGTGGTGCAGACTGCGATAATATCGCCTCTTTCTGTTTCAGGGAGCATAACATCTTCCTGTATTATATCCCCTGATTCACAGCATCTTCCTACGACTGACGCCTTGAATATCTTTCCTTCCTCAGCTTTGCCAGCATTTATAACTGTATATTTAGAGCCATAAAGGGCAAAACGTGGGTTATCTGTCATACCGCCGTCGATTGATACATAATTCTTATAGCCTGTGATTTTCTTAACTGTTCCGCAGGTGTAAAGTGTCATTCCTGCATCAGCTACGATAGACCTGCCAGGCTCCATTAAAATCTTTGGAACATTTATTCCCAAAGCATTACACTTTTCCTTAATGAAAATGGAAACTGTTTTAATATTTTCCCTAATATCTATACTTGGGTCTGCGTCTGTATATGGAACTCCGTAACCACCGCCAAGGTCCAGCTGTTTCGCTTCAAAACCATAAACATCCTTCATTTCCTTAATGAAATCAAGCATAATTTCAGAGCCTCTTAAGAATGTGTCTGAGTCGAAAACCTGGGAGCCGATATGACAATGGAAGCCCATAAGCTCAATATTTTCGCACTTTAAAGTATGTCCCACGATCTCCTTAGCCTGTCCTGTTTCAATGGCTGTGCCGAACTTTGAGTCAACCTTACCTGTGTTTACTGCCTCATATGTATGAGGGTCAATTCCAGGTGTTAAACGAAGTAAAATCTTCTGCTTTACGCCCTTTTCTCCTGCAATTTTTTCGATTGCATCAACCTCTTCTACATTATCTACAACAAAATATCCCATTTTGTTATCAATTGCAAATTCGATGTCTGCATCTGTTTTATTATTGCTATGGAAATACACGTTTTCAAGGGAAATTCCTGCCTTTAAGGCTGTGAAAATTTCACCGCTTGAAACTACGTCGAAGCCTGAGCCTTCTGCATTTAAAATCTCATACATCTTCTTGAATGAGCAAGCTTTACTTGCATATAAAACCTGTGCATCATCAAAATATTCCTTTAATGCTTCACGGTAAATGCTTATCTTTTCCCTAATCTTTTCCTCGTCCATTATATAAAGAGGTGTGCCGTATTCTTTTGCTAAGCTACATACATCTCTGCCTGCAAAAGTGAGGTGGCCATTTTCTATACCGATATTATTACAAATCATTCTTACTTTCTCCTTATTCCTGCCTGTTCCATAAGTGCATAAAGCTTCTTTTCATTATCCTCTTCCATTGGTGTAAGTGGAAGTCTTAAATAGTTTTCACAATATCCCATATAGCTCATTGCTGATTTTACAGGGATTGGATTTACTTCGCAGAAAAGTGCATTTATGAGGTCAAGATATTCAAGCTGTTTTGCTCTGCTTTCCTTTACATTTCCATTTAAGAAATCGTGACAAATTGCCGATGTTTCCTTTGGAAGAAGGTTAGATAAAACTGAAATTACGCCCTTGCCTCCTAAAGACATTACAGGTACAATCTGGTCATCGTTGCCTGAATAAATGTCGAGGTCATCGCCACAGAGAGCTGCAATTTCAGCAATCTGGGACATATTTCCGCTTGCTTCCTTAATAGCAACAATCTTTGGATTCTTCGCAAGTTCTTTGCAGGTTGCAGGTGTAATATTTACTCCTGTTCTTGATGGAACATTATAAAGAATAATTGGCTTTGTTGAAACCTCTGCAATCTGATTGAACATCTTTACAAGGCCTTTCTGTGTAGCCTTATTATAGTATGGTGTTACAACCAAAAGGGCGTCTGCGCCAACTTCGCAGGCATACTTTGAAAGGCTTAAAGCATAGTCAGTATCGTTACTGCCTGTGCCTGCAATAACTGGAACTCTGCCATTTACTTTTTCAACTGCAAACTTAATAACCTCTCTATGCTCTTCATCTGTGAGTGTTGAGCCTTCGCCTGTTGTTCCTGCAACAACGATTGCGTCAATACCCTCTTTAATCTGCCACTCAATAAGCTCTTCAAATTTTCCGTAATCTACCCCGTTTTCGTCAAGTGGGGTGATGATTGCCGTAGCGGCTCCTGTGAAAACTGTTTCTTTCATTTTCTACATCTCCTTAAAACTAAAAAATAGAGATAGTATAGAAATACTATCTCTAAATATACATAGGTATAGTTAAGATAGCACTCCGCAATTGCTTGCGACAGCAAAAGAGATATTATTCCCAGTTGCCAGAACAGACTTACACCTCGTCTGCCTTCGGCACCGATACCTTTCCCTGGCAAAAGCTTTTGTGAAAGCCTTTATTTGCAAGGTAATCATTACCAAGTGCGCCTCTATCCCGATTAGTATAACATAAGGAAATTCCTATGTCAACTATTTTTCGTAATTATAGCCTAATTCTATTGCCTTTTTATTAAGGTCAAACAAATCCTGCTTTCTTGCAGATACAACCTTTTTAAGACCTGCTTCTAAGTTTTCAATAGAAATTACGCCTGTCTTCTTAATAATATATCCAACAAGAATCATATTTGCAAGACCTGTTAAGCCTTCGTCTGATGCCATTTTTGTAGCAGGAATGTAATGAACATTTACATCTGTTCTCTTAACTTCTCTTGAGATAAGTGAGCTATCAACGAAAATATGTCCGTTTTCGATTGTGCTGTCTTCATACTTATCAAGTGATGGAAGGTTCATTGCAACCAAAACATCAGGCTTATCAATGATTGGTGAGCCGATTTTTTCGTTACTTAAGATTACGCTACAGCTTGCTGTACCGCCACGCATTTCAGGGCCGTAGGATGGAAGCCATGAAACATTTTTATCTTCAATTAAGCCTTCATAAGCCAAGAATTTGCCTGAAAACAAAATACCCTGACCGCCGAAGCCTGCAATTAAAATCTGTGTAGTCATTATTCTTCCTCCTTTGCAAACTTATCCTTATATACGCCAAGTGGATAGTAAGGAATCATATTTTCTTCAAGCCACTTAAGTGATTTATCAGGAGCCATACCCCAGTTTGTAGGACATGTTGAAAGCACTTCTACAAGTGAGAAGCCCTTACCTTCAATCTGGTTCTGGAATGCCTTTTTAATAGCCTTTTTAGCCTTTTTAACGTTAGCTACGTTATTAACTGCAACTCTCTCTAAATATGTTGCACCGTCAACCTTAGAAAGCATTTCGCAAACCTTAACAGGGAAGCCAACAGCCTCTGTATCTCTTCCGTATGGAGAAGTCTGTGTAACCTGTCCAGGAAGTGTTGTAGGAGCCATCTGACCGCCTGTCATACCGTAAATTGCATTATTTACGAAAATTACAGTGATATTTTCACCTCTTGCAGCAGAATGAACTGTTTCTGCTGTACCGATAGCTGCAAGGTCACCGTCGCCCTGATATGTGAATACTATATTATTCTTATCTGAACGCTTAACACCTGTTGCAACAGCAGGAGCACGGCCGTGTGCTGCCTGTACCATATCGCAGTTAAAATAATTATATGTAAATACTGAGCAACCAACAGATGCAACGCCGATTGTTTTGCCCTGTATTCCAAGCTCGTCAATAGCTTCTGCTACGAGTCTATGGATAATACCGTGAGTACAACCCGGACAATAATGGAGAGGAGCGTCTGTTAATGCCTTTGGTTTTTCAAATACTACCATTATTTTACACCTCCGTTTACTTCCTTAATCTTTTCAAGAACTTCAGCAGTTGATGGAATCATACCGCCAACTCTGTTACAAAGTTCTACAGGCTTTTTACATCTGATTGCAAGTTCAATATCTTCAATCATCTGTCCCATTGAAAGTTCAACTGAAATAAACGCCTTTACCTTATCAGCAGCAGCATTTAAAACTTTCTTAGGGAATGGCCAGAGTGTGATTGGTCTAATCATACCAACCTTGATGCCCTGCTTTCTAGCTTCATCAATTGCATTCTGTGATACTCTTGATGCAACACCGAAAGCTACTACGCAGATTTCAGCATCTTCCATTCTGTATTCTTCATACATTGCTTCATTTTCTTCAATCTGCTTATATCTTTCAAATCTTTCAAAGTTAAACTTTTCAAGTTCACTTGCTTCTAAGAAGAGTGAGTTTACAATATTAGGCTTTCTTTCGCCCTTTGTACCTGTTAAAGCCCATGACTTATCATATTCCTTGATTTCACCCATATCAAGTGATACAGGTTCCATCATCTGTCCCATTGTACCATCTGATAAAATCATTGCAGGAATTCTGTATTTTTCAGCTAAGTCAAAGCCCTTAAATACCATATCTACCATTTCCTGAACTGAGTTTGGTGCTAAAACGAGAGTATGGAAATCCCCGTGTCCTGCACCTCTTGTAGCCTGGAAGTAGTCGGACTGTGATGGCTGGATACCGCCAAGACCAGGGCCGCCACGCTGTACATTAACAACTAAAGCAGGGAGGTCACAGCCTGCAAGATATGAAAGCCCCTCGCTCTTAAGTGAAATACCAGGGCTTGAGGAAGAAGTCATAACCCTCTTACCTGTGGCTGCTACGCCGATTACCATATTTATAGCTGCAATTTCTGATTCAGCCTGGAGGAATACACCTCCGTCAATTTTTGGCATTCTTTTTGCCATATATGCAGCAACTTCTGTCTGCGGTGTGATTGGATAGCCGAAATAATGATGACATCCAGCCATTATTGCCGCTTCAGCAAGTGCTTCATTTCCTTTCATCAATACCTTTTCTGACATTTTTTCTCCTCCTTACTTTTCTACTGTTATAACGCAATCAGGACACATTGTTGCACAGAATGCACAGCCAATGCAATTCTCCTGCTCTGTAACTTCTGCAGGGTGATAGCCCTTAATATTAAGTTCATCAGAAAGTTTTACAATACCTTTTGGACAAGCTCCTACGCAAAGTCCACAACCTTTACAGGTGTCTTTATCAAAGGTTACTTTTGCCATATTTATTCATCCCTTTCTTTAAGCCAAGATTGTTTTACATACATCTTAAGAGGAAACAAATTCTCTTCTATTTCCTCTTTTGCTTTATCATAAATTGCATCCCATACTGTTGTCATCTTAATTGGAAGTCCGCTTAACTGAGATACATTTTTTGCATATTCCATTGACGAAACAACCGTTTCTACCGTTGTTTCCTCGCCGATATTTGAGTTATTTACTATCCCTGTAAACTTAAGTCCGCAGGCATCCTCAATCTCTTTCATAATTTCAATTGTGCCCTCGGGAGTGCCTGTCATAAATCTATGCTTATTTATAACAAAAAGCATTTCATAATCATTTTCTTCCAAGATTAAAGGAACATATCTGCCAAGTGCCAGCGCTCCTCTGTCGTCTCCGCCAACGTCTAAAACTCCTTTGCAGTCTTTGTCTGCAAAAACTGAATAAGTTTCAGCGGGCAGGGCAGGAACGTCAACATTTGTGTTTGCATATTCAGAGGAAATAAGCTTAATACCCTTATCCTTAAGGATTTTTTCGCTATCCTTTGTCCTGAAATACGGATTTACAATATCCAAGTCTGCAATAACAGTTTTATTCCCCAAATCATTTAAGTAAATTGCGTAGTTTACAGCAATATTTGTCTTTCCGCTTCCGTAATGGCCTGCGAAAACTGTAATTCTTTTGCTTGTTAAATTATTACTGACCAATTATTCTCATCCTCTATTTTACCTGACTGGATACCTGTGATTGTATCGTAGAGTTTCTTACTTAATTCACCGATTTCTTCGTTATTGATAAGCATTACATCATCTACGTATCTGAGCTTTCCAACAGGTGAGATAACTGCGGCTGTACCTGTGCCCCAGCATTCTTCAAGCTTTCCGTTCTTCTGTGCTTCGATAAGTTCGTCAACTGAAATCTTTCTTTCTTCTACTTCATATCCCCAATCGCGGCAAAGCTTGAGAACTGAATTTCTAGTAATACCAGGAAGGATACTTCCGTTAAGTGCTGGAGTTAAAACCTTTCCGTCAATCTTGAAGAAGATATTCATAGCTCCAACTTCTTCAATATACTTTCTTTCTACACCGTCAAGCCATAATACCTGTGAATATCCGTCGTCGTGTGCCTTAACCTGTGCCTTTAAAGATGCAGCGTAGTTACCGCCTGTTTTTGCAAAGCCCATACCGCCTTTGACTGCTCTTACATATTCGTCCTCAATCCAGATTCCAACAGGCTTAAGTCCGCTTGCGTAGTAAGCACCACTTGGAGAAAGGATAATAATAAACTTATATGTCTTAGATGGTGCAACACCTAAAAATGCGTCTGTTGCAATAATAAACGGTCTTATGTAAAGAGATGTTCCCTCTTCTTCAGGAATCCAGTCTCTGTCAACATCTACAACAGCTTTAACTGCATCTACAAAGTCCTCAACAGGAATCTGTGGGATACAAAGTCTGTCGTTTGTATCATTTGTTCTCTTTGCGTTCATATCAGGTCTGAAAAGACGGGCTGTGTTATTTTCGCCTCTGTACGCCTTAAGACCTTCAAACATTTCCTGTCCGTAGTGGAACACCATTGATGCAGGGGATAATGTAATATCCTGGAACGGTACTATTCTTGCATCATGCCAGCCCTTGCCTTCTGTGTAGTCCATAACAAACATATGGTCTGTAAAAATCTTACCAAATCCAAGAGCCTCGCCCTTCTTTGGTTTTTCCTTTAATACTGTAGCTTTTTCAATTCTGATTTCCATTTTTTATTCCTCGCTTTGGTCTTTAATATCGTTTACATTATATGGTGTTGTCTGGTAGACAAAATAATTTAACCAGTTTGTGTAAAGGAGATTTGCATGGGCTTTCCATGTGGCAAGTGGCTCCTTTGTGGCATCATCATCAGGAAAATAATTTTCAGGGATATCAGGATTTATTCCTGCGTTCATATCCCTTATATATTCCTTTTTAAGTGTGTCGGCGTCATACTCTGAATGGCCTGTAATAAAGAACTGTCTGCCGTTCATTCCCGACACAATATATATTCCAGCCTCTTCCGAAGAGGACAGAATCTTAAGTTTTGGATTATTTTCAATCTCTTCTCTTAAAACTGTTGTATTTCTGGAATGTGGCACTAAAAATTCATCATCAAAGCCACGGAGAAGAATTGAATTTTTATAATCTGCTTTATGTTTATAAATACCAGACAGCTTTTTAGGAAGTCTGTACTTTTTCACTCCGTAGTGGTAATACAGACCTGCCTGCGCTCCCCAGCAAATATGGAATGTGCTTGTTACGTTATGCTTTGTCCACTCCATAATCTCGCAAATCTCTTCCCAATACTCAACCTCTTCAAATTCAAGAAGTTCAACAGGAGCACCTGTTATAATCATACCGTCAAATTTCTGGTCCTTGACATCATCAAAGGTTTTATAAAAGGCAAGTAAATGCTCCTTTGATGTGTTCTTGGATTCATAACTCTTGGTTCTTATAAACTCCATTTCAACCTGCAAAGGTGTATTTCCAAGCATTCTTGCAAGCTGGGTCTCTGTATCAATTTTAAGGGGCATCAGGTTAAGCACCAATATTTTAAGAGGTCTTATGTCCTGTGTAATAGCCCTTGTTTCAGTCATTACGAAAATATTTTCCTGTTCAAGCTGTTTTACCGCAGGCAATCCGTCCTTGATTTTAATAGGCATAAATTATACCTCCAATGCCTGTTTAATATCCTCAATAATATCTTCAGCATCCTCAAGTCCACATGAAAATCTTATTAAATCAGGTGAAACTCCGCAGGCAACAAGTTCATCATCGCTGAGCTGTCTGTGAGTTGCACTTGCAGGGTGGAGGCAACATGTCTTTGAATCTGCTACATGAGTTTCAATTGAAGCAAGTTTAAGATTCTTCATAAACTTTTCTGCTGCAGCTCTTCCGCCCTTTACGCCGAAGCTTACAACTCCGCAGGAACCGTTTGGAAGATACTTCTTAGCAAGTTCAAAGTCTTCGTCACCCTCTAATTCACAATACTTAACCCATGAAATCTTATCGTTATTTTCAAGGAACCTTGCAACCTTCATTGCATTTTCACAATGTCTCTTCATTCTGAGAGAAAGACTTTCAAGTCCTAAGTTAATATAATAAGCGTTCTGCGGAGACTGGATTGCACCAAAGTCTCTCATAAGCTGTGCTGTAGCTTTTGTAATAAAGGCACCCTCTAAACCAAAGCGTTCTGTATATGTTACGCCGTGGTAGCTTTCGTCAGGTGTGCAAAGTCCTGCAAATCTTTCAGGGTACTTTGTCCAGTCAAACTTACCTGAATCAACGATTGCACCGCCTACGCCTGAAGCGTGGCCGTCAATATACTTTGTTGTAGAATGTGTAACAATATCTGCGCCGAATTCAAATGGGCGACAGTTGATTGGTGTAGGGAATGTGTTATCAATAATAAGTGGAACTCCCATTTCGTGAGCAACCTTGGCAAACTTTTCAATATCAAGCACCTTAAGTGCAGGGTTTGCAATTGTTTCACCGAAAACAGCCTTTGTATTAGGCTTAAAAGCAGCCCTGATTTCCTCTTCTGTTGCATCAGGGGAAACGAATGTAAAATCAATTCCCATCTTTCTCATTGTAACATTGAAAAGATTAAAAGTTCCGCCGTAAATACTTGTTGATGAGATAACGTGGTCTCCGCAGGATGCAATATTAAAAATTGCAAAGAAGTTTGCAGCCTGACCTGATGATGTGAGCATTGCTGCTGTACCACCTTCTAAGTCGCAAATTCTTGCGGCAACTAAATCGTTAGTTGGGTTCTGGAGTCTGGAATAGAAATAGCCTGACGCTTCAAGGTCAAAAAGCTTTCCCATATCCTCAGAAGTATCATACTTAAATGTTGTACTCTGGTAAATCGGTATCTGTCTTGGCTCTCCATTCTTTGGACTATAGCCTGACTGTACGCACTTTGTATCAATTCTCATATTTATCCCTCCGATATTTTTTAAAAATAATATTAACTGTTTTAATAAAAATAGGCTTACGACGCTATGCCGTAAGCCCAATTTTGAATACAAAAATCCAAAAATATGCTTATTTTACACGACAATCAGCGCTCTTATGCATTCCTTTCTTAAGTAGCATGACAGCGCACATCATATTCACGATAAAAAAAGCATTTGAAATCATATTCTTACCTCTTTTTGTAAATATGTAGATATTATATCACTAAAACCCTTATCTGTCAACACTTTTTACGCTATTTTACGGCATATTTTTACGATTTTTATTTAGTTAATTTTGTTAAAACTTTACCAAGGATTTCTATACCTTTTTCTATTCTTTCATCATCCATTGTGGAGTAATTAAGTCTAAAAGAATTACAAGGTTTTTCCATATCAACCATAAATGTACTACCAGGTACAAAAACTACCTTTTCTTTCATACATTCCTTGGAAACATCGATTGAATCAAAGCCCTCAGGAAGAGTGCACCAGATAAAAATTCCACCCTTTGGCTTTGTATATTTTACTGTGTCAGGGAAATGTTTATCCATTGCCTTAATCATTACATCACACTTATGTGCATATAACATTCTTGCCTTTTCGATATTTCCGTCAAGGTCAAAGTTTTCTATAAATTCATAAGCCATAAGCTGAGTAATCATTGGTGTATGAACATCGGAAACCTGCTTGGCTACAACCATTTTCCCGATAAGCTCCTTACAACCCATACAGAAACCTATTCTCATACCAGGTGCAAGTACCTTTGAGAATGAACCTGCGTATAAAACAATACCCTCTGTGTCAAAGGACTTGATTGTTGGCACTTTTTCTCCGTCAAAAGTAAGCTCACCATAAGGGTTATCCTCAATAATAATTATATTATTCTTAAGGGCAACCTCATAAAGCTTCTTTCTCTTCTCAAGGCTCATTGTATTGCCTGACGGATTCTGGAAAGTTGGGATTGTATAGATAATTTTTACATTATCATTTTCGGCAATCTTCGATTCAAGCTCCTCAATATTCATTCCGTCTTCTTCCACTGAAACCCCAACAAGCTTTGCATTAAAGGAACGGAAACAGTTAAGTGCACCAATAAAGCTTGGCTCTTCAACTATTACAACATCTCCCTCATTAAGAAGACACTTTGAACAAAGCTCAATGCCCTGCTGTCCGCCTGAAACGATAATCAAATCATCGTTTTCTGTGCCGATATTTTCTCTGTTTCTAAGGCGGTTTTTGACTGCCTCACGAAGTGGCATATAACCCTCTGTAACACCGTACTGAAGGGATAAAACAGGGTTTTCAGCAAGATACTTTTCAGCTATTTTTGAAAGTTCAACATTTGGGAATGTATCAGGAGATGGGTTTCCGCCTGCTAAAGAAATATAAGACGGGTCTCCTGCAACCTTAAAGATTTCTCTTATTGCAGAGCCCTTTATTTTACTCATTTTCTCTGAAAAAGTGATATTCATACTTTACTCCTTAATTCTGTAAACATCTGATGGCTTAACCATTTCAATATGGTTTTCTACAAACACCTTTTCTGCCTTTTCGTCATCATCTGTCTGGAATACCATAAGGGCTTTGCCTGACACCTGACCTACAAAGGCATACATATATTCTACGCTGATTTCTGCATCACCGAGAACCTTAAGTGCCTTTGAAAGTCCACCACATTCATCCTCAATAACAACAGCTAAAACCTCTGAAATTTTAGAGATTACACCCTGTTCCTTAAGTATTGCTCTTGCTTTATCTACATCATCAACAATAAGTCTTAAAATACCAAAATCTGTTGTATCAGCCAGGGATAAAGCACTGATATTTATTCCGTTTTTACTGATATCATCAATAATCTGTTCAAGTCGTCCGAATTTATTTTCTACGAAAATTGAAAGCTGTTTTATTCTCATTATTTGTTACCTCCAACTAAATTTCGTCTGTCTATAATTCTCTTTGCCTTGCCCTCGCTACGCTCAATTGACTTAGGGTTTACAAGCCTTACCTTTGGACCAATTCCAAGTGTTGAACGAAGCTCTGCTGTAATCTGTTTTTCAATCTTTTCAATAGCCTTAACGCTATCTGCTAAAAGATTTTCACTCATTTCAACGTTGATTTCAAATACGTCAGTATTATTTTCTCTGTCAACGATAATCTGGTAGTTTGGTGTAACCTGATTCCCAACTTTAAGAAGCACTTCTTCAATCTGTGATGGGAATACATTTACACCTCTGATAATCATCATATCATCACTTCTGCCCTGTGGCTTATTCATTCTTATATGGGTTCTTCCGCACTTACAAGGCTCATAATTAAGTGAACAGATATCCCTTGTTCTGTATCTTATTACAGGGAAGCCCTCTTTTGTAATAGTTGTAAATACAAGTTCACCCTTTGAACCCTCAGGAAGTACCTCGCCTGTGTCAGGTTCAATGATTTCTGCAATAAAATTATCTTCGCAGATGTGCATGCCGCACTGGCATTCACATTCATAAGATACGCCCGGTCCTAAAATTTCAGAAAGTCCATAGATATCATAAGCCTTGATATTAAGCTTTCTTTCGATTTCCTTACGCATTTCCTCTGTCCAAGGCTCTGCACCAAAAATACCTGCCTTGAGCTTGAGCTGGTCTAAAACGCCCATTTCTTCAGCTGCTTCAGCTAAATAGAGAGCATAAGACGGGGTACAACAAAGAACTGTTGAACCGAAGTCAATCATTGTTTTAATCTGTCTTTGTGTATTTCCTGCAGAAATAGGAATTGCAGTTGCACCGATTTTTACTGCACCGTCATGAGCACCGAAACCGCCTGTGAAAAGTCCGAGACCGTAGGCTACATGAACAAAAGAATTTTCGTCTGCGCCCACAGCTTTAAGCATTCTCGCAAAGCAATCTGCCCACATATCAAGGTCATTTTCTGTGTAACCAACTACAATCTGCTTACCTGTTGTGCCTGATGAGGCGTGAACTCGTCTGATTTCACTCATTGGAACCGCAAAAAGACCGTAAGGATAGTAATCCCTTAAGTCATTTTTATATGAAAACGGAAGCTTTTTAAGGTCTTCTACGCCCTGAACATCCTCAGGTTTTAAGCCTTTTTCGTCCATTCTGTTACGAAAAAGTTCTACATTTTCATACATTCTTTTAACCTGCCATTTAAGTCTTTCGCCCTGAAGTTTTACAAGTTCCTCTCTTGGCATGGTTTCAATATCTTTCTGCCACATTGACATATTTTGTCCTTCTTTCTTATAAGTTATATCCCATTTCAAACGCCTTAAGGTTTACATCAAGGAATTTTTCAGGAACTGTTGTCTTAATTGTTTCAACCCATTTTTCATAGGCAATATCAGTATTTTTAGCCATTACACCGATTAAAACTACGTTAACCGCCTTTGAGTTTCCTGCCTCTTTGGCAATATCCAAAGCTTCTACCTCTGTTAAATCAATATTTTCACGAAGTTTATCACCGATATTTTCAGGATACTCTGTTGCACCGATTATAACAGGCATTGGATTTATCTTCTGGTTATTAACAATCATTTTTCCGCCTTTTTTAAGGAAAGGCATTGCTCTGTATGCTTCAAGCATTTCAAAAGCGAGAATGATATCTGCCTCACCCTTATCAATTACAGGAGAGAAAACCTTATCACCAAATTTAACATAAGTTACAACGGAGCCACCTCTCTGGCTCATTCCGTGTACTTCGGAAACTTTTACATCATAACCCTCGTTTATAACTGTATTACCTAAAATTCGGCTTGCAAGGAGGGTACCCTGTCCGCCTACGCCTACTATCATGATATTCATATTAGTTTTCCTCCTTTGTGATTGCATCGAAAGGACATACATTTATACAAAGACCACAGCCGTTACACTGATTTAAGTCAATCTTAACGCCGTCGCCATCTGCTGAAATAGCAGGACATCCAAGCTTCATACACATCTTACACTTTTTACACTTATCTGTAATTGTGCAGTGGCCTGTGTATTTAACTGACTTTAAAAGCGCACATGGTCTCTGTGCGATAATTACGGAAGGTTCTTCTCTATTAACCTCTTCCTTAACTACCTTTTCAAAATTCTTAACATCGAATGGGTCTGCAACTGTTATATGGTCAATTCCAACAGCCTTACAGAGTGCAATTAAGTCAACCTGCTTTGTAGATTCTTTTCTAATTGTCATTCCTGTTGTAGGGTTATCCTGATGGCCTGTCATACCTGTGATTGAGTTATCAAGAATAATTACAGTATTATTGCCCTTATTATAAACAATATCAACTAAACCTGTGATACCTGAATGCATAAAGGTTGAGTCGCCGATAACTGAAACAAGCTTCTTATTAAACTCACTTCCTCTTGCCTTTGCCATACCGTGAGCTGCTGACACTGACGCGCCCATACAGATTGTTGTATCAACGGACTGGAGTGGGGCTACTGCGCCTAATGTATAACAACCGATATCCCCTGAAACAACAAGTCCAAGCTTTTTAAGTACATAGAATGTGCCTCTGTGCGGACAGCCTGCACACATTACAGGCGGTCTTATCGGAATATTTTCCTGAAGTTCTGCACATTCAGGTGCATCTTCGTTAAGTACAACCTTTTTAATCATTGACGGTGTATACTCTCCAAGTAAAGTAAACTTTTCCTTGCCAATTACATCTACGCCGATTGCTTTGCAGTGGTCTTCGATTACAGGGTCAAGTTCCTCAATTACATAAACCTTATCAAACTTCTCTGCAAAATCCTTTATAAGCTTTTCAGGGAGTGGATAAACCATTCCAAGCTTAAGATAAGACACCTTATCTCCTAAAGCTTCTTTAGAGTACATATAAGCAATACCGCTTGTAATTACACCGATTTTTGTATCATTTATTTCTGTTTTATTAAAAGCATCTGTTTCAGCAAGAGCCTTAAGCTTTTCAATTCTTTCTTCAACTACAACGTGTCTTGCCTTTGCCATTGCAGGCATCATAACAAATTTTGGAATATTCTTTTCATAAGGCTTAACTTCCTTATTTTCCCTGTCCTTAAGCTCAACCAAACTCTGGGAATGGGAAACTCTTGTGGATAATCTTATAAACACAGGAGTGTCATATTCTTCAGACAAATCAAAAGCTTTTCTTGTAAACTCCTTACATTCCTCTGAATCTGACGGCTCAAGCATTGCAATCTTTGAAGCCTTTGCATAATGTCTTGAATCCTGTTCGTTCTGTGAGGAATGCATACCAGGGTCGTCTGCTACGCAGAACACAAGACCGCCGTTTACACCTGTATAACTTACTGTAAACACAGGGTCAGCCATAACATTAAGACCTACGTGCTTCATACAGCTCATAGCTCTTGCACCGCCGATTGAAGCACCGATTGCAACTTCCGCTGCTACCTTTTCGTTTGGTGCCCACTCTGCATAAACTTCTTCTTTATCAAATTTAACTATTTCCTCTGTTATCTCTGTACTTGGTGTGCCAGGATATGAGGAGCATACTCTAACCCCTGCTTCATAAGCACCACGGGCTACAGCTGCGTTTCCAAGCAATAATTTCTTCATATTTTAACCCTCCTGAATTTCGTTCTGCTGTGCTACTACGGACTCTCCGCAGTATTTCTTTCTTAAAACAGGCTTTTCAATTTTACCTGTTGGGTTTCTTGGTACGTCTGCGAAAATTACCTTTCTCGGTCTCTTATATCTAGGAAGAGCTGAGCAGAAATCTACTACCTCTGCTTCTGTCATTTCCATTCCCTCTTTTACCTGAATAATTGCTGTTGCAATTTCTCCAAGTCTTGCATCAGGAAGACCGATTACAGCAACGTCGCTTATCTTATCGCACTTTCTCAAATAATCTTCAATCTGCACAGGGTAAAGGTTTTCACCGCCTGAAATAATAACGTCTTTCTTTCTGTCAACAAGATAGATAAATCCGTCTTCGTCCTCCTGTGCCATATCTCCTGTAAAGAGCCAGCCGTCCTCCAAAACTTCCTTTGTGGACTTTTCGTCTTTATAATACTCTGTCATAACGCCAGGGCCTTTGACTGCAAGTTCGCCAACCTCGCCTTTAGCCACGACCTTTCTGTTTCCGTCAACAATCTTTGTTTCCCAGCCAAAGCCTGCCTTACCGATTGCGCCAACCTTATGTTCATTTTCAACGCCAAGATGAACACAACCTGGTCCGATTGACTCAGATAAACCGTAGTTTGTGTCGTAAGCGTGATTCGGAAAATACCTCTTCCATCTCTTAATTAAACTTGGCGGAACAGGCTGTGCACCGATATGCATAAGTCTCCACTGCTTAAGTTCATAGTCTTCAGGATTTATTTCGCCTCTTTCAATTGCATCTAAAATATCCTGTGCCCACGGAACTAAAAGCCAAACGATAGAACATTTTTCTTCTGAAACTGCTTTTAAAATCCATTCAGGCTTAATTCCCTTAAGAAGAACTGCCTTACCGCCCATTATAAAGCTACCGAACCAGTGCATTTTCGCACCTGTATGATATAGTGGCGGAATACAAAGAAATACGTCATCTTTTGTCTGTGAATGGTGCGCCTGTTCAGTCATAGCAGCGTGCATTAAACTTCTGTGTTTATGTAAAATCGCCTTTGGAAAGCCTGTTGTACCAGATGAAAAATAGATTGCACCAAAGTCGTCGTCTGTAAGCTCAACCTCAGGGTTCTTTGAGGATGCATACTTTACAAGCTGTTCATGGCTTTCAGCAAAAGTAGGACAATCTCCGCCTACATAAAGCCACATCTTAACCTTCGGGCATCTGTCACAAATTTCCTCAACTCGTCCGATAAATTCAGGACCGAAGATAATTACATCTGCATCTGCCAAATCCAGACAGTACTTGATTTCATCAGAGGAATATCTGTAATTAAGAGGAACTGCGAGAGCTCCTGTTTTAAGCACTCCGAAATATATCGGCAACCACTCGATACAGTTCATTAAAAGAATTGCAACCTTATCCCCTTTTTTAATTCCGCGGGAAAGTAAAAGGTTTGCAGTTCTGTTTGCATTTTTATTGAACTGGCTCCATGTGATTTCTTTTCTGTATGCCTGACTTGGATTTGCTTCAATAAGTGAATACTCTCTCCAGGTCATTCTCCCCTGATTTTCATGGGTAGGATTGATTTCTATCAGTGCTGTGTCAGCAGGGTAGAAATCTGCATTTTTCTTAAGTATGTCTGTAATAGGCATTACTATTCTCCTTTACTCGTCACCAAGGGATTCCTTGGCTGATACCAATATTTTTTTATTATAACATTCGAACATCTGTTCTACTTTTTCTTCATCAGGTTTCTTTGTAATCCAACTTACAACAGGAACTAAAATCAGTCCTGCAAGCATTACGAAAACTCCGCAATTTATCGGAGATTTAAGGAAATCAACAAACATTCCCTTAAAGAACAAATTAAGAACCATTAAACCTGCACCGAATATAAAGCTAACCCATACTGACGCCTTTGTGGTCTTCTTCCAGTACAAGCCGTACAGGAAAGGTGCAAGAAAAGCACCTGCCAACGCACCCCAGGAAATTCCCATAAGCTGTGCGATGAATGTAACACTGCTCTTATACTGAACAATTGCAATTATTGCAGAGATTGCAATAAATACTACAATCAATAGTCTCATAATCAAAAGCTGTTTCTTCTGGTTTAAATTCTTTACTATATTATCCTTAATTACATCAAGTGTAAGTGTTGAGCTTGACGCCAATACAAGTGATGAAAGTGTTGACATTGACGCTGAAAGCACAAGCACAATCACTATCGCAATAAGTGCATCAGGAAGCTTTGAAACCATATTTGGAATGATTGAGTCAAAACCGCCTGTGGCTACATCCTCTCCAAAAAGTCTTCCGAAACCGCCAAGGAAGTAACAACCGCCTGCAACAATAACCGCAAAAATTGTAGAAATTACTGTTCCCTTATTTATACTCTTTTCACTCTTGATTGAGTAGAACTTCTGTACCATCTGCGGAAGTCCCCATGTACCAAGAGAAGTAAGAATTACTACGCAAATAAGATTAAGAGGGTCAGGTCCGAAGAATGATGCAAACACGCCTGGTGCTGTGGATACTGTCGGGTCGGAAACATTGGCAAGGGCTATGAGTGAGCCTGCAAATCCGCCGTTTAAGTTAAGTACAGAAATTATTACAGCTACAATTCCCACAAGCATAATAATTCCCTGAATAAAATCATTAATTGCAGTAGCCATATAACCGCCTGCAATAACATAGATACCTGTGAGGATTGCCATAATTAAAACACATACTGTATAGTCAATGCCAGGGAAAGCCATTGAGAAAAGTCTTGATAAACCGTTATAAAGGGAGGCTGTGTATGGAATTAAAAAGATAAAAATTATGATTGATGCCCCAACCTTTAATTTGTTACTCGAAAATCTTGTGCCGAAAAATTCAGGCATTGTTGCACTCTTTAAGTGCTGTGTCATAAGTCTTGTTCTTCGTCCTAAAATCATCCACGCCATAAGAGAGCCGATAAAGGCGTTTCCAAGGCCTATCCATGTGGACGCTACACCGAATTTCCATCCGAATTGTCCTGCGTAACCTACGAAAATTACCGCTGAAAAATAGGAAGTTCCATATGCGAAAGCTGTAAGCCAAGGGCCTACTGACCTGCCGCCGAGAACGAAGCCGTTTACGTCTGTGGCGTGTTTACTGCAATAGATGCCAACACCTATCATTACAGCGAAGAACACTACTAGCATTGTGATTTTGATTGTCATTTTTACCATTCCTTTCTTTCTGGAGGAACGGGTATAAAAAAACCGTCCTCCTGTAAATCAGAGGACGGATATATTCCGTGGTACCACCTCAGTTCGCCATTGTCTCACGGCAACAGCCTTATCAGGTACAAACATACCTTAGTTCTATAACGGGAACTCCCGTTGCAGCCTACTCATTTCTTTTCGGTGCACAACTCGCAGAATGTATTCAATCAGCTTTCGTCATTGTCTCGCACCACCCGACAACTCTCTCAAGACTCCACACTGACCTACTTGTTTCCGGTCATCGTCTTTAATATTAAGATTACTACATATTATAATATTCTTTATTTTATTTGTCAACACTTTTCGCTAATTTTTTTAATATACAAGATTTTTTATCAAAAATTCTCTATACGCCTCTTCTATGCTGTTTTCTATTTCCTTTATGTGGTTTGTTATCCTGAATTTTACAAATCCATCTATATTTAACGTCTTATACAAAAAAAAGTAATTTTTTAGTTCTGTCAGTGCTATTTCATAAATTATTTTATCAAAATTTTTCAATTCATTTATATATTTATAAAAATCTTCCCATAACAGAGATATTATCTCGTTGTGGTTCATTAGAGAAATTGTGAAAACTATCTTTTCCTTATATTTTTTGCAGATATATCTGCTTATCAAATTCCGTATTTCTTCCTCTTTATCCTCGTCAAAGGTCATCATATACTGTCTTCCGTTTATCTGTATCATTCCCCGTGAGTTCCCACTTCTCTTAAGTTCCTCAGGAAAATCCTCTGTGTCCTTGCCTACTCCAAAGATAATCTCCACAGTCTTCCTCCTAATCTCCAAAAAACACCAATGTTCCTATATCCTTAAGCTTTCCTCTTTTCAGGCACACTATCTCTTTATCAACAAATTCCTTTATTTTTTCGTAATCCTTATGGGATGTTATATCCCCTGCAAAATAAATTTTCTCTCCATCATAGCCTGATGCTCCGCCGATAAATCCATTGTCGTAGCCCTCAAGTTCAACCTCTCCTGAAGTTATTTTGCAGACATTAAAACCATTTTCTTTAAGGATTTTTGCTGTGCCTTTATCTTCTGTTATAACCGATTTATCCCCTGTTATACATAAACTGCACTTGGCGTAACCTTGTTTAACATTTATAATTTCAATATTTTTCCCGATTTCATCGTCTGTATATTCTGCATTTGCCACAGCTACGCCACAAAGCCCTGCTACATTATATGGAATATCGTGGGGATATGTGCCTGTGGGAGTTTTAGTCCCCTTTATCAATTCCACATTTTTCGGTAAAAATTTTCTGTAATAATCAAAGCAATCAGGTGACACAATAGCTTTATAGGAATTTAAAAAGAATATCTGCATATCAGGATGTGTTGATGTGCTGTTATGAACTTCTGAAAGCTCTGTGGATTTAATATATTTGATTTTAAGTTTATCAAGATTTTCAAAAATCTCTTTATCTGCATTTTTATCGACAATAAACCCCATTTTTATCACCTTTTTAATCTTTTCTCATACTATATCGTAAAGCAATCAATCGACTGATATATTTTATATCTCGGTTGTTTATATATATTGATGTCCCATCATAGTAAAAATTATGATGGGACATTATTCTTGTAATAATTTATTATTTCTTTTGCAACTTTTTCCCCTGCAACTGCTTTCAGTTCTTCAAAGGCTGCAGTTTTAATTTTATCAACTGAAACAAAGGTTTCAAGAAGTTTCTTCCTGGTTTCAGGACCTACTCCCTTTATATTCTCCAGTTCAGACTTTGTCATTTCGTCACCGTGTTTCTTCCTGAAGGAGCTTATTGCAAATCTATGAACTTCATCCTGAATACAGGTTATAAAATTCATAATTTCATGACTAATCTCAAGTTCATTTTCACCGTCTGTTATTCCTCTTGTTCTGTGTCTTTCATCCTTCACAAGACCAAAAAGAGGAATTTCCTCGCCCAAGGATTCAAGGACTGTTTTAACTGAATTTACATGGCCTTTTCCGCCGTCTAAAAGTATCAGGTCAGGCAGTGGCAGAAATTTTGCATCTTCCTTTTGGAGAGTGCCGTCAGCAATTGCGTCCTGTTCCTTATAGCTTTCAGTTATTCGCCTGTAAATTACCTCTTTTATACTCTTATAGTCGTCTGCACCCTCGACTGTTTTTATATTAAACTTTCGGTAATCCTTTTTTGACATCTTTCCGTCAACATAAACAATCTCTGCGCCGATACTGTTTTTGCCTGAAATGTTTGAAATATCATAGCTTTCAATTCTTACAGGAATTTTCTCAAGTCCTAAGATTTCCTTTAATTCCTTTAATATCTGATTGGCGTCAATTTTTTCTTTATTTCTTTTAAACAGATACTGCTTATAGGCTTCTTTAGCGTTGGTTTCTGCCATTTTTACAAGGTCTTTCTTTATTCCGCGCTGTGGAATTTTCACCTCTGTTTTTCTGCCATTTTTCTCTGTAAGCCAACTTTCAATTACGTCCCTGTCCTCAATTTCAAAAGGAATCAGAATTTCAGGAGGAACATTTGTGGAGGCATAGTAGAACTGTTTTATGAAGTTTCCAAGGGTTTCATTATCCTCATTAAACACATCCTCAAAAACTTCAAATTCCCGTCCGATAATCTTGCCGTTTCGCATATAGAAAACCTGGATTGCAACAGTATCATTTTCTCTGTAAAAGCCGAAAATATCCCTGTTTTCGCCGTCTGTAACAATGGCTTTCTGGCGTTCCTCAAGCATTCGGATATCTTTAATCTTATCCCTTAATTTTGCAGCCTTTTCGTACTCATATTTTTCAGAGGCTTCATACATTTTAGCCTCTAAATTTTTTATAATTTCACCTGTGTAGCCCTTTAAAACTGACACAAGCTCTTCTACATTTTTATTATATTCTTCCTTTGAAATTTTGCCCTCGCAAGGGCCTGTGCACTGCTTTATATGGTAATAAAGGCAGGTTCTTTTATTCTTTCTAAAGCCCTCTTTACAGTTTCTAAGCATAAAAATATTTCTAAGGGTTGTGATTGTATCCCGCACTGAAATTGCGCTCATATAAGGACCAAAGTATCTTCCTCCGTCCTTTATCAGCTTTCTTGTAAGCAAAATTCTTGGGTAATCTTCTTTTGTGATTTTTATATATGGATACTGCTTATCGTCTTTTAATAAGATATTATACTTTGGTCTGTATTTCTTGATAAGGTTACACTCCAAAACCAATGCTTCAGCTTCTGTGTCTGTGAGAATATAATCAAAGTCATGGACTCTTGAAACCATTTGTTTTGTTTTTTCAGTATGGCTTTTAAGATTAACAAAATATTGGCTCACTCTGTTTTTGAGAGCCTTACTCTTTCCTACATAAATTACCTTACCTGTTTCGTCTTTCATTATATAAACGCCCGGTGTTTTAGGCAGTTTCTTAATCTTTTCTTTAATTCTTGCCATTGACATATTCTCACCTCCTTTAGCTTACAAAAAATGCCTTACTTTCGTAAGGCAATTCATTTATTATAATTCATTTTCAAGCATATTGATAAGGTCTTTTACAGCCTTTTCTTCATCGGAGCCCTCGGCACCGATTGTAATTGTCATTCCTTTCTGAATTCCAAGGGAAAGAACACCGAGCAAACTCTTAGCATTCATTCTTCTCTCTCCCAGTTCAACCCAGATTGATGACTTATAATCATTAGCTTTCTGTATAAAAAATGTAGCTGTTCTTGCCTGAAGACCAACCTGATTCTGAATAACTATCTCTTTAGCAAACATTATTAACGCTCCTTAGCATCCTCTGTATCAATATATATTTTAGAATATCAAAAAAAAGGCTTAAAGTCAACAGTTTTTTAAAATTTTTAACATATATTCAGGAATTTTTGTTTCAAAATCCATTTTTTTATCTGTTATCGGGTGATTAAAGCTCAATTTATAGGCGTGAAGTGCCTGCCCTTTTGACAGTTCTCTGTCCTCTGTTCCATAGAGCCAGTCCCCTGCAAGAGGGTGTCCTGTATATGAAAAATGAACTCTAATCTGGTGGGTTCTGCCTGTCTTCAGTTCAATATCAATCAGTGAATATTTTTCCGTACTCTCTATGGTTTTATACACTGTTACTGCAGGTTTTCCGTCAGGTCTGACCTCACGTTTCATAACTGTATCCTCTACCCTTTCAATTGGAGCGTCGATAATTCCCTCATCCTCTGTTTTACCCAGGACTACTGCCATATACTTTCTCTTAAAGGTCTTATTTTTAATCTGTTCGCAGAGTCTTGCGTGAGAATATCTATTTTTAGCAATTACACATATTCCTGATGTGTCCTTATCGAGTCTGTTTACAATATGAAACTGGTGCATTTCTCCATTATTTTTCCAATGATACATTATCCCGTTGGCTAAAGTATTATCGTAATTTTTCAGTGATGGGTGGACTGCCATTTCCTTTGGCTTATTTACAACTAAAATTGCCTCGTCTTCATACAAAATCTCAAAATCAAGTTTTGTGGGAACTATATCACATTCCTCATTTTCGGAAATGTCCGCTGTTAAAATATCCCCAGCTTTTACCGTATCAATGCTTTTACAGATTTCATTATTCAGCTTTAGTTTTCCATTTAATTTAAGGTTTATAAAGAGGCCTGAGGAAATTTTAAGCTCCCTTTTGCAGATTTGCTCAACTTTTTTTCCTGTATCTTCATCTTTAACCTCATATTTTAAGATATTCATAAATGAATTTACTCCTGTAGTTTTAAGAAAAACAGATGCACTAAGGCATCTGTTTAATCTTTAATATTCAAGAACCAACATCTGATGATTTTCAATCTTTGGTACAACGAACTCATATCTGCCATTCTCTTCAGTAAATGAAATTTCTTCACCTGTTGGAGCAAGGTATGCTTTTCTTATCTTTTTATCAAGCTTTAAGCTTACCTTTGTATCATAAATTGGCACGATATCTTCTACCACTTCAACGCCGTAGCCTCTCTTAACAGGGGAAACATAAAGAAGGTGAACAACATATCTGTTCTCTTCTTTCTGTTCATTGATTGTTGTAACGCCTTGAGCCAAGAGATTTGTTTTAAGGCTCTTATTATCTCCCAAAAGGCGGTCAATTGCATAGAAAAGCACCTTTTTGGCAATCATTGTTCCCATATCTGCATACTCTGTAAAGAGGTTCCAACCAATATAAATTCCGTCTTTACCCTCGATAATTCCAGGGCAGAATGGCTCACCTGTGTTCGGTGTGTGCTGATGGGATGAGAAGTGAAGATTTGTTCTGTTAAAGAATGGATTTTCACGGCTTGCTAAAACTTTGCCGCCCTTTTCTTTAATTGTCTGCGCCTTTGCATATACTAAGAATGCTGAATTATCATAACAGTCAAGTTCAAAATCAGGTCTTAAATATGTTGGATTGAACTCTGATTCGCCAACATATTCCGCACCGAAGTCAAGGGCAAAGGCTGTTTTATCTTCGTTTAAGCCTGATTCACCTGTGGCTAAAACCTTACCGCCATTCTTAACAAAATCTTTGATTTTATCCCTAAGTTTATCATTTATATGAGCTAAATCAGGTAAAATAAGGACCTTATAATTATTAAAATCAATTTCTGTATCAACAAAATCAAACAAATAATGACCTTCAAGCATAATTCTGCTTGCGCCTGCATCAATGTTCTTTGTCTGGGCAGCCTGACCTGTGCTGTATGCACGTTCAACTGATTCATAAGAGAGCACAGCTATATCCGTAACCGCTGTTACATTATCAAGCCAAGGCTCTTTTTCTTCAATTTCCTTATAGCCCTCGCCAATCATCTTATATGTAGCCATTTCCATTTTACCTGATGGGTGGAGCTGGTCCCCGATTGAAGACTTTGCTCCGAAAGCTGCAGAAAGGGCTGTTTCATATCTGATTGCATTCGGATGCTTGAAACCGCCGAATTCGCCCCATGAGAAATGGAATTTGCCTGTCATACCAAGGTAGTCCATTCCGAGATTTCTTACATAAGTTGCTGAAATCGGGAAGTGGTCATAACCCCAACCGCCTGTAGGCAAGCTTTCAAGTTCTAAATGTGTGTTCATATGTGCAAGGTCGCGTCTGCCTGCAATAATATGTCCGCCGTTATGAAAAACAGGAAGACCCGGGGTTACACTGTCAATAGATTCTCTGACTCTCTTTGTGTAGTTTGCATATACTCTTTCTGCAAGTTCATTTACATTATGAATATCAAATGGGTCCTTGCCCTCAGAGAGCATTGTTCTTCGGCAGTTTGAGCAATAGCAAGGCTGAACTCCAACAATATCAAGGAAAATTCCGTCTGCATCATAATTCTTACAAACTTCGATAATCTGCTCTAAAAGATAGTCAAGATATGGCGTATTCATACAGAATTTATGGTAGCCTGCTTCTTTATAAGTTGGCACCCATGTTGTATTGTCATTTTCGTCCCTTACAAGCCATTCAGGATGTCTTATTACCATTTTTTCATCAAGGCCTGCTGAAAGATATACAGGAGTTTTAACTCCGATTTCGTGGGCTGCCTCAAGCTGTGCCTTAAGCAAATCAAACTTTAAATGTGGATGAATTTCATTCTTCTCACTTGGGTGATACGCCCAGCCGTGATGACACTTTGAGAAAAGTGTTATTGAATCAACATGGCCCGCTTTAAGAGCGTCCTGAAACTCCTTTTTATCAAATTTTTCTCCTATATTTTCAATAAATTCACTTGTGTGAAAATCTAAATGAACCTGTCTGAATCGCATAACTGCCTCCTGTGTGTTTAATAATTTAGATTTATATTAAAATTATTATAACATTCACTAAACGCTTTTTCAAGTTTATATTGAAAAAATTCTCTAAATGTGCTACACTTTTCCTGAGGTGAGAATTTTGAAGGTTGCAGGAATAATCTGTGAGTACAATCCGTTCCATCTGGGACATAAATTTCATATTGAAGAAACCCGCAGAATTACGGGGGCAGATTATGTCGTTGCAATTATGAGCGGTAACTTTGTTCAGCGTGGGGATATTGCCATTTACGACAAGTTATCAAGGGCGAAAACTGCTTGTCAGAACGGTGCCGATTTAGTCATCGAGCTTCCCGCAATTTACTCCCTTGCAGGTGCTGAAATTTTTGCATCAAAGGCTGTTGAAATCCTTATAGGACTTAACTGCATCGACTATTTATCTTTTGGTGCTGAAACTGATGATGTTGCTGAGCTTGAACGAGTTGCAGAGATTATTCTTTCTGAAGATGAAGACTACAAGGGAAAACTTTCACAAGCATTGGGACAAGGTTTATCCTTTGCCTCAGCACGAGAGATTGCTGTAGGCTCGGATTTACTTAAAACTCCTAACAACATTCTTGCTGTTGAATACATTAAGGCTATAAAAAAGCTTGGGGCTTCATTTTGTCCCGTGGCTGTAAAGCGCTCTGTCAATCACGATTCTGACGAGGTTTCAGGCAAGTTTACCTCTGCTTCAAACATTCGCGCTGAAATTAAAATGGGACATTTTGATTTGGTAAAAAAATATGTCCCACAGGGCTTTGATTTTTCTCAAAAAGCCCACTTTATTGAGGATTTAGAAAAGTCAATTATTTCTTCACTGTTACTAAAAACTCCTGAGGAATTAAGGCTTATTTCTGATGTTTCCGAGGGATTGGAGAACAGAATCTTAAAATGTGCAAAAGAGTGTTCGGGCTTTATGGAGCTTTGCGACGCTGTTAAGTCAAAACGTTATGCTCACAGCAGAATCAGGAGAATTCTCCTCCATTCTTACTTAGGAATTACAGCCGAAATGCAGAAGGAAGCTCCGTCATATATAAGAATTCTGGACTTCAATTCAAATGGGCAAGAACTCTTAAACAAAATAAAACAAGCGACAGATTTGCCGCTTGTTAAAAATACATCCGATGTTAACAGGCTTAAAAATCCTGTTATAAAAAACCAATGGGACAGAGAATTATTGTTCGATAAAATCTTTAACCTTTTTTGATTTTATCCCAATATTCCTTTGCCAGCTGTTCGGTTTTATTATCACCAAATTCGTAATACTTTTTATTTTTGATTTTATCAGGCAGAT
Source organism: Clostridia bacterium (assembly GCA_017622215.1). Taxonomy (GTDB): domain Bacteria; phylum Bacillota; class Clostridia; order Monoglobales; family Monoglobaceae; genus RGIG8709. The sequence goes on from JAGARO010000013.1 coordinate 52,869, forward strand.
ATTGCTGTTTCACGTAATGATTTGGATAATCGTGTGGATACAGGTAATTCTGCCCTTTTTTTACGTTTCCTTCGCCGTCATAGTGCTTATTCTGTAAATTCCTTGGAATTTCGCTCGTGTCAATATTTTCAATATCCCACATTGCCTGATTTATAGCATTATAGGCTGAATTCGATTTTGGAGCTGTAGCAGCGAGAATAACTGCATCAGCAAGAGGAATTCTTGCCTCCGGAAGTCCAAGCATAAGCGCCATATCTACCGCTGATTTTACAATTGGAATAATCATTGGATAGGCAAGTCCAACATCTTCGCAGGCACAAGCCATAAGGCGTCTGCAGGCGGACTGTAAATCCTCGGACTGTAATAATCTTGCAAGATAATGGACCGCTGCGTCAGGGTCGGAGCCTCTTATTGACTTCTGCAGACCGCTTACAATATCATAATGATTTTCGCCGTTTTTATCATATTTCAAGGACTTTTTCTGGGTTGCCTGTTCTGCTAATTCAATGGTAATTTCAACATTTCCATCTTTATTAAGGGGAGTTGTGCTAACAAGAACCTCAAGGGAATTCAGCGCCTTTCTAACATCTCCGTTGGACATTTCAGAAAGGTGTTCAAGAACATCCTCTCCTAAAATAATCTTCGTTTCAATGTCTTCCTCAAGAATTGAAATTGCTCTTTCAAGTGCCCTTTCAATATCCTTTGGTTCAACAGGCTTAAATTCGAAAACTGTACTACGGCTTAAAATTGCATTATACACATAAAAATACGGATTTTCAGTTGTACTTGCAATAAGTGTAATCTTGCCGTTTTCAGTATATTCAAGGAGGGACTGTTGCTGTTTCTTATTGAAGTTCTGAATTTCGTCAAGATACAAAACAACACCATTTGTCCCCATAAGACCGTCGGCGCTCTGGCACACCTCTTTTACATCTGCAACAGAGGCATTTGTGGCGTTAAGCTTAAAAAGAGTCTTCCCCGCAGACTTTGCAATTATATTTGCAACTGTGGTTTTGCCTGTACCTGAGGGGCCGTAGAAAATCATATTAGGGATGTTTCCTGACCTTAAAATGTTTGACAGTATTTTATTTTCTCCAATTATATGACCCTGTCCTACAACTTCTTCAAGTTTTTCAGGACGAATACGGTCAGCAAGTGGTTTATTCATAAAGTGGGTATTTCTTGCAGAGCTTGTCTACTCTGTTTCTAATTTCTTCTTTTGAATTTTCAAAATCGGAAATTGTTAAGTAGATAAGATCAGCAATTTCCTCCATATCTTCTTCTACCATTCCGCGTGATGTTACTGCAGGTGTACCAAGTCTTATACCGCTTGTTATAAATGGACTTGCAGGGTCATTCGGAACAGCATTTTTATTACATGTAATTCCAACTTCATCAAGTCTGTGTTCAAGTTCTTTACCTGTAATATCCATACCGATAAGGTTTACAAGCATAAGGTGGTTATCTGTGCCACCTGATACAATCTTAATCCCCTTATTTAAAAGTGCATTACAAAGCGCCTTTGCATTCTTCTTAATCTGTGTCTGATACTTTACAAAGTCTTCGGATAATGCTTCCTTAAAGCACACTGCTTTACCTGCGATAACGTGCATTAAAGGACCGCCCTGACAACCCGGGAAGATTGCAGAGTTAATCATCTTTCCGTACTTTTCCTTACAGAGAATAAGACCGCCTCTTGGACCTCTTAAAGTCTTATGAGTTGTAGTAGTAACAAAATCAGCATAAGGAACTGGGCTTGGATGAAGACCTGTTGCAACAAGGCCTGCAATATGAGCAATATCAACCATCATATAAGCTCCAACCTTATCACAGATTTCTCTTACCCTCTTAAAGTCAATCTCTCTTGAGTATGCTGATGCACCTGCTAAAATGAGCTTTGGTTTATGCTCTAAAGCAAGTTTTTCCATATTATCATAATCAATTGTTTCTGTAACAGGGTCAAGACCATAAGGCACACAGTTAAAATATTTACCTGAAATATTAACAGGTGAACCATGGCTTAAATGACCGCCTTCGGCTAAGCTCATACCCATATAAGTATCTCCTGGCTGCATTGTAGCGAAGAATACTGCAAGGTTAGCGGAAGCACCTGAATGTGGCTGAACATTGGCAAATTCTGCGCCGAATACTTCCTTTGCTCTGTCGATTGCAAGCTGTTCAACAATATCTACATATTCACAACCGCCATAGTATCTCTTTCCAGGGTAGCCTTCTGCATATTTATTTGTAAGAGGTGAACCCATTGCTTCTATAACAGCTGGGCTGACAAAGTTTTCAGATGCAATAAGTTCAATTTTTGTACGCTGTCTGTTTAATTCCTGCGCCATTGCGTCTGCAAGTTCGTTGTCCTGTTTTCTTATAATGTCAAAATTATACATTTGTTTTTCCTCCAATACTTCTTTACAATTATAGTCTTTTATATTATACTATATTAAAATTGGTTTTTCAAGAGGTATTTGACTATGAAAGAAACTATTTCACAGAAAAAAGAAAGAGTTTTAAAGATTATTGATATATTCGACATAATTTACAAGGGGGCAGACTGCACTTTGGACTACGAAAACCCTCTTCAGCTACTTATTGCGACACAGCTTGCTGCACAATGTACTGACGCAAGAGTTAATCTTGTTACGCCTGCATTATTTAAAAAATATCCTGATGCAGAAAGCTTTGCGGAGGCTGATATAACCGAGCTTGAGGAAATCATCCGTTCCTGCGGTTTCTACAAAAACAAGGCTAAAAACATTATTGGCACAGGTAAAAAGCTTATGGCTGATTTTGGAGGGGAAGTTCCGTCAACACTTGATGAGCTTCTTACTCTTCCCGGGGTTGGGCGAAAAACCGCGAACCTTGTTTTAGGGGATGTTTTCGGCACACCGGGAATTGTAGTTGACACTCACGCTACAAGAATTTCCAATTTACTTGGGCTTACAAAATCCAAAGACCCATACAAAATCGAGCTTGACCTTATGAAGGTTGTTCCAAAGGAAAAATGGTCATCTTTCTGCCATCAGCTTGTAACTCACGGCAGGGAATACTGTATTGCACGAAGACCAAAGTGTCTTGAATGTCCAATTTCAGAATATTGCAATAAAAAAGACGAGGCATAAACCTCGTCTTTTGTGTAGTAAAATTTTTTGAATCCACAAATATTTGTGATACGGTTATTTGTCAAGACCGTAACGCTTCTTAAACTTATCAACACGTCCACCTGTATCGATAAGCTTCTGCTTACCTGTAAAGAATGGGTGGCAAGCTGAACAAATTTCAATACTGATGTTTTCCTTTGTTGAACCTGTTTCGATTACATTACCGCAGGCACACTTGATTGTTGTCTGCTTATAATCTGGATGAATTCCTTCTCTCATTTATTTTCACCTCTTTCTATAGAGTCATAAATAACAATTTAAAAACGTGCATAATCAAACACACTATGTTATTATACCATAATTTTTTCGAATTGCAAGTATTTTTTTATTTTTTTTCAAAATTCTTGTATTTTTCGAAAATTTTAACTATTATATCACTATTTTCTCCCATTAAAATCAGCTCTCCCTCTGTTCTAAGAGATGCAAGGAGCACTGCAAGAGAAATTTCTTCACTATTCCAGGAATAGCAGGCGTCCGCAGACAAAACCTGTTTTCCTCTTATTTTAAGGGCATTTCCCTCAACCCTGATGTCTGCACCAAGGTGGGAAAGTTCCGAAACCAAACCTTTGAGCAAATCCACTTTGCCTGTTCGTAAAGTAATGGCATTTTTAATTATACTCTCGCCTTTTAAGAAACAACAAAGGACTGCAACCGGGATAATCATTTCAGGACAAGGTAAATTATCAACCTCAACAGCTTTCATAACTCCCGTCTGTTTTGCCCATAATTTATCCTTTTCCTTATGTATAATCCCGCCTGACTCTTCAATAACATCAAGGATAGATTCTGCAATTTTCTTATCCTTATCCCCTAAATTTTTCAGTACAAGATTACAGCCTAAAGCGTCTGCAACAAGTAAATATGCAGTTATACAGGGACTATATTCAGATACCTTTTTAACGTCAAAACTTCCTGTCATTATTCCGCTTTTAATTGTAATCATATTTTTTCACTCTTTATAAATTTATTTAATCAATGCCTTTGCAGCAAAGGCTGCACCGATAATTCCTGCCTCATTAAAGAGAGTTGCAACCTTAATTTCTGTTCTTCTTAAAAGCTTATTATAATCATTTTCTTCAACAAGCTTTCTGACAGGTGCAATTAAATATTCTCCCTCACGGCTTATTCCTCCGCCTACAACAATAATTTCAGGCTGGAAGATATTTACAAGGTTTGTAATACCCTCTGCTACATACTCAACATACTTATTTACAACCTTAAGGGCTGTCTTATCGCCTCTTTTAGCTGCATCAAAAGATGTTCTTCCGCTTACTGAGCCGTATTCCTTAACGATTTCGTGCATTATGCTATCAGGGTCTTCAGCCATTGCCTCTTTTGTCTGTCTGATAAGAGCTGTAACGGAGGCATATGTTTCCCAGCATCCCTTTCTTCCGCAGGTACACTGTTCTCCGTCCTTAATAAGTGTTGTATGTCCAACTTCGGCACCTGCACCGTTGAAGCCTCTGTATATCTTCTTATCAAGAATAATTCCTCCGCCTACGCCTGTGCCGAGAGTTACAGCCAAAAAGCTTGAGGCATTATCTCCTGATGCAAAATATTCGCCGTATGCCGCAGCGTTTGCGTCATTTTCAACTGCAACAGGTACATCAAAATATTTCTGCATTTCGTCTCTTAGCGGTGTCATATTAAATCTTATATTATTTGAATATACAACTACACCGTTATCAGAGTCAATTGTACCAGGGCTACCGATACCGATTGCCTTAACTTCAGATTTATCTATATTATTTTCCTTAAGAAGCTTTTCAGCAAGTACAGCCATATCCTTAACAATTTCTGTATAATCTCTTTCGCTCATTGTTGGGGTTGAGCCTGATGCGATAAGTTTTCCTTTCTCGCTTACAAGACCTACAGCTATATTTGTACCGCCTAAGTCAATTCCTATAAACATAATTTCACCTCAAAAGCCATATTTTTACTTGATTATACCATAACAAAAATAACTTGTAAATACCTAAAATATTAAAAAACCCTTTACTTATTTTCATTTTTATTCTATAATATATTTATATTTTCGGCTAAGGAGAACTTTTATGGAAATTATTGATATTAAAAAACAATTTATTGAAACTTTCGGCGGTTCTGACGAAGAGCTCCGTGTTTTTACTTCACCGGGCAGAGTTAACCTTATCGGTGAACACATTGACTACTGCGGAGGCCACGTTTTTCCTGCTGCACTTACTATGAAAACTACTATTGTGGCTAGAAAAAGAAACGACAACATTATCCGTCTTAAAGCTACTGACCTTGACATTTTAGTTGAAACAACTATCGAAGATATGGCTTCACTTAAAGGAAAACTCAAGTGGGGCGACTATCAGCTTGGGGTTGCTATCGAACTTATGAATGCAGGCTACGACATTGTGGGTTGCGACCTTTTATACGACGACACAACTCCTCACGGCGGCGGACTTTCTTCTTCTGCTGCTATCGAGGTTTCAACTGCTCTTATGTTTGCAACTTTCTCCAACGAGAAAAAGGGCATTGACGTTCCTGTTGATATGATTGAAATGGCTAAACTTTCACAGCTTGCCGAGCACAACTTTATCGAAGTTAACTGTGGTATTATGGACCAGTTTGCATCTGCTATGGGCAAAAAGGACCACGCAATTTTCTTAAACTGCTCAAACCTTGACTTTGAACACATCCCTCTTGAACTTGGGGATGCCTGTCTTGTGCTTACAAACACAAACAAAAAGCACAGCCTCGGTGCTTCAAAATACAACGAACGCCGTATGGAATGTGAAGAAGGTCTTAACGCTCTTAAAACTGTTCTTCCAGGCATCAACGAACTTGCTGAGGTTTCAGTTGAGGACTTTGAATCACACAAAGAGGTTATCACAAACGAAATTACAAGAAAGAGAATCAAGCACGTAGTTTACGAATGCGACAGAGTTTTACGTTCTGTTTCAGCTCTTAAATCCGGCGACATCGCTACATTCGGTCAGCTTATGAATCAGTCTCACGATTCACTCAGATACGACTATGAAGTAACTTGCGATGAGCTTGACCTTTTGGCCGATGAAGCAAGAAAGCTTTCAGGCGTTATAGGTTCAAGAATGACAGGCGCAGGCTTTGGCGGTTGCACTGTTTCAATCGTTAAAAAGGACGCTGTTCCGGAATTTAAGGAAAAGCTTGGCAAGATTTATCTTGAAACCTTTGGACATCCTTGCGATTTCTACATTTCAGAAATTGGCGACGGCGGACGAGAAATTAAATAACATACATAAAAAGGCAGTTCCAAAAATGGAACTGCCTTATTTTATTATTTATTACTTTCTGCAATTACTTTTTCAACTACGTTTGGTGGGGCGTCCTGATATCTTTCAAATTCAAATTCATAATAGCCCTTACCCTGTGTAATTGACCACAAATCTGACGAATATGAATGCATCATTGCCATTGGAATTTCACCCTCAATAAGTGTAGTTCCGTCGCCCTGCGGTGTCATACCAAGCATCTGTCCGCGACGCTTATTTATATCACCGATTATATCTCCGGTATAGCCATCAGGAACGCATACCTTTAACTTTCCAACAGGCTCAAGCAAAACGGGACTTGCCTGTTCCATACCTGCTTTGAACGCCTGGGCTGCGGCTGTCTTAAACGCCATTTCAGATGAGTCAACCGGATGATATGAGCCGTCAACAAGAGTTGCCTTTAAGCCTACCATTGGGTATCCTGCAAGAACACCCTGTTTCATACATTCCTGAAGTCCTTTTTCTACTGCAGGGAAGTAATTTTTAGGGACTGAACCTCCGAATACCTTTTCTTCAAAAAGCAAACCGTCATCGTACGGCTCAAATTCAATCCATACATGACCATACTGACCGTGGCCACCTGACTGTTTCTTATGCTTACCTTCAACCTTTACTGATTTACGAATTGCTTCGCGGTATGCAACCTTTGGCTCTGTTAAATCAACCTCAACTCCGAACTTTGTTTTAAGCTTATTGACAATAATATCAATATGCTGTTCGCCCATACCTTTAATTATCATCTGGCGGGTTTCTGTATTATTTTCAACTCTGAATGTTTTATCTTCATCCATAAGCTTACTCAGGCCCTGACTTATTTTATCTTCGTCGCCCTTCGCCTTTGGCACAACTGCCATTGAGGTATTTGGTTTTGAGAATTCAATTCCGTCAATTACAATTCTGTCAGTTACACTGCAAAGTGTATCACCTGTATTTGTTTCAGCAAGCTTTGTAACTGCGCCGATATCCCCTGCGTTCAGCTTTTCAACTTCAATCTGTTTCTTACCCACAACTGTATAAATTTTACCAATTCTTTCATTTGTGCCTGAAACAGAATTATAAACTGTTGTATCAGGAGTCATAATTCCTGAATAAACTTTAAAATATGAAAGCTTACCAACGTATGGGTCAGCAACTGTCTTAAACACGAATGCTGCCAGCGGGTCATTTACATCAATCTTTCTTCTTGCATCTGAACCGTCTTCTTTATGGGCAATAAAGAAATCATCAGATGAATTAGGAGATGGTAAATAAGCCACAATTGCGTTCATAAGTGATGCAATTCCAAGCTTATTAAAGGCACTTCCGCAAAGCACAGGAACGATTTCACCTGAGGCTACACCGTTACGGAGAACCTCATAGGTTTCAGCAAGAGTAAATGTGTCCCCCGCAAAATATCTTTCCATCATCTCTTCAGAGCTTTCTGCAACTGCCTCATTTATCATCTCACGAACAGGAGCAATTTCATCGTCCATTCCATCAGGAATCGGGGCTGTAACAGTCATATCGCCCATATATTTTCTTGCTTCGCCCTCAACTACATTAACGAAGCCTGTTATTTTTTCTCCCTCACGGATTGGAACCTGTAAAGGAGCGATTCTCTTTCCGTATTTCTCACGGAGCTGGTCTAAAACTCCGTAATAGTTAACTCTTTCATCGTCAACCTTATTTATAAATATCATCTTCGGGATTCCTGCGTCCTCAGCGTATTTCCACGCCTTTTCAGCACCAACAGTAAGTCCCGACTTACCACTTAAAACAATTATAGCTGCGTCTGCAACCTTGATACTTTGCTGTACTTCGCCAACAAAGTCAAAGTATCCGGGGGTATCTATAATATTAAACTTTGTACCATTCCAGTCACATGTAGCTACTGCTGCACTAATCGAGAATTTACGCCTGATTTCTTCAGGGTCAAAGTCCATTACGGTATTTCCGTCCTGTGTCTTTCCCATTCTCTCGATTGAACCCGCCGTGTTCAGAATTGCTTCTGCCAGCGATGTCTTTCCCGAGTTACCATGTCCTAAAAGACAAAAGTTTTTGATTTTTGATGTGTCATACATTTTCATTTTTCAACCCTCCTTATATATAAATAACAGAAACTGTTACTTATATTCTTATTATACATTATTGTTTCAAGCATTTCAACTAAAAACCAAACAATCTTTTATTATTTTTTTGTGCATTTTCGCTAAAAATTTAGCCTTATGTATTAAAAAAACACCCTATCGGGTGTTTTTTTAATTTACATATCGTCAAATGATAACTGTTCATTGCCTGTGTCTTCCTGTTTTATAAAGGCACCTTTGGCAGGAATATTCTTTGTTCTGTAATACTTTGCCTCTGTAAACGGACACTCTTCAAGAGTGCAAACCTTATTTACGATACTGCCCTTTTTAGAGAGCATTACAGATACGCCCTGAGTATTTTTAGTTGTCTTTAAGGCAATCTGGGAAGTATTAAACACAAGGGCTTTTCCGATATTACTGAAGGCACAAAGCTCAATATCCTCTGTTATATAAAGCATTGTAACAAGAGGTGAAGCAAGTGAATATGCGTTAGACAGTTTCTTTCTCTTTGTCTTTGTTTCATATCCCTTAATATCAACCTTTGCCATTTTACCGTTTTCAAAACAGAATAAAATTGAGCCCTTATAGTCGCTTGTTACAATCATCCCCACAACATCCTCTCCGCTTTCCATACCGAGAAGATTTGGCAGATATTCGCCAATCTGACTTGCACGGCAGTCAGGGATATCGTGGACTCTTGTTTTATAAACATCACCGCTTGAGGCAAACATAAGAACGTGGTCTGTGTTATTTACCTCAATTTCCTGTATAATCTCGTCCTCTTCCTTAAGCTTATGCTCACCGCTCATACGAAGTGCCTGAACTGAGATTTTCTTAATATAATTATGCTTTGTACGGTAGAGCCTACACCTGAATTCAGGGATTGTTTCTTCTGCCACAACCTCAGTTGCCTCTTCCTCGGAAACTACTGTTGTACGGCGTTCCTCTCCGTATTTTTTAGCAATCTCTTTGAGCTGTTTCTCGATAACCTTTTCGATTTTCTTTGGACTTTCAAGCGTACTCTGAAGTTCCTCAATCTCTTTCTTTAAGTTTTCGATATCTGCTGTTCTCTTTAAGATATATTCCTTATTTAAGTTACGGAGCTTGATTTCAGCAACAAAATCAGCCTGCACTTCGTCAATTCCAAAGCCTTTCATAAGGTTAGGGATTACCATTGCATCTTCTTCTGTTTCCCTTACTATCTTTACAGCTTTATCAATATCTAAAAGTATCTTTTCAAGGCCCTCAAGTAAATGTAATCTCTCGCTCTTCTTGCCAATTTCAAATTCAAGGTAACGTCTTACGCTGTTCTTCCTGAATCTAAGCCATTCGCACAAGATATCATTTACACCTAATACCATTGGCGAGCCTTCAACTAAAATATTAAAATTACATGGGAAAGAATCCTGAAGTGAAGTATGCTTGAATATCTTTGCCATAACCTTTTCAGGGTCTGTGCCACGCTTTAAGTCGATTGTTATCTTAAGACCCTTTTTATCGGTTTCATCTCGTATATCTGAAACTTCCTTAAGTTTATTTCCTTTAATCAAGTCAACAATCTTTTCGATTATCGCTTCAACTGTGGTTGTATAAGGTATTTCATAGATATCAATGCAGTTCTGCTTCTTATCGTATCTGTACTTACCGCGGAGCTTTATTGAGCCTCTGCCCGTTGTAAATACCTCACGCATTGTTTCCTCATTATAAAGCACCTCTCCCCCTGTGGAGAAATCAGGTCCCTTTATAATCTCTGTAAGGTCTGCCTCAGGATTTTTCATTACTTCGATTGTGGCATCGCAAATTTCCTTTAAGTTAAAGCTACAGATATTTGACGCCATACCTACGGCAATACCCTGATTCGGGTTAACTAAAATATTCGGGAATGTTACAGGGAGCAAGGTTGGCTCCTTAAGGTTTCCGTCGTAGTTATCAACGAAATCTACTGTATTCTTATCGATATTTGCAAAAATTTCATTACAGATGCCTGCAAGCTTTACCTCTGTATATCTTGAGGCTGCGTACGCCATATCCCTTGAGTACTGCCTACCGAAGTTACCCTTTGACTCTACAAAAGGGTGAAGAAGTGCCTGATGTCCCTCTGTAAGTCTTACCATTGTTTCGTAAATGGCAGCGTCGCCGTGAGGGTTCAGTTTCATTGTTGAGCCTACAACGTTTGCAGACTTTGTAAGACGCCCTGTTAAAAGTCCCATTTTATACATTGTATAAAGGAGCTTTCTATGGGACGGCTTAAAGCCGTCAATCTCAGGGATTGCTCTTGACACAATTACGCTCATTGCATAAGGCATATAGTTAGTTTCAAGAGTATCTGTTATATATTGTTCCTGTATAATAGGTTCAGACATTTTGTTCCTCCCTATGATAAATCAGTCATATCAATGTAATTATGACCGTTTTCTGCTATATAATCTTTTCTTCCGCTTAAGTTATCACCAAGTAGCAAATCAAACACCTGGGCTGTTCTCTCTGCATCTGACGGCATAACTTTTATAAGTCGTCTTGTTTCAGGGTTCATTGTTGTTTCCCACATCATTTCAGGCTGGTTTTCACCAAGACCCTTTGAACGCTGAATAATCGGTTTTTTATCTCCGATTTTTGCCAGTATATCCTGCTTTTCCTTTTCGTCATAAGCAAAATATGTTTTATCCTTTACATTAATTTCGTAAAGCGGAGATTCAGCTATATAAACATAGCCCTCTTCTATAAGTGTCGGTGTGAGTCTGTAAAGCATTGTGAGGACAAGTGTTCTAATCTGGTAGCCGTCAACGTCGGCATCGGTACAGATTATAATTTTATTCCATCTAAGGTTAGAAAGTTCAAAGGAATTTAAGTCCTTATTATGCTTTGTCTTTATCTCTACACCACAGCCTAAAACCTTAATTAAATCTGTTATGATTTCGCTATCAAAAATTCTGTTATAATCCGCCTTAAGACAGTTTAAAATTTTACCTCTTATAGGGATAATAGCCTGAAATTCACTGTCTCTGCCTAATTTACAGGCACCTAAAGCTGAGTCACCCTCAACTATATAAACTTCACGCTTTTTAACATCTTTACTTCGGCAGTCAACAAACTTTTTAACCCTGTTAACAGCGTCCATTGTGCCAACAAGCTTTTTCTTGACTGCAACTCTTGTTTTTTCCGCTGATTCACGGCTTCGTTTATTAACTAAAACCTGTTCGGAAATCTTATCTGCATCAGCTTTATTTTCTATAAAATAAACATCAAGGCTTTCACGAAGAAACTTTGTCATTGCCTCCTGAATAAACTCGTTATTTATAGCCTTTTTTGTCTGATTTTCGTAAGATGTCATTGTGGAGAAAGAGTTACTTATGAGAATTAAGCTATCCTGCACATCAACAAAAGTAATCTTCCCCTCATTCTTTGTATATTTATTATTTGCTTTGATATATTTATCAATTGCATAAACAAAAGCATTTCTGACTGCCTTATCAGGAGCTCCGCCATATTCAAGAAAGCTTGAGTTATGATAATATTCAATAATATTTACATCATTGTTAAAACAAAAAGCAAAGTTCATCTTTACTTTATAGGCTTCTTTATCCTCTCTGTCCTTTCCCTTACGCTCACATTCAATAAAATACGGAGATGTAAATTCCTTGCCTCCTGACAATTCATTTATATAATCTACAATTCCGTTTTCATACAGATATTCAGTTTCTTCAAACTTATTTTTCTCTGTTTCATTCTTAAAAATAAACTTTACGCCAGGGTTAACAACAGCCTGTTTCTTAAGAACCTCATGGTAATAATCTGCAGAAACATTTATATCTGTAAACACCTCCAGGTCGGGCTTCCAGCGTATTTTTGTTCCTGTATGGCGGTGGCGGAACTGAGTCTTGGTAAGTCCGCCTATGTTTTCACCCTTTTCAAAGTGGAGCTCAAACTTATAGCCGTCTCTTAAAATTTCTGCGTCCATATACTCGGAGCTGTACTGTGTAGCACATGTACCGAGACCGTTTAAACCAAGAGAAAATTCATAGTTATCCCCGCTATTATTCTGGTACTTACCGCCTGCGTACATTTCACAGAATACAAGTTCCCAGTTGTAGCGGTCTTCACTCTTATTATAGTCAACAGGAATTCCTCGTCCGTAGTCCTCTACTTCAACTGAATTATCCATAAATCTTGTTATAGTTATGAGCTTACCATGGCCCTCTCTTGCTTCATCTATTGAGTTTGAAAGAATTTCGAAAATTGAATGCTGACAGCCCTCAAGTCCGTCTGAACCAAAAATAACCGCAGGTCTTTTGCGGACACGGTCGGCACCTTTTAAGGATTTTATACTGTCATTATCATATTTTGCTTTTGCGCACATATTCAATCCTCCATACGAGTCTAATACTACATATAGTATTATACCAAAAGGAATTTCAATTGTAAAGTAAAATTTTCCAAAAGAAAAACCTCTCAGGTGAGAGGTTTAATAAAGCAATATTATAAGCGGTATTGTCAGTATTGAAAATATAGTGGAAATTGACACAACTTCCGATGAATATGTTGCATCAAGTCCGAATTTTGCAGCAAAAAGGGTACATACCGTTGCCACAGGGCAGGCTGCAGGAATCAGGATTGATTTTGCAACAACAGGGTCAATTCCGAAAAGTTTAAGAAGATAAACTGTTAAAATCGGAATTAAAATAAGTCTTAAAACCGACACCTTATAAATATCAGGATTTGCTAGAACCTTTTTAAAGTTTACCTTTGACAGATAACAACCTAAAATAAGCATTGCAAGAGGTGTATTCATATCCGCCAAAAATTCAACAGGTCTTATAATTACCTCGGGAAGTTTTATATTAAAAACAAAAAGCAAAAGGGCAATTCCTGTACCGATAACCCCCGGGGTTTTGACTGCCATAGAGGGCTTTAAATTGCTTTTATCTCCTGTGAAAAGATATGGCCCGTGTATCCAGTAGCATATTGTAAAAATCACGAGATACATTGCACCATAAAACACACCGTCTTCACCTAAAGTTGCTGTAAGCAGGGGGATTGCCATAAATCCGCAGTTTGAATAAACTGAGGCAAAAATATTTATGCGGTAGCGGTTCGTTTCCTCTTTTTTAAAGTACAGCGTTGCGATTAAAATTGCAACAAGGTGAACTATAAGAGTAACTAAAGCTGCTAGTCCTAAATTCTTCGCAAGGGACAGATTAAAGCTTTTTTGCTGGTATGAATAAATCAGCACGCAGGGTGTTACTATACTTAAAAGTATTGTTGTCATCTGTTTTGTGCCTGTTTCGTCAAGCTTTCCCAATTTGGAAAGTGTAAAGCCCACAGCTATTAAAATAAATATTATAATTGTCTGAATAAGTAAAGTTAAGCTGAGTTCCAATTTATTACCTCTAGTTCTGTTTTCTTACAATTTTATACTCGTCATACATTATGAAATACGGGCAGGTGTTTTTCTTATTTGACATAAAGCCTGCATAATCGTCCTCGTCCATATTTACATTACATACATAACATTCGTACTCTTCGTCATAATCGTAATATGCACACATTTCGCACTGATTTGTATCCACAATTTCACCTTATTTCAAAAGATTTATAAATAATGAACCTATAACACTTCTGTTCTGGAATCCTACATATCTTCCGTTATGGGACCTGTACCAGTCTGTAAAAGGAGCTCTGTCCTTTGTTTCATTTACCATATTGTACATTGCCTTATAAATTTTATCGCAATATTCCTTATCATCTGTCATAACAGTTGTCCAAGACTGCCAATCTGTCTTTGTCCAGAAGTTTCTGTTATCAAGAGGCACACCGTATCTGTTAAGCTTTGTGAGATAGAATTTCTGTTCCTTCTCGAAAACTTCTTCATCAAAGAAATTGAAATCGAGGAGCTTATCCCATACAATATTATACTTTAAGCTCCATGTATTCTCATTATCAAAAGCAAGCTTTGTATGGTCGTCAGCTAACGCGTCCTTTGCCCATCTATTTGCATATTCACGGGCAATATCAATATACTTTTCTTCACCGAAAAGCTGTCCGTAACAGGCTATACCGTAAATTGCCTTAAGGCTTAAATTGCAGTTATGAGCCAAGTGTCCTGCAAAGTCGTCTGTGCAGAGCTGATTTCCCGGGTCATAGCCGTTTTCAACCAAGTAATCTGCCCACTTTTTAAGGGTATCCTTATACTCCATAGCAAAACTGTTATTTCCCTCATATTTTGCAATTGCACCAAAACAAATAAGGGCGTTTCCGCACTCCTCAACAGGCATCTGTTTATCCAGTTCGTTATCCTTGCCAATCTCTCTTGCATAAACCTGTCCGTTAAGAAGTGGATAGCAACCTACATCATGAGGGGCAAAATCAAACTTCCAGTCCTCTGTTGCCTGATACTTCATTATTGGTCTTAACATTCCCTTTACAAGTTCAGGATTATATTTAAGATAAAGGGGAATTGACGGATATGTAACGTCAAGTGTGCCTGCACAACCGTTAGAATAGCATTCCTTGGAGATAAACAAAGGATTGCCCTCTGTATCTTCTATATATTTATGGGCTGCTACAGACTGTCTGAAAGCAAGGGATGTAAGCTTTTCATATTCAGGGCCTACCTTCTTGGTTTCAGCCATAACCTCTTCTTCAAACGCTATGCACTCTTTTTTAAGTTCACTGTACTCGGCTTTAGCTGTGCCTAAAAGCTCTTCGAAGGAGTCAAAATACTTTGCATAATACTCTTTTAAGTTATCGCCAAAATACTGAATTGGATTTACTTCATCATAAGCTACACAGATTAAATCCTGCATTTTATCACTTTCTGCACAAAGTGTAATATACTCCATATATGCAGAGTAGGTCTTATTCTCATCAAGCTCTGCAACAAACTTATTTGCATGCTTGGAAAGGCCGTGGATAAGCTTTGCATTATCGTGAACAAGATGGAGATATCCCCAGTCAATGCATACATCATCCCCTGATTTTCCTAAAACATTCTGCTCCTTATTTCCTGCATAAAGAGAATATTTTGTTCTGCCGAATTCGACCTCCTGTGTCCAGTGGTCAACTGCACATTCAGCCATAATATCAAAATAAAAGCTGATTTCATGCTCTTCTTCTGTCTTTTTCTCAATCTCATATTCAATATACGAAACAGGTCTTGACATAATCTCAGGTCTTCTCACAAGGAGAGGTGTCATAAAATACAGCTTCACACGAAGTAAATCATTTTCAAATACATAAGTTGTGGAAAGAGGCTTAACCTCAAGGGAAACCTGTGGGATCACCTCATCATCCATTACAAAATATCTGTCGGAGTTAGGACGTCTCTTTCCCATTATTGAGTGAAATCTTCCGTCAATAAAAACTCCCGCAGACATAGAATTTCTCTTACCTGTCCAGAATCTTGTAACATCATCATATAAATTATCACTGAATGACCATATACTGAAATACGGGTCAACTGTCACCAAAGGTGTTGCCACCGGTCTGAATTTCATATTTATCCCTCCGCTGTCTTAAGACTGCTATACTTATGGAAAATATTATACTTATTTTCAATCTTTAAGTCAATTATTTTTCTACGTTTTTAATAAGAATATCAAGAATTATTGAGCCAGCTGCGTTGCCTAAAAAGCCTACAACTGAAAATACAAGTGCATCAAGGGTAAAGCATCTTGCCGCTGCAAAATAAAATGCGTTTGCAACACAGTGCTCAAAGCCTGCTGCTATAAAAAGCATTACAGGCATAATTACTGTAATAAAACTCTGGGACTTCTTATAAAGCTCAACTGCAAGATAAATACAAACTCCGCAGAGCATAGCCTTTAAAAATACTGTCCAGTAGTCAACTAAAAACTTCGCTTCAACAACCTTAAGAGCGCTGTCCTGCATATATGTACTTGCCATAAGTCCTATAATCCCAGCACCGATAAAGTTAAGAATACACATATAAACAAGGTTTGGAATATCCTTGAATTTTCTTGCGTAGGCAACCTTGCCTGTGTATAAATTCAGCTTGAATAAAATTACTGAAATAAGTCCGCAGGCAAACAAAAATGCTCCCACTTCCTTATACGGACATTTTAAAAATACACAGCCACCAAGACCGATAAAAATGCCTGCTAAAAAGCCCTTTAATGTGTTTTCCTTTGTAAATACTTTCATTTTCCCACCTCAAAAAATTTTTATATAACATAATCTTAACATTACAGTTTTCAAAATGCAACCTAAGTTTATTTTTTAACAAAGAAAAAATATAAAAGCCTCATACTTCCGTATGAGGCTTTTTGGTGCGGATAACAGGACTGTTACTCTTTTTAAGGGAGTGTCCTGTTAACCAGCTTTTTCTATATTCAGTTCGCTGTTAAACTCTACCGCTCCAACGAACTTATAATAAATATTTACATCCTGATAAGTTTCGCCTTGATATTCGTACTTTTCTCCAACTTCGATTCTGTCTATAAGCTCATGGAGAATCTCGTAGGTGAGTTCTTTAATCCCAATATACTTTTCAATCAGATTTACAAAGTCTATGGCATTATCTTTTGACTTGTGGTATTCGTTAAGCTCGCCTTCAATTCTTGATGCCTCGGCTTTTAATTCAGCCTGTTCTGCTTCATATCCTGCAAGAAGCGATGCCATTCTCTCGCTTGATAAATTTCCTAAGACTGAATTTTCATAAGTCTTTTTTATCAGCAGTTCAAGCTCGCCGATTCTCTTGTTGGCTTTTGCAAGCTTTCGTTGATTGTCTTTGGTTTCTGCCATAATCTTTTGCTCATTACATTTAAGTGCCGCTTTGTATAGGGCATCTCTGTCGGTTTCTAATAGCACGGTCTTTGTATATATGTCGGCAAGCACTACGCCATATAACTCGTCATACCTTACGTAATGAGAGGGGCAATATTTCTTACCTTTTAGGTTATATGTGTTGCATACATAAGACTTGGTTGCATTGGAAAATACCAAGGCTTTTTTGCAATCCATACATTTTATTATCTTAGCAAAGATTTGTGTTTCACCTGTTTTGGTTTCCCTTGCCCGACTTTCAAGCAGTTTTTGTACTTCATCAAAGGTCTGCTTATCAATTATTGGCTCATGGGTGTTTTCTACGACAATCCATTCATCCTTAGGGACATCCCTGAACTTCTTTGACTTAAAAGGCTTTTCTTTTCGGTGGTTAACCATATTACCTATGTAAACTTCGTTTATAAGCATATCGCCCACAGTATCATCACACCAATAACATTCGTCATCATGTGCGGTCATAGCAGAGTAATGATTTATTCCCTGAGCCTTTGCATAGGCAGCAGGAGTGGGGATTTTTTCTTCGTGAAGAATTTTAGTTATTTTCCTTTTCCCGTAGCCTTGCTTTGCTAGGTCAAAGATATGTCTTACATTATGTGCAACCTCTTCATCGATTATAAGATGATGCTTGTCCTTCGGGTCCTTTTGGTATCCGTATGGTGCTTTACTGCCAAGGAACCAACCCGATTCCGATTTGGTTTTGTATGCCGACCTTGTCTTTTCGGATATATCTCTTGGATACATTGCATTATACATATTCTTAAAGGTTGCAATTTGTTGATAACCATTTAAGTATGTATCAACGCCATCATCTATTGCAATAAACCGAATGCCTCTTGCTATGAAAATATCCTCGTAATATAGATTTGCCTGAACATCATTTCTGCCAAGTCTTGATAAATCTTTTACGATTATGCAGTTGGCATTTCCTTCTTCGACATCTCGCATCATTGCCTGAAATTCAGGTCTTTCAAAGAATACTCCTGATTCACCGTCATCTACATATTCCTTGCGGATTATAATGTTATTTCTGTTGGCGAAATTCGATGTTTTCATTCTTTGGGTTTCTATACTTATACTTTCTGCATTTGCTGAACGATTATCTTCTTTGGATAACCTTAGATATAAATTTGCTATCCATACCATTTCTCTTTTTGCCATTTGAATTCTCCTTTCTCTTAAGGGAAACGGCTGTGTAAATGCTATAATGATTATACCACATAACTCAGCCGTTATCCAGACAAATCACCGAAGTTCTTTAAGAAACTTCACGGCTTATGATGTTGTTTACTC
Source organism: Clostridia bacterium (assembly GCA_017622215.1). GTDB lineage: Bacteria > Bacillota > Clostridia > Monoglobales > Monoglobaceae > RGIG8709. The sequence goes on from JAGARO010000013.1 coordinate 71,478, forward strand.
TGTCCCTTAAGGATATTTCCTTGCCGGCAAAGTGGGAGGTTGTCTTGAATATCTTATTACCAATCTCGTAATAGATATTGAAGTTTCCATCCACATACGCACCTTTGAAATTATCAATTGGTGTGTCGCCGGGCTTTATTCTTTTATAAATAAGATAGTAACTTGGAAGAACAATTTTCTTCATATAACCATCCTTTCTTATACAAATGATAGGAGCCACCAAAGTGTTACAATGACAGCAGGTGCACACAGGATAATCACTCCTGATGCTTGAAATACTCTCAGGATAACTGTTTTTAGACGCTTATCCATATCGGCATAAATCATTTCTTTGATTTGAGAAACGGATGATTTAACGTAGTCTATTGTCTTATCAATCTTGCTGGTTTTATCGTAGGCAAGGGTGTCAATCTTGCCTTCGATAATCTCTAATCTGCCGAGTATTTCACCAAGCGTATCAGATTTCTTTTTCTGATTAAGCTGTTTGGTTTCTCTGATATCTATACTCATTAGTCATATCTCCTTTCTTCATTCCATAATTTCACTGATGGAATTTTCTTGGCTTCTTCGACAGCGTGTGCATACACACCATCTATGTATTCTTGAGGCCACTCATATTCATTTGCTAATAGCATAAATAATTGTGTTACTGATACAATATCCTTGAACTGCAATTTTGCAATTCTGTCGCCAAGTCTGTTAATCATTCCTTCAAGTGTTTTTGAAAGTATTTCGCCGAAATAACTTTCGTTATGCTTAAGGTGTAAGTGCAGTACATAGAACTGAACTGCCTTTTCGTAGAATTCACTCATGGAGCTGCATTCTACAGTTTTCATTAAGCATTCTGCCTCAGCCTGAAGCTTTGGCTCTATACTAAAACTAACTTTTGTTTTAGCCATTTTACATTCCTCCCATCTTGATACCTAAAGCTTGCTTTTTCTGTGCCAGCTTTACATATTCTTTTTTGTCCATACTATATGGTCGCCTGCGAGATTCCTGTCTGTTCTCTTCCTGACATCGACCTTCAAATACCTTGCAGATATTGAAGACTAAATCACCGATGACATTGTCTATATTATTACTTTCTACGCTTTTCTCGCTTGCCGCAGAAATGATTTGATTTCGTATCTTATTAAATTCTCTGTTATCGTATAGCTTAGGGAAATCAATTTCATCTTCCTGATAGTAACCCATAATTCTACCTTGTATGTTACACCATTCTTTGTAGAATGCTGCAACATTCTTATCCTCTGACAGCTTTTTGTATATACTGTTTACAATCTCTTTCTGCTCCTTTGATAGGTACGAATATACTTTTTTACCTTTATAGGTTCGCATTTCGTCTGCCAATTGATTAAAGAGAGTATTGATTTCGGTGTTTGATTTCACACTGAAATCTTTTTTCAATTCCCGTATTCTTTCCTTGGATTTTTCAACTAACTTCTCGCGCATCTGAGTTTTCTCATCGTATAGATGATATAGCTCATCTCTGAATATTTCTCTTACCATACAGGATTTCATTTGCTCAATCCCATGTGTAGTTAAAAAACCACCACCCGAAGCAGAATACACTAGCATGTGTATGTGTGGGTGGTGGTCTTTATTATGGAACGCTGCATACCATCTTAAGTCATCAAGTGGTATCTTATATATCTTAGCTATGTCTGCCTGTTTGGACTGAATAAGCGTTTGCCACGCTCTTGCATTATCATATCCAAACCTTGTTGCATCTTCTCTTGTAAGAGACAACATTGGCAACCAAACATTACATTTAAGCTCTCTTAATTCTTCTAAAACTTGGTTCAGATTCAGGTCAGTTTTATTTGAAAACAAACCGTGAGTTCCGAACTTTTCAACCTTTGGCCTTGTTGCAATATAGTTGGCATTGATGACTACTTTGTTATTAATAGACTTGTCCACACCTATACGTCTTGCTATGTATCCGGCTTTACCTGCCGCTTTACCGCCTTTAACATACGGGCTTTTGAAAACTACCGCGACTGACATAAAATTTCCTCCTTTCTTCAAAGCACCACTTTTGCATCCCTTACTTTCTTGCTATACCTGCGTTTGCAAGATATTGGATGCTCATTTAGCACCAATTTTTGAAATCTTCCCCTGATAGGGAATCCCCCGAACGGCACTGCCGGTCGGTGTTTGAGGGCAACGGTATGCACTCGGTGCACCGTGCCTTTATCCTGCTTACTTTTATTTAGCGGATATTCCTCAAATTAAAGAGTTTCTTTTCATACTTTTCACATCCTTTCAAAAGAAAAAACCTCGAACCATTGACTTTTGGGGAGAGAGATGATATAATCAAGAAATAAAGGAAGAACAACTTTATTTCTTGGCGGATATAGTTTAACACAATTAAAAACTTTTGTCAAGACATAAAAATATTACAGTTATATTTCTTTAATTTTGAGGTGATAAAATATGAATTTAAGAGTTGAATTTATCGGAGAAAAAATAATAATTCGGACTGAAAAAAAGATTGTAGAGTATCAACTTGGAACCATAACCTGTATGATATCCGCAGGTGAATGGGACGAGCTTTTACAGTTTTTAGATGTTCAAAAAGATTATAAAAAGATAGAAAAGTATGCTGTTAATTTTTTAGATAAGTGTTTTTATAGCAGAGAGAAAGTATCAAAAATAAATGGATATATGCTCTGCGATAGTGAACTGAATTTAAGTAATAAAAATTATATTTCAAATAAAAAAGTAAGCGGAAGAATGATTCAGGGAAAAGCAGATTTAGTTGTTTCAGATATTTATTTAATTGATTCATTAGTTGATTTAATCAATCTTGAAATTATGTATGCAGTTATTAATGATATGTCGATTAACAAATGCAAGAATTGTAATAAATATTTTGTTGCCGGCAATGCCGCAGCTCTCTTTTGTGACAGAATTTATACAGAAGATAAGACTTGCAAACAGTTCGGCGGAAAGAAATCTTTTGTAGATAAATTGAAAAAAGATGAGGCACTTTTACGATATGAAAAAGTGTATCAGGCAACTTATTATCGCTTACGGAAAGCAGAAACACAAGCTGAAATAGATGTATTAAATAAGCGTTTACAAGATTTAAAAAACTGGCGTGTAAAATACAAAAACGGAGAAATTAAAGTGAAACCTTTTCTCGAATATGTTGAGGGATACGGATGGATAAAGAAGGAGTAGTTTTATCTAAAAAGTTTTAATTCGATTTAGAAAGGAACAAAAATTTCTTACTATGAAAGATAATACTTTTGATCAAAAAGAAAGAAAAATAGTAAATGAAATCCTCAATGATGCCTTTTGGCAAAGTTTTATATTAGAATTAAAAAGGAATATTTCTGATTTGTATCAAAAAGAAATATTAAGTAATTTTCTAATATTTTTTTCTCCAATTTTTGCAGAGGAAACGATTAAAGCTGGCTTTGGAGGAATGAGCGAAAAAACAACCATAACAGAAAAAGAAGTTTCGAAATTTCGAAACCACAATTTAAAGTATTGTACCAAAATTGACTCTACCACCACACAAAAAACTATTAGTGAGATGGGAATTTCATTTGATGAATATATATTTGATATTGTTTTGACTATAAGAAATTCAGAGGTAATGGACATTAATTTTAGAGGATGGGATTATAGCAAGGAAGAAAATTTTAATTTGTTAGATGGAACTGTTTCAACTCCAAATGTATGGATGGAAAAACTAATGCCGGAAATCTATGATCAAATGATAGAACTATTAAAAGACTTATCAAAAAAATATATTAACCAAATATCAAATAGCGAAATTAAAAAGAGGTCATATTCTACATTTAAATTATTTGCTCGTACAAAAATTGATGCTGAAAATAAATTATATATACTTCAGCGTTATGGGCTTGTTAAAACCATGATGTTCATTAACGATTTGATAAATGAAGAGATTAAGATAAACATACATGAAGCAGTATTTGATTCCAAATTGTTTATAATAAAGTGTAAAGCCACATTACTAGAGTTGTTTTGGAATGATAAAAAATCCAATCCAAATTTAAGTGTTTTAAATGAAATTTTCAGTCTAAATAAAGAATCTATTCCTGCAGAGTTTTATGCAATAAATAGAAGAATACGAGACAATTTACATTACTCAGATTATCATTATTTAACAGATACTGAAATGGAACTTTTGAAAAAATACCAAGATATATATTTCAATAATATAATTAAAGTGTTTAACGCAAAAATTGATTGTAAGTTTGGCCTTGGCTATAAACTTGGATTATCTATTGCTAAAATCCTAAACTGGAGCGAAAGTTAGAACTATAGAATATTACTTTAATAGTACAAAATAAAATAATATATGTAAAACAAAGAACTCCGGATCTGTTCGAATCGGAGTTCTTTGTTTTAAGGAGGTTTATTTGATGGAGTTAAAAACTTTGATAGAAAAATATTTGATTTACTGCGAGTTGCAAAAGGGATTGAATCCAAAAACAATAAAGTCTTATCGGATAGATTTATCACAATTTAAAAGTTATGCAAAAGAACGGGAAGAAACTTCTAGCAAAGAATTGATATGTAGTTATCTTGAAAGCTTACATTCAAAATATAAACCAAAATCCATCAAGCGGAAACTTGCCACATTAAAGGCTTTTTATGAATATCTTACTTATGAAGAAATTATTGAGGATAATCCATTCAGTAGAATTCATCTTAAAATTAAAGAACCGATTATACTGCCCCGAACCATTCCTGAAAAGACACTCACAAAAATTCTAAATGCAGCTTATCAAACTTTAGATAAGTGTAAAACAGTATATTCCGAAAGGTGTGTCATCCGAGATATAGCAGTATTAGAACTTCTTTTTGCAACAGGACTTCGTGTATCGGAACTCTGTAATTTAAAAGCGGATGATGTTAATCTTTCGGATTGTTATATAAAAACCTTTGGAAAAGGATCCAAAGAAAGAATAATCCAAATTTGCACCCCTGATGTACTAACAGCCTTAAAGCGGTACAAAAAATGCTTTAAGGCTGAAATTGATAATACAGGATATTTTTTTGTAAACAGGCTATCAAATCGACTTTCCGATCAATCCGTTCGTTTTATGATAAATAAATATGTAAATCAAATTTCATCCCCAGTGCATGTAACGCCCCATATGTTTAGGCATACCTTTGCAACAATGCTTCTTGAATCAGATGTAGATATTCGTTACATACAGCAAATTTTAGGGCATAGCTCAATAACAACAACAGAGATATACACCCATGTATCCACCGCCAAGCAAAAGCAAATATTAAAGCGCAAACACCCTCGTCAGAAGTTGAATGTCAATAAAGGATAATAATAAATTATCTATCAGGGAGAAGT
>JAGARO010000014.1 GCA_017622215.1 Clostridia bacterium
TCAACATACCTGACGAAAAAGAACTACTTTCTTTAATGGATGAAATACGCAATGAAAAAAGTGCGTAAAAATGGACTAAGCGGTGCAACCGCAATAGTTACACCGCTTATTTTTTTAATGTCCTTAGCAACCCGACGCTTTCGCATTGTCCCTTTTATTTTGTTTAGAATAATGAATCCATCATACTTCCTGCTGATTCAAGGCTGTTAAGTCCTGATTCAATAGCAGGTGGGAGACACATAGAAACTGCACTCTTAAATACGATGTATGTGGCAACCGCCATTACAATACCTGTAAAGAACATTACATAAGGGAGATAGTCCCTGTCAATACCACTTCCTCCAGGGATTACACTAATCATTACGAAGTTGCCGAGAGCAAGACCTACTGTTGCAATTACAACAGGATAGATAATTGGATTTAAAAAGCTCTTAGCAGATTCCATACTGTCAAAATTCACATTGAGAGGTGTAATTATGCTGACAATAATTGCAACAAGAATAAATGGTATGAGAACAAGGCTGTTAAGAGCCGATACACATAACATATATTTGTAATTTGTGTTGCCCTTGAATATTTTTATAAATAACATAATTACAGCAGGAATAATACAAGCTACTGTGAAGGTTGCGATGGCTGAAACAATAAATACAGTAGGCATTGAGAACATAACTCCCATCACCTGTGCTTCCATTACATCAGAATATGAACCTGTCATAGAAATTACATTTTTAAGAGTTGTGTTGTATTTTCCAACAAGACTCAGAACCAGAATTCCAACTAATAATGCCTGAATCCCCAGAATAATCAGTGCCGACTTAAAGTCGCAACTTTTCACAAAGGCTTTTCCTGTTGTTACAGGCCTCTTCACAAATGCTTTAAACATAGACAACAAGCCTGTTGCATAATCTTTCGCGCCCTGATTTTCAGGAGCATATTCCTCAGCAGGTGCACTCTGACAAGCACAAACCTGTCCTTCTTCTAAAGGTGTTCCACAGAATTTACAAAATTTTGCCATAAATTTATCCTCCTTAATAATACATATAAAGACTTACATAGTAGTCTGTAATCATCCACTTGCCGTTTTCGTAAACGAAGTAAACTGTTGCACTTCCCTCTTCAGGACTGCTTGGTGAATATTCTTCAATTGTATCGTCCCAGTAGTCTTCTCTTAATGATGTATATGTATATTCGTAGTCTACACTTACACTGTAGGAAGCGCCCATTTCATAGTCTTCATAGCTTCTTGATTCTATATTGCTTAATGTTACAGATTTAACCCCTGTACCGTCTTCGTCAATTCCACGGTCTGTAAGATTTTCATAGGTGTCAGCCATATCCTCCTTGTCAGCTCTTTCGGAGAAGTATGAACTTAATTCGTCAAAGGATTTTTTTGCAATACCTGATGTGATAACCCTTTCTGTAAATTCCTCAGCGATTTTACAAGCGTCAGCTTTTGCTTCTTCTGTAAGCTTAAGGCTGTAGATATCAATAGATGTTCCTGGTTCAACAAATTTATCGAACTCTTTGGCTTCTGTAATTGGGGAGGTTACCTTTACTTTATGCATACCTGTAAAGATGTAAGGGATGCTGTAGCTTGTGGTTGTAGGTGCATAGTCTGTATCTTCATACTTTACAAGGTACTTGTCCTCAACCTTAATTTCGTCAATATAAACCTCTGTTCCCACAGGAACTGTTACATAATAATCCTTTACGATAAGGTCGCTTTCAGCAATTCTGTAATCATCGAAGAAAAGCCACTTCTTTGATGGCTGTTTAATTAATGTAACATCCATTGTGTCAACATAGCTGTTGCCTGGCTGTGTATATGAAACTGTATAAGTTTTCATAAGAGGTGTAGTGCTTGGGTATTCTCTTACTGTGTAGTTGAGAATTTTTTCACTTGAAGTCTTTGTTCTTTCTTCCATAATCTTTATGAACATATCCTTTGTAGTGAATTCACTTCCCTCAATGCTCATGCATTCATAAGCCTTGGCGTAGTTTTCATTTGAAATACTGTCGATATATTTTGTAACTACCTTTTCAGGGTCAGATGCACTCTTTCCCACCCAGTAAAATAAACAGGAAAGGATTGCAACTGCGCCTACGATTGTCCAGATAAGCTTGGACTTTTTGGACATTGGCTTACTTTCCTTTGCAGTGAAAGTAACAGGTGTCGTTTCTGCAGGGGCAACAAACTCTTCCTTTACAGGAGCAGGTGTTTCTTCAAAGTTCAAAGGTGCGCCGCAGCTTTCGCAGAATTTTGCGTCATTCTCATTTTTTGTTCCGCAATTTTCACAAAACATTTTTAAGCCTCCTATGTTGTTTTAGTCGCATATTTCGTATTCCTGCGACAAATTATATTATTTTATATGAAAATTCTACCATTAAAAAATTCGTTTGTCAATGAAAATGGGACAATCCCCAAAGATTGTCCCGTTTTAATAAAAAGCAAAATAATCATAACCTCTTCCTTATTCGCTATTACCTGTTACTTTCCAAAAATTAAGAAAGTTTTATAGTGAAAAGTGAAGAGTGAATATGTAATAAGTAAAATCGACAAGATTCGTAAGAACCTTGTCGATTTTTGGAGCTGGTGAGGGGAATCGAACCCCTGACCTTTCGATTACGAATCGAATGCACTACCGACTGTGCTACACCAGCAAACATAGAAATTATAGTACAATTATTGAAAAAAGTCAATGAATATGTTATAATGATTTCATCTTCGATGAAATCGTCGATATAAATCTCTTGTGAGATTTTCGATATGTCATAAATGACTCGATATGTGCTTTGCACTCGATATGTTGCCTTTCGGCAACGAGATTTATATCATATCGAGTTTTGAGCAAAGCGAAAACATATCGATTTTGCGGTAGCAAAAATATCGCGCAAACGGAGTTTGCATATCGACAAAAGGAGAACAAAAATCAATTAAGGGAAGAATCAATAGAATTTGCAATAGCTGTTTCAGATATATGTGATAATATAAAAGGTTGTAGTGTGTATGTAAATCAATTATTGCGTTCTTCGTCTTCTATTGGTGCGAATATACACGAGACTAAGTATTCTCAAAGCAGGTCTGATTTTGTTCATAAACTTGAAATTGCTTTAAAAGAAAGCTCGGAAACAGATTATTGGCTTGAACTAATATATAGAAAGAATAAATTTGATGAAGAAACCTATAAAACCATAAAAAATAATTGTGGTATTATTCGCAGAAAGCTTATTGCATCAATTACAACTGTTAAAAGGAATGAAAGCAAAGGTGATTAAATGAAAAAAGTATCCAAAGTAATTATTGGTATATTATGGATTGTGACAATTGTGCTTTCTTTCTATTTAGGAATGACATATCATTGGGCATCAACAACAGAAATGGATTTTTCTAAAGATTTTAATGATATAGTAGTTGAAGAGAATGATATGGCAGACTATACTGTTTTTATAGAAATCCCTGAAAAGTATGGTGCATTAAAACAGATACCTGAACCAGTAAGGAAAACAATTTCATTATATATGCAGGCAAATGATTTAAAACTGTCAGAGGGAACACACCATTTCGATAGAATTGATGGTACATTGGATGAATACTTAAATGAACAGTTTAAATTTGAACCTATTAAATAGAGGCATCTAATTTATACACTGATTCTATATTAAATTGTGAGGAGTTGATATTATGAGAGCGTTAATTACAGGGGCGAGTGCAGGACTTGGGGCTGAATTTGCAAGACAGTTATCTAAAATGGGCTATGACCTGATATTAGTCGCAAGGCGTGAGGACAGGCTTAAGGAACTGTCGGCGGAGCTTGACACAAAAACGGAAATAATCACACTGGATTTATCCCTTGAGGAGAACTGTTACAAGCTTTTTGAAAGCCTTGAAAATACAAAAATTGACCTTCTTATAAATAATGCAGGCTTTGGTCTTTTCGGCAACTTCACCGAAACTGATTTAGATAAGGAAATGAATATGATTGATTTAAATATTAAATCACTTCATATTTTAACAAAGCTGTTTCTTACAAAATTCAAGGAAGCCAACTGCGGAAGAATACTTAATGTTGCATCCTCAGCGGCATTTCTCTCAGGACCGCTTATGGCTACATACTACGCTACAAAGGCCTATGTTTTAAGACTTACAGACGCAATCTCCGAGGAACTTCGTAGGGACAAGTCAAAGGTTTATATCGGAGCGCTGTGCCCGGGACCTGTTGATACGGAATTTTCATCGGTTGCAGGAGTAAATTTTGCTCTTGCAGGAATTAAGGCTGATTATTGCGTAAGGTTTGCCTTAAAAAAGATGTTTAAAGGGAAAAAGATAATTATCCCTGGGGTGATAGTAAGAACAGGAGTGTTCTTCCAGAGATTTTTGCCTTACAGCATCTTAAGACGGATTTCATTTAACATACAGCGAAAAAAAGGTTGACCGTCAGGGAGAACTTATGCTATACTGACAGAGTTGATTTTATTTTAGGAGAGTTTGACTATGAGAATGAGAAGAAAGAAGCATCGTGATGAACGCTTTGAAAACTGTTCAGAGCTTTTTATTGACGATATTCTTCAGTATAAAAATGATTTGAGGGCTGTATTTAATGACGACAAACCCTTGCATCTTGAAATCGGTTGCGGAAAGGGCAAGTTTGTCTGCGAAATGGCACAGCTCCACCCTGATGTGAACTTCCTTGCCTTTGAAAAAAACCTTGACGTTGCAATTCTTGCAGGGGAAAAGGTGCTTAATGCGGGACTTAAAAATGTAAAGTTTTATTGCGGGGACGCAAATGTTTTAAATGAATTTGAAACAGAATCAAGGGCAGATATAATCTATCTTAATTTTTCTGACCCGTGGAAAAAGTCCAAGCAGAAGAAAAGAAGACTTACCCACGAGAATTTTCTTTCTATGTACGGAAAGCTCCTTAAAAAAGGCGGGGCAGTTTATTTTAAGACTGATAACCAGAAGCTTTTTGAGTTTTCACTTAACTCCTTTGCAGACTTCGGTTTAAGACTCCATAACATAACTCTTGACCTTCACAACAGCGGTTTTGAGGGTAACGTTATGACTGAATATGAAACAAGATTTTCTGAAATGGGTCAGCCAATCTACCGCTGCGAAGTATATTTTGACTAAAATAAAAAGGACTCTTTTGAGTCCTTTTTTTATTTGTAGCTTTCTGCTGTGTCGTAGTAGGTTGTGGTGTAGCTATCTGGGTTCGCGCAGAAAAGTTCGTATTCCTTCATAATAACTTCACAGATTTTCTCTGCAGGAACGAAAGTTGAGTCTAAAATAAGGTCGTAGTTATTAAAATCAAAATTATCTACATTATATATATCCTTAAATCTTTCGTTTTCAACCTTACTTCTTTCCACAAGCTTTTCGCAGGCGTCCTCTACGCTTTCGTAGGTTTCTTCTTCGCCTCGTGGGCTATACATAACTCTCTGGGCTGCAACCATAGGGTCAACCTTTACGAAAATCTTAAAGGATTTTACTGCAAAGTGCCAAGCCATTCTTGAGTCAAAAATAAGCTTTTCCTCTGCCCTTTCAATAGACATATCACGGACTGTGTCGTCAATAATATGGTCGTATTCAGGGTTTGTCTTCATCATTATATTCATTTCAAGAGTGCTTACACCGAACTTGATTGCAAGCTCTCTCTGGATTTTTCCTGTGCTGTAAACCTCAAAGCCGTGTTTTTTATTTAAAATTCCGCAGATTGTGGACTTTCCGCTTCCCAGGTTTCCCGCTATTGTAATATGCATTATTATCTCTCCCTTTTTCAGATACATACATTATATAATGTAGGGAAAAAACTGTCAATCTTTTTTTGATTTTTATAAAATTGCAGTTTTCCTTATAATATCAGGGGTTTAGGGGATTTTGTTATTTTTATAACACAAGATATTGTGTGTTGTAACAAAAATTTAACAAAATATATACAATATTTTCTAAAAATTTTTTAAAAAACTATTGACTTTGTATTTTGTTATGCTATAATTAAAATCACCGGACAACATATCACAAGAAAATGTTGTTAATGAAATATAAAAACACAAGATATTGTGGTTCATTAATAATAGGAGGGAGATAATTATGAAGATTATCAAGAGAAATGGACAGGAAGTTCAGTATAATCTGGAGAAAATCATTACTGCTATCAGAAAAGCAAACGCAGGTGTTCTTTCAAGTCAGCAGATGACAGAGGAACAGATTAACGAGATTGCATTAAACGTTGAAAAGGCATGTGAAAACGTTAACCGTTCTTTAAACGTGGAAGAAATTCAGGATATGGTTGAAGACCAGATCATGGACCAGAAGGCTTTTGCTGTTGCAAGAAACTACATCACATACCGTTACAAGAGATCTCTTGCCCGTCAGTCAAACTCTACTGACCAGCAGATTCTTACACTTATCGAATGCAACAACGAAGAAGTTAAACAGGAAAATTCAAATAAGAACCCTACTGTAAATAGCGTACAGCGCGACTATATGGCAGGGGAAGTAAGTAAGGATATCACAAAGAGAATTCTTCTCCCATCCGACATTGTAGAAGCACATGAAAAGGGTCTTATCCACTTCCATGATGCTGACTACTTCGCACAGCATATGCACAACTGTGACCTTGTAAACCTTGAGGATATGCTCCAGAACGGAACTGTTATCTCAGGTACTATGATTGAAAGACCACACAGCTTCTCAACAGCTTGTAACATTGCCACACAGATTATTGCACAGGTTGCATCATCACAGTACGGCGGTCAGAGTATCTCCCTTACTCATCTTGCTCCTTTCGTTGATGTTTCAAGAAAGAAGATAAGAAAAGATGTTGAAGCTGAGATTGAAACACTTGGAGTTAAGGCTGACGACGAAAAGATTTCAGCTATTGTTGAAAAGAGACTTTTAGACGAAATCAAAAAAGGCTGTCAGATGATTCAGTATCAGGTTGTTACACTTATGACAACTAACGGACAGGCTCCTTTCGTTACTGTATTTATGTACCTTAACGAAGCTAAAGACCCACAGCTCAAGCACGACCTTGCTTTAATTATCGAAGAAATGCTTAAGCAGAGAATTACAGGTGTTAAGAACGAAGCAGGTATCTGGATTACACCTGCATTCCCTAAACTTATCTACGTTCTTGAAGAAGATAATATTACAGAAGACGCTCCATACTGGTACCTTACAGAGCTTTCTGCTAAGTGTACAGCAAAGCGTATGGTTCCTGACTATATTTCAGAAAAAATGATGCTTAAGCTTAAGATTGACAAAAATGGCGACGGACATTGTTATACATGTATGGGATGCCGTTCATTCCTTACACCTTACGTTGACCCTGAAACAAACAAGGCTAAGTATTACGGAAGATTCAATCAGGGCGTTGTTACAATCAACCTCGTTGATATTGCTTTATCTTCAGGCGGAGATATGGAAAAGTTCTGGCAGATTTTTGACGAAAGACTTGACCTCTGTTACAGAGCTCTCCTTGCAAGACACAACAGACTTAAGGGCACACTTTCTGACGCTGCTCCGATTCTCTGGCAGTACGGTGCTCTCGCAAGACTCAAGAAGGGCGAAACAATTGATAAGCTTTTATACGGTGGCTATTCAACAATTTCTCTCGGCTACGCAGGTCTTTACGAATGTGTTAAGTATATGACAGGCAAATCACATACAGACCCTGAAGCTACACCATTTGCTCTCGATGTAATGAAGTACTTGAACCTTGCTACAAAGACATGGAAGGAAAGACATAACGTTGACTTCAGTCTTTACGGCACACCGCTTGAATCTACTACATACAAGTTTGCAAAGGCCCTCCAGCAGAGATTTGGCATTATTGAAGGCGTTACAGATAAGAACTATATCACAAACAGCTACCATGTTCATGTAACAGAAGAAATTGATGCATTCACAAAGCTTGGCTTTGAAGCACAGTTCCAGGCATTATCACCAGGCGGTGCTATCAGCTACGTTGAAGTTCCTAATATGCAGAACAACATTCCTGCTGTTATTAAGGTAATGAAGTTTATCTATGACAATATTATGTATGCTGAACTTAACACAAAGTCTGACTGCTGTCAGGAATGTGGATACGAAGGCGAAATCCAGATTGTTAAAGACGAAGACGGCAAGCTTCTCTGGGAATGTCCTAACTGCGGAAATCAGGACCAGAGTAAGATGAACGTTGCAAGACGTACTTGCGGTTATATCGGAACACAGTTCTGGAACCAGGGCAGAACTCAGGAAATTCAGGAAAGAGTTCTCCACTTATAATGAACTATTGTAACATAAAGAAATGGGATATTGCTGACGGTGTCGGCGTTCGTGTAACCTTGTTCGTTTCGGGCTGTACCCACCACTGCAAAGGGTGTTTCCAGCCTGAAACATGGGACTTTGAATATGGAAAGCCTTTCACAAAAGAAGTAGAGGATGAGCTCCTGGAGGCTCTGGACCACGATTATATCGACGGGCTCACTCTTCTCGGAGGCGAACCATTTGAACCTGACAATCAGCGTGCTTTGGTGCCTTTCCTAAGACGCTTTAAGGAAAAATTTCCCGAAAAGGACATTTGGGCATACTCGGGATATACTCTTGACGAGGAGCTTTTAAAGGACTCCCGTGCAAGATGTGAAGTAACAGACGAAATGCTCTCATATATCAATGTTTTGGTTGACGGGGAGTTCGTTCAGGAAAAGAGAAACATAAGCCTCCAGTTCAGAGGCTCTGAAAACCAAAGACTCATTGATGTTCCAAAAACACTTGAAACTAAAGAAATTGTTTTATGGGGAGAATAAGCCTGATTTATTTCAGGCTTTTTGCCCTGTATGGAGGTATTTATGAATATTAAAATAAAGAAGCTTAAGGAAAATGCAGTTATCCCTACAAGAGGTTCTGAAAAGGCTGCAGGCTACGACCTTTATGCCTGTTTCGAGGGAGAAAGCCTGACAATCCCTGCTCATTCAACTGTAAAGGTTGGCACAGGTTTGGCAATCGCTGTTCCTGACGGATATTTCGGTGCAATCTTTGCCCGTTCAGGTCTTGCAACCAAACAGGGACTTCGTCCTGCTAACTGTGTCGGGGTTGCCGACTCCGATTACAGAGGGGAATACATCGTGGCTCTTCATAACGATACTGATGAGGAAAAAGTTATCGCTAAGGCTGAAAGAATTGCCCAGCTTGTAGTTATGCCGTTCTTGTCTGTTGAGTTTGACGAAGTAGAAGAACTTGACGAAACTGAACGCGGTGCCGGCGGTTTCGGAAGCACAGGAAAATAAAAAAGAGTGCCTAGGCACTCTTTTTTATTTTATAATAGAAATTTTCTTCTTAAGGTTCTTTATAACAACCTTTTTTCTTCCCTCTTCTTTTTCTCCGTCCAGCGACCAGTCAAAGTCCCCATCGCTCTCTATTGTAATTTCTGATGCTCGTACAAAATCAAAAACTTCGCTGTCATAAACGGAGTTGTTAAGTCCGTAAACAATATTTGAAAGTTCCACAGCACTTTTAGGGAATTTCGTAAAAATCACCTCAAATTCTCCGTCGCTTAAATCAACCATTTCTTCGTCAATCTTGAGTATTCCGCCTATCGATGTGGAGTTACATATTCCGCCAAAAATGTAATCCCCTTCAAAACGTTTCCCGTCAGCCGTCCATACAAGATGGTATGGAGTAAGCTTCGTAAGGTCCTTGATTCCCTCAAGAACATAGGCAAAATGTCCCAGATAGTTTTTAGTCTGCTGAGGAGTATTATAAGAAACAGAAGTAAAAGCTCCGAATGAAGCAATATATGAAAATACAGAACCGTCAAAATCCCCTACATCAATCTTCCTCGGCTCACCTGCTATAATCATTTTACAAGCATCTTTTATTTTAAGAGGCAATCCAAAACTATTTGCAAAATCGTTTGTGCTTCCCGCAGGAATATATCCGATAGGAATATCGGCATCCTCTTCAATCATCCCTGAAATTACGCCATTTAAGGTTCCGTCTCCCCCACAGCACACAATAAGGTCCTGTTTCTTTTTTATAGCCTCTTTTGCAAAAACTGCGGCATCGCCATATTCCTCAATAACCTTACATGTAACATTATATCCCTCACGACAAAAGGCACGGATAATATCAAAGGCTGCAGTTTTAGATTTCATCTTTCCTGCAAAAGGATTTACAATAAGATATATATTTTTCATTATAAAAAACTCCTTATCTTAAATCTTTGCCTAATGTAAGTATAACCTTATATTCTCCTGTAAGCCTTGAAGCTATGCGCTGACTGTATAAATCAGAGAGTTCTCCCTTTCCCAAATTAGTAGAAATTACTGTACTTTTTTCTTCAATAAGTCTTGAATTTACAAGATTAAAAAGTGCAGCAGCAGTAAACTGTGTAACAAATTCAGTTCCAAGGTCGTCAATAATTAAAAGGTCTGCGTCGTTTATATATTTTTCAGTCTGCAAAAGCTCTTCTGTGTTTCCCTTTTCAAAGTGAATTTTCTCAAACATATCAAAAATCTGAAAGGCTGAAACATAATAAACTGTTTTTCCTCTCTCTAAAGCCCTGTTTGCTATACAGCTTGACAGAAAAGTTTTTCCTGTACCTGCAGCACCCATAATAAGAAGACTTGACTTTTCTACATCAAATTTGTTTGAAAATTCAAGGGCGTCAAGGCAAGCCTTTTTCATAACCTTTTCAATCTTTTCATCCCCTGTAAAAAGACCCATATCAAAGTTTTCAAAGGTCTGCTTTCTCATAAGCTCTGAAAGATTTGAGTTCTTTGCAATATACTTATTTATAAGTTTTTTATGACAATCACACCTGAGTCCATCTACAAACCCTGTGTCTCCGCATTTTTCACAGGAAGAAATGTCCTTTAAATAATCCTGACTGAACCCGTTATCCTTAAGGAGCTTCTTTTTCCTCTCCTGAAGAGACTGTATTTCAGCCTTAATCTTTTCAAAGTCTCGTCCTCCGTCTAAAACAGCCCTTAAAAGGTTTGTTCCAGCCTTAGAAAGTTCAGCCTCAACCTTTGCCATTTCAGGCACCTTGATAAGCACCTCCCCATGACGCATTTCCATTTCAGCCTTATTCTTTTCCTGTCTTAAGTTTAATTCTTCCATTGCAAGTGCGTAAGCTGATTTCATCTCCATCACTCCTCATCAAGCATATTTTTAAGAACCTGGTCAAAAAATTCGTCATTTTCGTCCTGATTTGCATCAGTATAATTATTGAACTTTGACTTCTTTTTCTTCTCAGTTTTAAATCCGTTTTTAATATAATAAAGCTCGTCAGACTCCTGAATCTGTGCCTCAGTGCGAATGCCATTGTCTGCCCAATCCTTAAGAATTTTGTTCATGTACGCCCAGCTTAATTTACCACAGGCTAAAACCGTCTTGTCATAGGCAACCCTTATAAGTTCTTCAGGCATTTTATATTCATCAATCCAAAGGGTAATATATTTCTTTTCAGTCTGGGAAAGTGCCCTGTCGTAGATTCCCAAAATTCCTCTTACCTTAAATTCCTCGCTCTGCCTCTTTTCAAGCATAGCAATTCTTTCCTCTGCAAGTTCAAAGGTAAAAATTCCCTGGTCAGCCCACTCCATAGCCACAGTTTCCATATATTTCTTCCCTGTTTTTCCGATGGACACTAAATACTGCACCATCATAGACACAACCTCTGCAGGCATCCCCAGCCAGTCAACAAAGCTGTAAAGCATCTGCATATCGCTGTCGGACAAAAGTCTGCCCAGAGATTTTTCAGCACTCTTAAAAAGAAAATCAATCTCCTGATTGACTGACGCCGCGGCATCAATTTCCTTTTGAGTGTATGAGGGCTTACTTCCCAGTGCAATTTTTGTTTCAGCCTTCTTCTTCGACTTTTCGTCCATTGTAAAAATAACAGAATTTTCTGTTTTAACCAAAAGTCCCGTTGTGCTCCAGTACTCAAAAGCATTCTTAACGGTCCTCTCGCTTTTTTCAAGGCTTTCCGCCACCTCGCTTATGGACGGCACAGAGTTATTTTTCCTGTATAACATATATGTATAGAGAAAAATCTGGAGATATTCCGGCTTTGCAAAACGCCCCCATTTTTCCATAAATTCAAATTCAAGTTCAAAGGATTGTTTCATAAAGCCACCCCCTCTTTTCCACAATCTTTTTATTTTCCTACACAGAATTTCGAAAATACCGTATCAATAATTTCCTCCTGAACAGTTTCCCCTGTAACCTCTCCGAGAGCCGAAATTACGTCTTCTAAATCAACATAAACCAAATCAGCAGGCAATCCTGACACAAGACAGTCTCTCATTTTTTCAAGGGAATTTTTAGCCTTTAAAAGTGCTTCTTTCTGTCTTTCACTGGAAATATAAACCTCGTCAGAGGAAATCTGTCCCTCTATAAACTTCTTTGAAATAAGCTTTTCAAGGTCATCAATTCCCGTAGCCTCTCCCTTTTCAGGTGTAGAGGTTAAAACTGTATCCTCAGGAGCAATCCCCAATTTCTCACAAGCTCCTTGGGTACTGCATTCTCCCTTGTCCTGTTTGTTAAGGAGGAGAATTACATTTTTGTTATCCAAGCTTTTTGCAATCTCAATATCTTCTTCTGTAATCTCCTCTGAGGAGTCCACTACAAAAAGACATAAGTCAGCCTGTTTTATATTTTCCTTTGCACGCTCAATTCCAATCTGTTCAACCTTGTCGGAGCTTTCTCTTATTCCCGCTGTATCAACAAGTCTTAATGAAATTCCCCCAAGGGAAATATATTCTTCAACTATATCCCTTGTTGTGCCGGGAATATCGGTAACTATAGCCCTATCTTCCCCTGCAAGAGCGTTAAGCACAGAGGATTTTCCAACATTAGGGCGTCCCACAATAGCAGTATGAATACCGTCGCGGAGCATCTTTCCCTTTTCATAGCCCGAAATCATAGCAGAAAGTTCTTTATCGATTTCCTCAATGCCCACCATGAGAAAATCATTGTCAACAGCTTCAATCTCTTCGGGAAAGTCAACTGCCGCAGAAATATGCGCCGCAAATTCCACAGCCTTATCCCTTATGAAATTCACCTTTTGGGAAAGCTTACCGCTATGGGTTTCAACTGCATTTTTAAGTCCAAATCTTGAGTTAGCATTTATAATATCGTTTACAGCCTCAGCTTTTGCAAGGTCAGTTTTTCCATTTATAAACGCTCTTCTTGTAAATTCCCCCGCTTCTGCAAGTCTTGCCCCCGCCAAAAGAAGCTCGTCTAAAATCTGTCTTGCAGAAACAAAGCCACCGTGGCAGTTTATCTCAACCACAGTTTCCCCTGTATAAGAGTGAGGAGCTCTCATAACAGAAACAAGAGCTTCGTCAACCAAAGCTCCGTCAAGTCTGTAAATGTCGGAGAGCGTTAACTTGTGGCTCTCCAGAGCATTTAATTCTTTATTTATTTTTGTTCTTACAATTTTCCCTGCAATCTCCTGTGAATCTTCACCGCTTATTCTAATGATAGCAACTCCGCCGTAGCCCTGCGGAGTAGCGATTGCAGCAATAGTATCAAAAAATTTCATATAAACCTCTAGTTAGATTTAATATTGACTGTGATTTCATCAACACAGGTCTTCATATTCTTATCATCCTTAAGTTCACTCTGAATTTTCTTTACGCTGTGCATAACAGTTGTATGGTCGCGCCCGCCAAACTCATCACCGATTTTAGGGAATGAGGAATCCAGAATTTCACGACAGAGATACATAGCAATCTGTCTTGGAAGAGCTATATCCTGTGAACGTTTTTTTGAAACCAAAGCTCCCTCACTCAAGGAGAAGTATCTCTCAACTTCCTTAATAATAAGCGGAATGTCAGCAACCTTAACGCCCTGTGATGCAACAATATCGTTAATTGCTTCCATAACAAGGTCTAAGTCAACCTCAGCAACTCTCTTAATTCCCGCATAAAGCTCTATTCGGGAAACAGCACCCTCTAAGTCTCTTACGTTAGAACGGATGTTTGAAGCAATAAATTCAATTGCTTCAGTTCCGAGAGTAAGAGATTCTCTCTCAAACTTACTCTGGAGGATAGCCATTCTTGTTTCATAATCAGGTGGCTGAATATCAACAGTAAGTCCGCTGTTAAATCTTGACACAAGTCTTTCAGGAAGCTGTGGAATTTCGCTTGGCATTCTGTCGCAGGTTAAGATAATCTGTTTTCCCGCATCGTGAAGAGCGTTGAATGTGTGGAAAAATTCCTCAAGAGCAAGTTCAGTTTTAGAAAGATACTGAACGTCGTCAATTAAAAGTAAATCTACATTTCTGTACTTATCACGGAAAGCCTGATTAGTCTTTTCGTGAATAGCAGTAACAAGTTCGTATGTAAATCGTTCACTTGTGGTATAAAGCACTTTCTTTTCAGGATAATTTTCCTTAAAGTAGTTGCCAATAGCCTGGAGAATATGTGTTTTTCCAAGACCGCTTCCGCCAAAAAGGTAGAGAGGATTGTACTTTCCACCGGGAAGCTCTGCAACAGCCAAAGCCGCAGCATAAGCCACATTGCTGTTTTTACCTACAATAAAGGTTTCAAAAGAAAGATTAGGGTCAAGGGGAATGCCCTCGTCCTTTTTCTTTGTATTATTAATTTTACCTGTGTCTTCAGACTCAAGAATAATTTCAATATCAAATTTTTTATCAGTAACTTCTTTTATACAGTTACTAAGTAAGGAGATATATTTTGTCATAATCATTTCACGATTAACATCGTGAGGCACTTTCAAAACAATCTTCTTATCATCTATCATTACAGGCGAAATAGGCTTAATCCATGTTGTAAAAGCGATTTTAGACACCTCTACAGACATAAGTTCAAGCACTTTTGCCCATATTTCTTCTGCTAGTTTCACAATTATCTCCTTTCCCTCTTTTTCGCGCGTCCCCACACGCGTATCAATAATTTCCCGTAGGTCAATATAATACCACGATTTTAAAATAATTGCAAGTCGCAAAAACCCCAAAAAAAGCCTTAAAAATTCTATATTTTTTCAAAAATCACAAAATGTAGATTTACTCTTTTCATCTACTTACAATATCTATGATTTTACTTCCCAAAAAAATTTTTAAAAAAATTTTTTGTAAAATATCCCTTGACAAAAGCACGAAAAAATTGTATACTAATCGATGTGTTCATAGGGGTATAGCTCAGTTGGTAGAGCAGTGGTCTCCAAAACCACGTGCCGTGGGTTCAAATCCTACTGCCCCTGCCAAAAAGACAGATATCGCATTTGCGGTGTCTGTCTTTTTTTGCGCTGTAGGCAGGGGCGATTTGAACCCCGTAAGTGGTTTCCACGTGAACGTGTGAACCGCCGAAGCGCTTCCGGGGGAAGATACAGCGAGGCGGTGAAGCGCAGTGCTCGGGTTGTATCAAGCGTAGGCGAAGATAGAACCCGCGAAGCACAAGAGGGCGTAGCCTTTCAAATCCTACTGCCCCTGCCAATGTCGGAACAAGTTTCGCTTGTTCCGATTTTTTTTGCAAAAAATCAGTCACCCGCTTCACAGTTCCTCCTTTTTCCCACAAAATCTATGATTTTGCGGGATGCCCTATGTGATTTCGGCTCAAACACTGCGTTTGAGCCACTTCTTATTTTTTAATCATTAAAAATTTTTGTGTTTCAAAATCAAATTTCAGAGCATCAATTTCGCCTGTAGAGAGCAATTCTGCAAGAATATTTTCTAATTCTCGCAGAATATTTTTTGTCCAAATACAATTCTGCTTTTCTTTGGTTACTGTATATTAAAATTTGACACATTTAAAAGTTACGGCACGGAGAAAATCCGTGCCGTTTCATCAATATAGAATCTAATGCTTTTAAAATATTTATTTCTTATTTTTGTTTCCGATACAACAAATACGAATACACAGTTGGAATAATAACAAGTGCAAAGATTATTGCCATAAACAGAAATGTTAAATTAAACAGTCCTGACACAACCATTATTATCCCGCCGTAAATCCACAGCTTTCCTGCAAGCTTGTGCGTCTTATCCCAATTTTCTTCATCGTGTAATGTCCATGGGAGCTTGATTCCGATTGTGTAATTTTGTTTGCATTTTGGAAGAATGAAGCCAAGCACAAAAAACAGAATTCCCATAAAGACAGGCATTATACTTTCGACACTTACTTTATATCCCAATGCGTTACCATAGATACAAGCTCCGCAAAGCAATGAGCAAACAGGAACTATGCTTATAACAACCGAGAACATCTTACTACTTATATTCTTTCTTCTCGGATCGGCATTTGTTGCAATAATACATATTAAATTCACAAAAGTCAGTATCGCCGGAAGCCCAATAACTGCAAACATTTTACTGCTGTAACCTGTAATTTCTCCATTCCACCCAAAGCTTGTTGCTATATTCTCCGGAAGTCTGTCCCATACAATAAATCCGAAAATCATCGGTAACAATGTAATTATGGCGGAAATAATCATCTTATATTTATTTTGTTTTATCATCGTATTCTCTTTTCAACCATTATTTTAATTTTTGTAATTTGATTGTGTTGGCAATAACTATAAGTTGCATTCCTTTTTCAAGCGGAAGTGTCGGATCAACTGTTGTACTGATTTTGCCATTGTTTTTTATTGCAACTACATTGATAGAATATTTTTTTCTCAAACTCAGTTCTATTAATGTCTTACCATCCCATTCATCTTTCACATCTAACTCTACCATAGACACTTCATCAGAAAGCTCTATCATTTCCGAAAAACCGGATGTAAGCAAGTTTTTAGCAAGTCTCGTTCCTGACTCTTTTTCAGGTATAATTACCTTGTCTGCACCTATACGTCTGAGTATCTTTTGGTGCATTTCATTGCTGCATTTAGCTATAA
>JAGARO010000003.1 GCA_017622215.1 Clostridia bacterium
ACGAGGGCGCCCTTGACATGGCAAAAATTCCGTGCTATATTGCAATTAGGCAGGAAAGCCATAATCTGGCTGTTCCCGCCCATAAAATTTGAATATTTTATCATAGAAAAATTGAATTTACAGAAAATTTCTCACACTGCCGAAAAAACAGGATTACAAGAATAATTATTTTCCTTTTGGCTGTGGCGGTCGCCCTTGTTTCAGGCTTTTGGGAAAATGCAGGTTATAAATATAGTCTCTCAAGAATTTTAGTTTATACTCCATTCTTTCTTCTGGGCTATTACGGACGAAAAGAGGGGATAGAAAAACTTAGGGAGATAAAATGGGTGAAATATCTTGCTCTTGTAATTTTTATTTCCTTTATAATATACATTGAATTTGTGGCGAAGAATTTTCACACAAAATGGCTGTATTCAGCCTATCCTTTCTCTCAGGCAGGGTACAATATTGGCATAAGATTCCAGATTTTACTTTGGGGTTTTCTTATGACCCTTAGTTTATTTGCAATTATCCCTGACAAAGAAAGTTTTATAACAAAGCTGGGTAAAAATTCAGGCAACATATATTATCTTCATGGATTTTTGGTAAGAGCATTATTTTATACTGAATTTTTTGAAAAAATATCATTTGATTTTGCTATTGCAACAGTTTTTGCTCTTGCAGAAATACTGATTTTTTCAGGAAATTACATAACAAAACCTCTCAATTTTATCATTTCGGGACAGGTTTTCATAAATTTGGTCAAATTGCCTGAAAAAATGTTAAAAAAATATCATAAATTATAAGAAAAATGTTTGAAATGGTTGACAAAGTATGTTATAATATTGTCGGTGAAATTGTAAATACTTTTTTACCAGAAGCTATTATGAAAAATAATTTAAATTACAATACAAGGGGGAAACTTAAATGGCTAAGAAATTTAAGACCATGGATGGTAACAACGCTGCTTCACATTGCGCCTATGCCTTTACTGAAGTTGCTGCTATCTATCCAATTACTCCTTCATCAACAATGGCTGAAGTTGTTGACGAAATGAGTGCAAAAGGCCAGAAAAACATTTTTGGCGAAACTGTTGACGTAGTTGAAATGCAGTCTGAAGCCGGTGCTGCCGGTGCAGTTCACGGTTCACTTCAGGCAGGTGCTTTAACTACAACATTCACTGCATCACAGGGATTATTACTTATGATTCCTAATATGTATAAGATTGCAGGTGAATTACTTCCTGCTGTTTTCCACGTTAGTGCAAGAGCTCTTGCTGCTCACGCTCTTAACATTTTCGGCGACCATCAGGACGTTATGGCTTGTCGTCAGACAGGCTTTGCTTTACTTGCTTCAGGTTCAGTTCAGGAAACTATGGACCTTGGCGGTGTAGCTCACCTTGCTGCTATTAAGGGAAAGGTTCCTTTCCTCCACTTCTTTGACGGTTTCAGAACTTCACACGAAATTCAGAAGGTTGAAGTTATGGACTATGAAGACTTAAAGGGTCTTATCGACTGGGATAAGCTTAAGGAATTCAAGGATAATGCATTAAACCCAGAACATCCTGTTCTCCGTGGTACTGCACAGAACTCCGATATCTACTTCCAGGGAAGAGAAGTTGCTAACAAGTATTATGAAGCTGTTCCTGATATCGTTGCTGATTACATGGCTGAAATCACAAAGATTACAGGCAGAGAATATAAGCCATTCAACTACTACGGTGCTCCTGATGCTGAAAAGGTTATCATCGCTATGGGCTCTGTATGTGAAACAATCGAAGAAACTGTTGATTACTTAATGGCTAAGGGCGAAAAGGTTGGTGTTGTTAAGGTTCACCTTTACAGACCATTCTCAGCTAAGCACTTCTTCAATGTAATTCCTACAACTGTTAAGAAGATTGCTGTTCTCGACAGAACAAAGGAACCAGGTGCTCCTGGCGAACCTCTCTACCTCGATGTTAGAGATTTATACTACGGAAAGGAAAACGCTCCTGTTATCGTTGGCGGTCGTTACGGTCTCGGTTCAAAGGATACAACTCCAACTCAGATTGCTGCTGTATTTAACAACCTTGATGCTGCTCAGCCAAAGACAAACTTTACTATCGGTATCGTGGATGACGTTACAAACCTTTCTCTTGAACTTCCTGAAAAGGTTAATGCTGCTCCTGAAGGCACAACAAGATGTAAGTTCTGGGGCTTCGGCTCAGACGGTACTGTTGGTGCTAACAAGGACGCTATCAAGATTATCGGTGATAACACTGACCTCTACGCACAGGCTTACTTTGATTATGACTCAAAGAAGTCCGGCGGTGTTACAATGTCTCACTTAAGATTCGGTAAGAAGCCAATTAAGTCAACTTATCTCCTTGATGAAGCTGACTATATCGCTTGTCATAAGCCTGCTTACATTCACCAGTATGATGTTTTAGAAGGTCTCCGCAAGGGCGGTACTTTCCTCCTCAACTGTGTATGGTCACCAGAAGAACTTGAAGAAAAGCTTCCTGCTGATATGAAGAGATATATCGCTGAAAACGAAATCAACTTCTACACAATCAACGCTGTTGATGTTGCTGTTAAGGTTGGTCTCGGTCCTAACAGAATCAACATGGTTACACAGTCTGCTTTCTTTAAGCTTGCTAACGTAATTCCATTTGATCAGGCTGTTGAATACATCAAGAATGCTATCAAGAAGACATACGGCAAGAAGGGCGACGAAATCGTTAAGATGAACTGTGACGCTGTTGACGGTGCTATTGAAGCTCTTGTTAAGATTGAAGTTCCTGCTTCTTGGAAGGATGCTGTAGACGCTCCTGCTGAAAAGAAGGATGTTCCAGAATTCATCACAAAGATTGTTGAACCTGTTAACGCACAGCGCGGTAACAAGCTCCCTGTTTCTACATTCGTAGGTATGGAAGATGGTACTTTCGAAACAGGTACATCTGCTTACGAAAAGAGAGGCGTTGCTGTTAACGTTCCTGTTTGGGATATTACAAAGTGTATCCAGTGTAACCAGTGTTCACTCGTTTGTCCTCACGCAGCTATCCGTCCTGTTCTTTTAACTGAAGAAGAGGCAGCTAAGGCTCCTGCAGAATTTGAAATGAAGGATGCTACAGGCTTCCCTGGTAAGAAGTACAGAATTCAGGTTTCTCCTATGGACTGTCTTGGTTGTGGAGTTTGTGCTGAAGTTTGTATCGCTAAGGAAAAGGCTCTCGTTATGAAGCCATTTGACGAAGTTGAAAAAGAAGCTTCTAACTGGGATTTTGCTATGACAGTTTCATCAAAGCAGGATGAAATTGATGTTGCTAAGAACATTAAGAACTCACAGTTCGCACAGCCAATGCTTGAATTCTCGGGCGCTTGTGCTGGTTGTGGTGAAACACCATATATTAAGCTTATCACTCAGCTCTTCGGTGACAGAATGATGGTTGCTAACGCTACAGGTTGTACATCAATCTGGGGTGGTTCTGCTCCTTCAATGCCATACTGTAAGAACGAAAAGGGTCAGGGTCCAGCTTGGGCTAACTCACTCTTTGAAGATAACGCTGAATTCGGTCTTGGTATGGTTAAGGCTAACAAGAAGATCCGTCAGACTTTAGTTCACAGAATGGAAGCTGTTATGGATAAGGTTGACGCTAAGCTCGCTGACGCATTCAAGGCTTGGATCGAAGGTAAGGATAACACAGAAGCTTCTAAGGCTGCTGCTGCTGACATTAAGGCTCTTATTAAGGATGCTGATATGTCAATTCCTGAAATTAAGGAAATCGCTGACAGAACTGACTTCCTCGTTAAGAGATCACAGTGGGTATTCGGTGGCGACGGTTGGGCTTACGATATCGGTTACGGCGGTCTTGACCACGTTATCGCTGACGGCGACGATATCAACATCTTCGTTGTTGATACTGAAGTTTACTCAAATACAGGCGGTCAGTCTTCAAAGGCTACACCTACTGCTGCAATCGCTAAGTTTGCTGCATCTGGTAAGAAGGTTAAGAAGAAAGACCTCGGTATGATTGCTACAACATACGGCTATGTATATGTAGCTCAGATCGCTCTTGGTGCTGATATGAACCAGGCTCTTAAGGCTATTAAGGAAGCTGAAGCTTACCCAGGCCCATCACTTATTATCGCTTACGCTCCATGTATCAACCATGGTATTAAGATTGGTATGGCTAATACAATCTTAGAAGAAAAGAAGGCTGTTCAGACAGGCTACTGGCACTTATGGAGATACAACCCAGAGCTTAAGGACGAAGGAAAGAATCCATTTATCCTCGATTCTAAGGAACCAACAGGTACAGTTGCTGACTTCTTAAACGGCGAAAACAGATACCTCCGTCTTAAGAAGGAATTCCCAGAAATCGCTGTTGAACTCTTTGATAAGGCTGAAAAAGACTTATTAGAAAGATACGAAGTTTATAAGAGAATGGCTTCTATGGAATATTAAAACGGGCATTTGTCTATAAATGACGCCTTTGAGCAGACTCGAAAGAGTCTGCTCTTTTTTTGTTTGCATTTTGTATGGTATGTGGTATAATGGAGAAAATGGAACAAGGTGTCCGTTTTATAGGACAGATAGTAAATTATAATATAATCAGAAAGAAAACAAATGTTGTTTTATGATTTGGAGGTAATAGAAATGAGTGAGAGAAATATTAAATATCCTGATTTTGTAGACGTGGAAAACATTAAAGTTGAAAACTATGGCTACGACGATGAAAAGTTTAGGTTTCTCTTAAAAGTTCCTTTCAAGACGGATAGCAAGAATTATTTAAGGGTGATAATGAAAAACCCTAGTGTTGCAAATGAACAAAAATGCGATATGACAATGATAAAAGTATGCAATGCTACATACAAGGCAGGATTTGATGGGGTATGGATTATGAATCTGTTTCCTTATCGTGCAACATATGCGGTAGATGTATATAGCAAATTTTATGAAGCGGACAAAGCACTTTATGAAATGGCAATATCAACTAATAAGCAGATAATCAAGGAGCTTTGTACCGACAGTGAAGTTATATTTGCATGGGGAACTAATACCATTCGTAAAACCAAAGCTTTTGATATGGTATATGATCAAATGGCGAATGATGTTATAGAAATTATTGAACATTGTGCAAAGGGTGCATGCTCACCTTGCCTTGATAAATCTGCTAAGCATCCAATTCACGCTTTAAGATGGTGGAACACTATACTAGAAGAAAAAGCGGAAACCATAGAAGATGTAGACGATATGAAAGATGAGAAACACATGGTTTTGCATAGGAATATGTTTGGTCCATCTGCAGAGGTTTGTAATTCTAACCCTAAAGATCTTGAGATTTATTGCTATAAGAGAAATGAGATTTGCGTTCCTGATTGCACCGGATGTGAATATTTTCGAGAGTCTGAAATGGGCAATGGAATAGCTTGTGAATGGGAGGATTTTGATGGGAATTTCTCATATAATGAAAGTGTAATTCGGAACGATGAAAAGGTTCTTGAGTACGACAGGGTACAGTATGCAAAAAAATGCTCTTGCAAAGAAGATGTAGATAAATATATGAACTGGATAATAAATTACGAAAAATAATTTTGTAATATGGCTTGGTGCAAACCCAAAGAGGACGAATTTGTCCTCTTTTTTTGTTGGGGGAAATTGTTAGGGGGTTTATGCCCTGCAGATTGGATTTTTTCTCCAAAAGGGGTTGAACTCTGGGGGAAATTCTGTTATAATTACTCTGTATGAAAGGGGTTGCTTTTTAATGAAAGAATTACCAAAAACCTACGAACCTAAAGCGGTTGAAGATAGAATATATAAAACTTGGGTGGACAACGGCTATTTCCACACTAAAATTGACAAGGACAAGACTCCTTTTACCGTTGTAATCCCACCGCCAAACGTTACAGGACAGCTCCACATGGGACACGCCCTTGACGAAACTTTCCAGGATATTATTATCCGTACAAAGAGAATGCAGGGATATGCTGCTCTCTGGGTGCCTGGAACTGACCACGCGGGTATTGCTACACAGATTAAGGTTGAAGAAAACTTAAGAGTTAACGAAAACCTTACAAGATATGATTTAGGAAGAGAAAAGTTCTTAGAGCGCGTTTGGGACTGGAAAGAACAGTACGGTAACCGTATTATCAACCAGATTAAGCGTCTTGGCTGTTCCTGTGACTGGGAAAGAGAACGCTTTACTATGGACGAGGGTTGTTCTAAGGCTGTTCGTGAGGTATTCGTTAACCTCTACGAAAAAGAGCTCATCTATCAGGGCACAAGAATCATAAACTGGTGTCCTCATTGCCGTACAGCACTCTCTGACGCTGAAGTTGAGTATGCTGAACAGGCAGGCCATTTCTGGCACATCAAGTATCCTATCAAGGATTCTGACGGCTTTATTGAGGTTGCTACAACAAGACCTGAAACTATGCTCGGGGATACAGCTGTGGCTGTTAACCCTGCTGACGAAAGATACAAGGATTTAGTGGGCAAAACTCTTATTCTCCCACTTATGAACACAGAAATTCCTGTGATTGCCGATGAATACGTTGACCTTGAATTCGGTACAGGTTGCGTTAAGATTACTCCTGCTCACGACCCTAACGATTTTGAAGTTGGTAAGAGACACGGCTTAAAAGAAATCCGCGTTTTAGACGACGACGCTAAGGTTGCAGGCACAGGCACAAAATATGACGGCATGGACCGCTACGAAGCAAGGAAAGCTATGGTTGCTGACCTTGAAGCCCTTGGACTTCTCGTTTCAATAGAAGACCACAGCCACAACGTCGGACAGTGTTACCGTTGCGGAACTACTGTTGAACCTTTAACTTCTAAGCAGTGGTTTGTTAAAATGGAACCTCTTGCAAAGGAAGCTATTAAGGCTGTTGAGGGCAGGGATACAGAATTTATTCCTGACAGATTCTCAAAAATTTATATGCACTGGATGGAAAATGTCCGCGACTGGTGTATCTCAAGACAGCTCTGGTGGGGACACAGAATTCCTGCTTTCTACTGTCAGGACTGTGGTGAAACAACTGTTTCTAAAACTGATATCTGCACTTGTCCGAAGTGCGGTGGCGCTGTTAAACAGGACGAGGACGTGCTCGATACATGGTTCAGTTCTGCACTCTGGCCATTCTCAACACTTGGTTGGCCTGATAAGACAGAGGACCTTGATTACTTCTACCCTACATCTGTTCTCGTTACAGGCTATGACATTATTTTCTTCTGGGTTGCAAGAATGATTGTTTCAGGTCTTGAACATATGGGACAGACTCCGTTCAAGCACGTTTACATCCACGGTCTTGTTCGTGACAGTCAGGGCAGAAAAATGAGTAAATCTTTAGGCAACGGTATTGACCCGCTTGAAATGGTGGATAAATATGGTGCTGACGCTTTAAGATTTACACTTG
This sequence comes from Clostridia bacterium, assembly GCA_017622215.1. Taxonomy (GTDB): domain Bacteria; phylum Bacillota; class Clostridia; order Monoglobales; family Monoglobaceae; genus RGIG8709. The sequence goes on from JAGARO010000003.1 coordinate 7,377, forward strand.
CAACAGGTAATTCACCTGGTAACGATATGAGATTCTACGAGGAGAGAGTTGAAGCCAGCAGAAACTTCGCTAACAAAATCTGGAACGCGTCAAGATTTGTTATGCTTAACCTTTCTATCGACAAGAATGAGCTTCCTGAAATGGATGCACTTAAGATTGAGGATAAATGGATTCTCCACAGATTCAACGAGCTTGCGAAGGCTGTTAACGACAACCTTGAAAAGTATGAGCTTGGTGTTGCTGTGCAGAAGCTCTATGACTTTATCTGGGACGAGTTCTGTGACTGGTACATTGAACTTATCAAGCCAAGATTCTTTGAACAGAACGAAGATAATATTACTGCGCAGAAGGTTATTGTGTACGTTTTATCTAACACACTTAAGCTTCTCCACCCATTTATGCCATTTATCACAGAGGAAATCTGGCAGGCACTCCCACACGATGGCGAAAGTATTATGATTTCAGAGTTCCCTGTATTTGATGAAAAGCTTGTGTTCCCTGAGGCTGAAAGCAAAATGAATGTTATCATGGACGCAATCAAGGGCATAAGAAACAGAAGAAACGAAATGAATGTTCCTCCGTCAAAGAAGACAAAGCTTTATATTGTAACTGATGCTCCTGAAATCTTTGAGGCAGGCAGAATTTTCTTTGAAAAGCTTGCAAGCGCTTCCGAGGTTGTTATTTCTGCCGATAAGGCAGGCGTTCCTGAAAACGCTGTTTCAGTTGTAGTTGGTAAGGCTGAACTCTTTATGCCTGTTGACGAGCTTGTTGATAAGGCTCAGGAACTTGACCGTTTAAATAAGGAAAAGGCAAGACTTGAAGGCGAAATTAAGAGAGTTGAAGGAAAACTTTCAAACAAGGGATTTGTTGATAAGGCTCCTGCAGCTGTTGTTGAAGAGGAAAAGGCAAAGGGCGAAAAGTATAAGGAAATGTATGCGAAAGTCCTTGAAAGTATCGAAAATCTTAAATAATTGAAAAAAGCAGTCGGATTTTTTCTCCGACTGCTTTATTTTGTCTTAAATTTGGGCACGGTTTTTGTGAAGCCGTGCTTTTTTTATGTTTTAATATTTATATAGACTATAAGGAGGTAAATATGAATACAAGAATAGAGTATGCAGGGAATACACTTGTGGCAAAGCTTGAGGGTGAACTTGACCAGCACGTAGCTACTGAACTTCGCACAAGGCTAGATGATGAAATTTCAAAGCATAATATTATAAATCTGATTTTTGACTTTAAGGGCGTAACCTTTATGGACAGCTCGGGAATTGGCGTGATTGTAGGGCGTTACAAGAAAATTCAGGCACGGGGCGGGACTACTATGGTTATCCGTGTTCAGCCACAGGTTGACAGAGTTTTGGAAATTTCGGGAATAAAGAAAATACTTATGTGTAGCAGGGAGGGAGAAAACCGTGGAGAATTATATGAAGTTGCAAGTACCGGGGAAAACATCTAACGAATCCTTTGTCCGTGCAACTGTGGGCGCTTTTGCCTCACAGCTTGACCTGAGCTTAGAGGAAATGGCGGATATTAAAACTGCTGTTTCCGAGGCAGTTACAAACGCTATAATTCACGGCTATGAGTGTCAAAAGGGCGTTGTAACTGTGGAATGTAAAATTATAGGAGAGGAGCTTGAAATTAAGGTTATAGACCAGGGGATTGGCATAGAAGATGTTGAACTTGCCATGAAGCCTCTTTATACTTCTAAGCCTGAGGAGGAGAGAAGCGGTATGGGATTTACCGTTATGCAGACCTTTATGGACAGACTTGTTGTGGAGTCGGCTTTAGGAGAGGGCACAAAAATTACAATGACAAAGAGAGTTGCCAATGGATAATCTTGAACTTATTCGGAGAGGAAAGCAGGGCGACGAGGAGGCAAAAAATCTCCTTGTGGAGAATAACACGGGACTTATATGGAGTATTGCAAGGCGTTTCTTCGGCAGAGGCTATGAGCCCGAGGACCTGTTCCAGACAGGTGCTTTAGGCCTTGTAAAAGCCATTTATAAGTTTGACGAAAGCTTTGGCGTTCAGTTCTCTACATACGCTGTGCCCTTGATTATGGGGGAAATAAAGCGTTTTATTCGTGATGACGGAATTATTAAGGTGAGCCGAAGTATTAAGGAGTTATCCGTTCGTGCTATGGCTGTTTCGGAGGCAATTACAAAGGAAACAGGGGAAGAACCCTCGGTTAAGGCTATTGCAGAAAGGCTTGGGGTGAGCCCCGAAGAACTTGCTGTGGCTCTTGATGCAGGGGCAAGACCTGAATCCCTGAACGCTGTAACTGACGACGGAAACAGCGAGGGCAAGGCTTTAATGGATAAGCTGGAATGCCCTGAAAATTATGAGAAAAATATTATTGACAGGCTTGTGATAGAGGGAGCACTTAAGGAATTTCCGCAGCGGGAACAAAAAATTATAATCTTAAGGTATTTTAAGCAGAAAACTCAAAGCCAGATTGCCCAAAGTCTTGGCATTTCACAGGTGCAGGTATCACGCCTTGAGAAGAAAATATTAAAGGAATTAAAAGAAAAAATTTGTGGATAAGAAAGGTATAGATGCCTGTTTATTAGTGATATTCCAACTTCGTTGGAGTGATATTTTTGATAAATCAAAAGTGTTATTAAAACCTATCGGTTTCAGTGATATTATATTTGTTTCTTCAACTCGCCGTAGGCGAATATCATTGCCGAAAGGCAATATCTCTTACGGAGTAAATATCACTTGTTCCGAAAGGAACAAATATAACTGAAAAAAGACTTGTCAATTGACAAGTCTTTTTTGGTACGCCGGAAGGGATTCGAACCCCTGACCTTTTGGTTCGTAGCCAAACACTCTATCCAGCTGAGCTACCGGCGCGTATCACAACTGCTATAATAACACATTTTTAATTACTTTGCAAGTGTTTTAAGAAAAAATTTTTACTTTTTTTGTAATTTGAGATAAATATCATAAACCTCGCGCTTTGGAAGTTCAAGTTCCTCTGCAACTTTCTTAACAAGCTCCTTGCCGTAAAGCTCCGCTGTTTCATACTCCTTAAGGAGCTCTTCAGTCAATGGTTTTTCCGCTCTCTGCTCCTCTTTAAGCTCGTTTTTATTTTTGCCTGCAATAACTAAAACAAACTCGCCCTTTGGGGCAGTTTCTTCGTAATATTTCACGGCCTCGCTGAGTGTTGTGCGGTTAAATTCCTCAAACTTTTTAGTGAGCTCTCTTGCAAGACAGATTTCCCTGTCTCCAAAAATGTCAAGCATATCTCGAAGAGTATAGATAAGCTTGTGGGGTGCCTCGTAAAAAATCAGTGTCCTTGTATCATTTTTCACATCGTTCAGGTGTTCAAACCTGGACTTTTTTGTAACAGACAAAAATCCCTCGAAAGAAAATCTGCCTGTTGGGAGGCCTGATGCTATAAGGGCTGTTGTTAAGGCGCAAGGTCCTGTAAGAGGAACAACCTGTATATCATTTTTTATTGCAAGCTTAACCAAATCTTCCCCCGGGTCGGAGATTGCAGGCATTCCTGCGTCGGAGCAGACTGCAATATTTTTCCCTGAAAGCAATTTTTCTATAAGATTTCCGCCCTTTGATGCCTTATTATGCTCGTGGTAGCTTGTAACAGGGGTGTCAATGTCGAAACAGTTAAGGAGCCTTAAAGTGTTTCTTGTGTCTTCGGCTGCAATTAAATCAACCTGTTTTAAGGTTTCAATCACCCTTGGCGTCATATCGGAAAGATTTCCGATTGGAGTTGGGCAAAGGTATAAAATTCCGCTCATTGTGTTTCCCTTTCGTAAATTCTGTTTATTTCCTCTGTGTATTCACCATTCTCGTCGTGGACATACATCGGAGGCAGAAGTTTCAGCTTCGGTCTGCCGTGCTTTGTGCCCTCAACTAATATCATTGTGGCTGTTTTTTCTGCGCTCGGGTGAATAAACTGAAGTCTTTTCGGCTCAATCCGATAGCTTTTCATAAGATAAATTATATCAATCAGCCGTTCAGGTCTGTGAATTAAAGCAAGCTTGCCTGCAGGCTTTAAAAGTGCCTCCGAGGCTTTTATAATGTCCTCAAGATTGCATTTTATTTCGTGGCGGGCAATTGTTACTGTGTCCTCGGTGTTTTTAAGTCCGCCGTTGTTTTCTTTGTATGGCGGGTTGCAGGTTATATAATCAAAACTGCATTTCCCAAAGGTTTCAGGAGCATTTTTTAAATCCTCGCATATTATTTCAACCTTTTCAGTGAGACTATTGAGAAGAACACTGCGCTGTGCCATTTCGGCAACTTCTTCCTGAATTTCAACTCCTGTAATTTTCTTCGCCTCAGTTTTAGCTGAAAGCAGAACAGGAATAATTCCGTTTCCCGTGCATAGGTCAAGGACATTAGTGTCTTTTTTTATTTCGGATTTTGCAAAGTGGCTCAGGAGCACTGCGTCCACACCAAAGCAAAACCACTGGGGATTCTGGATAAGCTTAAGACCTTTAAGCTGTAAATCGTCAAGGCGTTCATTTTCCTTTATTAAACTTTCCATTTTATCCCCCTCCTTTTTATATAAGATTAGCATATTTTGAGATTTTTTTCAACCTGTTATGGAATAAAATTGGAGATTTTCGGGTATAATTTAACAAAACTAATTAAAGAATTCGTGAGAAGAAAGGCTATGGAAATTTTATGGAATTTGCTATAAAGTCAATTTTTACATCACCAATTGCGTTGTATCAGGAAAAGCAGGCAAGAAAGGTGCGCGCCTTAGAATATAATCGTCTTATGGAAGAAATCCGCACAGTTTCCTTAAATATGCGGGAGCTTCAGGGCTGTTATGATGAGGTTTCCGACGGGAAAATGCTTGATTATTTCACTTATAAACTCCGTGCGGAGCAGTGCCTTTATGAGTTTTTGCTTGAAGAGGTTAAAAAAGTCGAAAATTTTTAAGTTTTTTTAAAAAAAGCCTTGACAAAACTGTGTCAAGCATATATAATAAAAAAGCTGGTTGTGATGAGCGAGCTTGCTGGAATTGGCAGACAGGCACGTTTGAGGGGCGTGTGTTTATGACGTATGGGTTCAAGTCCCATAGCTCGCACCAGTTTTTTTATTTCAAAAATATTGCCGGATTGTGTAAAGGTAGCACCGCAGACTCTGACTCTGTTTGTATGGGTTCGAATCCTATTCCGGCAGCCAAAAATCGACAAGGTTCGTCAGAATCTTGTCGATTTTACTTATTACCTATTCACTTTTCACTATTCCTTAAAATTACCTTCGTCGATTTTTGGAAAGTAATAGGTAATAGTGAAGAAGGAAAAAGTTAAGGTGGATTTGCTCGCGCAAAGCTTATTTTTATATATCATCTAAACCATTTGGCGTACCAAAAAAGCACTTGCAAGAACGCAAGTGCTTTTATTTTATTTATCTTTCTTTTTGGTAAGTTTTGGTGTTAGAAGAGCAAGGACTACTGTTGTAATAATCATTTCCGGTATCATATATGAACCATTATAGACAAGAGCATATACAGGTACACAGTCAGTGTCGGCAAATGCTCCCCAGATTAAAAGTCCTGAAAGGACGTGCATCATATATCTTAAGCCGGTTACGATTGTTCCGCTGACAGGTATTGCCCAGGGTTTATTGCCCATAAGCTTTACAAAGAAGCCTGCGAGGCCTAAAACGGTAAATGCAATAACATAATCCAGCATTATAACGCCGATAAAACTTAATGTTGTTGTGGCAGGGGGCATATAAAAGTCTGTCATCAGCTGGATAAGTGAAAAAACGAACCCTGCTAAAAGTCCCCACTTTGTATCAATAATTATGGATACAAGAATAATAGGCACCATACTGCCCAGGGTTATGTATCCGCCCTGTGTCCATGGTGCCGGAAGTAACTTTGACACCATAATAAGCGCAAACGACAAAGCTGTAAGCATTGCGCTTAAAGTTAGTTTTTTTGTTTTTGTCATAAAAACACTCCTTTATATAAATCTGAGCTGAATATCGAACATATGATTTGGAATAAGGTATAAAAAAAGAGATTATCAATACATGATAATCTCCGAAAATTGCAATTTTTAATATTTTCCTACGCCGGCATTATCCGTATCAGGTTCACGGGTCGGAATGCACAATTCCCTCTCAGCCTTTTTGAAAGCTCCCCAAATATTCAGTTCCAGACAATTTTATCACAAGAAAGAGCTAAAGTCAATAGAATTGGTATAATACAGTAAATTTTTGACATTTTATGTTGGTTATGGTATAATGCCTAAGTTGAAATTCTATTTTTGGAGGACATTATGAAAACTTCAGCAAAATCGACGATAATGCTTTTTATGACAGCTATAATATGGGGCTTTGCTTTTGTTGCACAGAGGGTTGCTGCGGACAACAGTCTTGGCTCATTTACCTTTAACGGCACAAGGTTTCTCCTTGGAGCTATTTCCTTAATTCCTGTTTTTCTTATATTTGAAAAGGACGGAAAGGACAGAAAAAAGCTTATAAAAACTATTTGGACAGCCTGTGTGGGCGGAACAATTCTTTTCCTTGCCTCATTCCTCCAACAAAAGGGCATTGAGATTTCGGGAAGTGCCTCAAAGGGCGGATTTATTACTGCTTTATACATGGTTATAGTTCCAATAATCGGGATGTTTTTTGGAAAGAAAACAGGGCTTCCTGTCTGGCTTGGAGTTTTTCTCGCTGTTTTCGGACTTTATCTTTTAAGCTTTGTTGAGTTTGATGCGATTTCTAGGCAGCTTGTTTCAAAAAACCTGAGCGAGATGAACCTTGGGGACCTTGTTCTCCTTATTGGCTCTGTTTTATGGGCTGTGCATATTCTCTGGCTTGACAAGATGTCAAAAGAGGTTTCTCCTATTAAATTTTCATCCTTTCAGTATCTTGTGTGCGGAATTTTAGGACTGATTTTTGCGGGAATTTTTGAACAGGACAGCTTGAATGTGGCAAAGATTTCAGCTTGTGCTATTCCTATTTTATACGGAGGAATTATGTCAGCAGGGGTGGCTTACACTCTCCAGATTATCGGGCAGAAAAACGCTGACCCTACACACGCCTCAATCATTCTTTCCACCGAGGCTGTGTTCAGCGTAATCGGTGAGGCACTTATTTTACATACCTACCTTAATCCTGTGGGATATGTGGGATGCGTAATCATTTTTATTGGAACATTGCTTCCGCAGTTTACTTTCAAAAAGAAAAAGGTATAGCTTTTGCTATACCTTTATTTTTTTGGCTTTTCAAAGGAATGGAGGAGGGTTGTTTCTACTTTTGGGGAAAGGGTAGTTTTATATGTTCCCTTGGCGTTGTGGTGGAAAACTGTTATTTTATTTTCCTCGGAAACAACTTTTTCGATAACTGCGTTTCTGTCGCGGAGCTTTATTATTTTTTCGGGGATTGAGCTTCCTTTTGCAACTGTAAGTAAAAGGGAGATTGCGATAATTGTCAGGGCTAATTTTTTCAAGATACCACCTCGAAGATAGTTTTTCCTGAAAATATAAGTTTATACAGTGAATAGGGAAGAAGTAAAAACCGTACACTTTTGTGTACGGTTTTTGGTATGCCCGATGCGATTCGAACGCACGGCACATGGCGTCGGAGGCCATTGCTCTATCCAACTGAGCTACGGGCACATATATAAAAAGGGCTCTGAAAAGCCCTTTTTTACAGCCAACCAAGTTCGCTGAGTTTATTATATACTTCACGGGCATAAACCATTTCTCCGCCCGGATGGAGGTGAACGCCGTCTGTTAAGAATACAAGCTCTTCGTGGGTTCTGTATTCAAGCGCGTCCTGCATTGGTTTATCCATTTCAAGAAGAGGAAGTCCTTTTTCGTGAGCAATATTACGGATAATTCCGTTGCTCTTTACAAGGTGCTTCCACACCTGATTATCATACTCAGGGTGAATTATAAGGTGATAATTAAGAAGAAGGATTTTTGCCCCTGTCTTTTCAATTCTGCCTATAATTTCTTCGATATTTTTTCTTGTTTCTTCAGGGTCTATGCCTGAATCCTCGCCTCTGTCGTTTCCGCCGATAAGGAGGGTTACAAGGTCAGGATTTTCCTTGATTACATCATCCTGGAGTCTGTCTAAAACCTGTCTGGTAGTGTTTCCGGCAATTCCACGGTTTAAAACTGTAATTTCCTTATCCTTTGCTGCAGATTCAAAAATTGTCTGAAGAATATCAGACCATTTCGGGTAAAGGGCAAGGTTTGTTGAACCTGTAATACTGTCGCCTAAGCAAATAAGTTTTCTCACGTCAATTCCTCCAATTAGAAGTTTTCCAGGGCATCTTCAAGCCAATACATACCGATATCGAAAGCCTTGAAAAGTCCCTCACGTTCAGCCTGTCTCATAATCTGGGAGTTATTTTCGCTGTTTGTGCGAAGCTCAATTACAACATTCTTTGCCATTTCAATATCCCCAAGTTTTTCGGAGTCTGTAACTCTGAAAACAACCATATACTTGTCTCCCGGATTTCCGTAGTAAATTTCATTCCCTTTTCTCAATAATAATTTATCTTTATATTTAAGATATTTTTCTTCAGCCATTTTATAGCGCTCCTTTCGGATTTTCTCATTTTATAATAACAAATATTTTATAAAAAATCAATAGGCTATTCCCTTTTTCTATGCCTGAATTTACGGAAACTTGACAAATCTTTCGTTTTGGTGTATAATCACTTTGTAACTATGTGTTAAAGGAGATGGTGAGACGACAGTAAGGTCGCAATATGAGTATTAAAAGAATCTATTCAATTATTTTGACACTAACTATTCTTGTTACAGGTGTTATCAGTATTCCTGTTAGCGCCAGTACATCTTCATATGGTATTGTTACTGCTGATGTGCTTAACATTCGTGCAGAAGCAAGTACAACTTCTAAAATTCTCGGTCAGGTAACTCAGGGCTATTATGTTGACATAAGCTGGCTTGAACCAGGCTGGGCAAGAATTACATACGATAATATCAACGGATACTGCAGTTCAGATTATATTACTGTTTGTGAAGGTCCTAAGCCTGCCGGTGTTCGTGCAGAGATTTTACCTAATACAACTTCCCGTAGCGGAGCTGTTTCCTCAAAGGGACAGGCGATTGCTGAACGTGCCAAGGACTTCCTCGGAGTTCCTTACGTTTACGGCGGAAGTTCTTCAAAGGGTTTTGACTGTAGCGGTTTTGTATATTTCTTATACAAGGAAATGGGCGTTACTTTAAACCGTGTTGCTGCAGGTCAGATGAATGACGGAAAATGGGTTCCTCAGGACCAGATTAAGCCTGGTGATATCGTAGGCTTTAAAAATAGCAATGGCTATGTTAACCACGTAGGTATTTATGTGGGTAACGGAATGATGATTCACGCACCGCAGACCGGTGATGTTGTTAAGTACACCAGCATTGTTGAAGGCAATTACGCCGGAAGAATTGCAGGTTTCAGAAGAATTTTTGACTAAATAACTTAAGCTGTCGGTTTCGACAGCTTTTTGTTTACGGGGTGATTTATGAAAAACAGAAAATACAGGGTAATATTCTATTTCTTTATGTGTGTTGCCTTATTTCTCTTTATCTACTCGACTACCCTGAAAACATATAAAGACGAAAGCAGAATGGCATTTTCATTTGTAGATGTTGGGCAGGGAAACTGTGTTTTCTTTACTGCGCCTGATGGCTCAAATATTCTAATTGACAGTGGCGATTTTAACGCCAAGGACGAGAGCCTTTATCCCTTTTTGATGAAAAACGGAATTTTCTCCATTGATTATGCATTTGTAACTCACGCTCATGCTGACCACCTGGGCGGTCTCTATGAGATTTTAGAGGATATGGAGGTTAAGAATGCTGTTCTTCCTAAAACGGAGTCTGTTAATGCCCTGCAGGACGCATTTGCCAAAAGGGCATACGAAAATCATACTAAGACTCATTACATAGAGGCTGGGGAGGAATATGATTTCGGCGGAGTTAAGCTTACCGTACTTTTTCCTGATTTCAGCCTTTATACCAACAATACAGGAGACGAAAACAACGATTCACTTCTCATAAGAGTTGAATATCTTGGCACTCGCTTTCTCATAACGGGAGATTTGGAGGCGGACGCTGAGGCTGTTTTGATTGGGAAAAAGGATTTGAACGCTGACGTTCTTCAGGTTGGCCATCACGGCTCAAGCACATCATCTTCAAAGGCATTTTTACAGTTTGTGTCCCCTGACTATGCTGTAATTCCTGTTGGGGAAGGCAACGCCTACGGACATCCTCATCACGAAACCCTTGAGCTTCTTGATGAGCTTGACATAAAGACTTATCGTACAGATTATAAGGGCGATATAACTTTTTATGTGAATGAAAAAGGGATTGACGATATAAAATTCTCATACTTTTAACGGAGATATTTATGGAAATTAAGGAACTTGATAAGGAAATTTCATCAAATAAAATAAGGAATATTTATTTCTTCTACGGAGAGGAAACCTTTCTCTTAGACAGTAAGGTGCTGTCTATCAAGAAGAAGCTTATAGCCCCTGATTTTGCGGATTTTAACGTTATGAGCGTTGACGGGAAGACTGGTCTTTCTGCATTTTCTGATTTTATAAATTCCTATCCTTTTATGTCGGAGAAAAAGCTTTTGATTATAAAAGATTCAGGGCTGTTTTCGGGGAATAAGGGCTCGGAAATGCAGGAACTTAAAGAGCTTTGTGCTTTTCCCCCTGAATACCTGCACATAATTTTTGTGGAGAAGGATTTTGACAAGAAAAAGGAATCAACTATAAAGTTTATTGAGGACAACGGAGCTATTGTTCGTTTTGACAGGCTTTCACCAACTCAGATTGAAAACTGGCTTGAGAAGATGTTTGAAAAGCAGGAGAAGAGAATTACTCCAAAGGCTCTTTCTAATATGGTTGCAAGAACAGGCGGGTCTCTTACCGCCGCTTACAATGAATTTCAAAAGCTTTTAGCCTATGTGGGAGAAAGGGCAGACATTACCCCTGAGGATGTGGACAACGTAGTTTCAAAGTCTGTGGAATTTATGGTTTATGAGCTTTTTGACAAGATTGTGGAAAGCAGAAACAGAACTGTTATGACTGAGCTTAAGCTCCTTTGCGATAAGAGAGACAAAAAGGATACTCCACAGAGGGTTTATTCCATTCTTTTGGGAGCTGTGTCGGAGCTTCTTATGGTTAAACAGCTTAAGGCTGACGGACTTTCCGCTGAGGAAATTTCGGGATATTATGAAAGAAAAGTGCCCTTGTTTGTTGTGAACAAGGCTGTAAAGCAGTCAAGGAAGTTCGAGGAGGATTTTCTTACGGAGGTTTTTCGGAAAGGCACTATGTATGACCTTTATACAAAGTCGGGGAAGATGGACATTGAAACTGCTCTGCAGTTATTTGTTACTGAACTTCTGGTTACAGAATAGAAAAAGTAGGTTGATTTATCAACCTACTTTTTTATATGCTATTTTTCTTGCGAGATATACCGCAGGGGTGTCTAAAAGTGAAGTGAAAATATATATCACAAAGGTTGTGATAATTATTGTGGTCAGGGTTTCGCCGCTGTATGTGCCATAGAATGCGAAGAGGTTAAAGAGGACTGCGTTCATTGCCTGTGAAATAATTGTTGCGCAGTTATTTCTGAGCCACAAATATTTTTTCTTATCTCCTGAAATTTTTTCGGTGAATTTCCAGAGCCTGTGGTAGAGGAAAACGTCTGTGTACTGGGTTATGATATAAACCACAAGGCCTGAAATTATTACCCTTGGGGTGCTTGCGAAGATTGTCTTTATGTGGCTGTGGGCAAAGTCGGATTCGGAGGGGAGGAAGAAGAGCCACATGGTCGTGATTATAATAAAGGAAATGGAAGTGAAAATTCCTGTTTTTACAGCTGTTTGTGCTTCTTTTTTGCCGTGGTTTTCACTTAAAATGTCTGTGGCTAAAAAGGTGGAGGCAAAGAGGATATTTCCTAAGGTCTGTTCCATTCCGAAGGCTTTAACTACAATTAAAACCTCAATATTTGCAAGGATTGTGGCGATTGCTGTCCAGCAATACATCCCTGTCTTTCCTAAAAACTTATAAAATAAAAGTGTTCCTCCGAAAATTATAATAAGATTTAAAATAAGTAAAATTTCGTTCATATTTTTCTCCTTTATAAAGGAAAAAGGATGCGTGAAAACACTGCATCCTAAGGCTTCCATAGTTTTGTTTTATGACAGGATTGGTTTTCGAACTGTCCGATATTTAATTACTCAGCGTTTTCAGCTAAATCAACAACAACCTTACGGTTTGGTTCTTCGCCGATGCTGTACGTTCTTATGTTTTTATTGTGCTGGAGAGCGGAATGGATAATTCTTCTCTCGTTTGGGGACATTGGCTCAAGTGTGATTGGCTTTTTGTCGCGGAGAACGCTTCTCTGGAGACCTCTTGCAAGGTGAACGAGAGTTTCTTCTCTCTTTGCACGGTAGTTTTCTGTATCAACATTAACCTTTATATACTGGCCCTTGTTACGGTTTACGTGGAGGCTTGTTAAATACTGAACAGCGTCAAGTGTGTCCCCTCTTTTGCCGATTAAAAGTCCCATTTTTTCACCTGAAACATCAATGTTAATAGCGTTGTCAAGCTTAACGTGGAGCTCTGCCTCGAGGCCCATTCTTGAAAGAAGTCCCTTAAGGAAGAGGATTGCATCGTCAACTGCAGTTTTAGGGATAATAATGTCTTTTTCTTCTCTCTTTGCAGGTCTTTCTGTCTTTGGAGCTGTCTTTTTCTCTGTTCTTTCAGCCTTTTTTTCTTCTTTCTTTTCGGCTTTCTTTTCAGCCTGTTTCTTCTCTGCATCAGCCTCAGCTTTAACCCATGCTACGATTTCAGCTTCGCTGCCTGCTAAAAGCTTCATTAAACCCTTTGCCTCACGAACAACCTCGTAGTCAAGTTCTTCTACTGTTACGCCAAGCTCTTCTGCGGCAAGTTTTAAAGCTTCGTCCTTATTTTTTGCGGTTTTTTCTACTTTTCTTAACATCAATTATATCTCCTTCCGGTATGAGCGATGAATACTTTGGCATTAAGAGCTTGTTGATGAGCAATTGCTGAACAAGCTGTACGATATTACTTATAATCCAGTAAAGGCCTACTGCTGCAGGGAACTGGAATGTGAAGTATGCAGAAAGAATCGGCATAAAATAGAGCATTGAGCCCATTGATGACGGATTCTTCTTTGGCTGGTCTGCCTCTGCCAGAACGATGTTTTTATCAACCTTTTCAGTCTTTGGCTGACTTAATTTTCCTGAAATAAAAGAGCTTAAGCCTGATAAAACAGGAATTGTCCAAAGCATTATCATTTCGCGTGTGATTTCTGTTGTTGTGCCTGTGAGGATGCCAAAAAGCTGTCCTAGGCTAGGAGTTTTAGATAAATCCATTCCGAGGAAGTTAAAGTCGATTGGCTTTAAGTCGAGATTTGCAACAATCGGATTAGCTAAAATTTCCTGATGTTCGTGGAGGAGCTGTGCTACCTGAATTTCAAAGTTACCAAAGGTGTTCTGCGCCATACTCTTTCCGTAAGTAAGGGCTTCAAAAACGCCGTTTTTAACCATTGTTTCAGGAAGAAGCTCGATATTCTGGGCTGCCCAGGCGTTAAAGGACTGTGCAATTCTCCAGATTTCTCCTGCAGATACGCCCATAATATAGAATATAGGCTTTCTTACTACCCAGTAAAGGGCTATAATAATAGGAAACTGTATAAGCATAGGAAGACAACCGCCCATTGGGTTTATGTCATACTTCTTATAGAGTTTCATTGTTTCCGTATTTAATTTTTCTTTATCGTTCGCATACTTTTTCTGTAATTCATTCAAAAGTGGCTGGAGCTGTTGTGTCTTGGCAAGGGACTTTCTCTGCTTTAAGTCCAGAGGAAGAAGAGCGAGCTTAATAAAAACTGTGAAAACAATAATTGCTACGCCGTAGTTCCTTGTAAGATAATAGAACATTTTAAGTATCCAGCCCAGTGCATACATTATATAAGTCATATTAATCTCTCCGTTTTTTAATCAATCATGGATAGTCTATTCCGCCTTTTGAGAATGGGTTACAGCGTAAAACTCTGTAAACTCCTTTTGCAGTTCCCTTTAAGGCGCCGTGTTTTTTTATTGCAAGTATCATATATTCTGAACAAGTGGGATAGAACCTGCAACAAGGTTTTTTAAGAGGGGATATGAATTTCTGGTATCCCCTGACGATTTTAATCAGTATTTTTCCTATCATTTTTCAGTAGCAGAGAGCAACCCCACGTCTTTTGCTCCCTTTTCGAATGCGCTTTTAAGGACAGGGGCAGGGGCGAAAAAGGTTTTTCCCCTTGCTACAAGAATTATATCAAAGCCTGTGTTTAAGCTTTCCTGATAACTGCGGTAAAGCTCACGAAGTCGCCTTTTGCAGCGGTTTCTTACCACAGCCTTGCCGATTTTCTTACTTGCAGTTATTCCCAGGCGGTTATGGTCAAGCCCGTTTCCCTTTGCGTAAATTACAAGGGATGGCTGTACCGAGGATTTGCCTTTCCGATATATTTTCCTGTACTGTGAGTCCTTGTCCAAGCTAACTATTTTCATCATAATTCACCAAAATAGTCAAAAAGACGCCATAAGGCGTCTTAAGCTGACAATTTCTTTCTGCCTTTAAGTCTTCTTCTAGCTAAAACCTTACGGCCGTTCTTTGTTGACATTCTCTTTCTGAAACCGTGTTCCTTTGATCTCTGTCTTTTCTTTGGCTGGTATGTCTGAAGCATGGTATTCCCTCCTATTCGATAATTATGTAGTAATTCCTGTGAAAATTACACAGAAATTGATTATATACAAAACAGTATTCCTATTTTAGCACACATTCCCTATTTTTGTCAAGACTTTTAGAAAAAGTTGAATATTAAATTTCTCTTTGGCAAATAATCATTATATATGCTAAAAAGGGGCGAATTTATGACTACACGATTTTCAAAGCATGCAATCATAATTGATAATATAAAATCTGACTCGATTGAGCAGGCTATTTTTATCCTGAAATCCCATAAAGGCAAGGCTTTGGACCGTGATATTGTAGCCGAGGCTCAGGATATTGTTGACAGATACGCCTTTGGATTAAGAAAAACTGATTTTAACAAAAGCCGTATGCCATTCAGGGTTTTTGGCTATCTTGCCATAGGTGTATCTTTATTTTTATTCAGCCTTTTTATAAGGAGCGTTTTTTCTTAAACCCCTGAATATGCGTTAAAGCCTCCGTCAACAGGAATAACTACACCGTTTACGAAGCTTGAAGCCTCAGGGCAAAGGAGCCAGAGGAGTGTGCCTACTAATTCTTCCTGCTCGCCAAAACGTCCCATTGGAGTCTGTGAAATAATTTTCTTTGCTCTTTCAGTTGGGTTGCCATTCTCATCTAAAAGCAATCCTCGGTTCTGATTTGTAAGGAAGAAGCCCGGTGCGATTGCATTTACTCTTATGCCGACTTTAGAGAAGTGGACTGCGAGCCACTGTGTAAAGTTTGAGATGGCAGCCTTAGCACCGCTGTATGCAGGAATTCTTGTAAGAGGTGTAAAGGCGTTCATTGAAGAAATATTTATAATTTCTGCATCCTTTTTCTCAATTAAATCCTCTGCAAAAACCTGTGTGGGAAGAAGTGTTCCTAAAAAGTTTAAGTTAAATACAAACTCAATTCCCTTTGGGTCAAGGTCGAAAAATGTCTTAACGTCCTCTTTTTCAAGGTCTTCCTTTTCAAAATAATCGTGGGAAGTGCTACCCTTTGGGTTATTTCCACCTGCACCGTTTAAAAGGATATCTACTGTGCCAAGCTTTTCGTTAATAATTTTCTTTGCTTCAACAAGACTTTCCTTTTCAAGTACATTTGTTTTAATTCCGATAGCCTTTCCGCCGTTTTTGTTAATCTTTTCAGCAACTTCTTTTGCTGCCTCTTCGTTTAAGTCAAGGACTGCAACGGAGGCGCCTGTCATAGCAATTGCCTCTGCAAAGCAGGAGCAGAGTATTCCGCCTCCGCCTGTAACAACTGCAACTTTTCCGCTTAAGTCAATATTAAATGGTAATTTCATAATTTACCCTCACATTCCAAAATAGTTTTTTGCGTTATTAAAGCTTATGTTTTCTACGATTTCCTTAAGAGTTTTTTCGTCACAAGGAAATTCTCCATTTTCAACGAATATGCCCACTATATCGCACATAATTCTTCTGAAATACTCGTGTCTTGGGTAGGAGAGGAAGCTTCTTGAGTCTGTGAGCATTCCTACAAAGCAGGAAAGAGCTCCAAGATTTCCGAGAGTTTTCATCTGTTCTCTCATACCGTCAATATGGTCATTAAACCACCATGCAGAGCCGAACTGAATTTTGGATTTAATTCCGCCTGCCTGGAAGTTTCCAAGCATTGTGCCAAGTACATAATTCATGTTTGGATTCAATGTGTAGAGAATTGTCTTTGGGAGCACATCATTTTTATTAAGCTCGTCCATAAATCTTGAGATATTAAGGGCTGTACCTGCATCTCCAACGGAGTCAAAGCCTGTGTCTGCACCAAGTTTTTCAAACATCTTTGTATTATTGTTTCGGATTGGACCTAAGTGAAGCTGCATAACCCAGTTACGCTTTCCGTATTCCTCACCTAAAAATAACATAATTGCAGTTTTATATCCTGCGATTTCTTCCTCTGTAAGCTCCTTATTTTTAAGTCCTTTTGCGAAGATTTTATCAACTTCCTTATCAGCAAGGACTGTGAAAGGTAAATCTGCAAAGGAATGGTCGGAAAGACTGCTTCCCATCTGGGCAAAGTAGTCCATTCTCATAGAAAGGGCATCCTTAAGGTCATCAAAGGACTTGATTGTGCCTGTAAGGCTTTCCAATTTTGCGATATATTCCCCGAAACTGTCCTTTTCAATATTTATTGCGTTGTCAGGACGGAATGTTGGGATAACCTTTGTTGCAAAATCCTTATCCTCACGGATTTTCTTATGCCATACAAGGTCGTCGCAAGGGTCATCAGTTGTGCCGATTAAGGCTACATTTGATTTCTTTATAAGATTTTTCGCTGAAAAATCCTTGCTTTCAATTATCTTATTTGCCTTGTTCCAGATTTTTTCTGCATTTTCTTCATTTAATATATCATAGATGCCGAAGTATCTCTGGAGTTCTAGGTGGGACCAGTGGAGGAGGGGGTTGCCGATTGCACCGCCGATACATTTAGCGTAGGCTAAAAACTTCTCCTTATCGCTTTTGTTCCCTGTTATATAAGCCTCGTCAACGCCCATTGAACGCATAAAACGCCATTTATAATGGTCGCCGTAAAGCCATACCTCTGTAATATTGTTATACTTTTTGTCCTCAGCAATTTCCTGCGGATTTAAATGACAATGGTAGTCATAAATCGGCATATTCTTGCTGTATCTGTGAAAAAGTCTTCTTGAAGTTTTTGTGGAAAGAAGAAAATCCTTATCCATAAATTTTTTCATTAGTTTTCACTCCTGTCAAGAGCTTCCCAGATGCCGTTTATATAAACTGCACCAAGGGCTCTGTCGTATAAGCCGTAGCCCGGCTTTCCTGTTTCTCCCCATATCATTCTGCCGTGGTCAGGTCTTATATAACCCTCCCAGCCATTATCGTGATATGCTTTTATAATTCCGTAAATATCAAGGGAGCCTGCGTCAGTTTTATGACCTGCTTCCTCGAAGCATCTTTCCCCTGTAATTTTAATATTTCTTATATGAGCAAAGTGAATCCTGTCGTGGAAAGAGTTTACCATATCAATTATATCGTTGTCAGGTGAAATTCCCAAAGAGCCTGTGCAAAGGGTAAGACCGTTGTATGGGCTGTCGTAAAGCTTTAAAAATCTTTCAAGGTTTGCTTTTGATGTAATAATTCTTGGAAGACCAAAGATGCTCCACGGCGGGTCGTCAGGGTGGATTGCCATTTTAACCTTAACTTCCTCTGCAACCTTAATAACTCTGTCAAGGAAATATTTAAGGTTATTCCAAAGGTCTTCTTCTGTAATATTGTCATATTTTGCCATTAAGTCTTTCATTTCGTCCTTTGTATAGCTTTCGTCCCAGCCAGGAAGAGAAAGTTCCCCTGAAAGAGGATTCATATTGAGGACTGTTTCGTTATCGTAGCTTAAAACTGTTGAGCCGTCAGGGAGTGGGTGGCCAAGCTCTGAACGGGTCCAGTCAAAAACAGGCATAAAGTT
Source organism: Clostridia bacterium (assembly GCA_017622215.1). Lineage (GTDB taxonomy): Bacteria > Bacillota > Clostridia > Monoglobales > Monoglobaceae > RGIG8709. Next base: position 25,555 of record JAGARO010000003.1, read on the forward strand.
ATAGCAAACACAGTCAATCCCTGCTTTTGCAAGATTGCGGAGAGTTGTGCAGTAATTTTCAATATACTTATCTCTGTTTCCGCCACCGATTTTAATATCTTCGTGAACAGGAACAGACTCGATAACTGAAAGCTCAAGGCCTGCGTCTTCAACCTCTTTTTTAAGCTCCATAATTCTTTCATAGCTCCAGGCTTCGCCAACAGGAATATCGTAAACTGCGGATACAATTCCTGTAACGCCTGGAATCTGTCTTATCTTTTCAAGGGTAACGGGGTCGTCTTTCCCGTACCAGCGGAATGTCATCTTCATAATAGAACTTCCTTTCCCTGTTTTGCACTTTCATACATTGCAAAAACAGCTTTCATTGTATTTTCTGTATTATCAATAGAAATTTTCTTGTCTTTTTCGTAATATTCTTTGATTACCTTTTCGTGGCCTGTGCCCCAGTAGTCCTTGCCGAATGTTGCAGAGTCATCGTGGGTTATCTGCACTCCGTCGCGGTATAAGGCGTTGTCCAGATATTCAAAGGTTGCTTTTTCAAAGACATACTTTATATATATAGGTTCGTTTGTTTCGTTGCCGTTTGTGGCGTAAAAGCTTGCCTTTGCACCATTTTCAAAGGTCAGCTCTGCGTCGATTGTGTCTTCAACCTCAATTACATTTTTTAATGTGCGGTTTTCCACTTTTGCAGTAACGCTCTTTGCCTTTCCGCCGATGTACAGGCACAAATCAAGAGTGTGGATTGCCTGATTTATGAGGACTCCGCCACCTTCTTTATTGAGTTTGCCACGCCAGTCGGCGCTGTCGTAATAGGCCTTGTCCCTGTGCCAGAGAAGTTTTGCCTCAACCTCTTTAAGCTGTCCTAAATCTTCAGTTTCTAAAATTTCCTTAAGGGCAACAACAGAGTTGTTACGTCTGTTCTGGAACATTACTGAGATTTTATCCTTATATGGAAGAAGTTTCTCAAATTCTTCTTTAAGCATTGTTACAGGTTTTTCGAGGATTACCTCTATTCCCTTTTTTACTGCCTTTTCAGCCATTTCAAAATGGAGGTAGTGGGGAGTGCAGATGTGGACTGTGTCAATTCCGCTGTCTAACATCTCATCATAATCGGAAAAGGCCTGTCCGCCATAGATTTCTGTGGCTTTTACTGCTCTTTCAAAATCCTTGTCGCAGATTGCGCTTAAAACTACATTTTCAGATTTTAATATTCCTGCTGCGTGGTTGGGGGCGACTGCTCCGAAACCGACTATTGCTGCTTTTTTCATTTAGATAAATCCTCTCTCTGACAAATAGTCATAGCTTGTTTTAAGACATTCAAATGGGTCTGTTTTGCAGGTATCCTGTTCTACAACTGCCCACTTTACGCCTGCATCTTCACAAGCCTTTGTGATTTCATCCCAGTCAAGATTTCCCTTGCCGATTTCACACATTTCACTTTCGTTTGCAACCATTTTTAAATCCTTATAGTGAACTACAATTGCTCTGTCACCAAGCTTTTTGATGAACTTTGCAGGGTCAATTCCTGCGTATGCTACCCAATATAAGTCAACAATAAATTTAAGGTTTGGCATATCCATTAAATATTCAATAAGGTACTTTCCCTTTTCGTCTTTCTGGAAGTCAAGAGCGTGGTTATGGTAGCCGAATTCTATGCCATGCTTATTAAATTCAGTAGCAATTTCGTTAAGTCTTTCTGCTGTCTTCTGAACTAAGCTCCAGTCAGTAATAGGCTCCCACTGTTTTCCGTCAGGAAGAGGGAGTGAGCCTATGCCTGCAATATTTATGCCCATATCCTTATGAAACTGGATTGCTTCCTCAAGTCTTTCGTCATAGTCAGCCCAGTTTCTGTGGGTACAGCAAGGGTGCATATGGTATTTATCAAGACTTGCTCTTAAGTCCTTTGCAGGAATTTCTGCAATTCCCGATATCTGCACACACTTATAGCCTATTTCGTGAAGTTTTTTTATTGTTTCGTCAAAGGCTTCTGCACTTCCGCAAAAGTCTCTTACTGTAAATAACTGTGCACCTATTCTCTTATCCATAATTAACGCTCCAATCTGTTTTATAACGCACAAAGCGGCATAAGGGAATTTCCCTTATGCCGATTTTCTTAAAATGTTCCGTCGAGATTTACAACCTGTTTCTTAACTTCAGGCTTTACATAAGTTGATTTTTCAATCTTCTCCATAAGAAGTTCATAATATTTTTCGTGTGGGAAGTTATTTACGTCAACAACCTCGCCTGTCCAGGCACTGAGGTGGGCTGAATTGGAGATTGTAAGTCCCTTTACGCCCTCAAAACCAGGAGCTAAAAGTTCTTCGCCTGAAAGAACTGCATCTGCGAAGTTATTAAGAATTCCCTTGTGTTCAGGATTTTCTCCGACAACTTCAACATCAATTTCTGTCTTTTCAGGTGAGCCGAATGGCTTTGTATTAATCTTATCAAATTCTCTCTCGGAGATTTCGTTCTTTGTGAAATGGATTTTGTCCTGTTCTACAACAACCTTACCCATATCACAGGCAATTTCAAGACGGTTTGTGCCAGGTGCTTCACCTGTTGATGTGATATATGTACCTGTCATTCCGTTTTCATATTCCATAAAGATTGTTACATCATCTTCAGTTTCAATGTTGTGGTATTTTCCAAAGCCTGCTCTTGCCCAGATTTTGCTTGGCATTCCAAACATCCACTGCCAGAGATCAAGCTGGTGCGGGTTCTGGTTGATAAGAGCACCGCCGCCCTCTGTTTTCCAGGTTGAACGCCATTCGGAGCTGTCGTGGTATGCCTGCGGTCTGTACCAGTCAGTAATTGTCCACTGTACTCTCTTAATTCCGCCAAGTTCTCCGTTTAATATCATTTCGCGGAGTTTTCTGTAAACAGGGTTTGTTCTCTGGTTATACATAATGCCGAAAACTCCCTGTGAGTTTTTAGCAACTTCGTTCATTTCGAGAACCTGCTTTGTATATACCCCTGCAGGTTTTTCTGTGATTACATTAAGACCTTTCTTTAAGCCTTCAATTGCGATTTCAGCGTGGTCGTAGTGTGGTGTTGCAACGATAATTGTGTCGCAAAGACCGCTGTTTATTAAGGCTGTTGCGTTATCGAAAGTGGCAACATCAGGATAAAGCTCCTTTGATACTGCAATTCTTTCAGGGTCAATATCACAGATTGCACAAAGCTCCATCTTCGGAACTTTGCCGTCCATAATTGTTTTTGCGTGGCCTGAACCCATATTACCAAAGCCGATTATACCAAATTTAAGTTTTTCCATTATTTCTGCACCCTTTCTATTATTTCGCAAAGTGAGTTAAAGGCAAGGGCAAAGGTTTCTTCTCCGCCTTTTTCAAGCTTTAACATCTTATCGTCAAGCTCTAAATCTGCCAGTCCCTCGAATGAACCTAAATGTGGCTCCATTGAAACAAAGCCGTCATATTTTTCGTCAATAAGTTTTTTCATTATATAAGGATAGTTTCCAAGACCCTGTCCCGGAGGCACGATTGTACCGTCCTCTTTTGAGTCCTTAACGTGGAAATACGCCTCGTATTTTCTCAGTCTGTCAAAGGCTTCAACTGTATTTTCTCCGCACTGTACGAAGTTGGCTGCGTCGAAAACGCCCTTGAAGTTGTCGCAATACAGATTTTCAAACAAATCCTCGCAACGCTTAATTGTGTCCCCGTATATGTCCTTTTCGTTTTCGTGAAGAAGAATTATATCTTCCTGTTTTGCGTAGTCAATAAGCTGTCTGAGTCTATTAAAAACTTCATCCCTGTGGTCAGCAGGATTTTCCCCCTGTGGGATGAAAAAGCTGAACATTCTTATGTACTTTGCACCCAGCCTTTTAGCAATCCATACTGTTCTCTTATACTTTTCAAAATGTGGCTCAAAGTCCTCATTTATAAATATTTTGCCGATTGGCGAGCCGATGGAGGAAGCCTTTATCCCGTAGAGATTCATTACTGTGATAAGGTTTTCAACCTCTTCGTCTGTAAGGTCTGAAACATTTGTTCCGTTTATGCCTCTTGGCTCAAAATATCTTATGCCCATTTTATTAAGGGCTGTGAACTGTATTATAATATCTTTATCTATTTCATCGGAAAAACCCGAAAACTTAAAGCTTAAATTCATTGTGCATACCTCCACGCCTATAATCTACCATATTTCTCAAGGTTTTTCAATAGTTTTATATTAAAATTAGGTTACAATTTCAAAAAAAACAGCCCGATTTTTCGAGCTGTTTCATTTTATATTTCAATATGATAGGTTTCAAACTCTTTTTTGGAGAAATATTCTGCCAGAACAGGCTCAAATAAAACTCCGTTTTCCACCTGCATCTGTGGATGTTTCATTGTTTCTCTTATGGCTTTTTTGCAGAAGCCTACGGCTATGTCTGAGGCTTCAATAAAGGAATAACCCTTAAGGCAGGCTCCTGTAAGAACGCTTGTGAAAACGTCCCCTGTGCCGTGGAATGGTCTGTTTACAAAACCACAGTCAACCTTATAATATTTTCCATTATCGTAAACTGCAACGCACATTGAGTTTTCACTTGTCATTATGCTTGTGATTGCGATTTTGTCTATGCCCAGCTTACTTAATTTTTCAAGATATTCTTTAATCTGTGAGTTATTAAGATAACCCTTTGGGTATTCTTCGTCAAGAAGCAGGCAGGTTTCTGTTAAATTCGGCGTGATTATATCTGCTTTTTTAACGAGCTGTTTCATATTTTCTGTAAGCTCCAGCATTCTCTCGGAGTAAAGTCCGTCTTCGCAAAGGGTTGCGTCTCCTAAAACAGGGTCAACCACAACAAGACTGTCCTTACCGAAATCCTCAATAAAGTTTTCAAGTATTTCAATCTGCTTTTTACTTCCCATATAACCGCTGTAGATTGCGTCAAAATGGAGACCTAAGGTTTTCCAGTGGTCAATAATTTTCGGCATTTCCTCTGTTAAATCGCAAAATGTATAGCCCTCAAACTTATAGGTGTGTGTGGAGAGGACTGCGGTAGGGAGAGGGCAGGCTTCAATTCCCATTGCGGAGAGGATTGGAAGTCCCTCTGTAAGAGAAACTCTGCCGTAGCCTGATAAATCGTGGACTAGAGCCACCTTTGGTATTATATTCATAGGATTACACTCCTTCTGTTAAAGCGTTAAATTCTTCTTCGGTTAGTTCCCGACACTGACCCAGCTGAAGATTTTCGTCGAGTTCAAGGTTGTTCATTTTAATTCGTTTTAAGAATACAACCTTATTTCCCACAGATTCAAACATTCGTTTTACCTGATGGAATTTGCCCTCGGAAATTGTGAGGTTTATTTCGTTTTCGTTTAAAATTTCCAAAGTTGCAGGTTTTGTTTTGTAGCCGTCATCTAAAGTTACGCCTTTTTTAAATTTGTCAATATATTCGGTTTTTGCAGAGGTTTCAAGCCTTGCAAAGTAGGTTTTTGGTACGTGCTTTTTCGGGGAAAGAAGTCTGTGGGCTAAATCTCCGTCGTCTGTGAGAATAAGCAGGCCCTCTGTGTCAATGTCAAGGCGTCCCACTGGGAACGGCTCGAAGTGGAGATATTCCTCGGGGACAAGCTCTAAAACAACCCTGTCTCTTTTGTCCCAGGTTGCCGACACAAAGCCCTGTGGCTTATTCATTATAAGATAGATGTGTTTTTTATATATAATTCTTTCTCCAAAGGCAAAAACTTCGTCTTTGTTTTCGTCGATTTTAAGCTCGGGGCGGAGATTGTCCTGGCCTGCAACCCTTATACTGCCTGACTTTATAAGCTTTTTAATTTCAGTTCTTGTGCCCAGACCGCAGTCTGCAAGAAATTTATCAAGACGCATATTTTCACCTTTCTTTCATATAGTTTTATAGGAGTGAATTTTATGTTATTTTTCAGAAAACACGGGATTTTAATAGGAATAATAATCTGTTTTATTATGCTTATCTTTATGGTTCTTGGAATTTTCAGCATTGATGAAGGCACCAACGCTATGATTACAGGATATCTTGAATATCTGGGCTATGAGGTGGGGGATAAGCCCCTTGAAATAACAAGAATTACTATCCCTCAGGATTTTGACGCCATATATTCGTCCTATAATAAAATTCAGCTTGAGGCAGGATTTGACCTCTCCAAATACAAGGGTAAAAGCCTTTCAAAATATTCCTATGAAGTGAAAAATCTTGACGGAGAGGGTGTTCGCGCCAACGTTTTAGTCTATGACGGAATTATAGTTGGAGGAGATATCAGCTCTCCGAAAACTGACGGTTTTCTTAAAAGTCTGTCTCCAAAATAATATTATATCACATATTTTAAGGTTTTTCCACCCTTTTTTCATTTGACAAAAAATTTATGTTCTATTATAATGTTTTTGAAAGAAGGTGAGCTCTTGGCTGAAAGTTATTTTACAGTAAAAAATCCGGGTTGTGCGGAAATTGTGGAGAAAAAGTCACGGTTTATTGCAACTGTAAGGCCTGTTTCCTCGGAGACTGAGGCTGTGGCATTTATAAATGAAATAAAACAGAAATACTGGGACGCAAGACACAACGTCTATGCCTATATATTAAGAGAAAATAATATTCAGCGCTACACCGACGGCGGTGAGCCTGCAGGGACTGCGGGAGTGCCTGTCTTAGATATGCTTAAAAAAGAGGGGCTTACGGATATTGCTGTGGTTGTTACCCGTTATTTCGGGGGTATTTTACTTGGCACAGGCGGTCTTGTTCACGCCTACTCAAAGTCTGCGAGAGAGGGAGTTATTTCTGCTGAAAAGGTGGAGATGGTCCTTTGTTCGGGAATGGAAATTGATATGGACTACACTCTCCACGGAAAAATACTCAACGAGCTTTCGGACTGGGATATTGTTATGGGAGAGACTGTTTTTACAGACAGAGTCAAAATTCCTCTTTATATAAGAAGTTCACAGTGGGAGTCCTTACAGGACAGGCTTATTGATATAACCAACGGAAAGGTTGAAGTTAATAAAACTGAAGAAAAATTCATAGGACTTAAATGCGATATGCTTGAAGCTTAAAAAGTGCGGAAAAACCGCACTTTTTTTCGTAAAAACCCTATTGTCAAGGGAAATAAATTGTGTTATAATATGAATAAGTATGACTTTATAATGGCAGAGAATGTTCTGTGAAAGGATTGGAGTTTGCTATGAGCTTAAAAGGAATGATTGAAAAGGTTATCGGTACATACAGCGACCGTGCCCTTAAAAAAATTACTCCTGTTGCCGACAAGGTTATGGCACTGGAGAGTGAAATTGAAAAGCTTTCCGATGAGGAATTGAGAAATAAAACTTTTGAATTTAAGGAAAGACTTGCAAAGGGAGAAACATTAGACGATATTCTCCCTGAAGCTTTTGCAGTCTGCCGAGAGGCATCCTGGCGTGTGCTTGGAATGAAGCACTTCTATGTTCAGGTTATCGGCGGTATCGTTCTTCATCAGGGAAGAATTGCTGAAATGAAAACAGGTGAAGGTAAAACTTTGGTTGCTACTTTGGCGGCTTACCTTAACGCACTCACAGGCAAAGGAGTTCACGTTGTAACTGTAAACGATTACCTTGCAAAGCGTGATAGCGAATGGATGGGCAAGCTTTATAACTTTTTGGGGCTTACTGTGGGTCTTATTATAAGCGATATGATGCCTGACGAGAAGAAAGAGGCGTATAATGCCGATATTACCTACGGTACAAACAATGAAATGGGCTTTGACTATCTCCGCGATAACATGGTTATCTATAAAGAGGAGAGGGTACAGAGAGGCCACGTTTTTGCTATTGTGGACGAAGTAGATAGTATTTTGATTGATGAGGCGAGAACTCCTCTTATTATTTCGGGTATCGGACAGAAGTCAAATGTCCTCTATCAGCAGGCTGACGCTTTTGTAAAGGGATTGTCTTATAAAAAGGTTGTTGAAACCAACGCAAAAGAGCAGGACGAAGATGTTTATGCCGATGTAGATTATGTTGTTGACGAAAAGGCAAGAACAGCTACTCTTACACCAAAGGGCGTAAAGAAAGCTGAGGAATATTTTGGAATTGAAAATCTTACTGACCCTGACAATATGCTCCTTTCACACCATATCAATCAGGCTGTGAAAGCCTACGGAATTATGCACAGGGATACAGAATACGTTGTAAAAGACGGACAGGTGCTTATTGTTGACGAGTTCACAGGACGAATTATGTTTGGAAGAAGATACAGCGACGGTCTTCACCAGGCTATTGAGGCAAAGGAGCACGTTAAGGTTGAAAATGAAAGCAGAACTCTTGCTACAATCACACTCCAGAACTACTTCAGAATGTATGAAAAGCTTTCAGGTATGACCGGTACTGCACAGACTGAAGAAGATGAATTCCAGGAGATTTACAGCCTTGATGTTGTTGTAATACCTACAAATAAGCCTCTTGTAAGAGAGGATTTGCCTGATGCAATATTTAAAAATGAAATGGGAAAACTTCAGGCTGTTATAAGAGAGGTAGAGGCTGTGCACGCTATGGGACAGCCTGTGCTTATCGGTACAGTTTCCATAGAAAAGTCTGAACTTTTAAGCAAAATGCTTAAAATGAAAGGCATTAAGCACAATGTTTTAAACGCTAAATTCCACGAAAAAGAAGCTGAGATTGTTGCACAGGCTGGTAAGCTTGGTGCAGTAACTATCGCTACAAATATGGCGGGACGAGGAACTGATATTATCCTCGGCGGTAACGCTGAATTTATGGCGAAGGCTGAAATGGCAAAGCTTGGATACTCCGAGGATATGATTGTTCAGGCAACAGGCTTCTCTGAAACGGGAGCTGAAATGCTTGCAAGAAAGCGGATGAGGGCTGAAAAGCTTACATTTGATTCTGTTGAGGATAAGGAAAAGAGATTTGAGGAGCTTTGCGAAGATTACAAGAAGCAGATTATAGAGGCGAGAGAAAAGTTTTCTGAACTGAACAGCCGTTTCAAAGAAGAAATAAGACCTGAACAGGAGAAAGTTCTTGAGGCGGGCGGACTTTATATTATGGGTACTGAACGCCACGAGTCAAGGCGTATTGATAACCAGCTCCGTGGCCGTGCAGGACGTCAGGGCGACAAGGGTAAATCTAAATTTTTCTTGGCTCTTGATGATGACCTTATGCGAATCTTTGCCGGGGATAAAATCAACAGGGTTATGGAAATTGCGGGATTTTCTGACGACGAGGCGCTGGAGAGCCGTATGGTTTCAGGGGTTATTGAAACTGCACAGAGCCGTGTTGAAGGCAGAAACTTTGATATAAGAAAGCACGTTTTAGAATACGATAACGTGAATAACCAGCAGAGAGAAATGATTTACGGTCAGCGTAATGAGGTTTTGGACGGCAAGGATATTCAGGAAAGCATAAAGAAGATGATTTATGCGTCAATTGATAATATTGTATCAGCATACTCAGGGGACATTCCTGCAGAGGAGTGGGAATGGGATAAGCTTAAAGAGGCTTTATCAGCACATTTCTACGATATGGGAGATGAGCTTGACTATACTGAAACTGACATTGACCATATGACAAGGGACAGCCTCACAGAAGATATTTACGAGAATGTTCTTAAGGAATACGAAAACCGTGAAGAGCTGTTTGGCAAGGACGAAAAGGGCAACGACAGAATCCGCGAGGCGGAGAGGATTATTCTTCTTAAGGTTGTTGATATGAAGTGGATGGACCACATTGACGCCATGGAACAGCTTAAGCAGGGTATTAACTTAAGAGCCTACGCCCAGAAAGACCCTGTTGTTGAGTATAAATTTGAGGCTATGGATATGTTTGAGGAAATGATTGACTCAATCAAAATGGATACAACCAAACAGTTATTCCATATTATGCCTAAAAAGGTTATAAAGAGAGAACAGGTTGCAAAGCCTGTGTCAGCAGGCAACGGCGACGACGGAACTGTAAGAAAGAAGCCTGTTGTGAACAAGGATAAGGTGGGAAGAAATGACCCTTGTCCTTGCGGTTCAGGTAAAAAGTATAAGAACTGTTGTCTTAATAACCAGTAAAAGAAGGTGATTTTGTGATAGAATTTGACGAATATAAAATTGAGCTTGAAGGAATGAAAAAGTCTGTTACAGATTTGAGGGATTCACTTTAACATCGAAAAAACCCATGAGGAGATAAAAACTCTTGAGGATGAAATGTCGGCACCTGATTTTTACTCCGATATGGATAATGCGGGGAAAGTTCTCCAGAAAATAAAGGGACTTAAAAATAAGATTGAAAGCTTTAATAGTATCTATTCCCAGTGGGAAGACCTTACAACCCTTGTGGCTCTTGCTATTGAGGAAAATGACGAAAGTGTTTTAGGTGAGGTTAAAGAAGGCTTTGAGGCTCTTAAAAAAGGTCTTGAAACAATGAGGCTTGAAACCTTGCTTTCGGGAAGATATGACCAGAACAACGCTATTTTGACCATTCATTCAGGTGCAGGCGGTACAGAGTCTCAGGACTGGGCTGAAATGCTTTTCAGAATGTACTCTATGTGGGCTGAAAAGCGTGGATTTAAGAGTGAGACAATCGACTATCTTCCCGGGGATGAGGCGGGAATAAAAAGCGTTACATTCCAGATAAGCGGACTTAACGCATACGGCTACTTAAAGTGTGAAAAGGGTGTCCACAGACTTGTGCGTATTTCGCCTTTTGACGCTGCGGGCAGACGACACACATCCTTTGCGTCCCTTGAAGTTATGCCTGAAATTGACAATGATATTGAAATTAAAATAAATCCTGATGATATTAAGGTTGATGCTTTCCGTGCCAGCGGTGCAGGGGGACAGCATATCAACAAGACATCATCTGCCATAAGAATTACCCATATCCCTACGGGAATTGTGGTTGCCTGTCAGAATGAGCGTTCACAGTTCCAGAATAAAGATATGGCTATGAAGATGCTTAAGGCGAAGCTTGCGGAGATTGCGGAAAGAGAACATAAGGAGAGGATTGAGGATATCAAGGGCGTTGAAATGGAAATTGGCTGGGGAAGTCAGATTCGTTCCTACGTTTTCCACCCTTACTCAATGGTTAAGGACCACCGCACAAACTTTGAAACAGGTAACACGGGGGCTGTTATGGACGGCGACCTGGATGGATTTATAAATGCTTATCTGACAGCTATGTCAAGAGGCGAATTAGAGAAATAACCGAAAGGAATTGACTTTATGTTTAACAAATTATCTTTTATTGAATCACGCTTTGAGGAGCTTTCAAACCAGATTGCTGACCCGGCTGTTATGGCTGATATGGACGAATGGAGAAAGCTCTGTAAGGAGCATTCCGATATGACTCCTATCGTGGAAAAGTACCGCGAATACAAGGCAAACAAGAATAATATTGAAGAATCTACAGCTATGCTTGATGACCCTGAAGTTGATAAGGAATTCAAGGATATGCTCAACGATGAGATTAAAACTTCAAAAGAAAATATTGCTGTAATCGAAGAAGAACTTAAGATTTTACTTCTTCCTAAAGACCCTAACGACGACAAGAACGTTATTGTTGAAATCCGTGGCGGTGCAGGCGGAGATGAGGCTGCGCTGTTTGCTGCTGACCTTTACAGAATGTACACTATGTACGCTGAAAGTAAGAGATGGAAGACTGAAATAATGAACTTAAGCGAAATCGGAATCGGCGGTATCAAGGAAGTTTCCTTTATGATTGAGGGACAGGGCGCATACAGCCGTCTTAAGTTCGAAAGCGGTGTTCACCGAGTACAGAGAGTTCCTGAAACTGAATCTCAGGGCAGAGTTCATACTTCAACTGTTACTGTTGCGGTTCTTCCTGAAGCTGAGGAAGTTGACTTTGAAATTAATCCTGCTGATTTACAGATTGACACATTCCGTGCCAGCGGTGCAGGCGGTCAGCATATTAACAAGACTGAGTCTGCTATCAGAATTACACATATTCCTACAGGTGTAATTGTTGAATGTCAGGACGAGCGTTCACAGTTTAAGAACAAGGACAAGGCTTTAAAGGTTCTCCGTTCAAGACTCTATGAGGCTGAACTCCAGAAACAGCAGGAGGCTATTGCTGCTGACAGAAAGAGTCAGGTTGGTACAGGGGACAGAAGTGAAAGAATAAGAACTTACAACTTCCCGCAGGGAAGAGTGTCTGACCACAGAATCGGTCTTACACTTTATAAGATTGAAGCCATTATGAATGGTGATATTGACGAAATTATTGATGCACTTATTACAACTGACCAGAGTGAGAAGTTAAAACTCCAGCAGGAGGGCTAAAATGGAAACCAGATTGCTTACTTCGGCTCCTGAAGATTTGGCTTTGGGGGCGGAGATTATAAATAGAGGGGGAAGAGTTATTTTTCCTACTGAAACCGTTTACGGCCTTGGGGCAAATGCCCTTGAGGAAAAGGCTGTGCGGTCTATTTATGATGCAAAAGGCAGACCCTCGGACAACCCTTTGATTGTACATATAGCTGATTTTGAAGATGTGGAGGCTCTTGCGGAAACTATACCTGAAAAGGCGAAAGTCTTAATGGAAAAATTCTGGCCGGGCCCTCTTACAATTATCTTAAAGAGAAAGCCCTGTGTGCCTGATGTGGTAACAGCAGGACTTGATACTGTGGGCATAAGAATGCCTGAAAATGAGATTGCAAGGGCATTTATCCGTGAATGCGGTGTTCCTGTGGCTGCACCAAGTGCAAATGTTTCGGGAAGACCAAGTCCTACAAATTTTAAGGACGTTTTCTCCGATATGGAGGGGCGGGTTGAGGCAATAATTGACGGTGGGGACTGCTCTGTAGGGGTTGAATCCACTGTTATAGATATGTCGGGGGATGTGCCCCGAATTTTAAGACCAGGCGGTGTTACGGCTGAAATGATTGAGGCTGTGATTGGTGAGGTTCAGGGGGGAACTGAAGTGAAACCTGACGAAGCACCAAAATCTCCTGGAATGAAGTACCGCCACTATGCCCCAAAGGCACAGGTTTACATATTAAAAGGCGATGTTGATGAGGTAAATTTATTCCTTGAGAGCAGAAAAAATGCAGGACTTTTATGCTTTGACGAGCATATTCCATATATTAAGGCTGATGTAAAAATCCTTTCCTTAGGCTCTGTTAAAAAGCCTGAGGAGTCGGCAAAGCTGTTATTTGCAAGGCTAAGAGAAATGGACAGACTTGGTGTGGAAGAAATTTTTGCTCCTGAAATCGGCGAAACAGGACTTTGGGTTGCTGTCCGAAACAGACTTTATAAGGCTGCAGGGGGACGAATTGTTAAGGCAAAGATGAAGGTTCTTGTGGTTTGCACAGGGAACACCTGCAGAAGTCCAATTGCAGAGGGAATTATAAAGAAAAACTGTCCTTTGTGGGAGGTTTCTTCAGCTGGGGTTTCCGCTTTTGAGGGAGATTCTGCATCAGAGAATGCGGTGTTGGTATCGGCTGACATGGGCATTGATATCGGAAATCACAGGGCTAGACTTGTGAATAATGAAATGGTGGAAGAGGCAGATGTTATTTTAACTATGACTGCATCTCATAAGGCTATGCTTTTGGGTTTGTACCCTGAATTTAAGGAGAAAATTTTTACTCTGGGGGAATATTCAGGGGAAAATAAAGATGTTTCCGACCCATTTGGCGGGGACATAGATATGTATAAGAATTGCTTTCTTGAAATAGAAGAAATGGTAAAAAAGTGCTATGATAAAATTTGAGGTTATGGAAGAGAAACACATTCAGGGACTTCTGAAAGTGGAAAAGGAGTGCTTTGATTCGGGGTTTGCATTGGAAACCTTTAATAAAGAGCTTAAAAATCCCATTGCCTACTATGTTGTGGCTGTTAAGGGTGAAGCTGTCCTGGGGTATTGCGGTATATGGAATGTTTGCGGAGAGGCTGAAGTTATCGACATAGGCGTACTTTCGGAATATCGCAAAAGAGGGATTGGAAAAGGACTTTTTGATGCCGTTTTTCAGTATATGAGGGAGAATGGGGTTGGAGTTCTTAATCTTGAAGTGAGAGAGGACAACATTCCTGCTATCCGTCTTTATGAAAAGCTTGGCTTTGAGAAGGTCGGAATAAGAAAAAAATATTACGATAATAAAGTTGATGCTATACTTATGAAAAAAGACAGGTTTTGTTAACCTGTCTTTTTTATTTTACGATATTTTTCTCTTGTGGCAATTCCGCCACGGATATGTCTCTCGTTTTTATTCTCTGTCAGCACCTGACAGACCTGTTTGTGCAGTGCTCCGTTTATCCTGTTAAGACGCTCTGTTACGTCCTTGTGTACGGTCTGGTGTATTTGTGTCGGTTAAAAATGTACCATACATTGGGAAGAATATATCACTGTCAGATGGTGTTGTTTCTGGACTTGTCGGCGGTGTATAATCGTCAAAGTCAAGATTAAAATATACATTAATATCTTCTTTTGAATTAATAACAATCTTTTTAATAATCTTTTTTAAATCCGCATTATTTAAACTTTCGTCAAGATTGATATTATCTAATTCGTCAAAGAATTTCTGCACATTATCTTTTGTTTTCTTTATTAATTCTTTTGTATTGTCTTTCTGTTCAAGTGTGAATTTTAATTTTTGAAGTTTGTTATTAATCGGTGTTATTTTTTTTCTTGCTTCGTCCATTGTAATTAATCCATCTGTTGCTAATTCAATATATTTGTCTTTCTTGCTTTCCAATGCTGAAATTTCATCTTTAATAGAAGAAGTTTCTTCACCCGTTGTTGCTTTAATATAATTTCTTACATATAAATCACATTTTTCTTCTATCATCTGATGAAAATTCTCTTTATCAGATAACAAATACTTTAATAATTTTATAATTCCTTCCTTTAACCATTCTTCCTCAATTCTGATATGTTCAGCAGTACATCTGCCATTTCCATATGCAGACCTTTTAGAACATACCCACCATATTTTAGGTGCGGTGTTTTCACTATACTTTCTTATGTATCTTCTATATGAAAAACCACAACTACCACATTTTATAAGATTAGAAAACAGAAATTTTTCACTTCTTGTACCTTGTGGGAATTTCTCGGCATTTTCTGCTCTGATTTGTTTTGCTTTATTAAACTGTTCATCTGATATAATTCTAAATTTTTCTTGATGAACAATATCCCATTCTTCTCGTGGAACTTTAATTCTTGTATGGTCTATTGCACTTTTGCTACGCTCTTTACCATTACAAACATTACCTATATAAATTTCATTTTCCAGAATTTGACCTACTGTATTTTGAGACCAAGTTCCAGTTTTCATTTTCTTTGTTTTGTAACCTTGTTCAAAAAGGTATTGTGATATTCGTGGCATACCAATTCTATCTTCGGTGTATAAATTAAAAATCGTCCTTACAATATTAGCTTCATCTTCATTGATAAACATATTATATTTATCGTTTGGATCTTTATCATACCCAAGAACAAAATTAGGTACAATACCTTTCTTTCTGCTTTCTGCTTTTGTTGCTCGTGTTCTTTCTGATATATTTTCAGCTTCTTTTTGTGCTAACAGAGATAAGAGGTTTAGTGTGAAACTATCTACATCTGTACCTGCTTGTCCTATGTTTGTTAAGTGTAGTGAAATTCCCAGATTTGCTAATTCATTATAAAAATTAATTGCATTAAGAGTATTACGGTGTAATCTGGTTTGGTCTTTGCAATAGATTTTTGTAAATTCCTTTCTTCTTGCAGAAGCCATCATATCGTTATAACCTTTTCGGTTTTTTATTCCAGTACCAGATTTACCCTCATCAGAATAAATCTTAATAAGAGTATCGCCACGACTTTCTATATATTTCTTTAAATTTTCCTTTTGTTCTTTAAGAGATATTAACTGTTCTTCTTTATTTGTGCTGACTCTTATATATCCTACTACATTTTCATTCATAGTATTTCCTACCTTTCAATAACAACTAAAAAAATCTGTTAAGATGTTATAGATACATCTTAACAGATTTCGCCAGTAAAATCAATATGTATTAATGAATTTAATCCTTTTTTACAACCTGTTCAATAGAGATTTCTACTATATGTCTTGCGATCGCAGTCGCTAATACCTCACGAATATGTTGCTTAATTTGTGGATCAAGTTCATCAATCGTATTTATTTTTTTAGCCATAAATACAACTCCTTATTAAGCATTTAGTAAGTTATTTTGAAGCCATTTTCTTCAAATTGCCTTACAAGATTATTCTAACATAAAATTTAATTTAATTCATTAAAATTACTCCGTCCAGACGGAATATGACTTTATCTGTTGTTTAAATGGCTAATTAAATTTAATTATACTAATGTATATTATGGAATTGTATTTATTATTCTTGATTAACCAAAGATTTTAAATCGGTTATCGTAAGAATGTAATCCACCGCTTTCTGTGCTTGTGAGCCAGCAGAAATTAATTCTCTGGTATTGTCTTTAAGATGTTTTAACCAACCTCTTATGTAATTGACATCATTATTTGTAGTGTCCGTGTTTGTATAACCAAACAAAAAACATAAAAGGGAACTACCTAATTGTGCAACTAATTCCTCCTTACTATATTCTTCATTTTCTGTAAATGTGCTTTTAATTCTGTTGAGCCTTGAACTGTGTCCAGTTGAATGTATTATTTCGTGAAAAGCAGTTGAAACAAAAGAATCAAAATTCTTATATTGTTTTTCACTCACTAATACTATTTCATCAAGTAAAGGCGAATAATATGCTTCATCACTTTTTTCAATTCTGATTTTCACCTTTGTTTTTTCAGAATATGTATCAATGATTTTTTGCACATCTTCCATTCCTTTGTGTTCGTATTCAATGATTTTTTCCTTTGAGGGTAAATTTTCAAAATCATCTGCTTTGAAAAGACGATAGTATTTCAGATATGGGATATTTTTAATCTCTCCGCTTTCTTCGTCCTCTACTTCCTTGTAATTAAAATATACACACATATGACTTTTACTGCCTTTTTTCAGATTTACTTCTGGAAGGTGTTTTTTTATGTCCAGATATTGATTCCAAGTAAGATAGTGTCCAGATTCAAGCAACCAGAGATTTATCCCTGAATATGTCTTTTCACTAACATATGATTTTGGTAATCCTAATTTTTGCCAAGGACAGAGCCAGTTTGAAGTTTCTCCGTTTTCAATCATTTTTTCAACTCGCTCAATCAGGTTGTTTGTTATAATTTCGTAAATGTTCATTTGTAATATTCCTTTCTTCCTATTTGTTTTTTAACACACTTTGTCCTTTTGTGTTGTTTTTTATATTATATTGTCGGTAGAAATGGAATATTCAATAAAACAAGATAAAATGTCAGGGTATAAAAAAAGCAAGAATCCTTGTCAATCTGACATTTCTTGTTTGTAAGACATCTTCGTGTTATAAAACCCTTTTAATAAAAGTATAGTATATAAAATGTAAAATAAATTTTTGTATCAAACCTTGCCGTTGCAGGTAAAAATAAATTTTTACCACACAAGCAAAATTGCTTTCAGCACCATATCGCAAGACGATATTATTTTCATTGTTTGCAATTCCCAGATTTAAAAAATCTGGCGGCTGCGGTTTGCTACAAGTAGCAAAAAGGAGGTGATTTTCGTGGGACGAAAATCACATTATATCTTGCCAGACAACTTAAAGTTATCTGACAAGATTTTTATAAACACTTTGCGTTGTGGGGGTTATGCCACCAGAGAGCAAATTCTTCATTATATTACTGGTAATAGATTAAGGAATTATTGCAACGAAAAAATAATCAGTAAAAACTGGGTTGTTATAAACAATAAACCGCAAAGTGTTTATTGTTTTACTGAAAATGGTAAAGAATGGGTAAGAAATAACATTCCCGAACTGTCTGATAGGAAATTTTATTCATCAACTGGAATAAACCACGATTTAAAACTTTTTGAGCATATACAAAGTTATACAGATAAGCTCTCTTATGAAGAACAATTAAAATTCAGAACAGAATCAGAAAACAGAGATTTATTTAAGGAACTGTGCAAGGAAATGGAACAAGGTCAATATTATTTAGAACAACTGCACGAACATAATATAAGTATTCCAGATTTCAGTTATGAAAACGAATATGTCGAAGCTATCACAAATAATTATGGCGATCTTGTAATACAATCAAAATTTGATAGCATGGCGGTTTTAGGCGGAAGTCTCACAATAATTAAATCTTGAGGAGTGATTTTTATATGGAAGAAATATCAAGCAGAATTGCAAAAGAAACTATTGATAAAAACAAAGATATATTTCATTTGTTAATCTATGGTTTCGGCGGTATTATTTTTGAAAACCAATTTAAAGAAATTTCAAAGATTAAAAACAATAAATTTTTTAAGTTTTTAGAGGAACAGAAATATATCAAAATTACATATCTGGGAAGTAATAAAG
This sequence comes from Clostridia bacterium, assembly GCA_017622215.1. GTDB lineage: Bacteria > Bacillota > Clostridia > Monoglobales > Monoglobaceae > RGIG8709. The sequence goes on from JAGARO010000003.1 coordinate 43,922, forward strand.
TTATTACTGCAAGGAACAAACTATATAACTATTTCGGTCTGGAATACAAAACTGTTAAAATTTCTTGGAAAAGGGTTTTGCATAGTAGTTTATTAGCAGAGTACATCATAAGGTGTCATTCTGCTGATGAAAGGTACATAAAAAAGTTTTTGCATACTGGTACAATAAGTTTTTATGCACCAGAGGACGCTTTGAATTTGATGACAAGAGTACAAGCCCATGCAGAAGAAAAAGCATTAAATACTAAATACCTATCAAGCAGTATAAATGATTTAAAAACAAAACTTGATTTTATCAAGCAAAAATGCAAAGGGAATAAAACCAAATTGGAAAAATCAGTTGCCTCTAAATATAATAAAGATATTTTAGCATTAAAGGACAGTTGTATATTTATAATGGGTGTCGGTTTTGATGGTAATGACTATGTGTTTGATGTTGCCATATATGCACACTCTTTAAGATTTGACAGATTAATAAAACAAATTAATCTTGCAGACAGTTCAATAAGATATGCATTTTTTGGACTACCTATAAAAATTGACATAACACTATATTCGCACTTTGAAGAAAACGAAGCATATACAACCAGAATTAAAGAATACCTGATTTCAGAAGAATATCCTAACAATGTAGATTTTATGTTTTTCAACACAAAAAAGAAATTGTTTTCAGGAATAGACATTGATAATTTGTTGTAGTGTCAAATTTTGTTATATTTTGTGTTTGGTATCAGTAGAATATATTAAACTAAAACACAAAGGAGTAATGAAATATGTATTTAACTGCTGATGAAGTTGCTTTTTTAGATTTAATCTACGAAGAAAATTTTGAAAAGGACTACGAGGAATGGATCGCACATATGGAAGAGCAATATTCAGAAATTAATTCACTAACAGAAAAAGTAGCCATATAATGACTACTTTTTCTACCACCTTTAATACAAAAAAATTAAAATAATAATAATTTTATATAAATAAACACAAAAGGAGCGATTTTTTATGCTAATTACAAAATGCAATTTTTCACCATCAATATATATTGATGAAAACACACTATGTTGTGCAAACATAACTATAAACGGATTTATCCATATAAACAGTATTGAGTTATATCGTGATAAAAATCCAATGACTAAAAGAACGGAAGTAGTTGTAGAGTTCCCATCTACTGTTTATATTCCAGACCAATTTATAAGAAATAATATTAAAGCAGAAATTATTGACCGTTATAATCTCTGGAAAAAATCACCATCATTATCTGCTTCAAAGGGGGTGTAATTCAATATGATTGATTTATTTTATGATTTGGACTATGTAAGACATGTTGTTATTAAACAATGTTTTAAAAACGAAGAATTTATTGGTTATGAATGTAGTTTTTGGCTTGGCAAATTACATATAGAGTTTTCTAATATTCGTTCTTTGGACAATGTTATGGAAAAACTTTCAGCATTTGATTCTTTTATTGAAAATCCAGATAGCGATTTTAACAGATGTTACGAATTTGATGACTTGTTTAGTGAATTATATAGTTGTGATGATGAAGATGATGAAGAATAAGCGATATTGCTAACATACATAGAAAGCACCAGAGGAAATCTGGTGCTTAATTTAATGGCTCTATATCTTTATCGTAGTCTTCCTCAATATCATCTTCTAAATTATCATTTAATATATCATTTAATAAAGCAGATTCATCTTCTTTACTAAATTTTTTCTTTTTATTAAATTTATTGAACATCTTTAGAAGTACCTCCTTATATTTTTCTTTAAAATTCTTTCAAATCTATATATATAATATATTAAATAAAGATAATTATTACAATTAATAATTGTATTATATAATATATCAAATTATTTTTAATTAAAAATGGATTGGAATAAAAGCTCCAATCCATTAATTTTGAATATTTCAATTTTCAATTTTTTCAAATACAACAGTGTAACCACCTATTAAATCACCAATAATATATGGCCTTGAATATTCAATATAAATTTTTTGATTATTTGTTTCTAAAACAAGAATAGTCATTCCAATTTCATTATATGAATTAATAAACTTCAAACCATATTTTTCAACATGCTCCTGATCTATAGTATCAAAAACAATTGGTTTATTATTTTCAAATTTTTTCCATTCTGTATCTTGTGGTACATGAAAATAACCAGAAAAAGTATAATAATCAGAAATCATTTTCCAAACTTTTTGACCATTTTCTCCGAGAAAACTATTTAAAAATAATAAAGTATTTTTATTCGCACCCTTTCTTAAAAGACTATCATCTTTGTTACCATAAACTCTTTGTCCATAAAAATTACCATAACCAATATCTACATTATCTTGACAAATATAATACAATTTACTATAATCATAAACAGGAGAAGATGTTATAATTTTATAATATTCTTTGTCTTCCAAATACTTATATAAAAATCTTCCAGAATTTTTTGATTTTCCATATACATATTTATAACCAACATTGTTATTGGTTAAATATTCCATTTTATAAATTTTTTCACCATCAGAAGTTTCTATAAATTCAACTTCTTCTCCAGTTTTATCTTCATAAAATTTAGAAAAATTATTGAAATTTTCTTCTGCTGTATTATTATTAGAAATTTCATATTCCTTTTCATCAGATTCTATTGTAACATTATTTTCTGTAAATCTATAAGGAACTAAATTGACAAATTTATTATCTTCAATTTTACCCTTACTTGTATCTACAATAACAATGTTATCATAACCATTTCTTGAAGGATAATCTTTTCCATCAACAGTTGTAGTATTTGGATATTTTTCATTAACATCAGGGTTTGTTACTTCTGGTTTCTTAGGTTCTTCTTGAATTTCAAAATCAATTGTTTGTTTTCCGATAAAATTATAATCAACTCTTAATTTTGCCTGATTCCAAACAATATCATAACCAAGTGCATATCCAACAAATCTTGCAGGAATAAAAGTTCTTTCATTTACAATTTTTGCTGCAATATCCATCTTTTCTACAGTTCTAAACATAAGAGCACCATTTTTATCACTTAAACCAATGCTAATTTCATTACTTCCAATGATTAAAGACGCATGTGCTGTACAATTGAAATATTCTACACCATTATAAACCATTTTTTCGGTTGGTTTATTAATAGTAACGGTACGAGTATCATTATCCCAAAGGACTTCTGCACCCATTTTTTCTGTAACTGCTCTAACAGGCACTAAAGTTCTATTATTTTCAATGAAAGGCTTAACATCTGCTTCACTAACATATTTTCCATCTACATATACGTAGATTTCATTAGAAGCTGTATTAGCTGATGCATTTATAATAGAAACATTAATCATTGTTACAATTACAAGAACTAAACATAAAATCTTTTTCATAATATTTCCTACCTTCCTGCCATTCCGTTTAAGTTTGCGATTTTGCTCCGAAATGACACCTTACATATTATTATAATACAATTACCCCATAAAGTCAATAAATTGTGCAAACAAAACTGTTTGCAATTTGTGTTCTTATATAAATGGTTTTTTAGTGTTAAAATAGACTTATGAGGTGATTGCACTATGAATAATAAGTCTAATAAATTTGTTATAACACCAAAAACAGAACGATCAATTACAATGACTATAAGACTTGAAACTGAACTTAATAATCGGATAGAAGAAATAGCCAGAAAAAGCGGACGCTCAAGAAATGAATTGATTAATAAAGCGTTAAAATTTGCTTTTGATAATGTTGAATTTGATACTGGCGATGATGTTTCTTCTAAATAATTGTATTAAGCTGACGGATTGTTTTTCAATCCGTTTTTTCATTTTAAAATATTATAACATAAAAACACTAATAAATAATTTTTTACCAAAACTATCAAACACTTTTTTTGAATTATTTATTTTCACGGTTTGTATAATTTATTATAAACAAATTGGAAGTGGTGATAAATGTATTCAAGTACAACAATTCATATCAAAAATTTATCTGCAGGTGATGTGAAAACCTTAAATAAGTTATCAAGTATGATTGCCGAGCTTTACAATAACTGCATAAATTTTATTAAAAGCAATTATGAAAATAATAATTATATTCCTGATGATGTTTCTTTGTATAGGGAAATGTCAAAAACAACTGCATTCTCTGATTTGGGTAAATCATATGTTTATACATTGAATATAGCAACACAGAATTTTAAAACAAGTATTAGAAATCACTTGAATTTACCAAATAGCCAGAAACAATATCACGGAATAACCTTAAAGGGTAATGAAGCACACGGAACATATATAAAAATACCATCAACCAAATACACAAAAGAGTTAATAATACCGATTCCGCCGATTTATCAAAATCTTGAAGTCAGCATATTTCATATAAAGCGTTGTTCTGCTGATTACTGGGAATTGATTTTGACTTATAAATGCAACTTGCAAATACCAGATTTCAAAAAAGTAAATTTTGTTGGTGTTGATTTAGGTCTTGAAAATCTTATAACCGCAGTATGCAGTAATGGAAATACTGTTATTTTTGATGGTAGAAAGTGCAAATTTATACACTATCAAAAACAGAAAGCAACATCAAAAAAACAATATTACAGATTACGAAACCAAATGACCGATTATATAAATAAGGTCATAAATGCTTTTATTCAGTTTTGTATTGAAAATGAAGTTAAAACAGTTTTGGTAGGTAATGGATTTTCAAGATATTATCGTGAGGGATATATGGATAAATATTGTAAAGCTATTCCTTATGATGATTTACAAACAAAATTGAAAGATAAATGTTTAAAGTATGGTATTAAACATTATATAACAAGTGAATGTTATACAAGTAAAGCAAGTTTTCTTGATAATGACATTACACCTCTGGATCTGCGAGGAACAAAAAAATTTAGCGGAAAACGAAAAAAACGAGGGGTATATGTTTCAAAAGACGGATATATTCTAAATGCTGATGTGAATGGAGCGTATAACATCTTAAACCATTCACACGAATGTGATTTAAGCCATCTGCAAAAAAATCCTAAATTAATAAAGCAACCGAAAAGGATTAGATTTTAATGTGAGAGCATTTCAGCCGACACAGTATAAGGTTTGCCACCTTAACGGCATAGCAAATCCAACTAATTATCCAAGCAGAAATGCTTGGGTATTTTTTTTGTCTGTTTTTAGTAAGACACTTTAAAATTATAATTTCAAGTTGTGCCATATAAGATATAAAAGAATTAAATTTGATGGAATAGAAAAAATCCTCTTGGGGATAAAAGAGAGAATTTAGATTTTTTATATTCTTTCTTCCATTTAAGTTTTGTATTCCATATCAGGATTTAATTTATTCCATTCAGTTTAAATTCTATTTATTCCATATTTAAGATAAAGGAGATGTAATCTATAATGAATCTAAATCTATTAAAGATGATTAAAGAAAACAATTTACCAAAAGCATATTTTGATGAAATGCAAAGATCAAAGATGAGAAATGTTAATATTGCTTCATTTGTAAAGTGGTATGATAACTCACTAATTATATATGAACGAGGTAATGCAAGATTAAGAGAAAATCCATCAGTAGTATTAAATGATGTTTGGGCGAGAGATTTTACTACTGGTGAATCTTATACTGGAATTGATTTTTGCATAAAGTATCTGGGGTTAAATAAGTATGCTTCAATGTATGTCCTTAATGAGTTTTTGAAATCTGGTAATAATACCGCAGAGCAGAAAAAACCAATGCTACCAATTTCAGAAGTTGAAAGAAAAATTAATGATGGTACATATATTTCAGCAAGAGGTATAAAACAGATTTATGCTTATCTCTGCAAAACAAGAAAAATAAGTCCTGATGTTGTAAAAACCTTTATAGACAAAGGGTATTTATATGCTGAATGTTTAGAAAAAGGATATAATCTACTCTTTCCAATATATAATGATGAAGATATAATTTCTGGCTTTGAAAGAACTGGAATATTATCAAGCAATAATCACAGATTCAAAGGGTGTATTATTACAGAAGAATATAGCGGTTTTACATATGTATATCAGCATATTCCAAACACAAAAGAAACAATAATTGTATTTGAGTCTTCCATTGACATAATGAGTTTTTTAACATTGATAAATGAGGGTAAAATTACAATGGATTTTGATTCTACTGTTGTTCTGGTTTCTTTAAGAGGTGTGCAAGAGAAGATTTTAAACAAGTATAACAAAGGTAAGGTCTATTTTGCAGTTGATAATGATGATGCTGGGTTGGAGTTTTACAGAAAAAATTTTAATTCAGGGAATTCTGATTCAACTCCAACTTGCAGTTTACAAAAATATAATTGTAAAGATTGGAACGAATTATTGCAGAAAAAGGACATTATTAACGAAACTATAAATATTAGTAATAAACTTCCGTTTTAAATTCTTATAAAAATAATTATTATAATGTTTTTTGACAAAATCAGCAAAAAAATTGATTTATAAGGAAAAATATGTTATAATGTTTTTAAGAACTTTTGAAAGGAGTTTTATAAATGGAAAGAGAAATTAAATATTATGATTATGATGAGGCTATTGAAGCTATAAACGAGGATATTTCTGAAATTCAATATTGTGCAGATGAATTGTTTGACGATGACGAAATACATAACGATTATTTATTTAACAATGGCGAGGTTTTAAAATATCTTCCTGATTATTTAAAGGCTGATGATGGTGCGGTTAGAAATGCTATCTACAATGATGGTTCTGCTATCCAGTACGCTTCTGATGAATTTAAAAGCAATAAAATTTTTGCCCTTATTGCAATTACCAATGATCCTTGTTCTATTGAGTATTTTTCAGAAGAAATAAAAAGTGATGAAATGTTAGCACTTACTGCTATAAGACTTAATAATTATGCTATCAATTACATATCCTTAAAGTTATTATCAGATTTAGACTTTTTGAAACAAAAACTTTTCTGGGTAGATCATACTGCACCAGAAGTATTAAAAGATAGTATAATTAAAGAAGTTAAAAAAATCAACAAAGGAGCTGCAATGTGGTTAAGCTCTTGGGGAGATTAAAATTTTTTCAATTTTATGTTATATTTTGTAAAGTTTTGCATATAGTATATTAAGGGGTTGGAAAACCCCTTAATGTAATACATATTTGAGTCCTATTTGTGTAAGCAAATAACAAGGGTAGGAAAACGAATTGTAGGAAACAAAGAGGTAGGATTTCTGCTATCACCACCCCGAAAGGGGTGTTTAAATAAAAATGGTAGGAATATTAAATGGAATGCACCGCCAGACTTTTGTCTGGCGGTGATTTTTTTATTCCCAAGAGTTATAAAATACTGTGTATTCGTCAAAATTCGTGGCAGTGTGAGAAATTTTCTGTAAATTCAATTTTTCTATGATAAAATATTCAAATTTTATGGGCGGGAACAGCCAGATTATGGCTTTCCTGCCTAATTGCAATATAGCACGGAATTTTTGCCATGTCAAGGGCGCCCTCG
>JAGARO010000001.1 GCA_017622215.1 Clostridia bacterium
GGAAGGAGTCTACTAAGCTAAGCTTTTCGGTCCTTCGACTCAGAGGTGATAAGTCATTGGAAAGTCTCACCATTGCCTCGCACCAACCGGCAACTCTCTCCAGGCTCCACAATCCGACCGTCCTCGTCACAGTCGTTTTTTTGTGATATTCAAATTAATCGAATTATACCCCTATGACTTTTATTTGTCAAGAGTTTTTAAAAAAATTTTTTAATTTGGAAATGATTTATTTAATTTTGTTATTACTCTATGCTATAAAAGTTATATTATTTGATGTATAAGAAGAATGGCCTTATGGGACTGTTTAACCAACACAGAGAGCTTGTTCTCACAGATTTTACTGAAATGATTGTAAAGTGCAAACCTATGAAATAGAATTAAATCCTCACATAAAACAAGCAGGCAGAACTTTTATTTGCATTTTTGAAATCCTTATTGTATAATTGAAACCAGGAAGTGATAAATATGATAATTGATAAAAAACAACTTACAGAAGCAATTAAAAAATGGGAGTCTCTTTTCGAGCACTATTCTCTCCCTGCATGGGACAGTCTCCCCGAGGTTGACCTTTATATGGACCAGGTTATCTCAATTCTCAACAAAAAGCTTGAGCCTATGAGCCTGTCCTCAGAAAAAATTACAGTTACTCCAACAATGGTTAATAACTATGTAAAACTTAAGATTATCCCTGCACCCGTGAAGAAAAAGTATTCAAGAATTCACCTTGCATACCTTCTCGTAGTCTGCACCTTAAAGCAGACCTTAAGCATTTCAACAATACAGAAAATTTTCCCTCTTGACCTTACCGAAGAAGAAGTTTTTGCTACATACTCCTCCTTTGTGAAGAACCAACTTAAAGCCTCAGGCTATGTAAGGGAACAGATTATGGAGGTTGCAAACCCAATCATTAACGCTGACGACAGCGACGACCCATATCATCCGGAAAACTTCCTTATGCAGCTTTCAATTTCGGCTAACATCTTTAAGGCACTTACAGAAAAGATAACCGATTTTGAAAAAATATAAATTACCCCTTGACATAATAAATGCTATTTGGTAATATAGTATTTGATACTAGATGTGTTTTTAGGAGGTTACCATGAAAAAGAAGAATAATCGTACTGTTTGGAAATTTGACTCACTTAAAGGTATGATGGACCGTGTAGCAAGTGAACACGGCGAAAAGATTGCATTCAAATATAAGGAAGACAAGGAAATCAAGGAGGTTACATACAGCCAGTTCAAGCACCAGACAAACTGCCTTGGAACTGCCCTTTCCGACCTTGGCTTTGCCCATAAGCACGTTTGTATTATTGCTGAAAACTGTTACAAGTATCTTGTTTTATATCTTACAATGATGCAGAGTAACGGCGTTTATGTTCCTGTTGATAAGGAGCTCCCTGCAAATGATGCTCTTTATGTTATCAATAACAGTGACAGTGAAGTTCTCTTCTATTCAAAGAAATATGACAAATTTATCCGTGAAAATATGGATAAGTTTGAAAATGTCAAATACTTTGTTGCTCTTGATTCAGATGAGGAAGAAGGAAACATTCTTTCATATAATAAACTTATGGAAAAGGGCGAAAAGCTTCTGGCAGAGGGCAACACAGCATACACAGATATTGTTCCAAACCTTGACGAAATGAGAATGCTCATTTACACATCAGGTACAACAGGCACAGCAAAGGGCGTTATGCTTTCAGAAAGCAACCTTGTTAATGTTGTATATCACGGACTTCATGTTGCACATATTGAGACTGTGGCGCTTTCAGTTCTCCCATACAACCACTCCTACGAAGCGGTTGTAGGTATCCTGGTTGGTATTCACGAGCATGCAACAATGTGTATTAACGAAAACTTAAAGGCTGTGCTCAAAAACCTCCAGCTTTACAAGCCTGACTATGTTTATCTTGTTCCTGCTTTTGCAGACCTTTTCTATAAGAAAATATGGCAGAATGCTGAAAAAACAGGCAAAGCAAAGATGCTTAAGGTTTTAATCAAGGTAAGTAACGGCCTCTTAAAGTGCGGAATAGATTTAAGAAGAAAATTCTTCAAGACAATTCTTGATAATTTTGGCGGAAATCTTTGTCTTATTGTCTGTGGCGGTGCTCCAATCCGTTCTGAAGTAGGCGCATTCTTCACAGCAATCGGCATTGATCTCTTAAACGGCTACGGAATTTCAGAATGTTCTCCTCTTATCAGCGTTAACTGCGTTGAAGATAACGACTGCCGTACAGTAGGCCACACACTCCCATGTCTCGAAGCAAAGATTGACAACCCTGACGAAAACGGCGACGGTGAAATCTGCGTTAAGTCCCCAACAGTTATGATGGGGTACTACAAGATGCCTGAACAGACAGCTGAAGTCTTAACAGAAGACGGCTGGTTCTACACAGGCGACTACGGCAGATTCAATGAAAAGGGACTTCTTATGATTACAGGCAGAAAGAAAAATCTTATTATTCTTTCAAACGGCAAGAACATTTTCCCTGAAGAATTAGAAGAATATATTACAGCCATTCCTTATGTTCAGGACGCAGTTGTATATGGCGGTAAGAACGAAGACGGTCTTGAAGATCACCTTGTTGCACAGGTTTACTTCAGTGAAGAGGGCATTAAGGAATCTGGAATTGAAAATCCTGCTGAAAGAATCAAGGCAGATATCGACGAAGCTATGAAAGAGCTTCCAGCTTACAAGAGAATTGAAAAGGTTATTGTTCGTGACCACGAGTTCGTTAAGACAACAACCCAGAAAATCAAGCGTAACTGCCTCGACCAGTAATTTAATAAAAATAAAGGACCTTGGAAACAAGGTCCTTTTTCTTATAGGAATTCTACGAATTCAACGGATTGCGTCCCAAGGTCAAATGTAACAATGGAATAATTGTCCTGAAATTAGAAATTTCAGGATGCAGAGCAGTTTTGAATTTCAGATTTTTCGAATTAGACGAATAACAAAAATCCCGCAATACTTTGTGTATTGCGGGATTTTTTTATGAAGTATAAACGGAAAATCGGCATTCAAAACCATTTCTTCCTTGTTACTTTTGACCTCTTTATTAACCCGGAGGCCAGCCAAGATTTCTGCCTGCAAGAAGATGGAAATGAAGGTGGAGCACAGTCTGTCCGCCGTCCTCTCCGCAGTTATTTACAACTCTGTAGCCCTTGTCGGCAAATCCCATATCCTCTGCAATTTTCGCAGCAGCCTCAAAGATTTTGCCCACTAAATAGCTGTTTTCAGAATCAATCTTGTTAGCACAGCAGATATGTTCCTTTGGAACAATTACAACGTGCACAGGAGCCTGTGGCTCAATGTCGTTAAAGGCATATACAAATTCGTCCTCATAAACCTTTGTGGATGGAATTTCGCCCTTTATAATCTTACAGAATAAGCAATCCATAATATTCACCTCTTATAATAACCCTGCTACAGCTGAAAGTGCTTCATCAATCTTGCTTGGGTCTTTTCCGCCTGCCTGAGCGTTATCCGGCTTACCGCCGCCACCGCCGCCGCAGATTTTAGCAACTTCTCTTATGATGTTGCCTGCGTGAGCACCGCCTGCAACAGCCTCTTTTGTAGCCATAGCAACGATATTCACCTTTCCGTCGCAGTTTGATGCAAGTACAATAACAGCCTTTTCAAACTTCTGCTTTAATGTATCTCCTGCATTTCTTAAGGAGTCCATATCAAGTCCGTCTTCCATTTTTCTTATGATAACCTTGATGCCCTTAACTTCCTGAACGTCATCAAGAGCCTCACCAAGTGAGCTCTGGGCAATCTTAGCCTTTAAGGACTCAATTGTCTTTTTAGCAGTCTTAAGTTCTTCTGCAAGGCCGTTAGCCTTTAAGAGAATGTCTGTGCGGTTGGACTTCAATATGTCAGCCACATTGTATAAGGTTTCTTCGTTGTTATTTAAAATATCAAGAACACCCTGACCTGTTACAGCCTCAATTCTTCTTGTTCCCGCAGCAACACCTGATTCAGAAACAATTTTGAAGAGTCCTGCCTGAGCAGTATTTGAAAGGTGTGTACCGCCACAGAATTCAACAGAGTAATCTCCCATAGAAACAACTCTTACTGTATCGCCGTACTTTTCACCAAAGAGTGCAGTTGCACCAAGCTTTTTAGCTTCTTCAATAGGAAGAACCTGAACATCAATTGGAAGTCCGTTTAAGATTTCGTCGTTAACTTTCTTTTCAACAGCCTTAAGTTCTTCACTTGTCATAGCCTCAAAGTGTGAGAAGTCAAATCTTAAATGCTTTGCATTAACTTCAGAGCCTGCCTGAGCCACATGTGAGCCAAGAACCTCTTTAAGAGCAGAGTGAAGAAGATGAGTTGCAGAATGGTTTCTTGAAATAGCCCTTCTTGTCTTTCTGTCAACAGAAAGCATAGCCTCCTCCCCTGTTTCAAAAATGCCCTTAACTACCTTTACGATATGCATATAGATGCCGTTTCCGTTCTTTTTTGTAGAAACAACCTCTGCCTCTGCATTAGCAGTTGTAATTACACCAACGTCGCCTGCCTGACCGCCCATTTCAGCGTAGAAAGGAGTAGCCTTTGTAACGATAATTCCCTCTCCGTCTTCGTTTACATCGATGCCGAGAATTTCGCTCTTTGCTTCAAGTTCAGTGTATCCAACAAACTCTGTTGCAGGAAGATTGTCGAATGTATGGTTATCTTCATCGTCCCAGCTTGAGCCATCTTTTCTTGCATTTCTTGCAGTTTCCTTCTGCTTTGCAAGAGCCTGTGTAAATCCCTCTCTGTCAACAGTAAGCCCCTGTTCTTCACAGATTTCAACTGTAAGGTCGATTGGGAAGCCGTAGGTATCGTTAAGCTTGAACGCATCTTCACCTGATAAAACAGTCTTTCCATCAGCCTTTGTCTTTTCAATATAGTCATTTAAGATTGCAATACCGTTGTCGATTGTCTTTGCAAACTTTTCTTCTTCAATCTTAATAACCTTTTTAATGTATTCTCTCTTTTCGTCAAGTTCAGGATAGCCCTGCTTTGACTCGTCAATTACGTTATCAGCAATATTGTAAAGGAATTCTCCCTGAATGTTGAGGAGCTTTCCATGACGGGCAGCACGTCTTAAAAGACGTCTTAAAACGTAGCCTCTGCCCTCGTTTGACGGAATGACACCGTCAGAAACCATCATAACAGTACTTCTGATATGGTCGGTAATAACACGGAGAGAAACGTCTGTCTTTTCATCCTTTTTATATTCAACACCGGCAATTCTTGAAATTTCTTTCATGATGTTCTGCACAGTGTCAACTTCAAAGAGGTTGTCCACACCCTGAATAACGGCAGCAAGTCTTTCAAGACCCATACCCGTATCGATATTAGGGTTAGCAAGACGGTTGTAGTTTCCATCCTCATCCTTGTCAAACTGTGTGAATACAAGGTTCCACACTTCCATAAATCTGTCGCAGTCGTCCCCAAAATGACAGTCAGGGCCACAGCTGTATGCTTCCCCACGGTCAATGTGAATTTCAGAACAAGGTCCGCAAGGGCCTGTGCCGTGTTCCCAGAAGTTTTCTGACTTAGGAAGTCTTACAACTCTTTCTTCAGGCACGCCAATTTCCTTGAGCCAGATTTCTCTTGCCTCATCGTCCTCTTCGTAAACTGTAATCCAGAGTTTGTCCGCAGGAAGTCCCATAACTTCAGTTAAGAATTCCCAGCCCCAGTGAATTGCCTCTCTCTTAAAATAGTCCCCGAAAGAGAAGTTTCCAAGCATTTCAAAGTATGTACCGTGTCTTGCAGTCTTACCAACACACTCAATATCAGGAGTTCTGATACACTTTTGACAGGTAGTAACTCTCTTTTTAGGAGGCACTTCAGCACCTGTAAACCACTTTTTCATAGGCGCCATACCTGAGTTTATAAGAAGAAGACTTGCGTCATTCTTCGGAATAAGAGGAAAGCTTCCAAGCCTTAAACAGCCCTTTGATTCAAAGAAGCTTAAAAACTTTTCTCTGATGTCATTTAATCCGTATTTTTCCATAGTTTCACCTTCGTAAAAATAAATTTAATCATAGATAAAATAATTATATCAAGATTTTTCCTCTAAGTCAAGAGTTTAAGCCTCTGCCTTATATAGTCTAGCATTTGTCGGATGTTTTAACATCCCTTAAAACCACAATAAAATGATCATTTTTGGCAATTTCAACAGAAATTATCATTGATTTAAAATTTGAATGCCAATACTTCTTAACAATACCCACTATTCATTAAAAAATAGAGCTTTGAACCCGTAGGCTCAAAGCTCCTTAATGTAATTATTCAGTTCAACAACTTGGAATTTGTAGTTATCTATACGCATCTGGAATCTCGATATGAAATGTCTCACACAGCAACTTCACATCATGCATATCATTTTCATCAAACTCATATCCCAAATGGAACATCACTTGACTATATGGTTCAATGCAGGAGACTTCTATATCCTCGACTTTTCCTCTCCCTGTAAAAGTTTCTAATGGAAAGCAGTTTCCTTCATAGAGAATTTTATCATCATCTGTATATTCAAAACAATGCAAATCAATAATCCGTTTATTTTCATCCTCCCATACTGTATGGCTTGTTGTTGTATATTCCATCTTTATTTCATAAAAACCATTGTCTTTAATTATTTGTATAAACTTATGATAATCGTTCTTTTCTACAAATATATCAATATCATTGTGGGTTCTTGTTTCATATCCAATAAGTGCATCTACACCCCAACCGCCATCAAGGAACACTTTAATCTCCGCCTCCATTGCAAGTCGAAGAATTTGTTTTACATCTGTTACACTGACCATCGTATTCTCTCCACAAATTCTTATTTGTCTAACTCTTTCATCATCTTATACTAATATTTTATCACAAATTACCAGAAAAGTAAATAACCATGAACAATTTTTAATCTTGGACACATATAACACCAAAATCCTTATCACAACTGAAATCTTTCAACGATATTTTTCAAAAAATCTTCAAACTGTCCACTACGAATCAACCATAAAACACTATATTCAGGTATAAAAATGAGCCTTAACCCTGCAATCCGGGGAAAAGGCTCATCCTACTAAATCTAGACTATATACGCCTCTGCCTATAACTTTATTTTCTGTCTTTTCTTCATCTTCTCCCAGCTGATATATCCGTAAATATCATTTACCAAAAAGGCAATAAAACACACAACAACAGAAACATAACGAATTTCATATATGCTCGCAAGGGTCCACAGAATAATTAGAACAATATCGTTAGATGCATAGGCTAATGCAAAATAAGGATTTCTCCTGAATGTAAGATACACAGCTATAAAACTTGTAGTAACAGAAATTGTGCTTGGCACTATGTATGCCGTGTTAAAATAATCTAAAATATAATAGAAAATAACTGTTACAACAACCGAGCAAAGCAACATAAATATTGTTTCTTTTTTACTGATTATATTAACTTTAACCTCTGCCCTGTTTCCGTTATAGGGGTTTTTCAGCCATGATATAAGCGCAAAAACAGCCATAGGCATTGTCATTCCCAGATAAGTTATCATTTCTCCGTAATAAGAAAAGTTAAAAGAGATTATCCCATAGAGCAAGCTGAAAATTATCATAAGAAATTGTCCGAAAGGATTTCCTTTTGCACAGAAAATCAGAGAGGTTACTCCAATCAAAGATGCAGATAAAGTCAGATAGTTACCCCTGTCAAAAACAAAAAATGAAGTTATAATTGTTATTACAGAAGAAACCCATAAGATAATATCAAGGGCTGAAAAATACCTTTTTAATTTAACCATAGCAATCCTCCAAAAAAATAAACATCCGCATACATATCTTCTAAGACCTAACGATATGCAAACGAATGTCTTTATAACATTCTACTACTCGGTAGCAGTTTTACACAATATTTATCTGTATAAATATTATACCACAAAAATCCCGAAAAAGCAATATAAAAAATTTCCCCAAACCCCTTGACAATTTCCAAAAAGGGGTTATAATAAAATTGAAAGGTCAAAGAAAGTCAAAGTCAAAAAGGTGATATTATGAAATTAAGTAATTTAATAGAAAGTTTTATAAAGGAAATGCTCGAGGAAAGTGGGATGATTGAGCTCCAGAGAAATGAGCTTGCAAACCATTTCAACTGTGTTCCATCCCAGATTAACTATGTAATCTCCACAAGATTTTCCCCTGAAAGAGGGTATATTGTGGAAAGCCGTCGCGGTGGCGGTGGTTACATAAAAATCACCCGTGCAGTTCCCGACACTGACAACCATATTATAAATCTTATAAACAGAATCGGCGACTCAATCTCATTCCAGAACGCTCATTCAATTCTTCAGAGCCTCTACGAATATGAGCTTATAACAGAGAGAGAAGCCAAGCTCCTCCTCTCCGCAATTTCCGACAATTCTATCCCTGTTTCCCAACCCCACAGGGATATTATCCGTTCAAAAATGTTTAAGAATATCTTAATTAACCTATTATAGTAAATGGAGGTAATATTATGAAATGTCAAAAATGTAATATCAACGACGCCAATACACATCTTACAAAAATAATAAACGGCAAGAAAACAGAGTATTATCTCTGCGAAAAATGTGCCGAGGAGCAGGGCGACTTTACAAGCCTCAAATTCGGCTGGGACAATGATTTTGACAACTTCTTTTCAGGCTTCTTCTCCCCATCTCTTACAGGCACAACAACAGAAACAAAATGCGAAAAATGTAAAATGACTCTCACGGAGTTTTTAAACAAGGGAAAGGCAGGTTGCGGAGATTGTTACAGCACTTTCCGTAAATACTTATCCAAACCCCTCCAACAGCTCCACCACGCAAATTCCCACAAGGGCAGAGCACCAAAACGCCTATGGGGAAAGCTTGATACAGACAGAAAAATCGAAAACCTTACAGAAAAATTAAACCGCGCTGTCCTTGAACAGAACTTCGAGGAGGCAGCGATACTTCGAGACGAAATCAAGGCTTTGAAAGGAGAGGCGTAGAATGTGGTACACAAATACAGGTAAAAAGGGCGACATTGTCCTCTCTTCAAGGGTGCGACTTGCACGAAATATTAAAGACATCCCTTTTGCAGGAAAAATGACAGAAAAAGACGAACTTACAGTTCTGAAAAAATTAAAGCCTGTTGCAGAGAAAAACGGCTTAAACTTCTTCTCCCTTAAGGACTTTCCTCTCTACGAAAAACAAGCTCTTGCTGAACAGCATATAATCAGCCCTGATATGCTTGACAACTCCCGTCAACGTGGGCTTATTATCAGTCCCGACAACAGAACAAGCATAATGCTCTGTGAGGAGGATCATATCCGCATACAGTGTATGCAGGAGGGTTTTGACCTTGAGGAATGTCTTAAAAACGCAGTAGAAATTGACAACCTTATCGAAGAGGAAATCGACTATGAATTTCATCAGGATTTAGGCTATCTTACCTGCTGTCCCTCAAACCTTGGAACAGGTATGAGGGCGTCAGTTATGGTACATCTTCCTGCCCACACACAAACAGGAAAAATCAACTCCATTATCCGCAATTTCAGTCAGGTGGGCCTCACAGTCCGCGGACTTTACGGCGAGGGCAGTAAAGCTCTTGGGAACATTTATCAGGTTTCAAATCAGGTAACCTTAGGGCTTACCGAAGAGGAAATTATTGAAAAGCTTACAGGCTTTATAACCGAGCTTACAGAAAACGAAAGAAAGCTCCAGAAAGAGTTGTACGAGAGAGAAAAATTTGTGCTTGAAGACAAAATTATGCGTTCCTACGGCACACTTAAAAACGCAGTTATCCTCTCTTCTTCTGAAACACTAAATCTTATTTCCGATATGAGAATGGGAATAAATTTAGGAATAATAAAAGACATAACCTTGGGAACGCTGAACGAAATTTTTTATGCAGTGCTCCCTGCAAACATAATTAAAAAATACAACCTTGAAAGCTCAGCGGAAAGAGATTTAAAACGAGCTGAAATAATCAAGGAAAAATTAAAATGAGGTGATTGAATGTATAGTAACAGATTTACCCGCAGGGCAAAGGAAGCCCTGCAGGAAGCAGGAAAAACAGCTATGCAGATGGGCCATAATTATATAGGAAGCGAGCACATTCTCTACGGACTGTCTGCAGACGAGGAGTCAATTGCAGGAAAGGTACTGAAAACCAACGGAATAACCGCCGACGCCATAAAGGACAGAATTGAAATGCTTGTGGGCGTAAGCGTTCCCACAGATTCTTTAGAGCTAGGCTACACACCGAGAACAAAGGGAATTATACAGAAAAGCTTTGACGAAGCAAGGCGTTTTGGCTGTGAATATATCGGCACAGAGCACATTCTCCTCTCTCTTTTAAGGGAAAGCGAGTGCATCGCCGTGAGAATTTTATCTGATATGGGTGCAAACCTCACAGACATCTACACAAGCCTTGAAGAAGCCTTAAACGATAAAACTGACTTCTCCGACCACAATACCCCGGGGAAAGAAACTCCAAAGAAAAATACAAAAACTCCGCTTTTGGAAAAGTACGGCAGAGACCTCACAAAAATGGCAAAGGAATTAAAGCTTGACCCTGTAACAGGCAGAGACGAGGAAATCAGGCGTGTTATACAGATTTTAAGTCGAAGAACAAAGAACAATCCTTGTCTTATCGGCGAGCCGGGGGTTGGCAAAACTGCAATTGCAGAGGGACTTTCTCAGGATATAGTAAACGGCAGAGTCCCTGAAAATCTTATATCCAAACGAGTAATAACCCTTGATTTGTCCTCAATGGTTGCAGGTGCAAAATACAGAGGCGAGTTTGAGGAACGCCTAAAGGGCGCAATGGAGGAAATCAGAAAAGCAGGGGACATAATTCTCTTTATTGACGAAATCCATACCCTTATCGGTGCAGGTGCAGCCGAGGGTGCCATTGACGCCGCCAATATACTGAAACCGTCTCTTGCAAGAGGTGAAATTCAGGTAATCGGAGCTACAACCATTGACGAATACAGAAAAAATATTGAAAAGGACGCAGCTTTAGAACGCCGTTTCCAGCCTGTAATGGTTGACGAGCCAACAGAGGAACAGTGTATTGAAATTCTTAAAAGCCTCCGTGATAAATATGAGGGACACCACAGAGTAAAAATCACAGATGACGCCATAGTTTCAGCAGTAAAACTTTCTGTAAGATATATCTCCGACAGATTTCTCCCTGATAAAGCCATTGACTTAATCGACGAGGCATCTTCAAGAGTAAGATTAAAATCTCTCACTCTTCCTCCTGACCTTAAGGAAACTGAAAACAAAATAAATGAGCTTAAAAATGAGATTGACGAGGCAATCAAGAATCAGGAATACGAAAAGGCCGCCTCAATAAGAGACGAGAAAAACAGCCTCACAGAAAAGCTAAGCACCGAAAAGGAAAACTGGAAGAAAACCCAGACAGATGTATCCCCTGAGGTTACAAAAGAGGAAATTGCAGACATAATTTCAAGCTGGACGGGAATCCCTGTTAAGAGTCTTGCAGAGGAAGAATCGGAAAAACTGCTAAAACTGGAAGAGGTTCTCCACGAACGAGTAATCGGACAGGACGAGGCTGTAACAGCTGTAGCCAAGGCAATCCGCCGAGGCAGAGTAGGTCTTAAAGACCCAAAACGTCCGATAGGCTCCTTTATCTTCTTGGGGCCAACAGGTGTAGGTAAAACAGAGCTTTCCAAGGCACTTGCCGAGGCAATGTTCGGAGACGAGGACGCAATGGTAAGGATTGATATGTCCGAGTATATGGAAAAGTTTGCAGTCTCCCGTCTTGTAGGCTCACCTCCTGGCTATGTAGGCCACGAGGAGGGCGGACAGCTCACAGAAAAGGTGAGAAGAAAGCCATATTCGGTAATCCTCTTTGACGAAATCGAAAAGGCACACCCTGATGTATTTAACATTCTTCTCCAGATTTTGGACGACGGAATTTTAACTGATTCACAGGGCAGACGAGTTGATTTCCGCAACACAGTTATAATTATGACCTCAAACTTAGGTGCAAGACGAATTACAGAGCATAAGAGTTTAGGTTTCAGCACCGACGCAGAGTCAGGCACAAATTATGAACAGATAAAGTCTGATGTAATGAGCGAATTAAAGCGTGCATTCCGTCCTGAATTCCTAAACAGAGTTGACGACACAATTGTATTCCGCCAGCTCACAAAGGCAGACATTGAGAAAATTGCAGAAAAAATGCTTGAGGGACTTAAAAAACGCCTTATTGCAAACGGAATTAAAGCAGAGTTTACCGAAAATGCAGTTTCCGAAATTGCAAATCACGGCTTTGACGCAGTTTACGGCGCCCGTCCTCTCCGCAGAGCAATCCAGTCGGAAATTGAGGATATGATAGCCGAAAAGCTTCTTGAGGGCAATATAAAGAACGGCGACAACATAACAATTGACTTCAAAGACGGTAAATTTACAGCATAAAAATATGGTGGAATTATCCACCATATTTTTTTTGTAAAATCCCCCTATAATTCATTGACATAATGACGAATTATTGGTACAATATAAATATAATAAAAGCAATATAATTAGTCGGTTTTTCCGATTTTAAAATATAAAAAGGAGAAAATATTATGAAAAACTTAAGAAAAGCATTAAGTCTCTTCACTGTGATTGCAATTCTTGCAACAATGCTTGTTGTACCTGTAACAGTTGGTGCAGAAGGGGAAAACACACAGACTGTTACATTTGACGGTTCTGTTCAGGCATTTGAAGGTGACGGAGACTACACTTACGAATTAGGCGGAGAAGCTGTTGCTTCACCTGTTAACGCAGGCACTTATAAGGTTTTTGAAAACGAAGAACCTATTGGTTTCCTCGTAATCGAAAAGGCAGAAATCGAAGTTACAGGTGCGGTTGCAATCGACCGTCCATACAACGGCACAAAAATTGTTGAAATCGAAGGCGCAACCATCGACACCGTTTTCGATATTGAACTCGCTAACGCAACAGAGGGCGAAGTTGCATCAGCAAACGTAGGAGAAAACAAGGCTGTTACAACAGACTTTGAGCTTACAGGCGCTGACGCTGTCAACTGCGAAGTTATTCAGCCAGATAACCTTACAGTTGACATCACAAAAGCTGTTATCAACATCGCTCCTGACAATATGTTCTATACATCTTCTTCTGCTCCTGCAATTACATATGTTGTAACAGACGCAGACGGAAACGAAATTGATTTTGTTATTGATGATATGGACAGAGCTACTGAAAAGGAACCAGGTACATCAAAAGATGTTCCTTATCTTGCAATGTATGATATGAGCAAGTTTGATGCTGACAACTACACAATCGAAAGCATCACTCCTGCATACCTTACAAGACTTAGTTCATCTTCCTCTTCCAAGGAAACTGCAGCTAAGAATAAGATTGCAAAGTACAGAAAAATCGAAGGTACAATCGTCGACAGAACTCCTGAAGCCGGAGACGATATCGTTGTTTACCTCTGCTCAAACGAATATGTAATTGCAATGAGCAAGGGTGCTGACTTTGTGTTCGACAAAGTTAAGCCGGGTGCTTACCAGATTAAGTACACAAACGGCTCATATACAAACGTTCAGGACGTAATTGTTGCTCCTGCTACAAGTTCTTCAAGCACAGCATCAATCGAGCTTACATTAAGACTCAACGACTGGAATGCTGAAATCACATATGACATCGAAGCTGAGAAGTCATTCCCAAGAATTGCTTTCGGCGATTTAGAAAATGCATTTCCTGACCCTGTTGACCACACAATCGGAATCGTAGTTGAAGAACCTGATAAGGAAATCAGCGTTCCTTCAAGTGAAACAGAGGAACTCCAGTTCCAGCTTACATTCACAGATAACGGTGATTCATTCGACGAGAACAAGCTTGAAGATTACATTAAAGTAGTTATTCCTTTTGTTGGTTCATTCTCATCATCCGACCTTTCAGTTTACAAAAACGTAAAGGGCACTACAGCTAAAACAGAAATCTCTTATTCTAAATCAAAAATCGAAGAAGCTTCTGACGCTACAAAGGAATGCTTTAATGTTGACACAAAAGCAAAAGTTATTACAATCTTCTTAAAGACAGTGGGTTCTTCATCAAAGGATTTTGTTACAATCTGTATTGCAAGCAGCGAAAGCGATGGTGGTGGCGGTTCATCAGATGATGACGACGATGACGATGACGACGAAGGCGATTACAAGATTACAGTTAAACAGACAACAGGCGGTAAGATTTCCCCTGGAACAAGCTATGTAGATTACGGCGATAACAAAACATTCAGAATCACAGCAAACGCAGGTTATGAATTAGTTGAAGTTTCAGTTGACGGCGACGTTATCGGCCGTGTTACTTCATACACATTCAAGAACATTAAGAAAAACCACGAAATCAAAGCGCTCTTCAAGAAAACTACAAGCGGTAACACAACACCGCCAAGCTCAGTTTCACCAAGCACACCAACAGTTCCATCAGCACCAAGTACATCTGCAAGATTTACTGATGTTAAAACATCTGACTGGTTCTACAATTCAGTAAACTATGTTGCACAGAAAGGCTTAATGAACGGTATGACAAATACTACATTCGAGCCTAACGCAAACATTACAAGAGGAATGTTCGTTACAGTCCTTTACAGAATTGCAGGTTCACCATCAGCAGGCGTAAGCAAGTTTGCCGATGTTTCAAGAGGTGCATATTACGAAAAGGCTGTTGCATGGGCTAGTGCAAACGGTATTGTTTCAGGTATGAGCGATACAGAATTCGGGCCAGACCTTAACATTACACGCGAACAGATGGCTACAATGCTTTACAGATACGCAGAGTACAGGGAATACGATATGTCAATGGAAACAAACGTAAACCTCAAGCTCTACGACGATTACAGCAAGATTTCATCTTACGCAACAGACGCTCTTAAATGGGCTGCAGGCACAGGCCTTGTTACAGGAACATCATCCTCAACAATGGACCCTAAACTCAACTCAACAAGAGCTATGGCTGCTACAGTATTCATGAGACTTGTTCAGAATTATTAAAAACAGATACAAAAAACCCCGAAGATTATATCTTCGGGGTTTTATTTTAACCTTTATACTCTTTTAAAAACTCTTCCCATTTGTCTTCAGGAACAGGCTTTGAATAATACCATCCCTGTAAATAATCACAGTCTGTACCGCTTACAAATACGCTGTGTTCCTCTGTTTCAACACCCTCGCAGACAACCTGAATACCAAGGCTGTGAGCAAAAGCAACAATTCCCTTAAACAAATCCTTTCCCTTATCCGTGTCTGCCTTAAGAAGAATACTTCTGTCAATTTTCACTATATCTATAGGATAATCGCAAAGATTAGCAAGAGAGGTATATCCGCTTCCCAGGTCATCAAGATAGATTCGGAAACCAAGCTCCTTACATTTTCTCACGTTTTCCATAGCAATATCTATATCTTTTTCAATAGCATCCTCTGTGATTTCAATAGAAAGCTTTGACTTGTCAAAATCATATTTATCCGAAATTCTTTTCAGTTTATCTATAAAGCCATCCTCAGAAAGTGTAATTCTTGTAAAATTACAGGAAATTGATAAATCTTTAAGTTCTGTGTCCTTCCACTTTTCAAGCTGTCTTGAGACATGCTCAAACATATATAAATCGTGTTTGCTTATAATTCCCGAGCTTTCCATATTTTCAATGTACTCTCCAGGCCCCACAATTCCCTTTTGCGGCCTGTCCCATCTTGAAAGAGCCTCAGCAGACACAATTTTCTTTGTTTTGTTATCTACAATAAACTGCAGATACATTTTAAACTCATTTTTATCAAGACCTTTTAAAATAGCCTCGCTAAGCTTCTTTTCTTCCTGAATACTGTTCATGGCGTGTACATCACAGAAAACCATTTGTGTTTCTGTATCAACAAGACGAATACAATTCTTTCTAAGGTTAAAAAGAAGAAGTTCACAGTTCTTATCGGAATTTCCAAGATGATATAGGGCTGAATGAAAAACAAGTCTGTTGTCCTTTACTCTCTTCCCCTCAAAGCTGTTAAGCTTCTCCATAATTCCGCCAAGCTTCTTTTTAGCATCTTCCTCATCTATGGACTTAAAAGCAAAAGCGAAACCGTTTTCGGAGATTCTCGCAGGAATATCCCCATCCTCTGTATGTTCAGATAAAACCGATGCAGCATATTTAAGCACCTCTTCAAAGGAGCTGTCGTCATAGTACGTACGGAGATATCTTGTGTCTAAAATTATGTATGCCACGTGATAGAAATATCTGAAGTCATCGCTTAAGCTGTACTTAAAATGATGCTTAAAATACTGGAGATTTCCCATCCCTGTTTCAGCGTCAAGCATTTTTTCCGCCTCATTGGCTTTCTTGATTTTTGAAATGTAAAGAAAGAATCCCAAAATCACAATTCCAAATAATAAAAGTATTTCAGAATTGGTAATCATAGAAATTCCAATCTCACTATTCATCTTCCACCACCTCACTTACTTTATTCATTTCCAATCTGTTTTGTTACATACTTTACAATAAAAAAAGTTGCAACAACACAAAGCCTGTGCTTTAAGCAAGGCTTTTTATTATTGCAACTGGACGAGCGTAGTATAAATATATACCTTAGCCTCTTAGCTTTGCGTCGCCGGCTTTCACCGGGTTTGCCAAATATTCAATTAAAATAATTTTATCATAAATAAAGATATTTGTCAAATTCCTTTAATCCTTGGCGAAAACCCAGAGAGTATCCCTGATATCGTCAGCATCATCGTTAAGCCTGTAAACGCTTAATATAACAGCTTCACCGTTGTTTTTCTTGTATGTAATTCTCGGAATACTGCCCTCTGAAAGATGTCTCTTTATAGCATCATAATTCAGGAAGCTTATCATAGGTCTGTGGAAATCAGGGTCCACAATTTCGTCTATGTATCTTGTAAAGAGTCGGGAGAAGCATTCTTCCTCCTCGTTGTATTCAAGATACTTAGGCATAAGAATTCTTCTTGCCTTGTCAGTATTCATGGAAACCCTGTAAATTCCGTTATAGTGTTCTCTTAAAACTGAAATCATAGTGTCAATTTCCGCAATTCCGGTTTTAACCTGAACATATCCCAGGTCTTCTGCTTCAAAGACGCTCTTTTGTCCTTTATTCTGGTAATACTGCGCCTTGGCTTCGTACATTCTTACTTCAGCTTCTCTTACCATTTCCTCAGCATCCGCATTCTTCATTCTGTAAGACATACCGATTGCCACCTTATAGTCCTTGAGCTTAAGCTGTTCAATAAAGGTCTCAATCCCCTCTCTGACAACATCAGGGTCTAGCTCCTTAGTAAATACAAGGAATTCGTCTCCGCCCATTCTGTAAATCCTGTGGCCATAGAAAATTTCCTTTAGGGTATTGGCAATGTAAACAAGCATTTCATCCCCAGCAGCATGACCGTATTTGTTGTTACGGAGATGAAGTTCATTTACATCAATATATATACATGAGAAATTGTCCGGCTTTTCAGCGTTAAAATCCTGTATGTCCTTCTTATATGCAACACGATTAAGCGCACCTGTGAGAGAGTCGGTTATAACTTCCATTTCAGTTCTGTTTAAGTGCTTTTTATTAAAGAGTGCAATAGAGAAACATACTGCAACCTTTTCCGCAAGGAGTCTTGACTCCTTGCTCTTTGCAGGATTTAACGCAGCAAGAATTGTTATATGATTTTCATTGTTTGTTACAGCTGCAAAAGAAACTTCTTTTATCTTATGTTCATTCAGGAAATTATAAAAATCAGGCTTAGTTTTATTAAGATGGTCGTTTGCCTTAATGCACATAACCCCAACAGTTGCTCGGGTTATCTTGCGAAGGTCCATAGCATATCTGAAAAGCTCACCCATAAAATAGTTTCTTTCAGCCTCATTAAGAGTCTGTTCCTCAAGGGCAGGCATAACATAGTTATAGTCTGCGCCGTCAGTATCAATAAACACAGCCGACCTGGCTTTTGAGAACAGGCAAACCTGTTTTAAAGCATCACCAATATTATTTTCCTGCTGATTTACCTCAAGAAGTATTCTTCTTACTTCAGATGCACACTTTGTTACAGCACTAACTCTTCTTTCGTTTCTTGTTATAATAAGCATATAAAGTGCCATAATTATAACCATAATAATGAAGGCTGTAAGAAGAATCCTTGTTTCAATTCTTGTAGTAGCAAAAACCTGCGATTCATATCTTGCAACACAAATCTCCCAGCCCAACTTTTCAAGGGCTGAATAGTGCATATAAAGGTCTTCCCCTGTGTAAGCCGATACAAAGGATGTAAATCCCTTTTCAGTTTCCATCATCGTTTCATAGGAATATCCCTTATTATATACTCTGTCCTTTAAGAAAGAAATGTTTCCAAGCTCATTGTGAACTGTATCAACCACAAGGTCTCCGCTTTCCTTTTCATAGATAAAGAGCTGTGCTTCAAGCTCCTTGGCCATTCCTTCATATCTTTTTTCTATTGCATCAAGCTTTATAACCCCGTATAAAACTCCCACAGTTTCGTTATTAACCTTAACAGGAACAGCACTTCTTATAATTTCATAATCATCTTTTGTAAGGTCTTTTATTCTGCCTGAAATATACTCTCCCTTTTCCGCTTCCTCGTAAAAGGAAATCTTTCCGTTTAAGTCCATATCACCGGCTTTTGTGTGGAATACATTATTTGAGTCAAGTATTCCAATATTTTCAATAAGACCGATTGGCTTAAAGGATTCGAACAAAAGGCTGTAGCCTTCTCCGTCTTTATAAAGCTTTGCCGCAAAATTCGCCATAGTAGCAAGATTCTCACGGTCAGAAATCATCTGGAGCTGAATATCATCTTTAATTTGTTTTGTCTGAATATGAAGCATTTCATAAGCTTCATCTTCTGCCTGAACATAGAAGAAAGCCACCATCGAAAGAAAAACTGCGCACAGCAAAATAACGGTTATAACCGTGTAAAAAATATTATTCTGTTTATGTTTTTTCCTTCCGAAAATTTTTGTCATTTATATGCACTTCTTTCCCGAAATCATACTAAAATTTCTCATACATTTTCATTATACTACGATTTTGTTTTTTTTTCAACATATTCCGCAATTTTTTATAAATTTCTCTGCACAGCCTGTTTAATTTTAAAAATAAATTCGGAAAACATAAAACCAAAATCACTCTCATATACTTTAACAGTAATAAAATATGGGAGTGATAAAATGCAAAACTATCACATAGAAGAACGCACAATAGAGCTGGCAAGATACATAATCGAGAATAAAGCAACAGTCCGTGATGCAGCCAAAAAATTCGGAATAAGTAAGTCCACAGTACATACAGTGCGATATATATGTGTAGGTTAAATTGGTACTTCCCACAACACCGCTAAAATGCCTATATTAAGCCAAAAATCCACTTTTAAGAAGTGGATTTTTTGTTTTCGGTATTATATGGAATGATGTCTAATTTAGGTATAACAGACTTTTGAAATTTACCATAGTCTTTATATATTTTATCGTTTGCTTTTTCAATTAATATCCTTGTATATAAATGTGAATATCCGCATTTTCTTGCTTCACACACAATTATATCTAATTCTCGCAAACTCTTTTCAACAGTAAATCCATTATAGTTAAGTAGTGTTTCAAAACGATCTAATGGTAAATTCAGCATAAAGCCAAGATTGATAAAAAACTTTTTATCAAATGCCCTTTGTTCTTTCCCTTTATCTTGCCAATCAAAATATGTAGTTTTTGAAATTTCATACTCTTTGAACATTCTTACAAATGAATATTCCTTTATATCTGGATATGCAGATTGATGTATTTCTTCATCATCTGTTTTTGGTGCTTTTCTCAGTTCCCTTAATAACTCTTCTTTTGTAATAGCAGATGTTTTAATATGTGATGGTAGTTTCTTTAAGTTGAAATTAATATAATTCATTTTGCAAAATTCTTTTAATGCAATAGATATATATTTTTTATATTCGTCCTTGTGGTAAAAAATATCATCAATAGCTTTTAGGTAATTATCAACTGTTATTATTTGTTGTCTATCTAAAATTTCTTTAAATTCTTCTGCATTTTTTGTAGGAATACCATTTAGAAAAGACATTACATCATTAAATACTGAATCAGTAATATTAAATTTTTTGTTTTTATGTCTTATAAGTACATTAGGATTTTTACAAGCAGAACCTATTATTGCTTGTTTATACAATTCACCATCATAGAATTTTTCGTGTTTCTGTCTATGGTTAGACCAATCAGAACAAAATTTTTTCACTTCATCAGGGAATGTATAAGGATCGGTTAATTGTACCTTGTTTTGACATCTTCTAATCCAATCTGATAATTCGTATAAATTATAACTTTCTATATCTTCTTCAAAGAGATTTAGTTTCTTTCTCATAATAACCCCTCTTAAATCAACTTTTTATTAAATTATATCATAAATATTTTATTTAGTCAATGTTCCATCTGTACGGAGTGATTTTAATGAAATAAATCAAATTTCATGTTATAATAGTTATGTAATTACAAAAGTTTAATATCGGTATTAAAAAACCGCTTAAAATTTATAAATCCAAGTTGCAATATGGCGGTATATAGGTTGCTCTTGGTAGAAATGAGATTTGAATTATGGGACTTGACATGTACCTATTTTCCGTTAAAAAAGGACAAGAAAAATATTTGAAAGATACTAAAAAAGCAGGATTCTATGTGTTTTCACCTTTTCCAGATATTGATTGTAGCGAGTTTGCTGATGAAATAAATTCAGTATCAAATGATTTATTTGGTCATGGTGCTGATATCCTTTATAATCAAAGACCACCTATGCCATACAAATTTGATAAACCTAATTGCTCTAATCCAGAAAAATACTGTAAAGAATTAGCATACTGGCGAAAAGCATATCCTATACATAATTGGTTTGTAAAAAATGTTCAACACAATATTGATGATTGCAGATGGCACAAAGTAAAAAAAGAAGATTTACAAAAACTATATATTGAATCTCTTTTAGTTTGGGAGAGCATTATAGCCACAACCCCTATTATGTTAATGGAACAAGAAAAAATACAAGTCAAAGACACAAGCATAGCTGAAAAATTACTACCCTCTGATATATATGATTACTATTATATATATGATATTCAAGATACTATAAAAATGCTTAAAGAAGTATTAAACAATACGAATTTGAGAGTGTGAAAAAAAGTCTGTAAAATTGATTCCTTCTATGATAGAATAAAAATATCATAGGAGGAATTATTTATGGCAAAAAGAAGAAGAGAAAAAATGAGTGAAGGAAAAAAGAATATCATAGCCGGTTTAATTCAGGA